>CAYMRD010000001.1:0-205589 GCA_964392775.1 uncultured Bifidobacteriaceae bacterium
TTTGGTGAATAATCATTCAGGTAAAGTGTTGCTTTTGATGACAATTATCATGTTTTGAGTTTTTTGTTTCCTGGCAGGACCGTATCTGACAAAAATCAGTAAGGCTTGGAAGCCTTGTATTTGTTGTGGTTTTGGGCGATTTGTAAAGGGAAAAATAATTGCTTAACCCTTCCTTCATATTGGCGCAATCAATCGCAGTAACTTTGCATCCGGTTTAACTCAAAAAACAAACAACTAAAATATATGGAAACCAAAAATTTATTCGAAACTTTTACAACTGCTCAAAAAGAAGCTGTTGAGAAAATGACTTCTGCTTCTGAGAACATGCAAAAAATGTTCACAGAGAACATGAACTCTGATTTCTTCAAAAAATGGTATGATTCACAAATGTCTTTCTTCAACAACGGAGAAAACAAAATGAACAATCCGATGGAGTTCTACAATACCTGGTTGAACAACCAAATGGAAATGGCTAAAAACTTCATGGGTAACAATCCAATGATGAGCAATATGCCAAACTTTGGTAACATGATGAACATGGACAGCATGACTGCTAACATGAACAACATGACCACTCAGTACCAAAACTGGTTGAACAGCATGAACAGCACCTACAGCGAAATGATGAAAAACTACAACAACATGGATGCTAAAAACATGATGAGTGGTATGTTCAACAATTCAGAAATGTACATGAACATGTTCCAGTTGTGGATGCCAATGTTCAAATCAATGAACGACAAATCGTTTAACATGGATACGTTCAAAAACATGTTCAACGCTCCAATGTTCAAAGACATGATGGACAAAATGTTCAACATGAACGATTTTAACAAAAACATGATGGCGATGCCGGGTATGGATATGTTTAAAACCAGCATGACCAACATGATGGATTCAAACAAAACCATGTTCGACAGCATGAAAGCTAACATGAACAATATGATGCCGAACAATGGTATGTTCACGCAGGCTATGGACATGTACAACAACATGAACAACCAAATGAACAACGCGTTTGCTCCAATGATGAAACTGATGGGTAACAATGCAAATACTCAACACATCAATGCTGCAAAAGAACTGAGCAATGAGTTTACTCAATACCAAATGAAAAGCACTGAAATGCAATACATGATGTACAATACCGGAATGAAAGCGATGGAAGAATTAGCTGAAACCGTGTTCAATCAGGTTCGCAACGGTGCCGAAGTAAATGATTTCACCAACCTGTACACAACATGGTTAACCATCAGCGATAAACATTTTGTTACATTATTCTCAACAGATGAGTACTCAAAAATACAAGCTGAGTTGAATTCATTTGGTAACAAATTGAAAATGCACATCAACCAGCAAATGGAAAAATCAATGGCTAATGTGCCGGTGATTACCCGCTCGGAAATGGATGAGGCATACAAAACCATCTACGAAATGAAAAAACGTATCACCATGTTGGAAAAACAACTGGATACAGATACGGTAGCTACAGAAGATACAGCAAAACCTGCTGCTAAAAAATCAACTAAAGCTTAATTATAATTGGTTATTACGATTAAGCCACAGATTTCACTGATTCTAGGATCTGTGAAGCCTGTGGCTTTTTTTATTGGATAAAAGCGTAACTTCGGGAAGCCAATTCTGATAAAGCATGAGAACCATCGAAATTAAGGATGCAATATCCAAAGCGTTAGAGAAAGCAGACGATAACACGCTTGTTTATGATTTGCTTTGCAAGCCGGATGTATGGGATACTATGAGTGATGAACAAAGGGAATCCATACTGATGTCGAAAAACGATGTGAAAGAAGGACGGGTAACTTTACATGCTGATGTTTTGAAACAGTTTGATGCATGGAGAGGCAAATAATCTGGCCGCACGAGGCGATTCGGAATATTGAAAGTGTAGTTGCGTATTTGCAGCAAAATTGGTCTCAGAAAGAAATTGATTCCCTGCCTGATGAAACAGAGAGGGTGATTGAAATGGTCATGCAAAATCCGAATCTGTTTCGTAAATCATTTAAGCAAAACGTGCATGAGGTGTTAATTACAAAACACAATTTATTGGTATATGAGTATACCGATACTCAACTGATAATTTTGCAAATTTGGGATACCCGGCAACATCCTGATAGCAAAAAAATGTCGGTTGATATTTAGGACAAAAAGATTTAATTCGAAACACACAAATAGTAACAAAAACTGATGATGAAAATGAACGTAGCAGGTTTGATGGACGAAATGACCAAAACCAGCGAAAAATTGGTAAAAGGATATGAGTTGTTGCAAAAGGTTGAAGAAGTTGAAGTGGGCGCAACACCTAAAGAATTGGTATGGCAAAACGACTTGGTAAAAGTATACCACTATAAACGTGATACTCCGGCCAAAGTAAAAATACCTGTATTGGTATCGTTTGCGATTATGAACCGCCACGATGTACTGGATTTGCAGCCCGACAGAAGCTTGATGAAAAAGTTGCTGGATGAAGGTTTGGATGTATACATCATGGACTGGGGTTATCCTAAAAAGCAACATCGTTACCTCACGATGGAAGATTATATCTTAGGATTTATGAATGATGCAGTTGATTTTGTTCGCAAATCAACCGGCAACAAAAAAATTCATAAAATGGGTATTTGTCAGGGCGGAACATTTAGTACAATTTATGCCTCATTGTATCCTGAGAAACTGCAATCTCTTACAACATTTGTAGCTCCGTTTGACTTTAGCGGCAACGAGTGCATGTTGTACCGCTGGACCAAAGACATTGATATTGATGCGATGGTGGACAGTTGCGGTGGGTTGATTCCTGCCGATATGATTGACAGTGGATTCAGCATGTTGAAACCAAGTGCTCCGTATTCGAAATACATCAACGCTATTGATTTGATGCAGGATGAAGCCAAGTTGGCCAATTTCCTACGCATGGAAAAATGGAAAGCCGATATGCCGGATCAGGCAGGAGAGATGTTCCGCAAATACATCAAAGATTTGTGGCAAGGAAACAAGCTCATCAAAGGTGAGTTTGAATTGGGTGGACGTAAAGTTGATTTGAAAAATATGACCGTTCCTTTCCTGAATATTTTTGCAACCGAGGATAATATCATTCCCAACTCTTCAACCACACCGGTAATGAAAGCTATCGGGTCGAAAGACAAGGAAGAGTATGCTTTCCCGGGTGGACATATCGGGGTATTTGTGGGTGCTAAATCACAAAAAGAGCTAGCTCCGAAAGTAGCAGCTTGGGTAGCCAGCAAATCGTAATTGTGTTCATTTGACACTTTTGATGTGTTGAAGACCCGCTACAAATCAGCCGAATCCGACTGCTTAAATAGTTGCGACCATTTAATGCAGCATTTTAACGTATACTTGTGCAGACGTTCATGGAAACATGGGCGTCTGTTTTGTTTTAATCCAACGGTATACAATGTCTGTTCAATATCCTTTCCCTCGTCATCAATGTACTATTCACCCTGATATTCATATTTCGTATATGGATGAAGGGAAGGGCGATTCAACTATTCTGTTTATACATGGTTTGGCCAATTACGCTCCGGTATGGCAATACCAGCTGGCGGAGTTGAGCAAAACCAACCGCTGTATTGCCATTGATTTGCCCGGAAATGGTTATTC
Source organism: uncultured Bifidobacteriaceae bacterium (assembly GCA_964392775.1). Taxonomy (GTDB): domain Bacteria; phylum Bacteroidota; class Bacteroidia; order UKL13-3; family UKL13-3; genus UKL13-3. Next base: position 3,634 of record CAYMRD010000001.1, read on the forward strand.
ATCGCGGGGAGACTATCCGTATACCATGTTTTTTTATGCTGAATGTGTGGTGCGTTTCATCGAAAAAATGGAACTAAAGCGGGTTGTACTCACCGGACATTCAATGGGCGGACAAATCGCTTTGATTATTGCACTGCGGTATCCGCATTTGCTGGAAAAGCTGGTGTTGGTGGCCGCTGCCGGACTGGAGTGTTTTTCCGCACATGAAGTGATGATGATGAACGGGATGTTGAGCATGGGCAATATGTTTTATGCCGATGAACTTCACCTGGAATCGGCCATCCGCCAAAGCTTTTATGCCACTCAAAACGAAAGTGCAGGCATTATTGATGATTTGAAGTCCATTATGGGCAACCATTCGTTGAAACAATGGAGAGATATGAGTTTGGCCAGTATCAAAGGCATGCTCAATGAGCAGGTACAGCAATTTCTACCCAATATTACCGTCCCCACCCTGATTATCTTTGGCGAAAAAGACGCCCTGATTCCCAATACGCTCATCCATTTTGGAGAAACACCCGAAGGCATCGCTAAAAAAGGAGCGGGCTTGATCCCCAATGCCGAGGTATCGCTTATTGCGGGAGGCGGACATTTTGTGCAGATTGAAAAAGCTTCGGAGGTTAATCAGGCGATACGGAAATATCTGTCTGGTGCTCATCGGGTTAATGCCAATTGAGAGTCTGGTAAATCACTGTGAGAAAGTTTCGATAACTACTTGCAAATTCGGATTTTACCCATATCTTTGCCGTCCTTTAATCAAAATAAATAGATAAATATATGTTTGCAATAGTGGAAATCGCTGGCCAACAGTTCAAAGTAGAAAAAGACCAAACTCTTTATGTACACAGACTACAACAAGAGGAAGGCGCCAGCATTGAACTGAATGACGTATTGTTAATTGACAATAACGGACAAGTAAAAGTAGGATTGCCTAAAGTAGATGGTGCTTCAGTGAAAGCTAAAGTATTAACGCACTTGAAAGGTGATAAAGTAATCGTTTTCAAAAAGAAACGCAGAAAAGGTTACCGTAAAATGAACGGTCACCGCCAATACTTTACTAAAATCCAGATTGAATCAATCAACGCTTAATTAGTAACAACCTTTTAAATTAGAATAAGACATGGCACACAAAAAAGGGGCAGGTAGTTCGAAGAATGGTCGCGAGTCGCATAGCAAGCGCTTGGGCGTAAAAATATTCGGTGGTCAATCAGCTATCGCTGGTAATATCATCATCCGTCAACGTGGTACTAAACACCACCCTGGCGATAACGTAGGAATGGGTAAAGATCATACCCTGTTTGCTTTGGTTGACGGTAAAGTTGTTTTCAAAAAGAAAGCTAACGACCGCTCATACGTATCTATCGCACCGGTAGAAGCAAAAGCATAATCCAACGAGATAATCTTGTGAAGCGCATATCCATTAGGGTATGCGCTTTTTTTGTTGATAGGAAGTCATCAACAAAATCCAATAAAAAAGCACATTCCCCACGTTGGAAAATGTGCTTTCAATATGAAGTGAGTTATACTTAGAAGTCTATTCTAAAACGCTCCTTGCGGAAGGCACTAAACGGCAATGGACTTTCCTTCAGCTTAAAATTTTCGTTGCGGGTACGCACCACATCAATGGCGGTATACAAGGCATTGCGGAACGATACTTCCGAAGCTTCGTTTTTGCCGGCAATGGCATAAGCTGTTCCATGATCGGGTGAGGTGCGCACAAATGGCAAGCCTGCTGTATAATTCACGCCATCATCAAAGGCAAGGTATTTAAACGGAATCAAACCCTGATCGTGGTACATGGCCAATACGGCATCAAACTTCTCGAACTGACGTGAGCCAAAGAATCCATCAGAAGAGTATGGGCCATAAGCTACCATACCTTCGGCCTGCGCTGCTTTGGCAGCTTCGGCAATAATATCTTTGTCTTCGGTACCCAATAGTCCGTTATCGCCTGCATGTGGGTTTAAGCCCAACAAAGCAATTTTGGGTTTGGTGATGCTAAAGTCGTTTTGCAAACTTTTATTCATCACCCTCAGTTTTTTCAAAATAAGTTCCTTGCTGATCTTCGAAGCCACCTCGCTCAAGGGAACATGTCCCGTTACCAATCCCACTTTCAAATCCTCACTCAGTAGCATCATAATATAATCATTAGTTCCGGCTTGCTGGGCTAGGTATTCGGTATGGCCTACAAACGGACGCTCAGCAGTGTTTACATTGTGTTTGTTCAAAGGTCCCGTAACGATGGCATGTATCTTTCCATCCTTAGCATCCTGCGTGGCTCTTTCGAGCGATTTAAAGGCATATTGACCTGCAACAGCAGTTTCTTCTCCCGGTTTAATTTCAATCTCCTCATCCCAGCAAACCAAAATATTTGGCTTTTTGTGATGGATTTGCTCAAGGTTATTGATGATGCTCAAGTTAAAGTCGGGATGCCCCATGGCCTTTTTCCAATACGAAATAACCTTGGGTGAGCCGTACACAACAGGCGTGCAATAATCGGCCACACGGCTGTCCAATAATGTTTTGATGATCACTTCTACACTGATGCTGTTCACATCGCCCAGTGTAATTCCTATAATGGGTAATTTGCTCATGTCTTAAGTTGGTTAGGTAATTGAGTAATTGGGTTGGATAAGTTGGGTAAGTCCATTAGAATGGTATTTACTTAATCAACTTAATTTCTTAGCCAACTTAATTACTTTTCATTCTCTTTTTGTTTCTTCAAATAAAGGATATATCCGTTTAAGATTTTGATACAATATTGAATCTGATCTTTATGTTTAATATAGGTATCCTCCGTAATATATTTACAATCGAGTGCGTCCGTTAGGTGGTTTATCGTTTCAGTCAACGAACCTTTTGCTATCCTGCAAAAGTTAATATTCTGTTGATGGTGAAACCTCCCATGCCCTTCAGCAATATTAGCACAAGGCGATTTTGAGGATCGTAATATTTGATCGGTTAAAGTAAATTTTTCGGAAGCGGGGAACTGTTTCACCAAGTCAAAAATCATTTGTCTCAGCACTCTGCACTGTTTCCAAACTTCTAAGTCTTCGAATGATCCGTACATATTCTATTCCTTACTCAACCAACCTAATTACTTAACCAACTCAACCAACTTACTTACTTACTTACTTACTTACTTACTTACTTACTTACTTACTTACTTACTTAGATTCTTGATATAATCGAACAACATACGTACAGCCACCCCCGTTCCGTTTTTACCGCGGTAGCTGTCGGCCGAACTTAAATAAGCAGGCCCGGCAATATCAAAATGCATCCACGGGTAATCCACATATTTCTCGAGGAATTTACCGGCAGTGATGGCTCCGCCAATCGGTCCACCAATATTTTTCATATCGGCCAAATCACTCTTGATAAGCTTGGCATATTCATCCCAGAAAGGAAATTCAACCAAACGCTCATACACCGTGTTTCCACTTTCTTTCAAAATTGTTTTTTGTTTTTCGTCAGCAGTTCCCATGCACACTATTCCGTAAGGCCCGATGGCAGCAGCGGCTGCACCTGTAAGGGTTGCAAAGTCCAACACCATTTCGGGTTTGTATTTTTTCGCATACGATAATGCATCTGCCAACAACATACGCCCTTCGGCATCGGTATTCAATACTTCTACGGTTTGTCCATCATACATCTTTACCACATCACCCGGGGTGTAGGCATCTTCTCCCGGACGGTTATCCGTAGCCGGAACCAATGCAATAACATGGTAAGGCAATTCGGCTTTGGCCACCGCAAACATCGTTGCAGCAACAGCCGCACCACCTGCCATATCACATTTCATGGTATCCATAGAGTTCGGAGTTGGTTTCAAGCTCAATCCTCCTGTATCGTATACAACACCTTTACCTACCAGTACCAAAGGTTGTTTGTTCTTAGCTTTTTTAGGTTTCCACTCCATAATGGTAAAGGTTGGAGGGGTTTGACTGCCTTTGTTAACGGCTAATAATCCACCCATTTTAAGGGCTTCAATTTGTTTTTTGTTGAGCACCTCCACTTTGAATCCGGCCTTCTTGCCCAAACCTTTCATTTCATCGGCAAAGGCTACGGCATCAAGAGATGATTGGGGTTCGTTCACCAAATCGCGGGCTTTGAACACAGCTTCGGTTGAAATAGAAAGATGCTCAATATCTTTCTTCGAAACCTTTTTGCTGATGAGCGAGATATGCTTGAGTGTGTTTTTGTCTTTTTTATCCGACTTGTATTTTAAGAACTGATAGTTGCTCAGTGCGCAACCTTCGGTAACAGCCAGCAACTCGTTTGTAAGCTCATCCACCGACTGGAGCTGGATGTTATCATACTTATGGTTATTGATAACAGAACAGAGCTTATGGCCTGTTCCGCGCAGCGCTTCCAGTTTTTCATGGTAAGTTTTTTTCTTCTCAAACTCTTCCATCAGTTGAATGCATACCAAGCGGGTAAACTGATTCACGGTGATAAACCGCTCATCGGCTTTGATTTTTTTTTCGATATACGTGATTTCGGGTTTCGAAAATCCTAAGGCTGTCCAGTTGGCTTTTTTGTGGGCAAGAATAAAAAGTGATTGGTTATTGTTGAGTTTTGAATTCAGTTGAATATCTGTATGCATAAATATTTAATTGCTTACGGGCAAATCTAAATATTATTTCCATTTATTTTGAGGTTCCAAAATCCCTTACCAATTAAGGACTTGGCAGCCATAACATGAAAAACGAAGTAAGAGCTAAAAAACACCTCGGGCAACATTTTTTAACAGATGAAACCATCGCCTTTGATATTGTTAAGTCATTGATGGATGTATGCCATACGGCTGATGTGCTGGAGATTGGTCCGGGTATGGGTGTGTTGACCAAGTACCTGTTGCAGCAAAAAAACTTCACCACTCATGCTATCGATTTGGATAAAGAATCAATTGTGTGGTTAAAAGAAAACTTTCCGGCACTGGCCGATACACTGATTGATGGTGATTTTTTGAGGCTTGACTTTAAAACACTTTTTAAAGGGGAGTTTTCCATTATTGGTAACTTTCCCTACAATATCTCTTCCCAAATTGTATTTAAGCTGATTGAAAACAGAGAACAGGTTCCGGTGATGGTGGGCATGTTTCAGAAAGAAGTAGGCGAACGTCTGGCTTCGGGAACACGCAGCAAAGACTATGGAATACTGAGTGTACTTACCCAAGCCTATTATGATATTGAGTATTTGTTTACCGTACCCGAACACGTATTTAACCCGCCACCCAAGGTAAAATCAGGGGTGGTAAGGTTTATTCGCAAAGCGGTACCGCCTGAGGTGGATGAGAAAGCCTTTTTCAAAGTGGTTAAAGCAGGCTTTAACCAGCGCAGAAAAAAATTAAGGAACGCTTTACAACAATTCCACGTAAAAGATGAGATATTGCAACAAAGTGGCTTTATTGATAAACGCGCGGAGGAGTTGACTTTCACGGATTTTATTGCCCTAACCAAACTCATACAGGAGCATGGAGAACATATCGGTTGATACCGCATTGATCAAACAACTGCAACAACTGCTTGAACAAAACAGTGCGGAGGAGTTGCGCACGTTGCTCGATGATATGTATCCGCAGGATATCGCAGATATTTTGGATCGTGTAACTTCGGATGAAGCGCGCACATTGATGAGTTTAGTGGAGAAGGAAAAATCGGTGAAGGTGCTTGTAGAGATGGAGGAAAATGTTCGCGAGAATTTTTTATCTGCCTACTCACACGAAGAAATTGCGGATGCATTTATTCAGAACATGGATTCGGATGATGCGGCTTATGTGCTCAATAATTTTTCGGTTAAGGACAAAGAAGAGGTAATCTCAAAACTAACCGATATTGAGTTTGCCTCAAGCCTGCTTTCATTGTTGAATTATGAGGAAGACACCGCGGGAAGCCTGATGGCCGTTGAATTGGTGAAAGCGAATATCAACTGGAGTGTCTCGCAGTGTATTGAAGAAATCAGGCGTCAGTCCGAAAATGTAGACAGCATATATGTGGTGTATGTAGTTGACGATTACGAAAGGCTCACGGGAATCATCACGCTCAAGAATCTTATTCTGTCAACACCCACAGCCAAAATTGCGGATGTATACAATGATGAAGTGATTTCGGTATCAACCTCCACCGATTCCAATGATATTGCCAATCTTTTTAATAAATACGACTTGGTTGTATTACCTGTTGTAAATGCTTTGGGCCAGTTGGTTGGCCGGATTACGGTTGATGATGTGGTGGAAGTTATCAAGGAAGAAGCAGACGAGGATTATCAGTTGATGTCGGGTATTACGGAAGACGTAGACTCTACCGACAGGGTTTGGGTACTTTCCCGCGCCCGATTGCCCTGGTTGCTCATTGGTTTGCTCGGAGGTATTGCATCATCCCGTTTTATTGAGTTTTATGAAGAAGAATTGCGCATCCATCCCGAGATGGCTTTTTTTATGCCGCTGATTGCGGCTATGGGCGGCAATGCCGGAGTTCAATCATCTGCTATTGTGGTGCAGGGGTTAGCTAATAATACCATGGGCACTAAGTTCATTTTACCAAAAGTTTTGAAGGAACTAAGAGTAGCACTGGTGAACGGACTGATTTGTTCGGTATTATTGCTGGGCTATAATATGGTATTTTCAAGCTCAATGGACTTAAGCATGACCGTAAGTGTAGCCCTCATCAGTGTAATCATATTTGCATCGGTATTGGGAGCTTTTATTCCATTGGTATTGAATAAAATGAAAATAGATCCGGCTATTGCCACAGGCCCCTTTATTACTACTACCAACGACTTACTTGGCCTAGCTGTTTACTTCACAGTTGGGCGATTGCTGTACAATACCTTTTAGGAGAGTGCAACCATTTTGTAAAATCAGTGTACTATATAAATTAATACGTTCATGCCAAATAAAGGAATAAAACCGAAGCGGGTGTTGATTATGGATGAGGTGACTTTGGTTTTGCAATCAGGGTTAGAGGAAATGGGAGTTGAAGTGGACTACAAGCCTCTGATTACAAAAAGTGAAGTTGAGGCCATTATTCATTTGTATGATGGACTCATTGTTCGCACCAAAATGGAAATGAATGAACACGTTCTTTCAAAGGCAACACAATTAACCTTCATTGGAAGGGCAGGAGCTGGGTTGGATAATATTGATACAAGCTATTGTGACCAAAATGGAATTGCATATTTTAATGCAGGGGAGGCAAATGCAGATGCTGTTGGCGAACATACTCTGGCAATGCTGCTCAGTTTATCAGCCCAACTGCAAAAAGCAGATAAAGAGGTTAGGCGGATGATTTGGGACCGTAAAGGCAATACAGGATGGGAACTGAAAGGTAAAACGGTAGGGATTATCGGTTTTGGAAACACAGGGAAAGCCGTAGCCAAAAAGCTGAGAGGGTTTGATGTCAGGGTGTTAGCTTATGACAAGTATCTGGCAAACTATGGAGGTTCATTGGCTCAGGAGGTTACAATGAAGGAACTTTGTGAACAGGCGGATATTGTTACCTTGCATATTCCGTTAACCGATGAAACCAGGTTACTGGTTGATAATGAATGGATAAACTCATTTGTCAAAACCATTGTATTGCTTAATTTATCAAGAGGTAAGATTGTGCGGTTGCAATCGGTTATTGATGCAATGGAGTCTGGAAAAATCAAAGCCGCTGGTTTGGATGTGCTGGAAAATGAAAAATTAGAATCGTTCTCAGCAACCGAACAGAAATGTTTCCACAACCTCATCCAAAGGAGCAATATTGTGTTTTCGCCTCATGTGGGAGGATGGACGCACGAATCCTATGAAAAAATAGGAGAGGTTTTACTCCGTAAAATCAAAGAGTTAACAATTGGGTAAAACTCTTGTCGAATTAAATTTTGATAATCTAAGTTGAATTAATTTAATTTACCGCTTGGTAAACCATGTACTTTTTATTGTAAATCCTCTGTAAATGAAAAAAATATACAGCTTATTGTTTGCTTTTCTCGGCCTGATACTCGTGGCCAATGCCCAATCTCAGTTAGGAGAAATAAGGGGTAAAGTACTCGATGCAAAGACTAAGAAACCACTTGATTTTGTGAGTGTTACTATTGAGTTGAATGGGGCTGTTAAAGCTCAGGTTTTAACGGATGATGACGGATCATATATCGTGAAAACGCTCCAACCCGGTACATATACTATTAAAGTATCTTATATAGGATATCGGAATGCTGTGATCACCAATGTGAATGTGGCCAGTGACGAGATTGCATTTACCAACGTTATGATGGAGTCAAATGAGGGTGGAAAGCAACTGGAAGACGTAGTTATTGTGCGTAAAAAGCCATTGATTGACCCGGACGGGGTTAATAAAAACACAAAAACGGCAAAAGAAATCATGGCGTTGCCTCAGCGTAACGTGAACATGATTGCCAATACGGTTGCCGGAGTAACCACCCGTGCGGGCGCTACACCAACCTTTAGAGGAGCACGTGCCGATGGAACAGCTTATTATATTGATGGTGTGCGTGTTCAAGGTGGAGCCAGTGTAAATATTCCCCAAAATGCCATCGACCAGATTCAGGTAATTACAGGTGGTACACCGGCTCAATATGGTGACTTTATTGGTGGTGCGATTTCCATCAACACCAAATCGCCATCAAAAAACTGGTCGCGTAGTTTTGAGTATATTACGTCTTCTCCGTTTACCGGATACCTTGATAATTCTCAATACAATGAGTTGCAAATGGGGGTTTCAGGACCTATCAAACTCGAAAACAAAGGAAAAGCGGATAAAGAGCGTGTATTGTTAGGATTCTCATTGTATGGTAGTGGGGTATTCCAACGAGATGGTCGTTTACCGGCAACAGATATCTATAAGGTAAATGATGCTAAACTGAGACAAATGGAAGAGAATCCACTTGTACCTCAAAGTGGCGGAGGATTTATACCTGCAGGTGAGTATTTAGTTAAAAGTGATCTTCAAAAGGTAGACTATCGTCAAAATGTGGCTTCCTATAGAATGAATATTCAGGGTAACTTTAACTATCAGCCTTCTAACAATATTAACATACGCTTGGGGTATCAGGGTGAGTATTATCAAGGTAACGGCTTTAGCTATCCTCATTCTCTTACCAACTATAGTAACAACTCGATGTCAACCGGAGGAACGGTTCGTACCTATATCCAGTTCACGCAAACTTTCAATAAAAAGAACGAAGACGAAGCTAAAAAGTCAGTTATCAGCAACGCCTTTTACAGTGTACGTTTCTCTTATGAGAACGCGTTTGCAGAATCAATGAGTGCTGAGCACATGAGAAATCAGTTCAATTACGGTTATGTTGGAAAATTTGATAAATACTCAACAACAGTTTATCAGTTGGTTAATAAAGGGTTTGGAGATTCGGCCGATGTTTATCGTTTACCTGACGGAAGAGAATTACGTTTGACATCTTATTATAAAGAAGCTGGTCAGGTAGATACAGCTCTGATTTACCAACAATCAGATATCAACCGTATCAAAGGAAATTACACCCGTTCGATTTATGATTATTATGAACAAACCGGAAGAACGGTAAGAAGTGTGAGTGATCTCCGCGGTGTGGGAGGAATTGCCAATGGAGATGAGCCAAATGGAATTTATTCAAACATGTGGGCGAGTCCGGGTGCTGTTCAGGGTGGATACAATAAAGCGATGAATGAAACATACGCTTTGTATGTTATGAGTGAGGCAAGTGTGGCTCCCAAGCGTAATCCAAAGTCAAAACACGATTTGCAGTTTGGTTTTACTTATGAGCAGCAATTCAGACGTAATTATGGTTTAGGTTCCGGTGCTCTCTGGGGCTTGATGCGTCAGTTGGTAAACAACCAGTTAAACTCAGGCTATGATGAATCTACAGCTGAGGCAGTTTTTGATGCCAATGGAGTTTTTCAGGATACAATTAATTTTAAACGCCAGATTGTTGAAGGAGACCAAAGTTATTTCGACAAAAACCTGCGCGATAAATTGATTGCAATGGGGGCTAAAGATGCAAACGGTAAGCCTATCGATAAATACTCAATGCTGAATACAGATGCTTACGATCCAAGTATGTACTCTTTGGATATGTTCTCGGCAAACGAGTTGTTAAATGATGGTAACTCTTTTGTTTCTTACAATGGATACTCTTATACCGGAGCTCGGGTTAAAGGTAAGCCAAGTATTGAACAGTTTTTGAATGATCCGCTTAACCGTACTATTGGGGCGTATCAGCCGGTGTATATGGCAGCCTGGCTTCAAGACAAGTTTGTATTCAAAGATCTGATTGTTCGTGTCGGTCTTCGTATGGAGCGTTTCGATGCAAATCAGCCTGTTTTGAAAGATCCATATTCACTTGCTCCAATGTATAATGCAGGAGATGTTAGAAGAGGAGGATTAAAATTAGCTCCGGATGCGATTCCTTCTTCCATTGGCGATGATTATGCAGTATACGTAGACAATGAAGATCCAAATGCTGCCAATCTGAAGGTTTCCGGTTTCCGTAAAGGAAATGACTGGTATGACCGAAACGGTAATCCGGTAACTGACCCAACAACTCTTTACAAGCAATCAGCACAGGAGGGATCTAACATCAACAGAAATACACCGTATCTTGTAAACAAAGGTCAAAGAACACCATCTGTTGAGTCATTTACAGGCTATACACCGGATGTTAAGTTTTTACCACGTGTATGGTTCTCATTCCCAATCTCAACTACTTCCCAGTTCTTTGGAACGTATGATGTGTTGGCTCAACGCCCGACAGAAGCAAACGTAGCCGCTATGGATGATTATTTTTATCTGCGTAATCGTTTGTCGGGTGTAATAGCAAATCCAGATCTGAAAATGACTCAGGTGACAGATTACCAAATTGGTTTCCGTCAACAAATTGGTTCTGATGCAAGTTTGGGTATCATTGCTTCATACCGTGAATACCGTAATCTAATCCAACTGTATCGCTATACTCAATCATGGCCTTATGATTATACTTCTTACGGTAATCTCGATTTCTCGACTGTTAAATCTATTCAGTTGGAGTATGAATTACGTGATTTAGGGAATGTTAATATTTCAGCAAACTATATGCTCCAGTTTGCGGATGGTACAGGATCCAACTCTGCACAATCAGCATCATTAATTCAGGCAGGTATTCCAAGTCAGCGTTCTATTTTCCCGCTTGATTATGATGTGCGTCATACCATCAAGGGAACATTTGACTTCCACTATAAAGAGGGCAAAGAATATGACGGACCGGTTATTGGTGGTAAAAAAATATTTGAAAATGCAGGTCTTAATATGATTTTTAACCTGACATCAGGCCGTCCATATACCCAAACAACCAATCCGATTCCTGAAGTTCAGGCAGGTGTGGTTTCACGTGCTCAGGTTAAAGGAACAATCAATGGAGCCAATCTTCCTTCTCAGTTCTATGCAGATTTGAACATTGATAAATACTTTACCATTCGCAGTGAGAGCTTATCAGGTAAAACAACCATGTACCGTATCCGTGTTTTCCTTTGGGTGCAAAACGTATTTAACAATATCAATGTGTTAAGTGTATACCGTTACACAGGTTCTGCATACAGTGATGGTTATATTACATCAACGTATGCACAATCGCAACTGACCTCGGCAACCAATGCACAGTCATTAGTTGACTTATACAATGTACGTATGGTCAATCCAAACAATTTTGCTTTGCCACGTTTAACCAGACTAGGCCTTTCATTGTATTTCTAAAAGATAATTATTGAATCATGATCAGAGTAATAAATACAATTAAATTATTCAGTGTTACCGGCTTATTGATGATGGCTGCGCAGCCATCATTTGGGCGCGACAATGTGGGAAAACCTCCCGTAGAAGATCGTCCGAAGCCAACTGATATTAGAATGAAGGCAGCTTCATGTGAAGCCGCAACGGCACAGCGGGACCTTGATGTAAACAACGTTCGTACAACTATTTTGAATGGGGGGGATCTTTGGTGGAACTTAAGTAATGCACGTTACGAAGTTCCTAAAGTACAACCCGGTCAGGTATCAAAGCACTCTCTTTTTTCGGGAGCATTATGGATCGGTGGAGTTACCAGTGGAAATTTAAGAATTGCCGCACAAACCTATCGCCAAAGTGGAAATGATTATTTTCCGGGACCACTTACTGTCGGAACGGCTTCAATTTCTGTAGCTCGTTGCAAGGATTTTGATAAAATCTGGAAAATTACGCTCATTGAAATTGATAATTTTCGTAATAATCCTGCACAATGGAACAACCCAAGTGATGAAATTTTGAACTGGCCATGTATGGGGAAAGTAAGTGAAGGCGAATCTAAATATTTGGCTCCGTTTGTTGATGTTGATGGTGATGGTGAATATGTTCCATACAATGGCGACTATCCTTCATTTGATCAAGGCAATGATAAGACTATTCCTGATATGATGTTGTTTGTGTTGACGAATGACAAAGGAAATATTCACTCAGAAACACAAGGTTTACCTATTGGTCTTGAACTGCATACTCAGGCATTTGCGTATTCAACCAATGATGAGATAAACAACATGACTTTTTATCGCACCACTATTTTTAACCGTGGTAGTGAAACAATTGATAGTTGTGTTTTCGGGCAATGGGTTGATCCGGATTTAGGTAACTATAATGATGATTACGTTGGATGTGACGTTCCGCGAAATCTCGGTATTTGCTATAATGGAGATGATAATGATGAAGGTATCTTGGGATATGGATTGAATCCACCGAGTATTGGTGTTAACTTTTTTCAGGGTCCGCACAGACCAGATGGATCGGAGATTGGTTTGACCAAATTTATTTATTATAACAACGACTTTTCTCCAAAAGGAAACCCAAGTCGCCCGGAGCACTACTGGGGATACCTGAATGGAAAATGGAAAGATGGTACTAATATTACCTACGGAGGAGATGGCAAGGGTGGAGCAGATACTGCCAGTTTCATGTTTCCGGGAACAACGGATCCTGCAAATAGATCTGAATGGTCGGAAAGAACCGCAGGCAATACTCCGGGTGACAGACGTTTCTTACAAACTGCAGGATCATTCAGCTTATTGCCGGGTGCGGTAAATACAGTAACGATTGGAGTTGTTTGGGCACGGGCTTCAAGCGGTGGTGCTACCGGTTCGTTAAACTTATTGAAAGAGGCGAGTGATAAAGCCTATTCTTTATTCAAGAATAACTTTAATCTTATTACGGGGCCTGATGCGCCTGTACTTACGATTACAGAACTGAACAGAAATTTGGTTGTAACCCTGAATCAAACACAAATAATTGAACAATTCGTTGATTCGTTTGCCGGACCATGTACGGATCGTACTCTGTTTAAATTCCAGGGATACCAGATTTTCCAACTTAAAAATAACAGTATTCCTTCTGATATTTACGATCAGGATCAGGCTCGCCTTGTTGCTCAGTTTGACATTACAGATGGAACAGGAAAATTGGTAAACGCGATATTTAGCCCTGAATTAGAGGAAAATGTTAAGAAGATAATGGTTAATGGAGCTGATGCCGGAATTAAGCACAGTTTTCAAATTACTAGAGATTTGTTTGAAACAGGTTCGGATCAAACTCTGGTAAACTTTAGAAACTACCACTATGTGATTATTGCTTATGCTTCGGCAACGAACTGCTCGGGCGACCCTCTGCAATATTTAGCTGGACGTAAAACTATTGGAAGAAATGAATTGACTGTATATACGGCAACTCCACACGACCGATCTTTATCAAATAATGGTACACAGATAAATTCAGACTACGGAGATGGACTGGCAGTAACGCAAATTGAAGGTATTGGTAATGGAGGAATGCAAGTGGAGTTATCTCCTGAAACTATTAGTGAGATTTTAAACAGCTCTAAATCGTATGCTAAAAACAGAACGTATGTTCCCGGGTTTGGACCGATACGGGTAAAGGTTATTGACCCATTGAAATTACCGGAAGGGGATTTTGTATTATATATGAGAGATACCGCTTCGTCAGGCAGGAAAGACTCCGCTCTGGCATCAGCCACGACTCAATGGTATATCAGGTATAATGGAATTGAAAAGCGTGGAGAAGCGACCTTAGCCACTCCAAATGAGCAGTTGTTTTCTGATTGGGGAATTTCTGTAGACTTAGGTCAGTCAATCATACCGGGAGATGCATTCAATGAAAATGATCAAACAAATGGTTATCTGGATGCATCGCTCACCTGGGGTAATGTAACGCAACAGTGGTTAACCGGTGTTATTGATGATGATCCGGTTTATACCAATTTCTTAGGCCCTCAGTTTAATTGGATTCGTTCAGGTAATTTCGGTACTCCTGATTTTAATGACTTTGAAGTTCATGACTTTGCCATCAATAAAGTTCCAATGGATCCTCGGAAGAATTATTCAAAAATTATCAATGGATCTTGGTCTCCTTATCCGCTCGTTTCCAGATGGAGAACGACTTCAACAACAAAGATGCCGACCTTTGGTCCGGGATGGGATGTTGTGGGTAATGGAGGACCGTCTTTAGATAATTCATTATCAGATTTACATTCGGTTAAGATTGTTCTTACAAATAATAAAGCCCTGTGGACTCGCAGTGTTGTTTTGGAAGCAGGAGAAGATGCTCCATTGAATATTGGAAAAGCATACAAAATGGACTATCGCAGATCTCCTTCGGTTGATAAAAACGGTATTCCTACAGGAAGCCCGGGATGTAATGAGGCTGATGCAACTTTGGTTTCTTCAACAGGTATGGGATGGTTTCCTGGTTATGCAATTGACCATGAAACCGGAGAACGGTTGAACATCATGTTCTCTGAAGATTCATCGCTTCCGGGTGAAAACGGAAGTGATATGATTTGGAATCCAACAGCCAATCTCTTTAGTACAAGTAATCGTCCGGTATTTGGAGGAAGGCATAATATATATGTTATGGCTGCTAAGAAATTTACGATTGGAACGACTGTGTACAATGGGCCCAGATATGATAAGGGTGCAGATTATCGCAATCGTTTAGACTCTGGTGCAACCGGTTCCGTGCCATCCTCTCTTGTTGTTAGAAGACGTCAGGTATTTTCGCAGGCAATGTGGGTTACGATGCCGGTGCTGGCCAGCGGATATAAATTATTATCTCCTCAGCAAGGACTTGTTCCATCTCCTGTAACGGTTGATATTAAAGTAAAACGTCCTTATGCCATTTTCTCAATAGACGGAAATACGATTAATGACAGTATGCCATACTTTACTTTCAGTTCAAAAGGCTTTGCACCAACAGTGTCAAGTGATATTGGTAAGAAGGCTCTCGATAAAGTAAATATTATTCCGAATCCTTATTATGCTTATTCATCTTATGAAGATCCGGGTAATCAATTATCAAATCAGGTACGTATCGTTAATCTTCCTGCTCGTTGTGAAATCAGAATCTTTACTTTAGACGGAGTTTTAGTAAGAATAATCCGCAAGGATGATCCTAATTCACCATATACACCATGGGATTTGAAAAATGACGCAAAAGTTCCTATTTCAAGCGGTACTTACCTCATCCATATTAAAGCAACCGACTTCGGAGAAGAACGTGTTGTAAAATGGTTTGGAGTGATGCGTCCTGTAGATTACGATACTTTCTAAGAGCAATAGTTGCCGGCACAGGTTTTAAAATTGTGCCGGTTTATACAAACAACGATAATAGTAGCATAAAGAATTACACATGAAAAAATATTTTTTACCGATTGTTTTAATCTTGGCAAGTTCGGCAGTGTTCGCGGGTAACCCGGACAGGGCAGGTGGAGCCGGTGGCACTCAGTTGCTTATGAATCCCTTTGGGCGCTCGGCCGGGATGATGAATGCCAACACTGCTTCTTTGCGTGGAGCTGAAGCCATGATGTTTAACGTAGGAGGGTTGGCTTATACTGAAAAAACGGAAATTACACTGTCGCAAATGGTATACCTGCAAGGTACGAGTACTTTCTTCAATAATGTAAGTTTAGCTCAACATCTGGGTGGTGGTAACGTATTAGGAATAACAGCTTCTTCTATTGATATGGGGAATATTCTTTTGACAAGCGAAGCATTGCCTGATGGTGATCAGGGAACATTTGCACCACAATATCTAAATCTGGGGCTTGCATACTCTAAAAAGTTCTCAAACAGTATTTCGGGTGGTATGGTATTGCGGATTTTTAATGAAGGTGTTACCAATGTTAAGGCTCGTGGTGTGGCTATTGATGCAGGTGTTCAGTATCAAACAGCTTTAAATCCAAAAAATAAAATCAAAAAGGAAGACTTCCGTTTTGGAATTGCGGTTCGTAATATTGGAGCAGATGCTACATACGAAGGTTCGGGTTTAGCCTACAGAACCACAATTAATCCGGGTACATCAACAAGTGCTGATCGTAAAACCTTAATGGGTTCACAAGCCTTTAACTTACCGGCACTCGTTCATATTGGTGCATCTTATGATATTCGTCTGGATAAAGACTCAAGTATTTACATACACCGTATTACTCCTTCCGCGAATTTTAACTACAATGCCTTTTCAAATAATATTACTTCCATTGGGGTTGAATATGCTTATCGTGAGTCGTTTATGGTACGAGGAGGATATGGTGTCCAGAATAATAACAGTGGGGCCGATTATCGTTCCCAGTATGTAGGATTTTCAGGAGGTGTGACCATTCAGATGCCAATTACAAAATCAGGAATGATACTGGGTATAGACTATGCGTATGCACCAACCCGTGTATTTAACGGAAACCATAATATCACTTTGCGCATGACGTTAGGAAACAAAAAAAGTTAATTTATATTCGCATTAGCGAAGACGAGGAAAACGTTCTGCCTTAGGCGGAACGTTTTCTTTTATTTTTAAGAACAACGTAAACGAAAAATAGATATGGCAGAGATCAATTATGTATCGAAAGAGGGATTTGAAAAGATGCAAGCAGATTTGTATGAATTGAAATTTGTTCAGCGCCCGTTTATTTCCAAACAAATAGCGGATGCCCGCGATAAAGGTGATTTGAGTGAAAATGCGGAGTACCATGCAGCCAAAGAAGATCAGGGCTTGCTGGAAGCACGCATTGCCAAACTGGAGGACTTAATCACCAAAACTCGTATTATTGATGAAACCAAGCTGGATAACAGCAAGGTGATGATGCTGAGTAAGGTTAAGGTTAAAAATCTTAAAACGAATGCTGAAATGGTTTATATAATGGTTTCAGAAAACGAGGCAGATTTTAAAACAGGAAAAATTTCTTTTAAATCGCCAATCGGAGCAGGTTTGATGGGTAAGAAGGTTGGAGATATAGCCGAAGTGCAGGCTCCTGCCGGAGCCATCAGGTTTGAGGTTATTGAAATCAACTTATAATAAATACGCTTATGGCCACGATATTCTCACGCATTATTGCAGGCGAAATACCTTGTTATAAGGTAGCTGAAACAGCCGACTACTTAGCTTTTTTGGATGTTCGTCCGCTTACGGCCGGACATACTCTGGTGATTCCAAAAGTGGAAACGGATTATTTGTTTGATATCAATGATGAACAATATGCAGGATTGTTTCTGTTTGCTAAGATTGTAGCTAAGGCTGTTAAACAAGCAGTGCCTTGTGTTAAGGTAGGTGTAGCTGTGATCGGTTTAGAAGTGCCTCATGCGCATATTCACCTTGTGCCGATGAATAACTTAGGTGATTTGAATTTTGAGAAGGAGAGGGCTGTGTTTACACCTGAGGAGTATAAAGCTATTGCCGATAAGATCGCGCAAGCACTTTAAGCACTTTATAGAACATAATATGAAATCCATGCAAAGTAACTTCATCTACTATGGTATTTTGAGCTACTACTGCATTCGGAATATCTTTTATTTCTTCTAGCTGTTTGATAACATCTGAGTTGATTTCCTTATAGGTAATTTTTAGATCCTCATTGTGTTCAGATTCTATAGATTCTTGCTTAATGACATGAATAATCGTTCGAAGCACTTTCTCACTTTCGAAAGTGACTTCAGAATATGGGAAATCTTCAAAGCGGATTCCATAATGGTACTCAACGGTTCTTAGTTGTTCTATGTAATTTTTAAATAAGGAAGTTAATATGCAACGCAACGAAGTGCTCACCACCGACCGCGAAGTGAACAGCGGAAGGGTATTGGTATGCACAGCTTTACCGGTTTCGGATACTGTGGTTATCCAACAATAGAATTTATGCTCTCACAACTTTAAATACTGCTTGTAGGATACTCCTATCAAAAAATTCATGCTGGTATAGTTGTTGGCATATTTAGGAGTCGGATCGGTATAATAATAAGGAATATGTTGAAAGGAATGAGCAATACCTATCCCCCATAAACCGAAACCATATTAAGAGTTCCCAACTTATACCCTGCTTCAACACACAAATTAGCTGAAACACAATACTTATTATATAGGTATGGTACAGCCCCATCAAAATGCAATACTTCATTGTAAATAAACCCTCCTTTCATAATAGAAGACTCAATACCAAGCCCTAGTTTCATTCTATTTTGAGACACGTCAACATACCTCATGTATTTTGCACCCACACCCCAATATTTGAAGGTTTGCAGATTGTTATACAGTATTATGCCCAGTGAGTTCTTTTG
The DNA here is from genome assembly GCA_964392775.1 of uncultured Bifidobacteriaceae bacterium. Classification (GTDB taxonomy): domain Bacteria; phylum Bacteroidota; class Bacteroidia; order UKL13-3; family UKL13-3; genus UKL13-3. Next base: position 22,244 of record CAYMRD010000001.1, read on the forward strand.
ATTGTTTATACCTACACCCAAACGGGCAGTGGGAAAATATTGATTACCTAAAAAGAAATCATTTCTTAAGTCAAATCCCAATTCCAATCTCCGTTCAACTTTTCCCCTTTGGGCAAAGCTGCTTAACGCAAGCATATTGAGAATAATAATGATATAAAGACGAGGTTTGAACATAACTACTGCAATCTATTGAACTAGTTAAGACTATAAAAATAAGACAGCTCAACTCCTCCATAATAACCTGAGTTCGGGATAAGTGAGTGTTGATTATTTTGTTTGTAATTATGTTATTATCAAATAATTAGTAGCATTGATAATGTTGATTTTGTAGTGCAAACAAACATAAAAAACACACCAATGCTACGAGATAAAATTACAGAAACTTTTGTAAAAGTTGATGATTTCTGCAACGAATTTGAAATTTTGTATACAAAACATCAATTACCGGCACCATCAAATATCAAGACCAGAAACAGAAAACCCGGCATGTGCGACTCTGAGATTATAACACTCCTAATTTCATTTCATGGTGGTCAATTCAGGAATTTCAAGCATTTCTATTTGAACTATGTCTCAGTTCATTTGCGAGAAGATTTCCCTGGATTGGTTTCCTATAACAGATTTATCGAATTGAGTCATAGATGTGCTATTGCATTCATGTTGTTTCTTCATCATTGTTGCAAAGGTGAGTGCACGGGCATTAGTTTTATTGATTCAACTGTATTGCGCGTTTGCCACAATAAAAGAATAAAACGCAATAAAACATTTAAGGGCTTTGCGGAGGTTGGTAAATCAACAATGGGTTGGTTCTTTGGCTTTAAGCTTCACCTGATTATAAACGACAAAGGTGAGATATTATCTTTTTTTCTAACCAAGGGAAATGTGGATGACCGAGATGCTAAAACAATTACCAAGATGACTAACGACCTTTTCGGAAAACTTTTTGGCGATAAGGGGTATATCTCTAAAGCACTGAGTGATTTACTTTTTGGCAACGGAATACAACTCATTACAGCCGTTAGAAAAAACATGAAATCTAAAGCATTGAGCAATGAAGAGAAACTTCTTTTGAGAAAACGTTCAGTAATCGAAACAGTAAATGATGAGTTGAAGAATATTTGTCAGGTTGAACATACAAGGCACCGCTCTATCAGTGGGTTCCTTCTTAATATTATGAGTGCAATTGCCGCGTATTCTTTCTTCCCCAAGAAACCTTCAATCAAAAAAGATATTGAGGAAACAAACCCTCAACTCATCAAGCAACTTAAACAACAATTGACATTAGCCGCTTAAACCGAACTCAGGTTACAAGTAAAAGGACTCCGGAGGAGCCCAACCTTTATAGAAAACAAATTCAGGCCGGCATCGGCTCCGGAGGAGTCGCATCTTTGATCAATCTCCATTTTGTGCAATAAAAAAACGCAGCCCGAATAATCGAACTGCGTTTTTGAATGAGATAGGTAAATATTAACCTTTGCTCAGGGCTGCTGCACCACCTACGATCTCAGAGATCTCTGTTGTAATAGCGGCCTGACGAACGCGGTTGTATTCAACTTTTAATGATTTTAACAATTCACCGGCATTGTCGGTAGCCTTATCCATGGCCACCATACGGGCTCCGTGCTCCGAAGCCAATGAATCCATCATTGAGCGGTATACCTGTGTTTTGAGAATGCGGGGAATCAATTCCTCTAAAATCTCAACCTTGCTTGGTTCAAAAATATAATCGTGTTTTTGAGCCACACCTGCCGATTGTACCATGCCTGTACGCAATCCTCTATCCTGTACACCTTTCATGGTTTCAGGATTGATAGGTAAAAATTGCTCCGCGCTCAAAATTTGGGTAGCCGCATTTTTAAACTGGTTGTATACAATTTCTACCGCATCGTATTTACCCGCGCGGTAAGCTTCTAAAATATACTGGCCAATTTCAAATGCTTTTGCGCTGGTCAATGAGTGAAGCACTTCTTTGTAGTCGGCAACAAGTTTTACCGGTTGTTTGGCAAAAAAGTCAGCTCCTTTTTTACCGATAGGCAACACGGTTACGTTTGTACCTTCGTATTTTTCTTTGATTAAAAGGTTGGCGCGTTTTACCACATTGGCATTAAACGAACCACAAAGACCTCTGTCGGAAGTAATCACCACTAACAATACGTTCTTTACCTGACGTTGATCAAAGTATACTTTAAGCGAATCTACATCAACCGAATCCACAAGGTTAGCAAGGATGCTGTTCAACTGCTTGGCATAAGGCCTCATTTGGATGATACCGTTTTGAGCTCTGCGCAATTTAGTAGCAGATACCAGCTTCATCGCTTTGGTAATTTGCTGCGTTGAGCCTACCGAGGTGATGCGTATACGTACTTCTTTTAAGTTTGCCATTTGTTGTTTGGTATTGTGTTAATTATGTTAATGGTGTTGATTATGTGAGGAGCTTTTCCTCTTACATAATCAACATAATTAACCAATTACATAATTAACTTCTTCCAACGCTTACGCGTTATATTTTGCCGATAATTCTTTAGCTACGGTTTCCAATACATTGGTTTGGTCATCGCCAAAGGTTCCTTTTTTCAAAGCAGCCAATACATCAGCATGTTTTGATTCGAGGTAACGCAGGTATTCAGCTTCGAACTCACGTACTTTGTTTACAGGTACTTTGTTCAATAAACCTTTTGTACCGAGGTAGATGATGGCAACTTGTTTTTCAACTGAAACCGGAGCAAACTGTCCTTGTTTCAGGATTTCCACGTTACGTGCACCTTTTTCGAGTACTGATTTAGTAGCAGCATCCAAATCCGAACCGAATTTAGAGAAGGCCTCTAACTCGCGGTACTGAGCCTGATCCAGTTTCAAGGTACCTGCTACTTTTTTCATTGATTTAATTTGAGCGTTACCCCCCACACGTGATACCGAGATACCCACGTTAATAGCCGGACGAACACCGGAGTTAAACAAGTTCGACTCCAGGAAAATCTGACCATCGGTAATTGAAATTACGTTGGTTGGGATATAAGCTGATACGTCACCCGCTTGTGTTTCGATGATTGGAAGTGCTGTCAATGATCCTCCACCTTTTACCAAATGTTTGATTGATGGCGGGATATCATTCATTGCCTGTGCGATTGAATCGGTAGCATTGATTTTAGCAGCTCTTTCCAGCAAGCGACTGTGTAAGTAAAACACGTCACCAGGGTAAGCCTCACGTCCCGGAGGTCTGCGAAGCAACAACGAAACCTCACGGTAAGCTACTGCTTGTTTCGACAAATCATCGTAAACAATCAAAGCCGGACGTCCTGTATCGCGGAAGAACTCACCGATAGCAGCACCACCCATTGGAGCAAAGAACTGCATTGGAGCCGGATCAGATGAAGTTGCTGATACTACGATAGTGTAAGCCATAGCTCCGTTTTCTTCAAGAGTTTTCACCACCTGAGCAACAGTTGAAGCTTTTTGACCAATCGCCACGTAGATACAATATACCGGTTTCCCGGCATCGTAAAATTCTTTTTGGTTCAGGATGGTATCGATACATACAGCAGTTTTACCCGTCTGACGGTCACCGATAACCAACTCACGTTGTCCGCGTCCGATAGGAATCATCGCGTCAATCGCTTTGATACCGGTTTGAAGCGGCTCTTTTACCGGCTCGCGGTAAATAACACCCGGAGCTTTGCGCTCCAATGGCATTTCATATAAATCACCTGTAACCGGGCCTTTTCCGTCAATCGGATGTCCCAGAGTGTTTACTACACGTCCAACCAATCCTTCACCTACTTTGATAGAGGCAATACGTCCGGTACGTTTTACGGTGTCACCTTCTTCAACCGAAGTAGCATCACCCAACATTACCGCACCTACGTTATCTTCTTCAAGATTCAATACGATGGCTTGGGTACCGTTTGCAAACTCAATCAGCTCACCTGATTGTACTTTTGAAAGACCGTAAATACGGGCGATACCGTCACCCACCTGGAGTACGGTTCCTACTTCTTCGAGCTCAACATCAGATTTAAAGTTACTGAGTTGTTCTCTGATGATTGCTGATACTTCATCAGGTCTGATCTCTACCATAATTCAATTATTTTGAAATGTAAGTGTTTAATAAATTCTGTCTTATTTTGTTGATTTTGCCCGATACGCTGGCATCGTAAAGGTTGTCACCAATTTGTACCACCAATCCGCCAATCAACGAAGGATCAGTAATGGTGTTCAATGTTACTTTTTTACCGGTTTGTTTTTCAACAAAGCCGGTTACTTCCTTAGCCACAGCCGCATCAATAGGCGAAGCTGTTTTTACAGTAGCCGTAATGATATTGTGGAGCTGGTTGTATTGGTCGATAAAAGCCTCATAAATTTCTTTCAAAATGAATGAGCGGTTTTTACGAACCACAAGGTCAAAAAAGCCCATGGTTGATGGGTTTATCTTTTGACTGAATATTTTATTCAGGATAGCGATTTTGTCGTTGTTGGTTACAACCGGGCTTTTCATAATCTGCATCAATGCAAGATTAGAGCGAAGGGTTGTGCGAAACAATTCCAAATCACTTTTAACCTCCTCGATGTTTTTTTGTTCCACCGCAAGGTCAATCAACGCTTTCGCGTATCTATGGGCTGCTCTTAACTCCGACATCTTAGTTTAAGCTGATTGATTTTAAATTTTCGTTTACGAAAGCTTCTTGTTGAGCGCGGTCGTCCATTTTCTTGCGAAGAATTTTCTCAGCCATATCAACCGACAACATCGCTACCTGAGTTTTCAGCTCATTCATGGCAGCTACTTTCTCTTGTTCGATACTTGCTTTGGCATTTGCAATCATCTTGTTGCCTTCTTCGGCAGCTGATTTTTTTGCCTGAGCAATGATACCGTCTTTCATTTCATTGGCTTCTTTCAGCATGGCATCGCGCTCGGCACGAGCCTGGTTCAACAAACGCTCGTTGTCGGCAGTAAGTTGTTCCATTTGTTTGCGTGCATTTTCAGCAGCTTTCAAAGCGGCATCAATCGAGTCTTCACGCTCTTGCAACGCAGCAGTAATCGGTTTCCATGCAAATTTGGTAAGCAAAAACATCAATACCAAAAATGAGAGGGTTGACCAAAATACCAATCCTATACTGGGTGTAACTAAATCCATAGTGTTTTTTCTTTTTTCTGTTTTTAAGATAAATGAATTGAAAGAACCCGGTTTTAAGGCCGGGATCTGTTTCAATAGTTTTAATTCTTAGCCGTTACCTAACAAAGCAACTACCACCGCGAAAAGCGATACCGCTTCAACGAAGGCAGCAGCGATTAGCATAGCAGTTTGAATTTTGTTAGCAGCTTCAGGTTGACGAGCCATACCTTCCATAGCTGATCCTCCGATACGTCCGATACCTAAACCTGCTCCGATAGCAGCTAAACCGGCTCCAATTGCAGCAATACTTCCTGTCATGTGTGATTTATATTATTTGGTTAAACAAAAAAAAGTTTCAATTAATGATGAGCGTCTTCGCTCGGTTTTTCCAAGGCCATACCAATGTACAGCGCTGAAAGGATAGTGAAAATAAATGCCTGAATGAATGCTACCAGTAATTCGATTACGCTGATGAAAATTACAAACGGAACCGATACGGTGGCAACAGCCATTGATTTAAAGATGAAAATCAAACACACCAAGCTTAATACCAAGATGTGACCTGCAGTGATGTTTGCGAACAAACGAATCATCAACGCGAAGGGTTTGGTGAATAAACCGATAATCTCTACAGGAATCATCAATGGGTATAACCATTTTGGAACGTGTGGGGTAAATACGTGCCCCCAGTATGTTTTAGTACCATTGATAGTTGTGATAACAAAGGTAAACAATGCCAATACCATGGTTACAGCGATATTACCGGTTACGTTTGAACCTCCCGGGAAGAAAGGAACCAATCCCAATACGTTGTTCATCCAGATAAAGAAGAACACCGTTAAGAGGTAAGGCATAAACTTGGCATATTTCTCACCCAGATTCGGGCGGGCAATCTCATCACGTACAAACAAGATGATAGGTTCTAACCACGATTGCAATCCTTTTGGAGCAGCAGTGCCACGTTTTTTGTATGCATTGGCTACGCTAATGAATATGAGCAACAGGAACAACATAGACAACATCAATGATGCTACATTTTTAGTGATTGAAAAATCGGTGATTTTGGCCGAAGCAGCTTCGTCAATTTGGTTGTCGGTTGTTAAAACCTTGATCTTTTCTTTTTCAGGGTGTGATTTATCAATTGCGTAGGTATAATATTTCCCTGTATATGAATCATGACCGTGGTTGAATTTTCCGGAAGAGAAACATTCGATACCTTTATCGGTATACAAAATTACCGGAAGGTGAATAGCGGTATGGCCCCATAAGTGCCAGTCGTGACCATCAGCAATATGCTCCATAATCACTTCTTTGGTATTGAACTCATGGGCATCTTCGTGTATAATCGAGTCTATTTTATGAATTTCATCATTCAATGCACCATGATGATGGTTTGTTTCGTTATTGGCTTGGTGACTTTCCACCGCTTCATTCGAGGTGTGATTCTCGTGATGTTGAGCAATTGCACCAAAATTACCCAATACTAAAGCAAGGGTAAAAAGACCTGAAATTAGAACGTTTCTTGTTGAAAATCTAGTTGTTAATCGACTCATTGGTGCTCGCTTTTTCCTTTAAAATGGGTCGCAATTTAGCGGTTAACCAATAAATTTCAAATATTGTGTATAAAATGTAGCTGGTAAAGAAGGCAAAGATGAAACTCAGCTCGTAATGTGAGCGGGTCATTTTGTAATAAACAATAAAACACAAACTTAAAATAAAGCGTAAGCCAATGCTGATATAAGCTGCTATAATGAAAGTGTAGCCATCGCTGCTCTTACGACCAATTACCGCAATCGGGAAAACAGCAGCAGTAAGAATAGCCATGAATATGATACTTATCACGGTATCTTTAACCACAAAGGTTTCGGGGAAAGCCAAAACAATACCGGCTTGTAACAGTGTAAGACCGAATAAAAGAGTGTAAAATCTAAAGAGCATCATCGTCTGAAGAATCATTTTGCTTGGTAACCAGCTTATAAAGGGTGTAGAAAATAATAAAAAGAGCCAGAAAAACTCCCAATAGGGTATATCCCGGAAAATGGTTGCCGAAATACTCGTCCAGATAGTTGCCACCGAGTGAAAGTCCCACAAAGAGGATGATCCACTGAAAAGCAATGGCGCTAAATTTTGCGTATTTGCTATACGATGGCTTGTTTGATTCCTGCATCAGCTGAGGTAGCTGTTGGTTGAACATCATTCATAACCTTTTTGAGCGAATTTTTGGTGTCGCGCATTGAGCAGTTTCCGTTAAATTCTGCTCCGGCCTCAATAATCAGCTTATTGGAGAGAATATCTCCGTTCACTTTGGCTGATGATTTAATGGTTAACAGCTCCGAAACAAAGATGTTTCCGTTTACTTCCCCCGATAATTCAAGGTTTACAGCTTTGATATCCCCTTCAACTCTGGATGTATTACCCAACACCAAACGGGCTTTTGACGAAACGTAGCCTTTTACGGTTCCGTCAATACGCATATCGCCTTCAGAGTTTAAATCACCGGTAACGGTTGTTCCGGCATTGATGATATTGAGGTTATTGGGATTAAATGCAGGTGCGTTTTTAGTCGAATTAAACATTGCCATATCGCTTGTTCGGGTGTTTAGTAGTTAAAATATACTTTGCATCGGCTTTGGCCTTAGCAGAATGAGCGTACTTACAAGTACAGGGCAAAAATAAGGTGTTTGGTTCGAAAAACCTAGAATGGCTCAATCACTTAGCGGGCAGCAGGCTTTTGTTCTGTCTCCGTTTCCGCAGGTTTTTCGCTTACAATATCGAGGATATTTTTATAGTAAGCATCTTTTTCGCGGATGGCATTTTCCAATGAATCGGTGCGAATCAATAATTGGTGTAAATTTCTTTTGGAGTCGGGATCGCTGTATCCGGGAATAAATTCCCGTACCGGAGTAAACACAATAAGGGTTACAATGATGATGGCAAAAAACACCAAAAAGGAACTGAACCCTATGAAAACGTTCATGGGCGTAAGGCTGTACGAAAACTTCTCCTCAAAGGTTCCATCGTTGATAATGACCAGACGGAACTTGTTTTTGAGCTGATGAATCAGTTTTTTTTTTGGTTGGTTCATGCTGATGCAATGATAAGCGTTCGTTTCTTATTTTAAATGCACTTTGAAGTTAGGCGTAATAAAATATTTTTGCGTTTCTAAAGTTATACTCATCGAACGTTCATCATCTCGTAAGCGCTTGTATTCCCTAAAATCAATTGTGTTTGGCCTGGCAGGGCTTACTGTGGTACTATTGGCCTGTAATCCAACCAAGGATAAATGGTTGAACCGCAACTGGCATACTATGACCGGGCGGTTCAATGTGTATTTTAACGGGGAAATAAAGTATACAGAAACCCTGCAAGCCCTTGAAGCGGGGCATCAGGACGATTTTACCAAAATTCTGGATGTTTTCCCTTATGGTGATGAAGCCGCTGCTAAAGGAATGGCGGGGCAACTGGATGTTGTATTGAAAAAGGTATCGCTGGCAATTCAAAATCATTACGTGGGTCTGTATACCGATAACAGCTATTTGTTAATGGGTAAATCTCATTACCTCAAGCGCGATTATTATGCTGCAATGGAGGCTTTTCAGTACGTTAATGCAAAATATAAAGATTACGGTTTGAGGCCTGTTGCTACTGCTTGGTTGGCCAAATGTTACACAGGATTGGGGAAAGTAGATGAAGCTGAAGCAGTGATGGGATTGTTGTTGAGTGAAGAAAAAAAGAAGCTCGAAAACCGCTCATTTTACAGAAAAGTTGTTCCTGAAACACCTCAGGACGATTCGAGAGAGATATATGCTACTGCCGCGGATATCGCTATCAAACAACGCAAGTTTGCAAGTGCCGCAAAATTGTTGAAGACTACGCTTGATTACACAACCAGGAAAAAGGACAAGGTCCGGTATACTTACATTCTGGCGCAGTTGTATGTAGAGCTGGATAGCGCAAAAAATGCCAATCAGTATTATACCAAAGTGTTGCACATGTTGGCTCCTTATGAGTTTGAGTTCAATGCCAGTATCAATCTCTCACAGGCATACGATGTAACAGATAAAAATGCAGCTAAAAGTATTCGCAAGTCATTGAAGCGCATGCTCAAAGACGAAAAGAACGATGGCAACTATGATCAGATTTGGTACGCGTTGGGTAATCTTGAAATGAAAGAAAAAAACACCCAGGCGGCTATTTTTGATTATAAAAAGTGTTCGGAGGTTAAGGGGCGTAATTCCAATCAAAAGGCATTGGCTTATCTGGCTCTGGGCAATATCTACCTCGATATGCCGGATTATAAATTAGCCCAGGCATATTATGATAGCACAGCTTCGAGTATCAGTAAGTCGTACAAAGACTATGATAAAATCATCACAAAAAAAACGGTGCTTTCGGATTTAATCAGCAACCTTATTGTTATTGAAACAGAAGACAGTTTGCAGGATTTGGCAAAATTATCGGAAGCCGAACTCGATCAAAAGATTGATTACTGGATTGCTCAGGCAAAGCTCGACTCAGCTGAAAATGTGAAGCGTTTGAAGGCTAAAAAGGAGGCAGAGAAAAACGAGAAACTGAATCCATCGCCAATGGGGGCAATTGCCAATACCAATACCAAAGGTTTTGGGGAGCAGGGGCAATGGTATTTCTACAATCCAACGATTATGGCATCGGGTGCTGCCGAGTTTTTTAGTCAGAAGAAATGGGGCCCCCGGATCAATGAAGATTTTTGGCGCATTGCTGCAATGGAAAAACCTAAGCCGGATATTGTCAGTGAAGGTGGTGATGCAGCTAAAAAGGCTGATGGAGATAAAGGAGATGGAAGCACAGATGACCCCTTGGCTGATTCTTCTGACGAAGAAAATAAGGTTCCGGCAATTAGCGGAAGCCGCAAAGAGTGGATTGCCGATGTGCCTTTTACCAAAGAACAAATAGATCATTCGAATCGGATGTTGACGGAGGCTTATTACAATATGGGATCTCTGTATGTTGATAAATTAAATGATTCAAAAGAGGCGGTTAAAAATTACGAGTTGTTGTTGTATCGTTTTCCTGGCAGCGATTACGAACCCGAGGTGCTCTATAAATTGTATAAATTATACAAGTCGCAACCCAACGAAGAGCAGGCTCAAATTAAAAAAAACAGGTTGATCAAAGAATACCCCGAGAGCCCTTATGCTTTAATTGTGCAGGGCAAGAGCGTGAAGATAGCAGAAAGTGATGCTAACCGGGAAGTGGTGAATGCATACGAAGCGCTTTATACCGAATATGAGCTTGGGAATTATGAAAGGGTAAAAGCAGGGAAACTGGAAGCCGATAAAAAATATGCAGGCAATACCTTGCAGCCTAAGTTTGATTTATTGTATGCATTAGCGGTGGGTAAAACTGAGCCGGTAGCTAATTTTAAGATGCAGCTTACCGAAATTGAAGCAAGGTATCCTAAAACAGATGTAGGAGACCGTGCGCATGCAATTCTGGAATACATTAAACGTTCGGAAACGGATCAGCTGCCGGACTCGCTTGCGCCCAAAGAAGCTGAATTTGTAATTGATGAAAACGGCCCTTTTTATGTAGTGCTGGCCATTAAGGATGATAAATTGGATATGAATGAGCTTGTTGGCAGAGCACTTGCCTATAATGACGAATACCATCAGTTCGAAAACCTCAAGGTAAATCCGATGTTATCCAACGAAGGCTATCAGCTGATGATGACACGGGATTTTAAGGAACTGGCGAAAGCGATGAGTTTTTACACGGATTCTAAAGCCAGAGACGCGGTCAAAAAAAGGCTCAGGTATGATGGTGATTATTTCTTGTTTGTTATTTCACAGGCAAATTTCAAAAAGATGTTGAAAGAACAAAAAGTAGAACTCTACAATACCTATTTTGCGGATTACGAAAAATCTAAATCGAAAAAGCAGTGAGTATAAAAGGTAATTTATTCAATCGTTCCTATCTCAAATGGATGAAATGGTTATGGCTGGGCGTACTGTCTGGAATGATTCTTTTGGGCGCTCTTGTGTACATGGTTAGCTTAGGGTGGTTCGGTGAATTGCCTCCTCTGGAAGAACTGGAAAATCCGAAAACGTATCTGGCATCTGAGATATATAGCGAGGATGGAGTATTAATCGGAAAGTATTATTTACAGAACCGCAGCAATGCTAATTTTGACCAGCTAAGTCCCAACCTGATTAATGCGTTGATTTCAACTGAGGATGTTCGTTTTTACAGCCATTCGGGAATTGATTTCAGAAGGTTTACAACAGCCGTTTTGTTTATGGGTACAAGAGGCGGAGCCAGTACCATCACCCAGCAATTGGCAAAAAATCTATTTCCCCGCAAAAAGTTTGACAACGTTTTTAACAAAGCAACAACTAAACTCAAGGAGTGGATTACAGCAGTGCGCATTGAAGAACGTTATACCAAAGAAGAAATCATTACCATGTATTTTAATACGGTTGAGTTTGGCGGAAATTCATTTGGGATTGCCTCTGCCGCCAAAACCTTCTTCGGTAAAAAAACATCCGATCTTACCGAAACAGAAGCAGCTATGCTGGTGGGAATGCTGAAAGCTCCAACCCGTTACAGTCCGGTACGCAATCCTGAAAATGCGCTGCGCAGACGTAATACAGTGTTGAGCCAAATGCGTAAAAGTAATTATATCACAGACGAAGCATTTGATTCATTAAAAAATCAACCGGTCGAATTGCATTATCGGGAAGACAGTCACAATGATGGATTGGCTCCATACTTCAGAGAACATTTGCGTATGGAATTGCTGGATTGGTGTGAAGAGAATGGATTCAGTTTATATAAAGACGGGCTCAAAATATACACAACCATCAACAGTAAAATGCAGGCTATGGCCGAAGAAGCTGTTTACAACCATGGTAAGGACATGCAACGTAAGTTTTACAACCATTGGAAAGGGCGCAATCCATGGGGGAGCTTTTCGGAGTTGATTACAGCCGGAATGAAACGAAGTGACCGTTATCGTCAGCTCAAAGCTGCAAACGTATCAGAAGCCGAAATTAAAGTTATCTTCAATACACCGGTTAAAATGAAAGTGTTTAGTTATACCCGTGGCGAAATTGATACGGTGATGACACCTCTCGATTCGGTTAAGTATTATAAGTATTTTATGCAGTGCGGATTGATGAGCATGGACCCCCGTACAGGTTTTGTGAAAGCCTGGGTGGGAGGAATCAACCATCAATATTTTCAATACGACCATGTTAATATTAAATCCAAGCGTCAGGTTGGGTCTACGTTTAAGCCCTTGGTTTATGCCCTGGCTATTGACAATGGTTGGAGTCCTTGCACCGTAGCGCCTAATCAACCGGTGCAGTTTGAAGGATATCCTGACTACAATCCCCAAAATGCGGACTCTAAAAAGTACAATGAACCTGAAATGACCTTGTATCGCGGCTTACAGTTTTCGGTGAATAATATTGTATTGTATATCATGAAACAGCTTGGCCCTAACGGCCCCAAGTCAGTCATTGAGCTTGCCCATAAAATGGGTATCACCAGTAGCATGCCGCCTTATCCTTCCATTGCTCTTGGAACATCGGATGTATCGGTATACGAAATGGTGGGAGCTTATTCAACAATAGCTAATAAAGGTGTTTGGACTCAACCGATTTATGTAACCCGAATTTTGGATAAAAACGGAAATGTGATTCGGGAAAATGTTCCCCGCACCGTTGAGGCGATGAGTGAACAAACAGCTTATGTTATGGAAAAGATGCTGGAGCGTGTAACAACACATGGTACAGCAGCTAAAATTAAATACCTGTACCAGATACCCGGAGCTGTTGGCGGCAAAACAGGAACAACACAAAACTACAGTGATGGTTGGTTTATGGGCATCACACCTTCGTTGGTTACGGGTGTATGGACCGGGTTTGAAGATCGTGCTATTCATTTTCGTACCATGGACTTGGGTTCTGGATCGGCAATGGCTATGCCTATCTGGGGAAATTATATGAAGAAGGTAACGGCTGATACTTCGATATTTCAAGTACAGGCACAGTTTGAGCCACCCAAACAACCTCTTACAATTGAGATTAATTGCGACTCCTATAAAGAGACCATTCCTGATAAGGTTGAACTTTTTGAAGAGTAAGACCATTTCAGTCTAATCCATTTCTGATATGGCTTATATCAAACAGCAGAATCCCTTTGTGGTTCTTGCTACAGATGGCAAACTCATCGAAGAGCATTATGGTGCAGCCTCTACAGGTGATTGTCATTTCTCAATTGCTCACATGATTGCTCCTCCGGGATGGGGGAGAACCTTTTCAAACACCCCAATTTGATGAGGTTACGATGGTTGTGAGTGGTCAAAAGCAGTTTGAAGTTGACGGAGAGGTTGTTGTGTTAAAAGCAGGAGAGAGCATTCTCATTCGCAAAGGTACACGGGGTCGGTATTCAAACCCGTTTGCAGAACCATGTGAATATTGGAGTTGCTGCGTTCCTGCCTTTACATTAGATGCAGTTAACCGGGAGGATTAAATAAAGGTTTCTGAATCAGCGGCATTTTTCGGGTTGCTGCCACTTGGGTTCAGCGAATCCAATCTTTCGGTTAAGGTATTGATAACCGTAGCAGATTTTTCTTTTTCTGCTTCCAGTTGTTGCATCAGTTCCCGTTTTAATGCGGTTACGTCTGTCAACATGCGCGACTCTGAAATTTGCAACTCACTTGTTAGTTGTTGTTGTATTTTTTCAAGATTATTACTCATGGATTTTTTTAGCACTTCTTCATTCTTGTGCAACATGCTCTCAATGGCTTTCATTCTTTTTTGAATGGCCGAGAGCGAAAATACCAATACGCCAATGCTTGCAGCTATAGCTAAACCAAATAACATCCACATTTTTTCGGATGAGGTTTGCTGACGTTCGTCTAATGTGCTTAGTGTCGTATCTGTTTTTTTAGATAATTCCTCAACAGAAAAACGTGTTTCTTTCAAAGAATCAGCATTCATGGCAATTTGAAAACTTGCTGAGTTCAGGATATCCTGAACCTGACGCATCTGGCTGTCGAGTTCGGCAATTTGTCTAAACCGGTTTTCCATACCGCTCATTCCATTGCGAGCCGCAGCGGCTGCATTTGCTGCAGCATTGATTTTTGTTTTCATCTCCTCCATTTGAGCTTCAAAGTCTTTTTTGAGTACGTAAGGTGGCGGAGTTTTGGGAGCGGGGCGAGGAGCCGGAGTAGCTTGTTTAGGCTTTTGTGAAAAAGTTGGTGATACACACAGTGCAAGGCTAAACAGGAGCGCGAATAGTTTCTTCATATTGCTATATTTTACGGGAAAATATAAAGAATAACCGAAATAATATTCGTTGTGGATGGATGGTTGATAAATGAGTAGAGGTTAATCGGTTGGCAGTCCACAGTTAATAGGTTGGAGGCTTGAGATTTGGAGGAGGAAGGTGGCTGAGCTGTTTGACGATAGGAAAACATAGCCGAAGCCACAGTTAGAAGTCAGTAATAATAATTTAACGCCACTTTCTGCTTCTTTACCCAATCAACTCCCTTGCAGCATCGAGCACTTTGGCTGAAGGGTTGGCACCATGCAGCATACGGGCAATCTCCTCCAAACGTTCCTGTTCGTTCAATTTTTTGATATGTGTATGGGTTGATGTTGCATCTGTGGTTTTGTACACATAAAAATGCGCATCAGCCTTGCCTGCAATTTGTGGCAGGTGCGTAATGGCCAGCACCTGATGGTGTCCGGCATGTTTCTTCATCACCTGCGAAACCTTCAATGCCGCTTCTCCCGAAATACCGGTATCAATCTCATCAAACACAATACTTGGCAACGCAACTTTGTCGGCAATTAATGATTTGATGCATAACATGAGCCGGCTTAACTCACCACCCGAAGCAACTTTATTGATGGGTTGAAAACCTTGTCCCTTGTTAGCTGCAAACAACAGCCGAATGGCATCCATACCATCTTGTCCAAAGTTTTCCAGTTGTTTGTGTTCTATTTGAATACGAGCATTGGACATTTCTACCTGTTGCAACAATTCATGAATCTGTTTTTCGATCACAGGAATAGCCTTGGCGCGGGCTTCGTGGAGCTTTTTGCTTTCTACTTTGAGTTGTTTTTCAAGTGAAGCCAATATGTGTTCCTGTTCTTCAATCTCGTGTTGTAATGAACCGATTACCTGCAAATCGGCTGTGAGCTTTTGTTGCAAGTTTATCAGTTCAGCGTTGTTGTTTACCCTGTGTTTTTTCTGTAAGTTAAACAGCAGTTGCAGGCGTTCTTCCGTTTGCTGCAAGGCTTCCGGGTCTGATTGTGTTTGTTCGGCAATTATTTCCAGCTCATCTGCAATATCCTTCAATTCAATAGCCGTTGATTCGATGCGTAACAGCAATGCCTGCAATCCGGGGTGATGTTTTGCTGCACTCTGTAATGAAGATTTTAATTGTTTAAGCTGGTCAATGATACTGGTTTCATCATTGCTCATCTGAGCAGCAGCAGTACCGGAAGCTTGTTGAATCTGCCCGGCATTGCTTAATATCTCGAGTTGTTTTTCGAGTTGTTCTTGCTCATCAGCTTGCACGTTTGCTTCTCCCAGTTCTTGTAAAATGAAGTTCAAATAGTCTTCATCGGTGCGGGCTTTGAGTTCTCGCTCACGCAATGATAACAACGAACGCTCTGTTTTCTTATATTCTTTATAAGCTTGCTTATATGCCGAGAGGGTTTGATCCGTTTCAGCTATTGCATCTACAATCTGTAGTTGAAACTGTTCCTGATTAAGTTCGAGAGTTTGGTGTTGTGATACGATATCAATGAGTTGTTCTCCAAGTTCTTTGAGAACACTCAGGTTTACGGGTGTATCATTGACAAAGGCTCTCGATTTGCCACTGGCTGCAATTTCTCTGCGGATAATGCAGGTGCTGTCGTAATCCAGTTCCTGTTGTTCGAAGAAAGATTTCAGATCGTATTCTTTAATAAAAAAGGTTCCTTCTACTACACATTTTTCATCGGGATTGTAAAGCAGGTTTCCATCTGCACGGTTTCCCAAAATGAGTCCGAGGGCGCCCATAAGAATTGATTTTCCGGCACCGGTTTCTCCCGTAATGATATTCAGTTTGTTGTCAAACGAAATTTCAACCTGCTTGATGATAGCGTAATTGCGAATGTGTAACGACTGCAGCATAGAGGCTCAAATGTAGGGGATGACAGGGGGATTTGATAAAGGAATTTTCAACAATGGGAAGTTGTTATTGGTTACTGGGTTAATCAGTTATTGGGAGACATTGGGTGTTGGTGACTGCAGTCAGTTCGAGTAGCTAGCCTTGGTATGGCTTGGGGCATATCGAGAACTTGTTGATGCAAAGAGATCACTTATATTGAACCACTTCTCGATACAAACACTCACGCACATCCCTCCCAATGTTCACTCGAAGAAACTCCCCTAGCTTCTAATTTTCTCGTATTTGCTCAGATTGGCAATATTAATCTCACTCAAAAGATCCAGAACTTTAGGTTTCTCAATAGCAGGAGCATTCTTGAAGATATTGACCAACTCATCACTTTTGGCTTCAAAAAACATAATCAGCATAACCGTATTGGGAGCCACCTTAAATACTTTTTGTACTGACTGTAAACTTTCAAAAATATTTTTGCGGGCAATATCAGGCGTTTTTGTCATCACATCCAATCCCTGACGGTGGTATTTGTAATACGCTTCGCGGATTCCTTTGAAACGGTCGTTGAGAATATTATCAACCAGATTATACCGTGAACGCAGGTTGCGCTCAAACGGTTGCCATCCGGTTAATCCACTTGGCTGAGCAGTATTGGCAATTTGCATTGCTTTTTGAAAATACGGAGTTCCAGCCATCGGTCCGTAGCTGTCGAAATCCAATCCAATTATGTAGTAAGCATAAAATCCCAGTAACGATGTAAGGTTGTTTGAAAATGAATTCTCATTAAAGTTCATGGGTTGAAACTCCATAAAATCAAACTCAATATTCTCATCCAAAAAGTTAAACAAAACCGAATTGTAGGTAGCAGCATACACAGGTCGGGTACTTTGCACCTGCATGGTTCCGGTAAAGTGATACGACTTAATATCGTAAGAGCCCAGAATAATTTGGATATTACATTCAATACGTTCGTTGGGCGCCACCTTTTCAGAAGTCCATTGGCGGTTGTTCATGAATTCGGCAATGGTTTGTTCAAGTGTACGGAAAATTCGCTTATCAGTCAGTTGTATTTGATTGTCGATTACCTTGACATTGCAAAGTAACTCTTGGGCCAAACCAATATGAGAAAGCAGCGTTAAACAAAATGAGAGTATAAAAACTTTGCGCATTACAACAAGTGTATGATGGTGTTTACAATATCGGTTGCTACTTCGTGTTTCGATTTGAGTTTAAAATCGGTTTGCACGCCATTGCGGGTAATGATGCTCACTTTGTTGGTATCGTGACCAAACCCGGCTCCTTTGGCTTGCAGCGAGTTTAAAACGATAAAGTCGAGATTTTTGGTATGCAACTTTTTCATGGCATTAGCCACTTCGTTATCGGTTTCGAGTGCGAAGCCTACCAAAATTTGTTTAGCTGTTTTTTTTCGGCCCAGCTCCGCCAGAATATCTTTGGTTTTTTTGAGTCTGAGTTCCAACTCATCTCCGTTTTTTTTGATTTTGGTAACGGAAACTTTTTCGGGGGTATAATCGGCTACAGCCGCACTCATCACGGCAATATCACACTTTTCAAATGCTTTCACCGTTTTGTCAAACATCTCCTGCGCACTTTGCACGTCTATACGTTTGATACCGGTATTGTGTTCATGCAAACCTGTTGGTCCGCTGATTAACGTTACCTGAGCACCCATGCGCGCAAACGTTTCGGCAATGGCAAATCCCATTTTTCCACTGGAGTGATTGCCGATAAAACGAACCGGGTCTATGCTTTCGTGGGTTGGACCTGCTGTAACCAGCACTTTTTTGCCTTTAAGCTTGGTATTGCTTTGAAGGTGATTCACCAAAAAGTCTACAATCTCTTCGGGTTCAATCATGCGGCCTTTGCCAACAAGGCCACTTGCCAGTTCGCCTTCGGCTACCGGCAAAATCACATTGCCATACTGGTGTAATAAATTAAGGTTGCGTTGGGTGGCAGGATGCGCATACATATCCAAATCCATGGCCGGAGTCACAAAAGTGGTGCATCGTGCCGACAAGTATGTTGCAAGCAATACATTGTCGCATCCGCCATTGGCCAATTTAGAAATGGTATTGGCACTTGCGGGTGCAATAAGTAAGGCATCAGCCCACAGTCCCATCTCCACATGGTTGTTCCATTCACCCTGTTCGCCTGAGGTAAACTCGGTTATAACGGGATGTTTGGATAAAGTGGCAAGTGTTAGCGGAGTGATAAACTGCATCGCATCACGGGTCATCAGCACTTTTACATCAGCACCTGCTTTAACAAGCAGCCTTACCAATACAGCGCTTTTATATGCAGCAATACTGCCGCAAACACCTACCAGAATTTTTTTGCCCTTAAGCAACATAGAGTTGAATTACAGCTTGCCGCGTAATTCTTTTTCAGGATTACGGTGGTATACTTTACCGGTTATAAACTCTTCAGCTGCAATCAGTGTAGCCTTAGGTAAACGTTCGTAGAAGCTTGAAATTTCAATCTGCTCACGGTTTTCAAACACTTCTTCCAGAGTGTCGCTGTCGTTGGTGAACTCCTGCAATTTGCCATGAAGCTCTTCTTTCATTTGAGCCGAAATCTGGTTGGCACGTTTGCTGATGATAGCAATAGCTTCGTAGATGTTTTCTGTTTTCTCGTCAAACTTGCGAAGGTCACGTACAACAGTTGTTGTCGGAACATTTTGATAATTGATGGTTGCCATATAGTTTTAGTTAAAAATATTTACGTTGAATAAAGATTGTTTTTCGACTGTCACTTTTTTCTGCTCCAGTTTTTTTATAGCCGCTTCTGCTTTATAGCGCATGTTGGTGAGTTCGTTGTTGTATTTGCTGTCGGGATACTCTGCTTTGAAATCTTCGAGTACCGGAAAATAATTATTGTATCGTTCTTCCTGTTTGGTTTCAACACTGCCTTTGGCCAACAGGTAATGTGATTTTACATACAAATAATCGAGTTCTTCTTTTTGAGCAATCTCTGGAAAATCTTTCACAACATTGGGTAACGCTACGATAGCACTTTTGTATTCGCCAATATTGTAATAAATTTTAGCATTCTTGTATGCCTTCTGTGAGAGCTTTCCACGTAATTTATCAAGCAAGGTGTTACACTCGGGGATGTAACGGCTGTCAGGATATACACTAACAAAAAGTTTAATGGATTCCATGGCTTTGTAAGTGTCGGTGGGGTCGAGGTAATACGTTTGCGATTCGAGGTATTGGCAGTAGGAAGTCATGTAGAGTGCTTCTTCAGCAAAAGTTCCTGAAGGAAAACTCTCGAAATAACTTTTGAACTGATATCCGGCCAGCATATAGTTCTGCAATCCGTAGTTACAATAAGCACTATAATAAATAACCTTTTCGGCCATGGCCGTTCCGTTAAAATTGTCCTGCAACTGTTCAAACAAAGTTGAGGCCCGGTAATAATCCTTTTTGTTGTAATACATCATCGCCATATCAAGCTTTTTGTTTACGTCAGGATTTTTGAGGGTACGCTGATACTGGCTACAGGCTCCGGTGAGCAGTATAATAAAAGATAAAAGTACGAGAAGTTGTTTATTCATCAGTAGTGTTGACGAACAAAGGTAGGGCATAATAAAAATTTGTCAAGTCCCACAATGCTTCAAAAGTAAATTTTAGTTGTTGTAAATGAGTTTGTTATATCAATAATAACGGCTTTGTTTTCTTTTTTTTTAGGGCGGAACTACCTTGTTGGAAAGATGCTTCATAAACTGGATTATTTCTGTATTCTATTGCTGCTGCTGACTACAACAAAGGGTGTTGTAAGTCAGGTGGTTGTTGAAGATACAGCCGAAATTGTGGTTGCCGACAGTACCGCAAGTCAGCACCTGACTGTAAAAGCCCCAACCTCTCGCCCGGATAGCCTTATTCAATATGCTTATTCTTTTATTGGCGACCGGTACCGCAGAGGCGGAACCGGCACAGCCGGATTTGATTGTTCGGGATATACAATGACTGTTTACAAGAAATTTGGGAT
The DNA here is from genome assembly GCA_964392775.1 of uncultured Bifidobacteriaceae bacterium. Classification (GTDB taxonomy): domain Bacteria; phylum Bacteroidota; class Bacteroidia; order UKL13-3; family UKL13-3; genus UKL13-3. The sequence continues at coordinate 42,524 of CAYMRD010000001.1, forward strand.
TAAGCTGCCGCATACCTCAGCCGGACAAGGATTGGTGGGCGTACCCGTTACCCGCGAAAACATCAAAAAAGGAGATTTGATTTTATTTAAAGGCCGGAGCCGCAAGAGTTCGCGCATTGGGCACGTGGGCATTGTGATTTCCGAAAAAGGCGAACCTGTGAGGTTTATCCATTCGAGCACCAGCGAAGGGGTACGGATTGACCGTTTGGAATACGTGTATTATAAACGCAGGTATGTTAAAACCGTGAGGGTTCCAGAGCTATACAAACCTTAAACATTCATTATTATTCGAGTACGTATATGAAAAAACAATTACTAACCCTACTATTGGCCACAACCACCACGGCTGTAATGGCTCAAACCGATTCGGCAGCTCAACCACCGGCACCGGTTAAACCCTGGCTCACCGAACTCCTTGCAGGAGTCAACCTCAATCAGGCTGCATATAGTGCCAACTGGCAAGCGGGGGGGACCAACTCTCTTGCGTCCAGCTTTTTTCTTACCGGAAAGGCTAACCGTAAATGGGAAAGTTCGGAATGGACCAACGATTTGCAAATGCAATACGGTAATGTTAGAAACAAAGGACAGGAAACTAAAAAAAGTTCTGACCGTATTTTTCTCGAATCAAAATACTCACGCCAACTCCACAAAAGCTGGAACATGTTTGCATCCATGAGTTTGATGAGTCAGTTTGATGTGGGGTATGATTATTTCTACCTTCAGGATTCGTTGGGCAGTAATGTGGGTGGCGAACAAAGAAGACGTATCTCAGGTTTCTTCTCACCCGGATACCTTACTGAAGCCTTAGGTTTAGAGTACAAACCGGTAACCTATTTTTCGGCACAGTTCGGAATCGGAGCCTTGCGTCAAAGTTTTGTTACCGACCAAAGTTTGTATGAAGTAAGAGGCAATGATAGCCTGGTGCAGTTTGGGGTAAAAAAAGGTGAAGTAATGCGTAACCAGATTGTGTTTCAGTTTGTAGCCAATTACGACAAGGAAATTATGAAAAATATGTTCTTAAAAGCGCGTTATATGGCCATTGCCGATTACCGCAATTTAACCGGAACCGGAATCGTTTCGCGTTTAGATGCCAGCTTAACGGCTAAAGTCAATCGTTACATTAATGTGAATCTTACCGGGGTAATGTTGTATGATTACGACTCGGATCATGATATTCAGTATTCACAGATCTTAGCGTTGGGCATTTTATATGGTATCAGTAATCAGCCGAAGAAATAGGCGCACTTATCTGAAAAACTGAAAGGGCAAAACAATTTGGTTTGCCCTTTCAGTTTTTATTGTACCTTGTACCTAAATAGCCCGCTTATGAAACCACTTTTTTACATTTTATGCACTGTTTGTTTAGTGCTTTTGGGATGCAGCAATCTGTTTGCCCAAGACCGAATTTACCTGAAAGGAATGAAACAACCTCAGATGGTAAAGGTGATAGAGATTGGATTGGATGAAATTAAATACAAACCCTATGACGATACCCTCAGTCCCGTTTTAGTGTACTCGCGTTTACAGGTTGATAAGGTTGTGTTGAAAAATGGTAGTGTGTATGAGTTTAAACAATCCAATCCGATGGGTATTGCTGCCGATTATGAAGGACAACGCAAAAACATTATTAAAATCAATCCGTTTTCGCCTGTATATGGGCATACTGCTTTTTCATTCGAGCATTGCACCGCACCCGGACGATCGTTTGAATTGGGGTTGAGTTTTGTGGGACTTGGAGCCACCTATTCCAGTATGTATTATGTTGATCCCAAGCCAGCTGGGACTACCGTACGTTTTGGATATAAGTTTATCAATAGCCCTAATTATTCTACACGAGGTATGCGGCAAACGCATATTTTAAAAGGTGCATACATCAAACCCGAAATAACATTGTCGGTTTACCAGATTACCCGTGAAAGCAATGACAACCCGTATTATTCATACCGTTTCTCTAAAACAGAAAGACGGGATGTGATTGCCGGGGCTTTTTTGATGAATTTTGGATACCAATGGGTGGTTGGTGAATCGGTAGCTTTTGATATGTACTTAGGTTTTGGTGCGGGCTTTTGCAATTATAATGAGAATAATAGTGGATATGGACAGCCCGAAATTTTCCATTATGGATTTACGGTATTACCCATTATTCCGGGGGCTTTTACCGCAGGCTTTCGGATGGGGTATTTATTGAAAGAGAAAAAAGATAAATAATATTTTGCCGGACGATAAAGTCTGAGTTGTATAGCACTTAAGTTGATGAGTGCTACTGCTTGAATCTTTTTAACAGTATCAGCAATCAGCCGAAGAAATAAAAAAAAGAGATTATTATAAGCCCGATTGTTTTGCAGTCGGGCTTTTTTATGATAAAAATAAATTGGAGCACAATGCGGCTTAACGGGCGCAGCGGCATCCTTCCCGTACTTCGGGAAGATACAGCGTAGCACGTGACCGCGGGTACCCTCCGCGGGAAGCCCCAACAAAAAATGTGTATACGTGTTGATATTTTACACCTGAGTGCCATGCTGGATTGTTGTACTTTTACCGCGTGGATTATCTATCATTATTAAACGAAAGTCAGCGCGAGGCGGTGATACAAACCGAAGGTCCTGTGATGATTGTGGCGGGTGCAGGTTCGGGAAAAACGAGAGTTCTGACCTATCGAATTGCACACCTTATTAGCAAAGGAGTTGATCCTTTTAATATATTATCGCTCACTTTTACCAATAAAGCCGCCAAAGAAATGCGGGAACGTATTCACTCGGTGGTGGGCAGCGAAGCCAAAAACCTGTGGATGGGAACCTTTCACTCCATCTTTGCACGCATATTGCGCAGCGAGAGTGATAAGATCGGATACCCGCGTAACTTTACCATTTACGATACCGATGATGCTAAAAGTTTGCTCAAAAGTATTGTCAATGAAATGAAGCTGGATGATAAGGTTTACAAACCCAATGTATTGCTCAACCGTATTTCATCCGCCAAAAATGCTTTGGTAAAAGCAGGTGAATACAATGCCGATGGCGAAAATACTTTGTATGATGAGACCTCAGGCCGACCAAAATTCGGAGCAATCTACTCAACGTATGAGGCACGTTGTTTCAGGGCAGGTGCTATGGACTTTGACGATTTGCTGATGAAAACCCATGAGCTGCTCAATAGCCACAACGAGGTATTGCACAAATACCAGCAGATGTTCAAATACATTATGGTGGATGAGTTTCAGGATACCAACCATGCCCAGTATGCTATTATCCGCAAGCTGGCTAATGTTTACCAGAACATAGCGGTGGTGGGTGATGATGCCCAAAGTATTTATGCTTTCCGTGGAGCCACCATTAAAAACATCCTCAATTTCAACCGCGATTTTCCGGAGGTGAAGACGATTCGATTGGAACAAAACTACCGCAGCACCAAAACCATTGTGAATGCGGCTAACTCCATCATCAAAAAAAATAAGGACCAGATTGAAAAAAAGGTATGGACGGAAAATGGTGCCGGAGAAAAAATCAGTGTATTTCGCGCCATAACCGATAACGAAGAAGGTAAAATGGTGGCCTCTTCTATTTTTCAGGATAAGATGAATGGCCATTTACTGAATAAAGACTTTGCCATCTTATACCGCACCAATGCACAAAGCCGCGCCATGGAGGAGGCTTTACGCAAACTCAATCTTCCGTATAAAATTTATGGTGGACAATCATTCTATCAACGCAAGGAGGTAAAAGACTTGATCGCTTACTTCAGGGTGGTAATCAATCCACAGGATGAAGAGGCTCTGAAACGCATTATCAATTACCCAACCCGGGGCATTGGTAAAACCACGCTCGACCATTTGTTGGTGCTGGCCAACGACCATCAGAAAAGTTGGTTTGAGATCATGGAAGAAGCGCATCTGTACGGGTTAAAAGCTTCGGGCTTATTGCAGGATTTTGTGATGATGATTAAAAGTTTTCAAACCCTGTTGCCTCACAATGCTTACGATGCGGCTATGCATATCGCCAAACAAAGCGGGATTCTCAAAAATCTTTACGATGATAAAACCGTTGAAGGTATTGCCCGTTACGAAAATTTAGTGGAGCTTTTGAACGGCATCAAGGAGTTTAGTGTGGAAGAAACGGCTGATGATGACGGTGTACTGAGACCCAATACCCTTGCCGGATTTATGGAAAATATTGCTTTGCTCACCGATGCGGATAAAGACAATAATGAAGACAACGACAAGGTAAGTTTGATGACCATTCATGCTTCGAAAGGATTGGAGTTTAAACAGGTATATGTGGTGGGATTGGAAGAGAATTTATTCCCTTCACAGTTATCACTCAACAGTCGCAGCGAACTGGAGGAAGAGCGCAGGTTGTTTTATGTGGCCTTAACACGTGCCATGAATAAACTCACCTTGTCGTTTGCAACATCCCGCTTCAAATTCGGTAGCATGATTAACAGCGAGCCGAGCAGGTTTTTGCAGGAGATCGATCCGCAATACTTGAATATAGAAGGGATGATTAAACAACAACCTCAATCCCGTCAAACACCTTCGTTTAGCAAACCCCAATATGGTGCAGCCAAACGGGCGCCCGAAGCGCCACCAACGACAACTGTGCCAAGAGGGTTTAAGCCTATCAACAAAGCGGTGCCTGCTCCGGCATCGGTAGATCCGAATTTTGTGGGTGATGATACCAGCAACCTCGAAGTGGGCCAACACGTAGAACATGCACGGTTTGGAAACGGAACGGTTGTAAGCGTTGAAGGAGCGGGTGAAGGCAAAAAAGCCAATATCGAATTTGCCAACGGACATGGCAAAAAAACAATTGTGTTGAAGTTTGCGAAGTTGAAGATCAAGTAAGAGGCTCCCGCAGATTACGCGGATGAACGCAGATGAGGAAAGGTTCTCACAGAAGCCACAGATTTACACAGATAGTTTCTATAACTCAGCGGTAAACTGTGTCATCTGCGGGATCCATAGCCTTTTCTTCTGTGCTAATCTGTGCTTTCTGTGAGCCTAATATTATATCTAATGAAACGAATACTCATTTATTGCGGTTCCGCTAAAGGTAATCACATTGCATACGAACAAGCTGCTATGGCTACCGCGCAAGAGTTGGTGAAACGCAACCTTGGTTTGGTATATGGTGGTGGCAATGTTGGGTTGATGGGCGTGATGGCCGATGAAGTATTGCGTTTAGGCGGAGAAGTGATGGGTGTAATTCCACAACGCTTGATGGAGAAAGAAGTGGGGCATACCGGACTCACCGAACTTTTTGTGGTGAACGATATGCATGAACGCAAAGCCAAAATGTTTGAACTGAGTGATGCCTGCATTGCCTTACCCGGTGGCATTGGTACGATGGAAGAATTGTTTGAAGCATTTACCTGGAGCCAATTGGGTTTTCACCATAAACCCTGCGGTGTGCTTAATATAAACGGATATTACGATTCACTGAACACCCTAATGCAGCACATGGTCGATAGTGGATTCTTGTTGCAGCAACATAAAGACCAGTTGGTGTTTGAACAAACCATACCGGAACTATTCGATACCTTACTAACCAAAGAGAATGCATTTGGGAGCAAATGGTGGTGAAAGTGAGTTGTTTATTATGGATTGTTTATTGCGAGTTGTAGGTTAATTGCATTCCGTTATTGGCGACTACCTTGCCTACTGGTTGCGGGTTAGCTATTTGTTAAATACGAGAACTTAGCTTCATTATTCATTTTCTCTCATCTCTCGTTTCTCGCCATCTCATCTTTTTCTTCTTTCTTCTTACCTCTTAAAAGCACCAATCCCATTTATAAAGCCTACCTTTGTGCCTTATTTTTATACATGACATTTAACGACTTAAACTTAATTGACCCTATTCTGCGCGCTTTGCAGGAAGAAGGTTATACCCATCCAACACCTATTCAGCAACAGGCTATTCCTCCATTATTGGAAGGAAACGACTTATTGGGCTGTGCGCAAACCGGAACGGGTAAAACGGCAGCTTTTGCCATTCCTATCATCCAACGTTTGTACAATGAGCGCGAAGAAACGCGCTCGCGCAAGTTGATTAGCACCCTGATTTTAACACCTACACGCGAACTCGCCATTCAAATCGGAGAGAGCTTTGCTGCTTACGGACGTTATACCGGACTTAAACATACTGTTATTTTTGGGGGTGTTTCGCAACATGCGCAAACCAATGCTTTGAAATACGGAATTGATATTTTGATTGCTACTCCCGGACGTTTGCTCGATTTGATGAACCAAGGGTTTGTGGATCTGAACCATATCAAATTATTTGTACTGGATGAAGCCGACCGTATGCTCGATATGGGTTTTGTACACGATGTAAAAAAGGTACTTGCCAAATTGCCCCGCAAGAAACAATCGCTGTTTTTCTCGGCTACCATGCCTCCTGTTATTGTGCAGTTGGCTGATAGTATCTTGAATAAACCTGTTAAGGTTGAAGTAACTCCCGTTTCTTCAACGGCTGATACGGTTGAGCAGGCTATCTATTTTGTAGATAAAGGGAACAAAAAGAATTTGTTGATTCATTTGCTGAAAGACGGAAACATGAAACGCGTATTGGTGTTTGCCCGTACCAAACATGGTTCTGATAGAATCGTACGTGATTTAGTAAAACAAGGCTTTAAAGCTGCTGCCATTCATGGCGATAAATCGCAGAATGCCCGTCAGCATGCTTTGGCTGATTTTAAAGCAGGTAAATTGCGTACGCTGATTGCAACAGATATTGCAGCACGTGGTATTGATATCGACAGCCTTTCACACGTAATCAATTACGAGTTGCCGAATGTACCCGAAACGTATGTGCACCGCATTGGCCGTACAGGCAGGGCAGGAGCTTCGGGATTGGCGTATTCGTTTTGTGATGCCGAAGAGAAAGCATATTTAAAAGATATTGAGAAAATTATTGGAAAGAAGATTCCGGTAATAGATGAGCATCCGTTTCCGTTGGTGGATTTTAACCCTGCACCTAAACCTAAGCAACCGCAAGGGCGTGGAGGACGTGAAGGAGGAGGAAGGTCGCAAGGGCAATCGCGCCAGGCTAAACCAACCAATAACCGCACTCAGCACCATCGTAAAGGCGGAGCATAAAAAAATCCCGTGTACCTCAGGTACACGGGATTTCTTGTTTTACAGATTAGTTTACTGCATTGGGAAGTGAGAGATAACCTGTTTTTCGGGAGGTTACATTTCCTTTTTTATCAATTAGGTCAAAAGAAAGTTCCACTTTATTATCGGGCAAAACCTTTGTTTTAGGCAGATTACACAAGTATTTTATTTTAGCATCAGGTAAGATAGATTCGGATTCAATTGTATTACCTTGCTCATCAATCGCAATCACTTTTAATACATTGATGTTTTTGGTATAACATTCCCGCTTGTAAAAGCTGTTTTTCTTTTCGCACCGGTCAATGGATTCCTTGTCGGCATTTAGTAACAAGTAGAGTTTATTATCAACCATGAAAGTATGGGTGTTTAAATATTCTTTATGCCCTCCCTCGGTTATTTTACGGATAACCTTGCTCCATGCCAGTTGGCCATTCCTGTTTACATGTAATAGAAGTAGGCCGTTAAAATGATGGTTATACATCATTTCAATATAGAAATCGGCTTCTCTATAGTAAGGTGCGACAGAGTCCCTGTCTTCAAATATTAGAGTATACCCCCCATCTTTGGTATCATATTGTTTTTTGAACTCAAGATGATTTTTAACGTCATTAATTGAATGGTCACCAAGATTCATATCCGAGAACATCTTCCGAGTTGCAGGTAGGGTAGTTTTATTTTTCAGAGTTAAAGGATGCAGAGTATAACTGAAGTGAAAGATCCCATCCTTATCCAGTGGGTTTGAATACAGCCCTGTTATGTTTAACCGGTCAGAAACAGTATCAAATGCACATGAGAAGTTTGAATAGGATTCGAACATGGTCTCCATCGGTAAAGTCTCTGATTTAATCAAATTACCTGAAGGGTCGAATTGGTGAATAAAAATTTCACGAAGTTTAGTTTTACCGCCTAATTCAGTTTGACTTTCTTCAGATTCTATAAGGCGAGTTGTTCTGACTTGGGTAACCAAAAATAGATTGTCCGAATTGTCCAGATGGGCACTCAGAAACTTATATCCTGAATTATAGGGAGCGGTAATACTTTTTTGCCACACAGGAAGGCCACTATCGGATACTAAAGCAATGGGTAAAGTTTTGTCAAAAGCCCACGTTCGATACTTGCCGGAGATGATAAAACCTCGGCTACATTTTACTACTTCATACTTGTATGGAATAAAGCGTGTAAGTCCTCCGGCACCGGTAATGAATAGGGTGTTTTTAGATCTTAATACAACCGTTGGTTTGGTTATTAATTTAAAGTCGTTGTCCATCTAGTAACATGTTACAAATGATTCTTCTTTTTCATTTGTACTCATAAATGCAACAAACCCGGTGGGAGATTTGTAGATACCGTAAAAATAAGTATTGTGAATCGTCTTGAAACCAGCAGCCGGAAGTTCTTTTATTGCTAGAGGCGAATGCGTTTTTTTATTAATCTGATCTACTTTAATACCAGGAGGAGGAATGGTCCGGTTGATATAATAATAAGCACTGTCTTCTGCAACAATTGTGTGAATCCTGCCAATCAAATTGTAACGAGATAATTCGTTTACTTGTTCCTCTCTGCTTACTTCAAATTGGAGTTTCTGAGCATTCGAAACCATAGTTCCTGTTAGCAAAAGGCAGAGCAATAAATGTCGTAGAGGTATGAATGAGTATTTCATATATTTAAAATAAGATTGCATTATACATTTTTTTTTCAAAAAAAATGCCCCGAATTTCTTCGAGGCATTTTGGTGTTATGATTGTCTTATTCAACGTCTAATGCAGCCTCAATTTTTGCTATTGTTTTGGCCGATCGATTTACTCGTTCAAATGTAAGACCTAATTTATTGGGTTCAAGTTTCTTGATGCTGTTGATGTTACAAGTCATATGTAAGTCTTTGCCTGGTGTGAATGTATTCAATTCTACAAGATTACCTTTAGCATCATAACCTTGAATCATCAACAGGTTGACTTCATCTTTCGTGTTATTGTAAATCGAATAGCCTTCTGTTTTTTCCGGATGAATCAAACAGAACTCATTTACATTAAATACGATATATACAATGTTGTTGTATTCAAATGTGTGAAGTGAAAAATAATCTTTAATGGCATCATACGCATCTGATTTTTTAGGGATAACCTTATACCAGGCTATTTCATTTTCATCTGTTTTTATAATAACAACTTTATTATAGATATAGCGGGGTCTTGCCATCGTAGCACTTGATCCTTGAGATATATATACAGAATGCTCCTCGATAACAAATGTGATACCTCCAGATGGAGAGATGAATGCATGTCGGATCACTAAATCCTTTGGCAGTCGTCCTTTTTTTGCATCATTAACGCCAATAATTTCCTCAATCATTTTACTAGAGAAAGGAAATAGTTTTGTTGGAATTGTTTTAAGTTCATTTAAATCAAATTGAGAGACGAACACACCTTCAATTCCATCATATTGTTTTGTTCTATGATAAGACCCGCTCAGAACGATTTTATTTTGAGTCGTATCAACCTCAATATTTAGATTGGAATAATATTTAAACTGCCCGCCCAACGATACACTATTCGCCTTTAGTTTTGCATCTTTTGCACTATAGTAATTAACCACATGGTCAACAGTTGCGTTGTCATCACCTATTTTTTTTCCATTGGTAGAGACCAAAAATAGTGCAACTAGATTTGCCTTCTCATCAAGTGTACTGCTCGACAGCGAGTAATATTTATCCTTTGGCAGAATGGCCTCTTCTTCCCAAACAGGGGTTAGTTTTTCATCTACAACCGTGAATTTATAGGGCTCGTTTTTGTAATCGTGTGCGAACCCTTGATACTCTCCACGAAACATAAAGTAATTCTTGACATGTGTAACAATGTAAAAATACATGCTGTTTCCTTTGTCCATTGCTTTGGATGTTGCTACTTTTTTCTCTTCTCCAATAAGTTTGAAGTTTTCATCCAATTTTTGAGCTGTAAGGTAACTCTCCTTCAATTTTGAGTCTTCCTTTTTTACAAATAGTATAAATCCATCTGATACTTTTTCCAAATCACTAAAATACGAATTCTCACTTTTATTATAAGCTTCAACAGGTAAAGTCTTTTCCCATATGGTTCTGCCGTTAGCCTTACTCACTTTGGCGATTACCATCGTTTTGAAATCACGTCCTTTAAGGCTTCGGGAATAGACAAAGTCAACGTCTTCTGTGTATTGATGCTCAAAAGATTTGCCATTGGTGCCGTCCGATATTGGTTCTTCCCGTGAGAATTTTACATGGGTATTCTGGGCGATTACATTTTTAGAAAATAATGATGCACCAAGTGATAAGGTAAGAAGTAAAATGTTAAATGATTTCATATAAGGTATTATTTATGTTGCATAATATTCAGTTTCTAGGACAAAAAAAAATGCCCCGAATATATTCGAGGCATTTTGGTATTATGAGGTAAGACCTATTACTTCTTAGGAGCTCCTTTTTGTTTCGAAAGCTCTTCGAGTTTCTCCTGAAACTTCGATTTCTTCATCGGTTTCTTTTTGTTTTCCTGCAACTCGGCATGAATAGCGGCATCATCTACAAACCTGCGGATAATCAACTGTTGTGTAATGGTTGCTAAGTTGGATAGGAAATAGTAGTAGTTCAACCCGGCCGCGAAGCTGTTCAACACAAACATAAAAATCACCGGCATAATATAACTGAGCCATTTCATTTGTCCGGTTACGGCAGTCATCTGGTTATTGTAATGTGTATACACCAACGATGAAATGGTCATCAAAATGGTGAACAAACTTACGTGGTCGCCATAACCCGGTAGGCTGAATGGCAAGTTGTAAATACTATCGTAGGTCGACAAATCATCGGCCCATAAAAAGGCTTGCTGGCGCAACTCAAATGCCGATGGGAAAAACTGGAACATGGCAAATAAAATCGGTAACTGCAGCAACATCGGAATACAACCGCCCAATGGATTCACTCCCACTTTTTGGTACAGCTTCATATTCTCCTGCTGAATTTTGGTCATGTCGTCACCAAACTTTTCTTTGATTTCATCCAGCTCAGGTTTCAGTACACGCATCTTGGCTGTTGAGAGGTATGATTTGTACACCAATGGTAACAACATGGTTTTAAGCAATACGGTAAGAATAAGGATGATGATACCGTAACTTCCGATGTATTGGTTGAGAAAGTAGAATACGTTGATTACAAAATATTTGTTTACCCAACGGAAAATACCCCAGCCCATAGGCACAATACGTTCCAGTGAGATATCGAGTTTAGCCAGTGTTTTGTAGTGGTTTGGTCCAAAGTAAAATGTTAGTCCAAATGTTTCGTTTCCGTTGTGTGTATACGGTACGGTAATGGTTGAGCCAATGGCTTTCACAAACTCTCCGCTTGCATCGTTGCGGGTCTCAACAGTAGCATTTACCAGCGGTTGTTTGGCAATAATGGTACTGTTAAAAAACTGTTGTTTGTATGCAATCCAATGTGTTGGAGTGGTGAGTTCTTTTTTCTCTTCTTTGCTTTCCGAGATAAAGTCAGGCTCTTCCTCACCGGTTTTAAAATATACGGTGGTGGTGCGAACCTCATTCTCAAAGTTTTTTTCCTGATGAAGAATATGTTGCTGCCAGTTAAGTTCCAGATGATTGGCTGTTGGGGCTACTGTTTGTTGCAAACCAACAAGGTTCAGTTGGTATTGAACCATCTGGTCGTTATCGGCCGTAAGGTTGTAGTGTTGTTCTAAATATTGATTGGGGCCCAATTCAACTTTCATGCTCATCGACTTGCCATCGGCAGCCGGTTGGGCGGTAAAGTACAAATCGGAGGTGTTGATGGTTTTGCCATCAGCAGTGGTAAAGGTATAATCAAAACGGTTATTGCTGCCGGTAAACAGAATCAGATCTGTTTTATCGTAACGTTTGTGGTTTTTTAGTTGTACACTGTAAATTCTTCCGCCTTTATTGGTAAAGGTAACTTTCAACTCTTCGTTTTCGAGGGTTGTAAATTGCTCTTCACCTTTGGCAAACGAAGCAAAGGTTCCGTAAGCTGCCTGAACGGCTGCGGTATCAATGGTTTTTGCAGTTTCGTTTTCCGTTTTTGCTGTTGCAAGAGCTACACTATCAGCCTGACGTTGTACCAGTGCAATCGAATCCTGTTTTTGTTTCATGGCTTGCAACTCAGCTTCGCTGGGCTGGCTGTACCAGGCAAATCCAATTAAGATAAGAAAGATGAGTACAAGGCCAATAATCGAATTTTTATCCATTTCCATATATGTTCAGTAAAATAGCGTGCAAAAGTAAGGTTAATCGGCTATGAAGCAAGAAAAAGAAGGCACATCATTCGGTGAATTGACAAATGTTTAATGCTAAAATCGTATAGGGTTGATAGTCAAAAAATAAGCCGGCTCATTGGGGGAGAGCGGACTTTACTTTATAGATTTTAATGACTACCCGCTTGTAGGCAGGTAAATATTAATGTTAAAATTTACTGACTATCGGGATATTGTCAATTAAACTTCTTCCATCCTCCGCAGCCCCTAACCCTAAAGGAAATTCCGCGCACAGGTCTTTTAGAAAGTGTGCGGTTGGTCCCCGCCAAGGGCAGAGGGGGGCGAGGGCAAGTTGACAATATCCCGATAGTCAGTTAAAATATTGTTGACTATAACGGATAGTCATTGATGATTTATATCGTTTCGTGAATAATCAGTCCGGTTCGCAGCTTAGGCTCTATCCAGGTTGATTTGGGAGGCATGATTAGGTTTTGTTCTACTAAACTAACCAAAAAGATGGGAAGGTGCAATGGACTTATTCTTTTAAGAGTATGCTATCAATTTCAATAGACGCGGTGGCCTGTATCTAACCATTTTAGTATCATTCATATGATTTGGTAATGAAGGTAAATAGTGGATGTGTTTGAACGTGCGGTGAATCCTTCCTGATAACTATCTACATAGGTAAAAGAGAGGACCTTAATGGATTGTTTAAGTCGGGGACAAGAATGGATTACTTTAGGGTGTGTTGTTGAGGGTATTTGTGCTGTGTTTTCTTAAAGAAAACAATGATTCCAGATCGTCCAAAGGGTTCGTCTATGATGTGGGTAATAGTTGCGTAAATTGGTGCGTCAAAATCAAGTTGATACGGGCTTGTTTTATAGCCACTATTTGACCTCTGTGGTAGTCTGATTTTGGCTCTTGGAGGCGCACACAGTCTTCGCTCGCAGAGGTTCTACTATCAGCGAGTAATCAGAAGGACTTAATTGCAAGGGAAGGATTGTTCTGAAATTGAGTGCTATTTGATGTCGATGCTTTAGTCGGAGATATAGTTTCTGATAAACAGAGTCTCAATGAGATTTTGTTTTTGACTTATATGAAACAAGGTGGATCAGGAGACTCACTAAACGGATATCAATGCTATTATGTCGCTCAATACGGTTACGAATAGTTCTTCCTATGGATGTTATGTGAAGGTTTTTAAGAAGTTTGTTTGGTTTCTTATTTCGCCATAAAAGATAAAATAATGTTGAGATAATAAAATAGCTTACAGCATTTCCAAAACCTAAATAAATCCAAATTAGACCAAGGTTTACTATCCACAATACATTACTAACAATGAATAATAGAGTTATGTAATTTGGGGTTACACACGAAAAGTCTTTTTTAGAAATTCCACCTTCCATTTTCTGAAATATTTCAATCAGTAATGCCATAAAATCTTTAATAAAATAAAAGCTTATGAGTAAAAATATTGTCGCATAGGAGATATAAATCAACATATTGTTAGCTTAAGTAGTTTCGTGAATAATCAGTCCGGTTCGCAGCTTAGGCTCAATCCAGGTTGATTTGGGAGGCATAATCAGGTTTTGTTCTGCTATCTCTTTTACCTCTTCAATGCTGGTTTGATACAAGGTGATGGCCAGATTAAAATCGTTGCTGTCGATGGTTTGCTGAAGGGTTCCGATACCCTTGGTTCCATCTATAAACGAAATACGCTTATCTGTTTTGCTGTCGGTAATATTGAATATGCGTTTTAAAATATACTCTTCCACGATGCTTACATCCAGTTTTTCCAGGGTTCCGGCAAGTGCTGCTAAATAAGGAGCTTTCAGTTTTAATAAATAAGCGGTTTTGTTAAAGTACAATCCAAACTCTTTTGGCTTCAAGGGTTGAACCGGGAGGTTTCCACTAGGGATGATATCAAAGTACGTTTCAATTTTAGATAGAAAATCAGGAGCATTCACCAATTCATCTTTTACCAAACGGTGGTATTCGAAGATGTGAAGTTTTGAAAAAGGAATCAGACAAACCGGAAAAAAGTTAAATGCTTCATGGCCTGTATATGCAGGATTTGACTTGCGTTCTTGTTCACAGTATGCCGCAGAACCCGCGCTGCGGTGATGCCCGTCAGCAATGTATAATTTTGATATATTGTCAAATTCCTTGCGGATGGTCTCAACATCTTCGGGTTTGTTTACCACCCACAAATTGTGTTTAAGCTGGTCGGCACTGATAAAATTATATTCGGGAACATGCTTTTCGATATAATGCTCCATTACCTTGTCGATGCGGGGAGCATCGGGATAGGTGAGCAGTACAGGATTCCCTAGCTGTTTAAACCAGTTGATGTGGTCGGCCAGTTCGTTTTGTTTATCTGTAAGCGTGTTCTCGTGTTTGAGGATATTGTTGTTGTTGTAATCATCTACGCTGGCAGCAGCGATGATTCCTGTATAAGCATTGCTTCCTTTGATTACGCGATAGATATAGTATGAATCTAAGGTGTCTTTAGTAAACCATCCTTCGTTTTTGAACTTGGTTAGGTATTCTAATCCAAGGGGGAAGTGGCGCTCCGGATTTTTCTTTTCTCCCTTAAAATGCAGGTACGGTTTTACAATATGCAAATAGGAGTGAGGATTGCTTTCCAACTCCTGATAAGATTTATCACGGCTAGCCGAATCATAAGAAGGAGCCGAAACAGAAGCGGCTTTATCGCGGGTGGGACGTAGTGCTTTAAATGGTTTTACGATGGCCATGGTTAGCTGTTAGCTTTTGGCTATTAGCTGTTAGCTACTCGCCAAGGGCCAATAGCTAACAGCCAACAGCTATATTATTTCTTAAAAAACTCAATCACTTTTTCGGCCAGTTCAATACCAATCCGGTTTTGGGCTTCAACGGTGCTTCCGCCAATATGCGGACTTAAGCTTACGTTGTTGTGGCGCAGGATGTCCATATTTACAGGAGGTTCTTTTTCAAAAACATCCAGGCCGGCAAAAGCAACATGTCCGCTGTTGAGGTTAGCCAATAAATCAGCTTCGCTGATCACACCACCGCGCGAGCAGTTGATAAGGGCTACACCTTTTTTCATCTTAGCCATTTTGGCGGCATCAATAATGGCTTTATCGCCTTCATTAAACGGAACGTGGAAGGTGATAAAATCAGAATGAGCAATTACCGATTCTTCACTCACCGTATTGATGGAAACTTTGATGCGGGAGTGTTGTCCTAATGCCGGTAAATCCAAACTTAGGTCAACGGTTGAAACATACGGGTCAAAGGCCAGCACTTTCATGCCCAGTCCAATGGCTATTTTAGCCACTTCCTGACCAATACGTCCGAAGCCGTAAACTCCCATTGTTTTGCCTTGCAGTTCAATTCCGTTGCTCGCAATTTTCTTGAGGTTGTTAAATTCAACATCGCCTTTTTCAGGCATCACGCGGTTGGTGATTTGAATACAACGCGAGCCCGAAAAAATATGGGCAAATACCAATTCCGCAACCGATACCGATGAGGATGCAGGAGTATTGATTACGGCAATCCCTTTATTTTTGGCATACGCAACATCAATATTATCCATACCCACACCACCACGGCCAATCAGTTTTAAGTTTGGACAAGCATCAATCAAATCTTTGCGAACCTTGGTTGCGCTGCGCACCAAAATGCCGTCATAGTTGTTGAGTTCGGTTGCCAGTTTTTCCTGAGGGATTTTATTCGTGTCTACCGTAAATCCTGCTGCTTCCAGTATCTTTTTTCCATTGGCATCAATGCCATCGTTTGCTAATATTTTGATCATGTGTTATGTTGAATATGTTAACTATGTTAATTGTGTTAATACGTTAATGAGAGTTGTCTGAGAGTTTTTTCAAATAGCTCATGTATCCATTTAACACTTTAATGTTTACTTTAATTTTATCACAGAGTGCAGAGAATCTTTCTGCTTCAATATACTTTTCATCCAGTGCAACGGTTAAGTGGTCGATTGTTTCATTGAGAGAACCTCTGGCCATAATACAGAATTTTATATTCTCTTTATAATAATGTCTTCCATGTCCTTCAGCAATATTTGCTGTCACAGACCTAGATGATCGTACGATTTGATCCTTTAGTTTGTATTCTTCGTGTTTAGGAAATGTTTTGGCTAAGGCAGAGATATCTGTTCTGATTTCTCGAGCGATTTTATAAGCGTTCAAGTCTTCAAAAGATTCAAATCCTTTATCCATAGTTTAACAGGGGTATTACACTATTAACATATTCAACATTATTAACACAATTAACAGGCCTACGCTTTCATCTTCTCAAACTCCCTCATCGCATCCACTAATGCCTGAACGCTTTCCAGTTCCAGTGCATTGTATAAGCTGGCACGTAAGCCACCCACGGAGCGGTGTCCTTTCAGTCCGCTCAGGTTTTTGCTTTCGCAGAATTTCAGGAACTCAGCTTCGTATTCTTTGTTGTTCAATACAAAGTTTACGTTCATGCGGCTACGGTCTTCTTTGGCAACGGTTCCAACAAATAAGCTGTTGCGGTCAATTTCGCTGTACAACAAATCAGCCTTGGCCTTATTGCGTGCTTCCATGGCTTCCAATCCGATTCCTTTGATCCAGCGCAGCGTGTGCATACATACAAAAATGGCGAACACGCTTGGCGTATTGTACATGCTTCCGTTTTCAATATGCACCTTGTAATCGAGCATGGTTGGAATGGTACGTTTTACACGTTTCTCCAAAAAAGATTTTTTGATGATTACCAGAGTAGTCCCCGCAGGACCCATATTTTTCTGGGCTCCGGCATAGATCATGTCAAATCTGGTGGCATCAAACGGACGGCTGAAAATATCCGAACTCATATCACAAATCAATGGAACACCGTTTGTTTCCGGGAAGTCAAACATCTCGGTTCCGTATATGGTATTATTGCTGGTGCAGTGGAAATATTTTGAATCGGCAGGTATTGAATATCCTTTAGGTAAGTAGCTGAAATTTTTGTCTTCGCTGCTGGCTACTACATTTACATTCCCGAATAATTTAGCTTCTTTGATGGAGCGGCTGGCCCAAACACCGGTATTGGTATATGCAGCCGTTTCTCCTTCGCCTAACCAGTTCATCGGAATCATGTCGAACTGTAGGCTTGCTCCACCTTGTAAAAACACAACTTCATAATCTGTTCCCAGTTTTAAAATATCTTTAACAGTTTGAATGGCTTCGGCTACTACAGCCTCATACTCCTTGCTGCGGTGAGAAACCTCAATGAGAGAAAGCCCTGTTCCGGCAAAATTTTGCAATGCCTGAACCGAAGCGTCAATGGCTGATTGAGGTAAAATGGCAGGACCTGCCGAGAAATTGTGCACTTTGTTTGTCATAATTTGTGGATGTTGAAAAGCATTGCGAAATAAATCTTTAAAAGCCTAAATCACCAATTATTCCATAATTTTGTTTATTCGCCCTTAGTTAATTCACCCTTGATGTCCAAGTTGATTCAAAATTGCCTCACCGTTTTATGTTTTTCGGTATGCCTGCTGTTTTTCGGAGTGCAGCATGCACAAGCACAGCGTAAACTCAAACAAATGGATGCCGATAAGCAAAAGGAAGAGGACAAATACAAGGAAGATACCAAACAACCCCTTTCTGAACGGTTCAGCTATGGCGGAAACATCGGTGCACAATTCGGAACGGGCTACTCATCGTTTTTGTTACAACCTTTGGTATTCTTTAAAGCAGCCGAAAAAACAACACTGGGCGGAGGATTTACATATTCATACTGGAGTCAGAAGTATACAGGAGCGGGAGGGAGGACAGAAACTTACTCTGACAATGTGTTAGGCTTAAATTTGTTTGCCCGCCAAACCCTGTTTGAACCGTTGTTTGTGCATGTTGAATACAACCCCATCAACTTTACGCTTTATGATTATGTTACAAGGAAAGAAGAGCGTATATGGCACCATGCTTTTTATGTAGGAGGTGGTTTGAACCAACGTTTTAGCGGCAAAGGCGGGTATTACATTATGCTGTTGTATGATGTGGCCTGGAATGCGAATCGAACTTTTTATCCAACTCCTTATGATATGCGGATGGGATTTTATTTTTAGAATAACTTGTTGATAAAGATTGATATAACCTGTGGTTTCATCACTACTGTAAACAACATTCCGTAAAGCGCCCCCTGAAGATGTGCTTCATGGTGAATCTGATCCCCGAAATCTTTTTTGCTCATATAATAGGAGTAAGCCAAATACAATACCCCATATAAGATTGCCGGCATTTGGATGGTAAACAACAATACAAGAGGTTGGTATGGATTGAACAGGATAGAGGCGAATACCACGGCACTCACAGCACCCGATGCACCCAATGAGCGGTATGAAGGGTTGTTTTGTTCTTTAAAATAGGTTGAAACATTGGCTGCAAAAATGGAAGTGACATACAATAAGATATACATAAAAGAGGCATTGCTTCCGAAGATTCCGTTGTAATAATACTCTACCGCCTGGCCAAAGGAGTAGAATACAAACATATTGACGAACAGATGCATAAAATCGGCATGCAGCAGGCCACTGGTGATAAAGCGGTACCACTCGCGGTTGTGTTTAATGGAGTATGGCTGAAAAACGAAACGGTCGATAATGGAACGCTGGGAAAAAGCAGCAAAACTAATAAGGCCTGTAATGATGAGGATAATAAGTGTCATTCGTATACTTGTAAGCAGCAAATATGATTAAAGTTGGCATATTATCCGATACCCACGGCTACCTCAATCCGGCCTTGTTTTCCTTTTTTGAATCATGCGATGAAATCTGGCATGCCGGAGATTGGGGAGATATTGAAACCTACCGGAAGCTGAAAGCATTTAAACCGCTTAAAACTGTTTGGGGTAATATTGATGGCCGGGAATTGCGGATTGAGATGCCCGAAATACAAGTGTTTGATGTGGAAGATTTGACAGTTTGTATGTTGCATATCGGTGGTTATCCGGCTAAATACAGCCCACAGTTTCGAAAAGTATTGCAAACCCGGAAAGTTGATATTATGGTTTGCGGACATTCACATATCTTAAAGGTTATGCGGGACGAGAAAAACGGGTTGATGCATTTTAACCCCGGAGCCGCAGGCGTAAAAGGGTTTCATCAGGTGTGTACCGCCTTAAGGCTCAAGATTGATGGTAAGAGAATGTTCGACTTGGAAGTATGGGAACTTCCAAGAAATCAGGTGTTAGTGCAACCAATCGAATAAAGCAGTTGTCTTAAGAGAAATAAAGTATTATTTTTCGCCACTTATAATTTCGAAGAAGCATGAAAAAACTTTTATTGAGTGCAGCATTTTTGGTTTCGATACTGGGGGCTTCGGCTCAGCAAAACTCTTGCGGGACAGATAGTCACTATAAAAACAGTGTAGAAAGAAACCCGGAACTGGCTGCTCAACGAGTTCAGTTTGAATCCTCATTTAGAGAGGCAATGAAGTCGTATAATCCTGAAGACTATAAAGTTAAAGGGTATCAGAAAAACAGTGCACCTAAGTATATTATTCCGGTAGTTGTTCATATTATCCATCAAAATGGTCCGGAAAACATAACTGAGGCTCAGATTATGAGTGAGATAAACTTTATGAACCAAAGTTTCAGAAAGCTGAATAACGATACTGGAAATATCAGGCCTGTGTTTAAAGATATTGCTGCTGATGCCCAGATTGAGTTTAGGTTGGCCCAAAAAGACCCCGATGGCAATTGTACCAATGGGATTGTTCGCTATTATTCTCCTCTGACAACCAAAGCGAATGACGAACTTAAGAAACAAACCGTATGGGACAGCAAACGTTATTTCAATATTTGGATTGTAAATTATATTCAAAGAGATCCTGTTGATGGTCGAATATTAGGTTATGCACAATTTCCATTTGCCACAACCGGAGGTGTTTCAGGGGCGTCAACAGATGGCATTATGATTTCGTATGACTACTTTGGACAGTCGGGAAATATTGCAGCCAAGCCAACGCCTAATCATACTACCACAACGCATGAAGTGGGACATTGGTTAGGGTTGTATCATCCTTTCCAGGGTGACAGTTGCTCTGGTGAAGGTGATGGTATTAATGAAACGCCAGTAACTTATAATAACGTGGGAGCTACACGTAATGTAAATAATGCTAATTATAATTCTTGTGCTACTGACAATCCGGATCTTCCGGATCAACAAGAAAATTACATGGATTATTTTGTTTGTCAGGAACGTTGCGCAAATATGTTTACCCTGGAACAAGCTGCCCGCATGCACTTCTGTTTAGAAAATTATAGAAGAGAATTGTGGCAACCGGAAAATTTGACACGTACAGGAGTTGCCGATGGGATTTCATGTACTCCTCAGGCAATCGCTTCATTCTATATGACAACGCCCGGTAAAAGTGTGTGTAAAGGAAGCTCCGTAACGTTCAGGGATAATAGTTATAATGCTACCATTACCAGTTGGGATTGGGATTTCGGGGCAGACGCTACTGTTTCTGGTGCTAATACCAGCACCGCTACTGTAACCTACAGCACTTCAGGATGGAAAACAGTTTCGCTAACCGTTAACGGAACAAGCAAAACCACGATTAAGAACTATATTTATGTTGAACCAACTCCTTATCGCAGCTTACCTAATGGATTTGAACATGCGGATTGGGATTATCTAAACGATTATCTGCAAAACGGATGGTACTTTGAGAATGAACTCCCTGCAACATGGACTCCTGTGACTACAGCATATGTTGATGGAAACAGAAGTATGATGTTAGCAGGGTACACTCTCGACTATGCTTATACGTATTCATTGGTTTCCCCAACGTATAATTTATCATCAGCGTCATCTCCGTTTATTAGCTATTATTATTCGTTTGCTGCTAATTATAAATCAGGAGGAGTTGGAACTCAGGATACCAGAGATATCTTTAGGTTGTTCGTTTCTTATGATTGCGGAAAAAGTTGGCTGCAAAAGAAAAGTGTAGGAGCTAGCTCAAACCCGGATGTTGCAAATCCTCTTACAACAGCAGGAAGTGCAGTTCATTCATCCATACGATACACACCTGTTAATCCTTCGCAATGGAGGAGGGATGGGATTTCTGGTGCACTTGTGGGGTCAGCATCGCAGTTGGGCAGTGTTAAGTTTAAACTTTCGTTTACGTACTATGGCGGTAATAACTTCTACTTAGACAATCTGGTGGTAGGATCACAAAATACAGGTGTGAATGATGTTGCCGCAAAAGATATCAGCTTTTCTGTAATGCCGAATCCGTTCCAGTCATCTGCTACCATTCAATATGAGTTAATCAACGAGTCGGATGTAAGCATCAAATTATATGATGTTGTAGGAAAAGAAGTAGCTACCGTACAAGAAGGAAAAAAACTATCGGGAGTTCAGTCGGTAACGATTAGCAAAGACGAACTTGGCTTAACAAGCGGGTTGTATTTTGTGAAAACGAAAGTGGGTTCTTCTCAGTTCAGCACCAAGATTTTGATTCAGTAAGGTATCATATATTATTCTCAACTCAAAAGCGTTCTGAAGTATATTGCTTCAGGGCGCTTTTTTTATGTTCAACAATCGGTATGCGTATGAGAACCTTTAATGATTAATCTGCTAACCCGAAACTATCGAGTCCGCAGTTAATCAGTCGGCAGTCGCGAGTAAAGTCTCGATACCTCGAATGGAGAGGCAAACTCTCCATCGGGAGCAGAGCCTCGCGACATAAAACAACAAACAGAATAAAAGAAACGGACTATCGAGAAGCCCCCTGCCCCTGAAAGGGGGCCAACCGCACACATTCTAAAAGACTTGTGCGCGGAACTCTCTTTAGGGTCGGGGGCAGGGAAAAGAATGTTGAAAAAACGAATGCCCACACAATTAACTCTATTATTAAATAGCACAAAAAAAGCCGCTGCAACTACGTTGCAGCGGCTTCTGGGTATATTATATCTAACTTATTTAGCTTCTTTTAAAGAAGGAATGTTGATGCTCAGTAAATAGAAACCTCCGAATAATACAGAACTGTAAAACAAATCGCCCATTAATGTATTTTGGAAGAATGGAATTGCAGCAGCATAACATGTTGCTAAACCGGCACCGTTCATTGGGTAAAGAGCAGGTGTGTGGAAGTATCCGCCTAACCATACCGCAAAATTTGTCAGTATAAAGAATAGTACCGAAGAAGCAATAGTAGCTCCGGCAACTCTAATCAACCCTTTGTTTGCCTGAAGTGTGATTCCTAAAATGGCGATTAGTGCAAAACAACCGTACACAGTAATAACCTGCTCGGTGAATACCCATCCGTTAAAGCCCATCAGTGCATCGCTCAACAACATTGCCAACAATGGAATAATGATAGCCAGATACCGGTTACTGATGTATGCTCCGCCAAAAAGAGCCATTGCAGCCAATGGGGTAAAGTTTGGAGCATGAGGCAATAAGCGGGTTAAGGCTGCTGCAAATACAATTGCTATTACGGTAATAATACGTTTGTTCATCTTTAGTTAAATTAACTTGTTGATGCGAAAGTAAGCTGTGCCGGTAAAATAACAAAGGAGCCCGCTAAGTTTTATTGCCCTTAATCCAAAATCCTTACCATTCAAAAAAATGCTTGTGGAATATGTTTAAAAAGGCAGAAATTGCAGCCTCTTACTAAAAAACGAACGAATGAAAAAGTTATTCTTAGCATCGGTAGTGGTATCAGCCATGATATTCGGAGTGAAAGCGCAAGCTCCGGCTACTCCAACCGATCCCAATCAACCGGTTCTGGTCGAAAAAGTGACAGTTACACCGGGTGAACTTGTTATTCCATACGAAAAATGGCGTTTACCTAATGGACTGACCGTGATTATACATGAAGACCACTCCGATCCGATTGTTCATGTTGACGTAACCTACCATGTAGGTTCGGCTCGTGAAACTCCGGGTAAATCGGGTTTTGCTCATTTCTTCGAACACATGATGTTCCAGGGGTCTGATCACGTTGCCGATGAGGAACATTTTAAAATTGTTCAGGGTGCCGGTGGTCAGATGAATGGAACCACCAACCGCGACCGTACCAATTATTTTGAAACGCTTCCTAAAAACTATATGGAAACAGCTCTTTGGTTAGAAGCTGATCGTATGGGTTTTTTACTGGATGCCGTTACTCAAAAGAAATTTGAGGTTCAACGTGCCACGGTTAAAAATGAAAAAGGTCAGAATGTGGATAATGTTCCTTATGGAAGGGTAGACGAGGTTAAAGGCCAGATTTTATACCCGACAAGCCATCCATATAGCTGGACAACTATCGGATATGTGGAAGATCTGGATCGGGTGAATGTGGAAGATTTGAAAAACTTCTTTCAACGCTGGTATGGGCCAAACAATGCTAGTTTAGTTGTTGCCGGAGATGTGAACCCTCAGGAGGTGTTAAAAATGGCGATGAAATATTTTGGTCCGATTGCCCGTGGTCCGGAAGTACGCAAACAGCGTGTTGAGCCGGTGCGTTTGGCTGACAATGTATATGCAACATATTTGGATAATATCGTATTCCCATTAACTTATATTACCTATCCAACCGTTCCGAACTATCATCCTGATGAGGCGGCCCTTGATATCTTATCGATGGTATTGGGTAATGGAAACAATTCTATTTTCTATAAGAATTTTGTAAAGTCGGAGAAAGCAATATTTGCAAGCGTAAATCATCCAACTTCAGAGCTTGCAGGCGAGTTCAGTATTGGTACTTATGCATTTCCTTTTGGTGATGTTGATATGGAAACCCTGGTAACTCAAACATTGGAAGAGTTTAACAAAACCGGAGTAAGTGATGATGATATTGCACGTGCAAAAGCAGGCATGGAAACCCGGTTCATGTCGAGCTTGCAAAGTGTGAGTGGTAAAGCAAGCCAGTTGGCTATGTGGAACTATCTGTTGCCAAATAAATCCAACAATATGAAGGATGAAATGGCTCGTTACAGCAAAGTAACCAAAGAAGATGTAATGCGTGTTTTCCGTCAGTACATCTATGGTAAAAAAGCAGCAATTGTAAATGTAAAAGCCAAACAAAAAAATGCGGGTGCCAAAGAAGATGCTAAGGAAGAAACACAGTTGGCAACCAGCTCCGGTAAAGCATCTTCTGAGTTGGAATACAAAGGTTTAGTATACAAAAAACCGGTTGATAATTTCGACCGCAGCAAACGTCCGGAAATTGTTGGAACTGTAACACCGGTTGTGCCTCAGATGTTCCAAACCAAATTTGACAATGGTTTGAGATTGATTGGTACCAGCACTTCTGAAGTGCCAATGGTTACGATGATTTTGACCATTAAAGGAGGTAATAATGCTTTGGCGAATGAAATCGGAAAATCAGGTTTGGCTTCTGTTACAGCAGATATGATGGGCGAAGCAACTCAAAACTACACATCAGAGGCATTCTCAAACGAGTTGGACAAACTGGGTTCATCTATCCGTTTTTCTGCAAGTCGTGAGGCCATTACAATGCTTGTAAATGCACCTAAGAAAAACTTAGATGCTACCCTTAAGTTGGTTGAAGAAAAATTACTTCGTCCGAAATTTACTCCTGACGATTTCAAATTGATTCAAAAGCAAACTGCGGAAGGAATTAATGCCGAGCGTGTGAATGCAGGCGATCAGGCTAATAAAGTATATTCCCGTTTGTTGTTTGGAAAGTCAATTCTGGCTGAGCCTGTTAATGGAACTATCAAAACCATTAAAGGAATGAGCGTAAAAGATGTACAAAGCTATTATGATCGTTTCTTTACACCAACAGGAAGCAACCTTGTTGTTGTGGGTGATGTTACTGAAGCCGAGCTTATGCCTAAATTAGCATTCCTGAAAAACTGGCAGAAGAAAGAAGTGGTATTGCCTCCGGTGGTGAGTGCTGCTCCGGTAATCGCGAAAACGCAGATTTATATTGTCGATAAATACAAAGCGGCACAATCGGAAATCCGTGTGGGTTGCCGTGCCGTGCCTTATGATTACAATGGTAAGTTCTTCAAATCAGCAGTGATGAACTTCCCGTTAGGTGGTAACTTTAACAGTCGCCTGAATTTGAACCTGCGTGAAGAAAAAGGATTTACCTATGGTATTCGCGCAAGCTTCGGTGGAACTAAAGACTATGGAACATATACAATTGCAGCAGGTGTTCGTGCCAGCTCAACTGATAGTTCATTGAAAGAGATTTTCTATGAATTGAACCAATACCGTGAAAGTGGAATCACCAATGAAGAATTATCATACACCAAACAGGCACTAACCCAGGGTGATGCACTTCGTTATGAAACTACATACGATAAAGCCAGTTTCTTAGGCCAAATTGCCCGCTTTGATTTGCCGGTAGATTATATCGCGCAACAAAGCAAAGTGTTGGATGCAATAAATAAAGCAGAAGTTGATGCATTGGCTAAAGAGATGTTGCCAACGGATAAAATGGTAATTGTGGTAATTGGTGATAAAGAAAAAATCATGGAGTCGCTTCAAAAACTTCAAATCAATGGCCAGCCGGCTAAGATTGTAGATTATAAATTGGAGTAATCAAGTCTGTAAAATAAATAGAAACAGGGTCGTTGCCGAAAGGTGGCGACCCTGTTTTGTTGTGTAAAGAACGTGGCATTGTTTTGTAATCCCTGTTTGCTTTGGTATTTTCACAGCGTAAAAAGTATGTTATGAAAAGCATTTTGAAAATAGTTTTATTAATTCAAATGATGATGGGTGTTGCAATGGTAAGAGCGCAAGAAGCAAGTCCGTATCCTACAGTGTTGATTGAGTTGTTTTCGTCCGAAGGTTGTTCGAGCTGCCCTGAAGCTGATGCTTTTTTGAAAGAACTGATAACGATTTCTGACTCTAATAATGCTCCCGTTTTTTGTTTGGATTATCATGTTGATATCTGGAATAAATCGGGATGGGTTGATCGTTTCTCAGATACAGCCTTTTCGCGCAGACAACGTGAATACATGGTGAAATCAGGGCAACCGGCAATGTTTACTCCCATGATGTTTGTGAATGGAGGAGGAGCACTGCCGGGCGGGGCTAAAAAAGAGGTAGCCAAACTCATTAACCAAAACATGTCAGGTGTGCCCAAGGCCAGTTTGCTAACCCGTGCGGGTTATGTTGCACAAACCAATAAGCTCATTGTTTCGTATGAAATAGCAGGTGAAACGGACAGTTGTGTATTGAGCTTGGTTTTGGCTTACAAAGAAATTACCAGCGAGATTACCGGAGGCGAAAACAAAGGGAAAACATTGGTTCATCATCAAACTGCAAAAGTGTGGAAAGAGTTTGCAATCGGCCCCGGCAAAAAGGGGAAAATCGAGATGGATTTACCAACCGATGTTCCCCTTTCCAATTTAATGCTTATCAGCTTTGTGCAACACGTTCCTACCTGGAGGGTATATGCAACCGACCAATTGAAGTTTCGTTAGTTTCCTAACAGGTTTGCAATCTCAGATACCATAGCTTGCGCTGATTCTTTGCGCGAGATGATTCCTTGTTTCTCGTCTGCTTTCAGTTTTTTGTTGCTCAATTGTTTATCTGCGTCTTCAATTTGCGTTTGATATTTCTTTTTCAAACTGCTCAGGCATTGCTTAGCTGCAACAGAGTATACTGCTTTTTCTTTATTGTCCTGTTTGGTCCAATTACCTAGTTGTGGTAACGCTTTACGAACAATAGTGCTTTCTTGTTTCAACAGATACTGGTTGTAGTAACTAAATATCTGGTAGGTGTAATGATTTTGTGCTGAAAGTTGTTTTTCAAAGTATGCTACATAATCTGACTGAGCATGGTCTGCTATAACTTCGTTGACCGTCATTTGCAAACGCCTGTTTGTTGTGTACAATAATGGTTGTACTGCTTCTAATGCTTTGGTTCCATCAATATCTGAGATGGCAGATAAAGATGCAGCAACAACATTATAAGAAGAGTCGTTTAATCCTTTGGTAAAAGCGGGTATAAACCGTTTCCCATCCCATTCACTTAATACCATCATCGCATTCACTCGCACACTCGATTTCGGATCGGTAGCAGCAAGATTTACCAAACGATCTTCATATTGTTTATGTAAGGAAGGAGAGAGGGCTCCAATCAACTCAATAGCCAGTTCTCTGTATCCGAAAAAGGAATCATTAAGTGCTTGTTCAATACCGCTGGTGAGAACACTACTCAGAGTATCAATGCCTCCAATGGCAAGTCCATCCACTGCTAAACTCTTATCTCTATAGGTTGGTGCATACAAAAACTGCAATGCATATTCCTCTTTGCTTTTTTGCTCCGATACTTTTGCCAGTAAAATATTTTTGGCATCAAACACAACCAATGCTATGGGCTCATCGCTTTTAATACCGGTTTGCCAATTGGTTTTGTCAATCCTGATATTGTGACGGGTTGCTTTACCCTGAGCATTGTATACATCAACAGCAACAGGCAAGTTAAAGATGCCAGACTGTGTAGTGTCCTGAGTTTGATTAATGGTTAAGGAAACTTGCTTTTTGTCGTCACTTAAGCGGGTGGATACACTTAACTCAGGATGACCGCTGCCAAAATACCATTGATTGAAAAACCAGTTTAAGTCTTCTCCCGTTACTTCTTCAAATGCTAAACGCAGGTCGTGTACTTCCGCAGTTTTAAATTTGTTTTTGGTGAGATACAATTTAAGTGACGTGAAGAAAGCATCATCCCCAATATAGTCGCGCAGCATGTGCAGGATACGGCTTCCTTTTTGGTAACTCACCACATCAAACATATCCTCACGGCTCCGGTAGTGGTAACGGATTAGTTTTTTATTATAGGCTCTTTTTTGATTCAGATATGCTTTCAGATTGTCCTCAAAATCGTAGTCTGCCAGAGTTTTTCCGTATTTGTATTCATTCCAGAGGTATTCGCCATAAGAGGCAAATGATTCATTGAGTGAAATGTTTGACCACGATTCACAGGTTACCAGGTCGCCAAACCAATGGTGGAATAACTCGTGTGAAATGATATGCTCCCAGGTATTGTCTAAATGTTCACGTGAGTCATGTTGTACAGGTTCAAAGTGAACTACGGCAGATGTATTTTCCATGGCTCCGCTCACAAAATCGCGCACCACTATTTGCGAGTATTTGTCCCAAGGATAATCAACACCCAAACGTTTGGAGAAACATTCCATCATTTCAGGGGTGGTTCCAAAAATCATTTTGGCATAAGGAGCATACGCTTTTTCAAGGTATGAGTTCACTTCAACAGAGTCTCTCCAAAAGTCTCTGGTTTCTACAAATTCTCCTACGGCAATCATAGTGAGATACGGAGCATGTGGCAAACGCTGCGACCAATAGTCGGTGCGGGTTCCGTTGGGATTGTCGTTACTGTAAACAAGCGTTCCGTTTGATAATGTTGTTTCCTGCTGTTCAACAGTCAGGTAAATATCCTGAGTCATTTTTTCATTCGGGTAATCAATGGTTGGGAACCATCCGCTGTTGGATTGGGTTTCGCCCTGCGACCAAATCTGACGAGGTTTGTTGGTATCAGCCTTTAACGGATTGATAAAGTACAATCCTTTGGCATTACTGATAGCAGCACTTCCTTCTTCTTTTATTTCATTGGGACGGGCCGTATACTCGATGTAAACCGAAAAAGTATCGTTTCGGGTATATGTTTTACCGAGGTCAATTTCAATAATACGATTGTTGTATGTGTAGTTAAGAATTTGGGTGTCTTGTTTGAGCAGTGCAATTTTGTGAATGATAAATTGCTTGGCATCCAACTGCAATATTTGTTGCGGATAAAAATAAGGATGCAAGGTTAATTTTGCCTCTCCTAGAACATGCTGTTTTTCGTAATCAAAGCTAAGCCAGAGTGTTGTATGAATGAGGTCAAAAGTCTGTTTATGACTTTCGCGATAAGGATAAGTTTCCGTGTTTCTTCGGGAATCCGTTATGGTAATTTCCTGCAAGATTCTGTTCTCGGCAGTGTTTGCAGATGATGCGTTTTTGTTTACTTTGCACTGGCTAAAACTTAAGGCAACAGCCAGCAGTAAAATGGGGGATGTTTTTAGTATACTCATTTCAGCCACAAGTAACAATTTTTTAAACGAATAGTAAAATGCTTACCCTTAAAGTAAACGGAACAACGGATTATACATTTGATATCAACAGAAAAGAAGTTTTGGTAAACGGCATGGCTGTAATGTCCGACTGGGTTTTGATAGGTACGGGAAAATACCATGTATTGTTTAATAACCAATCGTTTACGGTTGAGTTATTAGGTAAGGATGAAACAGGTAAGATGCTTACACTTAGTGTAAACGGACGTAAGTATACTGTTGAGGTGCAGGACCGGTTTGACGCTTTGCTCAAGCAGTTGGGTATGGACAAAATGGTGACGAGCAAGGTTAATGAAGTGAAAGCTCCGATGCCCGGATTGGTTTTGCGTTTATTGGTAGAAGAAGGTCAGTCCGTGAAAAAAGGGGATGCTCTATTGGTACTCGAAGCGATGAAGATGGAAAATATCATCAAATCAATGGGCGATGGAATGGTAAAAACCATTAAGGTAAAACCTCGTGAAGTAGTAGATAAGAATCAGGTAATGGTGGTAATGGAGTAAAGGAGGAAATTCGAATAATGAAATCCGAAATTCGAATGGGGAACTTCTCAAATCACATATCTTAAATCCTAAATCAAAAATCCTAAAAGGGGTATCCGATACCAAAGTTAAAGTTGGTATTGCGCAACAGCCACTCTTGTTTAGCCACATCTTTTGCAACCCAGCGTTCATTGATGGTATAAGTAGGGTCGAGTAGCGGAATGGCAAAATCAAAGCGAATCACGATGATGGTAAAGTTTAACCTGATACCCAATCCTGCATCCCAGGCCAGAGATTTGTAAAATGAATTCAAATTAAATTCGGCACCGGGTCTGTTTGGATCATTCTTAATCGCCCACACATTTCCTGCATCAGTAAACACGGCTCCTTCAAACCATTTGTGGTAGATATTAAACCTGAACTCGTAATTGGCTTCCAGTTTTACTTCTCCCGAATAATCCAGCTGATTATCTTCTTTAAAGGAACCCGGTCCGATGGCCCTTGGTCTCCACGCTCGTAGGCTGTTAACACCTCCAATAAAAAAGCGTCTTTCAAATGGCACATAATCGGGGGTATTGCCAAATGGCATGGCCACTCCTGCAAAAAATCTTCCAACAGTTGTGTTGTTTTGATCGTAAATACTGGTAAATCTGAAATCGACAGCCGATTTTGCATACTGGTAGTATTTAACGCCAAACAAATGATAAGCACCCTCCGCATCTTTGGGAGCACCGGCAAGTTTGTTGACAGCTGTTAGTACATTTCCTGCAAGCTCGATAGCATCCCAACGAACATTAATAAAACTGATACCTTGAGCAATACTTCTGTTGTTATAATTTATCCCGAAACGGGTATTTAAGATGAGATTGTTTGAGAATGTATTTTGAAGAAAAATATCATTTTCACTTTGCGCTCTGAGCGAAGAGTCACGAATCTGACTTTGGATATATGAAACCTCAATAGGAGAGAAGAAATAGGTGATTAGTTTTTTATTAAACTGATAATTGAGTCCACTGGTAAATACAATTCGTTTGTAATCAACGTTCACTTCATAAATAGCAGAGGTACTGATGATACTGCGGGTACTCATAAACCTTAAATCTTTATCAAATGAGGGGAAAAATAAAATACGAGGCATGATAACACTTGCTGTGACACTTTGTTCTGTGGCATTAAAAAAGCCGTTGGATGGACCGCGACCCTGAATCTCAAAAGAAGATCTGAAACTGAGTTGAAGGATTTCGGCATTGTGAAAAACATTGCGATTGCTCACCTGAGCTAATAAGGCAACTCCGTAGTTTCGAAAACTTTGTGCCGAAAAGGTATTGTTCTGATCGGATGTAATGGCCTGCGGTTCCAGTGTAAAAGTATATTTTACTGATGGAATCATTTTGATATCGTAATTAATGAGGCCACTGTCGCCCGATTCGCTAATCTTATTTTGAATATTAATATACCTGAATACGCCTAGATCCGATAAACGGGAATAGGTACGGTTGAATTTGTTTTGCATGTACAACTCGCCCTGTTCAAATTGAATATTACGCCTGAGCACATTTGGGTTCAATTTGTATCTGCCCATATTGTAGCGTATTTGGTTTTCCGAAAACGTATCAGCCGGGTTGTTGGTTGTGTTTACATTCTTTTCAATATCAACCGTAATTTCATTGACGTAATATTTGCGGTGCAGCGTGGTGTCGCCTGCATTGCGTATGTTGAGTCCTATTTTTACAAAACCATCCGGAGAACTGGTGTCAATATCAAAATCGATGAAATCAGTACTCATGCCATAATACCCGCTGTTGCGAAGCAAGGTTAAGATTCGGTCCTGTTCACGTTTAAGCATCTCATGGTGTAAACCCTGACCGGTCTTAATGAATTTGTCTTTCATGTTAGCCTCAACCAACTCATGAATTTCGCGGTCGGGAATTTGCAAATTGTAATCGCCAAATATGTACTGCTTGTTGAGTTTAATATGATACGTAACCGTAGCTTTTTGTTTGGGTGTTACGGCAACTTCATAACTCAATTCGGGGTAATAATAGCCATCGCTGCGGAGGTAGGCTGTAAAACTTTTAAGGGTATGATTGATAAAAACAGAATCAATCAGTACCGGAGATTCTCCTAATGTATTTCGTTCAAACTTTTTAAACCAGTTATCCTTGCCTCGAGAACCCCTCATGTAAAAATAAGGCCGGGTATTAAATATTCCGATAAAGCGTCTGTTGGGTTTTTGCCGATAATATTTGGTAATATTGGACTCGATTTCTTTTCGGTAAGGCTTTTCGATTTCAACTTTATTGCGAACGAGCAAAGCCTGATTAGGATTGAGGTGTTTTTTTACACTGCACGAACTGATGAGCATAATACCCACAGCCGGTATCAGCACGTGTACTAGCAATTGACGTATGTTAACAAAGGCAACAGCCAAACTTATTCAATCATTAAAGGATAAACGAACCCGTCACGAGTTGGGATTGTTTGTTGTGGAAGGTCCCAAAACCGTTTCTGAGTTGCCAGCCTCAAAAATAACCGTTAAAAGCCTATTTGCAACTGGTGATTGGCTGGAAGCGAATGCACATCTTTTTGCAGGCAGTGTAGAATGTGTAGAAGTATCGGAAAGACAGCTTGAGCAAATCAGTTTTTTGCAAACACCACAGCAGGTTCTTGCATTGGTATCTATCCCAAAACCAAGCAACTTAAGTAATTTGCAATCCCATAAGGTGATTGCCCTTGATACTATTCAGGACCCGGGAAACCTGGGGACAATTATTCGCATAGCCGATTGGTATGGCATCACCGATATTGTATGTTCCACCTCGAGTGCCGATGTGTATAGTCCCAAAGTTGTTCAGGCTACCATGGGTTCATTTATGCGGGTTAGGGTACATTATACGGATTTAAAGCAATGGCTCGGGCAACAATCCATTCCGGTAATGGGAGCGCTGATGTCGGGTACCAATTTACACCAGGCCAATTTACAGCAGAAGGGTATTTTACTCATTGGAAATGAAGGTTCGGGCATCAGCCCGGAGTTGATTCCTTTTATTACACAAGCCATTACGATTCCCCGTTTTGGCGGTGCTGAATCGCTGAACGCAGGTGTTGCCACAGCCATTATTTGTGATGCATGGCTCAGATCAGGTAATTAAGTCTTCTCAAATTCATCCAGATATTGCATTTTTGCAGTCTCAAATATTGAAATCATGACAGAACAATCTTCTATACATTCAAGCAAAGCACCCGAACCGGTTGGTTTATATCCTCATGCCCGCAGGGTAGGTAATTTATTGTTTTTATCGGGTGTAGGTCCCCGCGAAAAAGGAACCAAAAAAATTCCGGGCGTGGAGTTGGATGAGCAAGGAAAGATAACTTCGTATGATATCGAAACGCAGGTACGCAGTGTGTTTAACAATGTGAAACTGATTTTGGAAGATAGCGGCAGCAGCTGGAATCAGATTGTGGATGTAACCGTTTTTCTGACCAATATGAAGGATGATTTTCCAACGTATAACAAACTATGGGCTGAGTATTTTGCCAATAACCCTCCTTGCCGTACCACACTTGAAATTAATTGCCTGCCAACACCTATTGCGATAGAATTGAAGGTGATTGCTACGATAGGGTAATAAACTACTTAAATGATTTTGCCATATTCTATAGAGATTGCCTTCATCGGTTACCCCCAATCAATTATTGAATGTTTTTAAAAACCATACGATCATTTCTTCTTTTGTACTTGTTATTAAATGGTTTGATGGCCCTGGCTCAATCGGACTCATCAATGCGATCGCAAATGAAGTTCGATGTTGGACTGGTACGTGATAAAAACAGACATATATGGCCATTGGTATACAAGCACAAAACCAATGAGTATAGAGATTTGCAGTTGTTTTTTACGATTTATAGAAATTATCAATCGTATGCAGGTGGAACAAGACACACTCACTTTTTACCACTTTATTGGAACGATAGCAGTGCTGTCAGAAAAGACCTAAGGATTGGTACATTGTATTATCCCAGTTTGTTCAGATTGATAAACGACACTACCTATCAAAGCAGGTCGTATCGTTTTGTTGAGTTGGCACCGGAGATTCAATTTTTGAACATCACCAAATCCAAAACAGGTTTATTTACCCAAAACAATTTGTTCTTTTTTATCTGGAGCAAAAATGATGTACTCAACCATAAAAGCAATTTGGTTGTATTTCCGCTGTATTGGTATTACGATAGGCCATACCAAACCACTCATACTTTTCTGCCAGTATACCGTTCGGTAAAAGTTAAGCAGTATAACGAAAGAAGATTTGCCTTTTATCCGGGGCTCTATTTTTACAGAAGGCATGATGCTACTGTCCGTCATTCGTTGGCTCTGTTATTTTATACCCAAAAATACAAGCGGTTTAATTCAATAAAACCCGGTCGTAAAACGGTTTTGTTTCCAGTGTTTTTTAGCAAGAACGATGATCTGTTTCGCAAGTTCACTTTGCTGCCACTGGTTCATTATGATCGAATAAAGGATGACAAAGAGAAAAAATCAAACCTCGTGCTTACCCCATTGTTCTGGCATCAGAAAACGGATTCTTCAAATCGGAATGTTTTGTTTCCTGTCTATTGGCAACTCAAAAATACCCAAACATCCGATTCGTTTAGGAGAACATTTGTTGTCCCGATTTATTATAGTGCTGTAAGCCACAAGCTTAATCAAAAGTATTATATCCCCTTAGTCTGGTATAAATCAAGTCCCAGCGAAACTTCTTTAAGTGTAGTGCCACTATACTTCGCCAAACAAGCGAAAGATCAGCGTTACAGTGCTTTAGTCCCTTTTTACTTTAGTCAATACAATAATGTACGTAAAAGTAAGACCATTGCAATAACTCCATTATACTGGCAACGTAATGCAGAAGGATTTAAGTCTCGTTTCGTTCTTCCGTTTTATTATTACCCAAAAGATGGTTTTGCTCAAATACAGGGATTGATTCCGATTTGGTTTCAAAAGCAAAAATTTGAATTAAAAGATACGATCCACTCAAGTCTGTTATTACCTATTTACTACCAGCGAAAAAGTAAAAACGAAAAGTCTACCGTGCTCTTTCCGATTTATTATGCGAATCGTTATAATAATCACACATGGCATGAAAAAATGGTTACAGTGTTCCCTGTTTATTATAAGAATGAGGTTGAGAACAGAAGCTCTACACTTGGGATCACCCCATTATTTTGGTCTTACCATTTGACAGATTCAGCTTTGAAATGTGTTGATGATCGTCATTGTCTATTCCCAATTTGGTGGCAAAAATCGGTTATGAGTCCTCGTGATTCAATTCAAAGCAATACCATTTTTCCACTTTATTTCTCAAAGACAGAAAATAGCTACACACACCAGGTATTATTTCCGATCCTATGGAACTACAAGGACTCAACATACAACAGCCTCACGGTATTTCCATTTTACCATGGTTATACATTGGCTGATGGCCAATACGAGTTAAACGCATATAGCCCTTTTGTTTGGGTGACAAGGTCTCAAAACAAAAACAAGGTTGTGTTTTTTCCGTTGGTATGGACCGATCGTATTCAGCTTAAAAACGACACCTTACGAAATACAGTAGTGTTCCCTATTTATTGGAAACATAGTGGACTGTACCATGAGAATATCACACTGTTTCCTGTTTGGTGGTATAAAAGCACTTCTCTTAAAGGTGTTACAACAGAAAGTAATACGTTTTTTCCACTCTATTTTTCGAAAACAGCCGGAGACTACAAGCATAAGGTTCTGTTTCCATTGGTATGGAAATATCAGGATACAAGCTATCGGAGTCTGACTGTTTTTCCGTTTTACCGGAGCTATGCATTAATGAATGGGAGTTATAGATTTAAAGCGTATACCCCTTTAGTATGGAGTGCCAAATCACCACTTGAAAATAAGTTCACAGTGTTCCCATTGTGGTGGAGAAATACCGATTTTTTAAATCGTACACAATCAACATTGTTATTGCCTTTAGGGTATTATAAAACGGATAGCAGTGGAGACCATACTACGATTGTAGTAACTCCTTTGTATTGGTATTCTAAACAGAAATCGAACACTAAAAATTTGCTTTTCCCTCTATGGTATAGGAACAAGGATACAAATTACCTCACAACTTATTTCTTCCCTTCATTTTATTACCACAAAGATGTAAGTCAAGTGAAGTTCAATGTTTACCCACTTATATTTACATTCCGCAATCAAGCAGAGCAGTCAAAATTGTTCTTTCCGCTATATTATCACAATACTTTCCGGAAAGAGGATAGGGTAAATACGGTAACAATGTTTAGTCCTTTAGTTTGGATTGATAGTGAAAATTCAAAAGAAGGTCAGGAAAAAACGTTTAGGGTATTGCCGTTGTATTGGCACAAATATAGAAATTATAATGGCACAGTGAAGACCAACAACACACTGTTTCCTATTTATTTTGATGGTGTTGTTCATGATAGCAGTACTGTAACACGAAGAGCACATGTTGTGTTCCCGATTGTCTGGTATATACGTAATAAGAAGACGCAATCATTTACACTGTTTCCATTGTATCATCACAATAGAAATAGTGTAAGTAACAACCTCGCAATTACACCGTTATTCTGGAGTATTGATAATTCTAAGAAGGAACAAAATTTACTATGGCCTTTGTATAATTACAGGCATTCAAAAACTTCAAATGATACAAAATTTAATATCGCTTATATTCTCTATCGATACCAGAATAAGAACAATATCAAATCTTGGAATTTTGCTTGGCCACTCATCCAACGTATCAAAGGGGACAACTACAGTTATTTTCATATCGCCCCAATTGTTTGGTATAAGAAATCTGCAGGTATGAATTATTTTTCAATTCAACCGTTATTTTTCAATCAGCGAACTCATGACTTTAAGCGATTCCAATTGTTGTGGCAATTGTACGGTTACAAAAATACGTTCAATGTAAAGACCACCAACAGCTTTTTGTTTTATACATATTATACAACCCATTTTGCCAATGGCGACTATGAGAACAGATTGTTGTATAAGTTTTATGTAAACAGCCAAATAGACGGTGATAGAGAAAAAATATTACTTCCTTTTTATGCAATTGAAAATTACAAAAATGGAGATTACCACAAAGGTTACTTGTTGAGTTTGTACCAGAAAAACAAAACCCAAATAGGCGAAACGAGCCAATATTATGTGGAGGAGAAAATATTATGGTTTATTCGTTTGAGAAGTAATTTTAACTACCTGAAACAAAAAGGCATAATCAGAGATAGGAGGGAGTTGAATAGAAGGTGATTGCAACAATAGCTTAATGATTTTTGGTTACGAGCTCCATGTGAGCAGATTTAACTGCCTGTCCATAAAACAACGTTCCATGTGCATCAAAATTTTCGGTATTGTCGGTGGTGAAAAAGGTACGGGTTCTACCACGTGTAAGATGTTTTTCTAATCCTTCATGACGTTTCAGGTAATCCACCAAACTATTGGCAACGATGCTTCCCTGTGATAGTATGCGGATATGTTCAGGTGTATATTTTCGGATGGTATCCATTAACAACGGATAATGTGTGCAGCCCAATAAAATGGTATCAATATCGGCTGATTGGCTCAATAAGTTTTTGATGTGTTTCTCTACAAAATAATCAGCACCTTTATTGTTCATTTCGTTGTTCTCCACCAACGGAACCCACATTGGGCAAGCTTCCTGATGAACAGTGATGTCGGGAAATATTTTCTGAATTTCGAGTACATACGATTCGGAAGTAATGGTTCCACTTGTGCCTACCACACCAACATGTTTGGTTAAGGTATAATTGCCAACTACTTCGGCAGTAGGGCGGATGATACCCAATACACGTTTATCAGGATCGATATTTGGCAGATCTTTTTGCTGAATGGTGCGCAATGCCCTTGCTGATGCGGTATTGCAGGCCAGCACAATCAGCGGACATCCCATGCTGAACAATTGTTCAACACATTCAAGAGTGTAATGGTAGATGGTTTCAAACGATCGTGTTCCATAAGGCGCGCGGGCATTATCCCCCAAGTAGATATAATCGTATGCGGGAAGTTGTTGCACGATTTCTTTGAGAACAGTCAATCCTCCGTAGCCGGAGTCAAAAACACCAATGGGGCCGCTTTGCATGTTTCGAATATAATGAGTTTGTGGAAGAGTCCATAGTCGAGAGTCCACAGTTTCCAAGTCGCGAGGAATTTATTCCCGTCCGATTTATCGGACCTCTGTGTGCTCTGCGGCTCTGCGTTTCAATTTTCTTCTCTGTGCCGCTGTGTCTCTGTGGTGGAAATATTCTTTGCCTTAGCTTTGCGGTTCATGCCTTATACAAGCTCAGCCAGTTTTTTCTGAAGTGAAAATACCTCATCTCTTAAACGTGCAGCTTCCATAAAGTCGAGGTCTTTGGCTGCTTTTTGCATGCGTTTTTCGGTCTCCGCAATCATCTTTTCAATTTGTGGTCTGCTGAGGTATTGAACCAATGGATCGGCTACCATATTCAACTCTTCAGGTTCTACATAATAATCAGGGATCTCTCCCGGATGTTTGGCATCCGCTACGCTCGTTTGTTTTAAAATTTCTTCCCTGCGTTTGGTTACCGTTGTAGGTGTAATGCCATGCAGGGTATTATAGGCCATTTGTTTTTCGCGTTTGCGTTCGTTGTCTTCAATGGTTTTGCGAATGCTGTTCGTGATCTTATCAGCATACATAATCACTCGTCCGCGTTCGTTACGTGCCGCCCTTCCAATGGTCTGGATCAGGGATGTTTCACTTCTCAAAAATCCTTCTTTGTCGGCATCCATAATAGCCACCAGCGAAACTTCCGGCAAATCGAGTCCTTCTCGTAATAAATTTACTCCAATCAATACATCAATGGTTCCCAATCGCAGGTCGCGCAAAATCTCAACCCTATCTAATGTTTTTACATCACTGTGTATGTAGCGGCATTTGATATTCAATCGGGTTAAGTATTTAGCCAGCTCTTCCGACATGCGTTTGGTTAATGTTGTAACCAATACACGGTCGCCTTGTTTTACACATTGGTCAATGGCATCCATCAAATCATCCACCTGATTGACGCAAGGACGAATTTCAATCGGAGGGTCCAATAAACCTGTAGGGCGGATCAACTGTTCCACCACAATCCCTTCAGATTCTCTGATCTCATAGTCGGCAGGTGTAGCGCTTACGTAAATGGCCTGATCCACCATTTGTTCAAACTCGTTAAACTTCAACGGACGGTTGTCCATAGCCGATGGAAGGCGGAATCCATACTCCACCAGATTCTCTTTGCGGCTTCGGTCTCCACCATACATCGCCCTGATTTGAGGCATGCTCACATGGCTTTCATCTACTATGAGCAAAAAGTCTTTCGGAAAATAGTCGAGCAAACAAAACGGCCGGTCACCCGGTTTGCGTTTGTCCATATAGCGACTGTAATTTTCAATACCGCTGCAATAGCCCAGTTCACGCATCATTTCCAAATCAAAATTGGTGCGTTCTTCAAGGCGTTTGGCTTCCGCCATTTTTCCGATTGAACGGAAATAATCCAACTGAGAAACCAAATCATCCTGAATATCGCGAATGGCTGCATTCAACCGTTCTTTAGGCGTTACATAAATATTAGCAGGGAAGATGGCAATATCACTTACATTCTCTTGTTTACGTCCGCTTATAGGGTCAATGATGGCAAGCTCCTCAATCTCATTTCCGAAAAATGAAATGCGAAAAGCAAAATCTGCATAAGCCGGATATACATCCACCACATCACCTTTCACCCTGAAATTACTGCGTTGAAAATCGGCAGTGGTGCGCGAATACAACGAATCAACCAGCGCATACAAAAGGTTGTTACGTTGCATGCTTTGTCCTTTATGCAAACGGATGATACTACTTTCATAATCCATCGGATTTCCGGCACCGTAAATACAACTTACCGATGCTACTACCAGTACATCCCGTCTGCCCGAGAGCAGGGAAGAAGTGGTTTTGAGCCGCATCTTCTCAATTTCATCATTGATTTGCAGATCTTTTTCGATATAGGTTCCACTCGATGGAATAAACGCTTCGGGCTGGTAGTAATCGTAATAACTTACAAAATACTCAACGGCATTATCCGGAAAGAACTGTTTAAACTCACCATACAGTTGCGCTACAAGTGTTTTGTTATGGCTGATAACCAACGTGGGCCGGTTGATATTGGCGATCACATTGGCAACCGTAAACGTTTTTCCCGATCCGGTAACACCCAGCAATACCTGTGCATGTTCACCACGGATTAATCCATCGGTGAGCGAGGCAATCGCTGTCGGTTGATCACCGGTAGGTTTGTATTGCGAGGTGAGTGTAAAATCCATGTTGGGAAAAGCCGAAGGTATGTGGTTTAAATATGTCTTTCGGCATGGTAAGATGAACGTACCAATGCTCCTGATTCTACATATTTAAAGCCTTTTTCCATGCCGGCTACTTTGTAATAATCAAATTGTTCAGGCGTGATAAACTCCTCAACTGCTAAGTGCATTTTAGTGGGTTGTAAATATTGTCCCAGGGTCAATACATCGCAACCGTGTGCTACCAAGTCATCCATAATTTCAAGCACCTCGGCTTCCGTTTCACCCAATCCAAGCATGATACCTGATTTGGTTCTGCGTCCGCGTTCTTTGGTTTTTAAGGTTTGCTCCAGGCTGCGTTCGTATTTAGCCTGAGGGCGCACTTTACGGTACAAACGTTTTACCGTTTCCATATTGTGCGAAACCACTTCCGGTTTTTCATCAATCACCTGATACAACAAATCCCATTTGCTCATAAAGTCGGGGATGAGTGTTTCCATCGTAGTATTCGGATTTAATTCCTTTACCATACGAATGGTATCCGCCCAAACAGTAGCACCTTTATCCGGTAATTCATCACGGTTTACCGAAGTTAATACGGCATGTTTAACGCCCATCAAGCGGATTGCTTCGGCCACACGCTGAGGCTCTTCACGGTCGTATTCTTTGTTACGTCCGGTTGCTACTGCACAAAAGGAACAACTGCGGGTACAGGTATTTCCTAAAATCATAAAGGTTGCAGTTCCTTCGCCCCAGCATTCGCCCATATTCGGGCAATTGCCGCTTTCGCAAATGGTATGCAGTTTATACTCGTCTACCAGCTTACGCACTTTACGGTAGTTTTCTCCGGTAGGTAATTTTACTTTCAGCCATGATGGCTTTTTTACACGTTGTTCTGTTAATGTAGGTAGTTCAATCATATCTCACTTATTCCAACCAAATTGGTATCCGATAAAAAAATTAAATAATAAAGTATTCTTAGGCTGATAGGCCATCAGCGGTAATCCTTGCGGGAATGCATCTAATGTAATACCGGCCTCAATGCAATGAAACTCATCCGGAAACTCTCCCCATTCAACGGAAAGAGAAGCTCTTCCATAAGCGCCTAATTGTAGTTTTGTTTCGCTGATTCCTTTGAAAAAGGAAGAATTGCCAAAAATGCGGCTTTGGTTGGTATGAATATCGGGATCGTAACGTTCCGATTTGATAAATCCACCCACTCCATCGCTGTTGGGGTAATAAACATCGAGGTAAATCGGTTTGAGCAAGGCCGAACTTAGTCCAATATTATAGTTGAAATTAACCTGCACCGCATTTTTGTAAGGACGTTCTGTTAAGAAGATGGTTCTTCCATAACCGGTACGCAGGAGGAATAACATATTCAATCGTCCGAAGGTATATTGCTGAGGATTTTCAGCCTGTCCGGCAATGCGTGTTTCTTTGGGATGACGAAGCCTTGCAAATTCAATGTCTAAAATATGTTTTTGGAGATCCGTTTTTTGCCAGCCGTATTTGAAGTTTAAGCCACCAAGTGCGCTGCTGTTTAAATTGGCACCAATCATTACACGTCTTCGGTAAAATAGCTGAGGTTCTGTAATCGCTTCATTTTGCGCAGATGCATATAGGCCCGAGAGGGTCAGTATACAGCACAAAAAAAACGAGCGATTAAGGATTTGCACGGTTGCAATGATTACATTTGACCTTCAAATGTACTGTAAATTATGAATACTTCCGAACTCGTTTACCAGGGTGAGTTAAGAACCCTGGCCACCCACGTTTATTCAGGTACTCAAATGTATACCGATGCTCCGTTGGATAATCATGGAAAGGCACAAAGTTTTTCGCCAACAGACTTGGTTGCTGTGGCTTTTGCAACTTGTGTAATCACTACAATTGGCATTTTAATGAAAGATGACAATTTAAAACTGGAGGAAAGTACTTTGGCTGTTCGCAAGATAATGACATCAAATCCACGCAGAATTGCTGCATTGGAACTTGATGTGGAAGTGAAAGATGAATCACTCACCGGTGATCAAAAGAAAAGACTGGAAGATATTGCCCACAATTGCCCGGTTGCCAAAAGTTTGCATCCGGATATTGAGCAGCGCATCAGTTTTAAGTACGCTTAACCAACAGTTGGTTAGCGAATAGAAAGTGTGATTTTGTTCAAATCAAACTCGAACTTAGGGCATGAACTTTTGCAAGAACTCATTCCTAATAAAATTAACGCGCATACAGTTGTTAATACAAGTTTTTTCATAACAAAGCCTTATAGAATCAATGCAAAGGTATATAAATATTCCAAACTCGTTCATTTATTTTGACATCTCTCCCTATTTGGGTGTTCAGGATACTGTACAGTTTACGCTTTCTCACAAGGGTAATTTTCCTTTTGATGCAGGACTCTTAGCTGATCAGATTGCTCTCTATCCAAAGTTATTGCAAAAGATGCCGTCATTCTCTGGTGTTTATGCATTAAGTACGCCCCGAAGTTTTGAACAGGCGAGCTCTGAATTTATTGCATTGTTTAAGGCTCGCTTACTTACAGGTAAGCGGTTGCTCGATTTGTGCGGAGGGTTGGGGGTTGATGATTGGGCTTTTTCGAAATCCTTCAAAGAGGTTGTTTCTATTGATGTTGATGCCGATTTAAACAAGATTGTGAGGCGAAATTTTGAAAAGATGAATATCGTCAATGTTTCGAGATTAGATGCCGATGCATATCACTTTGTGGGTAATAATGTGGATAGATTTGATGCGGTTTATCTCGATGCAGACCGAAGAACCGGAACCGGGCGAGGGGTGTTGTTTAAAGATACCGAACCGAATATTTTAAATATAAAGGATAAACTATTCGCGTTTTGCGATTCGGTTTGGTTAAAAGTTTCGCCAATGTATGATATAACCAAGATGATAGAGGAACTGGAAACCGTTTCGAATATCTGGGTGTTAGCAGAGCGGAATGAAGTAAAAGAGTTATTGGTGGAGCTAAAACCGGTAAAATCAACCGTGATTGGTATAAAGGCGGTTGACTTGAAAGCGGATTCAGACAGGCAATACGAAGGTCAGTTTGGAGTCGCGACTCCTGTTTCGTATGGTGATGAAGGAAGCTATATTATTGAGCCGTCAGTCGCTTTAATTAAGGCGGGTTTGGCATCATCTTACTTTGCTCAAAAGGGAATCGCTCAGCTTGGACCCAATAGTTACTTAGGTGTAAGTAATAATTTGGTTGAAGGAGTGATGGGGCGACAGTTTAAAGTAGTTCAGCGGATAGCGTTTTCTAAATCGGTATTCACTCAATATATAAAAGAAAGAGGCTTGCAGAAAGCGAATATCACCAAACGAAATTTTCCGATGGAAGTAGCTGCCATTCGCAAACAATTTAAGATAACCGAAGGGGGAGATGATTATTTCTTTTTTACCACCAATGCCCAAGGTGATAAACTGGTGTACCATGTGGTGCGCGTATAATTAGGATGTACACGAAGAGGACACGAAAAGGTTAAAGGCAAGAAAGACACGAAGGCCGAGTCTTGCGATGTCAGACTGAGTTTATCGAAGTCCGACATTTTATCTCTGTTGGCCTCCCTTCGGTAAACTCAGGGTGACAGCATTTAGGTTAATTATACATTCTGTGAAAATCTGTGGTTTCTGTGAGTAACGCATTTTCTTCGTTCACTTAGTTAAACTTCTTGTGCAAGAAAAATTGCCACAAAGCCTCCAAGACTCAAAGTTTCACCAAGGTCGAGTCTTTTGGAATCTTCTGGGTGTATTATAAACGTTTCATTCAAGGTGTTTAATTGCCAATTGCCTACTTTCTTATTTGCCTACTGTATTGTTGTGTACAAAAATAAAATGGTATTAGAGTCTGAAGCGGTATTGAATACCCACAATATATTGACTGCGCGAAGCTAAGAATCCGTATTCTCCTCTAAACATCAAATGTTTGTTGAGTTGGTATTGGCCTCCCACAATAAAATTCCATTTGTCTTTCGGGCGTTTATCCATACTGTATTGAACGGTTGAGTTTGCTGCATTTGTAGCTGCTTGATCCAATCCGGCCACCACGTTGCCTGCTAGGGCTAAAGCAGCATTGTCTTTTACGTATGCGGCAATGTTTACCGGATTTATTTTCTCGGCAGCTGTTAATCCTGCCCACCATGTATTGACACCTTCCTGAGCCTCTCCAATTTGGGTATAGGCATTCGCTACTTTTGCATCGATGGTGTTCATGTCAATGGCATCACTTAAAGGTATCGATCCACTGGTTTCCGATTTTAAACTTACCCTGAAACCTCCTGTCCAAATGGCAATAGCGCGTTCTTTTTCACGGTTCAGCATAAATGTTTTACCCAGACGCGGACCAAATATAAAAGAGCGTGCGGGCTTAGCCAGTTGCGGAACATCGGTCCAGGCCATGTTCATATCTAAAGCCAAAAAACAACCGGCCACACCAATGGTTGGAGTCATTCCAAATCCAAATGTTGTAGTATTAAACTCTATTTTGGTTTCGGTATTCAAATATTCTTTTCTGGCTCCGGGATTATTCGGATCCGGACCGTATATGCCAAATCCCACATCGGTGGAGGCGCTGGCTTTCCCCAAAATACCGTACACATTTAAAAAGGGAAACAACC
Source organism: uncultured Bifidobacteriaceae bacterium (assembly GCA_964392775.1). Classification (GTDB taxonomy): domain Bacteria; phylum Bacteroidota; class Bacteroidia; order UKL13-3; family UKL13-3; genus UKL13-3. Next base: position 87,414 of record CAYMRD010000001.1, read on the forward strand.
AAACATCCGGTCTGATGGTGGTTGCGTAGGCTGTTGCTTTGGCTTTATTGAATTGAACAATTTCATCAAGATTATACATGGTGCCGCCATTGAAACCAACCAACAGGTTGTCGAGAACCAAATCGGATTGTTGCCAGAAATATTGAACACTGAGACCGGCAGAATATGGAAGGTTAAATCCTTTTTTTGTGGCTTTTTCTCCCCAAATAGGAAGTATGTATGGGTATTCCATTTCTTTTAGGCTATCACGTAATGCTTCATTTTTTTTGCCCGCTACTTTGTCTGAATACACCTGAGCTACCGAACTTGTTACTGCTACCCCAATAAAACCTATTACCAGTATAATTCTTTTCATGGAAACGATATTTATGAACGAATATCGCGAATACAGGGCATATCATCAAGGATATTTTGCCCCTTTATATTTTTGGGTTATCTATTAATGTAATGTTGTTGGTAGTCACTTCGAGTAGGCTGCAAGCCGTATCGAGAAGTGTTTGGTCTCGATACGCAATGCTCTACAAATCCTCAGCAATTGCTACTCGACCGGACTGATTGCTAAAAAACAACACTTTACTAATACATAACATATTTTTTTATTTGAGGTGTAATTCAAGCAAAACCAATTTGTTAAGGTAGCTTACCTCATCTAACTAGAATATAATTATTCATGAAAACTTAATATTAGAGACACTGTTTATAGTAGACTTTTGATGAGCTTTTTTTATGTTAGAGTGATATGGTTAGAAGGGTTAGGAATTGAAATTTTCTAATATTGTTTGCTCGATTATTCTGCTAAATTTGATTCTCAGTCTCAAATAATTAACCTCAATTAAATATAGTTATGAAAACAACAACCAAACTTCTACCGGCTTTAGTAGTACTTCTTTCGTTGGGCCTGCAAAGTCAGGCACAAACCCGAACTGAAAAAGATTTGCTGGGTGAAAAGCAAATTCCGAATACTGCTTATTATGGAGTGCAAACCGCAAGGGCACTCGAGAACTTTCAAATCAGCGGAATGACCACTCAGTTTTATCCTGATTATGTAAAAGCCTTTGCGATGGTAAAGCTAGCGGCTGCACGGGCCAATGCCGAAACCGGAAGGTTGAAAAAAGAGAAACTCGGCCCCATCGAAAATGCTTGTCAGGCCGTGATTGATGGTAAATACCACGACCAGTTTATGGTTGATTTATACCAGGGTGGTGCAGGTACATCGGCCAATATGAATGCCAACGAAGTGCTGGCCAATATCGCGTTGGAGATGAGCGGGCACAAGAAAGGCGAATACCAGTACATTGAGCCGCATGATGATTTGAATATGGGCCAATCCACCAATGATGTGTATCCAACCGCTATTAAGGTAGCCTTGTTGTTGCACAATGATAAGCTTATCAAAGAAGCGCAGGACTTATCGAAAGCCTTTCATGCAAAAGGTGAGCAGTATAAAAATGTATTGAAGATGGGCCGTACCGAAGGTCAGGATGCGGTGCCGATGACCGTTGGTCAGGAGTTTCATGCGTTTGGAGCACAGATTGATGCAGAGATTGACGGTTTGCGTAAAGCCGAAGCGTTTTTGTGCGAGATCAATATGGGAGCCACGGCTATCGGAACAGGTATTACGGCCACTCCGGGTTATGATGCAAAATGTGCAGCGCATCTTGCCAAAATTACAGGCAAACCCATTGTGATGAGCAAGAACCTGATTGCTGCTACTTCAAGCATGCAATGTTATGTGATGTACTCATCAGCCTTAAAAAGTTTCGCGATTACCATGTCTAAAATCAGCAGCGACCTTATCTTTTTAGCATCGGGTCCGCGTACCGGTATTTTTGAAATCAACTTGCCTGCTTTGCAACCGGGTTCTTCAATTATGCCGGGTAAAGTAAATCCTGTTATGCCCGAGCTGATGAATGAAGTGTGCTTCAAAGTAATTGGAAATGATGTTACCGTTAGCCTGGCATCGCATTCGGGTTTATTGCAGTTGAATGCTTATGAACCGGTTGTGGCGATTGCCATTATGGAATCGCAGGGTTTGTTTTTTAAAACCATACCAACGTTTCGCAAAAATTGTATTGAAGGAATTACGGCCAATGAAGCGGTACAGAAACGTAATATTGAGCGCAGCATAGGTATTGTTACGGCCTTGAATCCTGTACTTGGATATGATAAAACCACAGAGCTTGCCAAAGAGGCTTTACAGTCAGGCAAAGGAATTCTGGAGCTGATACGTGAGAAAAAATTATTGACCGAAGAGCAAATTCAAAAGCTGCTGGATCCGGCATCCATGACGGGTCAGCAGTAATTCAATTCATTCTAAACACCTGCCTGTTTTGATTAAAACGGGCAGGTGTTTATTAACAGTAAAGACGATTTACTACAGATATACAAGGACACAGAGAGCAATTTTTTCGTAACGAGGAATGCTCCCGCACCTGCCACAGGTAGCGGTTGCGAGGATTAGATTGTCAAGTGGTTAATAAAATTCCGAAAGTTATAATTTACCGGGTTAGCGCTACTTGTCGGTAGTTGTGTGTTAGCACCAGTATTATTTGATTTTGAGTTTCTGGTTGTCAAACTTATGAAGGGAGTTGTCTGAAAGCGTTACAAGAATGTCAAACACAAACTCACTTGGAGATTCTGGTTTTGAGTCAAACTTAATGAGCAGGGGATACTCATATTTTAGTGTCTGCCGTTTATTTGTGAATTGTCTAATAGACTCAAAATTGCCGCCTGAGGTTAGTTTAGTCAAGAAGAGTGAAGTTATTGTGTCTCCAGAATGAATTGAAAGACTAGAGATTTTGAGAATAGATTTTGCGGTAATATCAATGGAATGAATTGTCTCTATAGACTGTTGAATAGGAGGTGTGCAAGCAGGATTTAAAAGCCGAAATGTGGTTGGTTTGCCAAAATGCGCAAAATCAACCTTGTCTTTAACGTTTAAAGCTAACATGATGCTGTTGTATGGCAAGTATAGTATGTCGAAGTATCAATTGTTTCGTTTGATAAACTTGTCTGCTTAATTTGAAATGATGTAATGTGGAATTGGTTGGATGGTTAATGTCGCCACATCCGTCATCACGACCTTCTCTCAGGCGAAAGGAAAGAGTCCCAAAAATGCAATAACGAATAGAGCGATATTTTTCATGTCGTTAATTATTTATCTATTATCTATCAACTTCCGTCCGATTAATCGGACGGCTACTTCGTTTCCATGATAACAAAGGGCACAATCATTTCCTCCAGGCTGATGCCTCCATGTTGAAATGAATTGTTGTATAACTTTACATGGTAGTTGTAGTTATTGGGGTAGGCCATAAAATGGTCTTCGGCAGCAAATACAAAACGTGAACTGATATTTTGTTTGGGCAAAAATGCTTCAGCAGGATCTTTGATGGTAAACAGATCATTCTCATTGTAATTCAAATTGCGGCCTTGCTTGTAACGCAGGTTGGTACTGGTAGCGCGGTCGCCCACAATTTTTACCGGGTCGCTTACCCTGATAGAACCGTGGTCGGTGGTGATGATTAATTTTACTTTATGGTTTGCCAACCGTTTCAGCGCATCAAATAAAGGCGAATGTTCAAACCAGCTTTGGGTGATGCTGCGGTAGGCGGCTTCATCTTCGGCCAGTTCTTTCATCACATTCATCTCTGTGCGGGCATGACTCAGCATATCAACAAAGTTGTATACAATCACATTAAATGAATTGCTCAGCATATTCGGAATATCATCCACCAGCCGCTTACCTGCATCAAGGTTTGTAATCTTTGTATAGCTGAATTTGTTTTTATAACCGGCTCGTTGCAATTGAGCTTTCAGGAGTTCTTCTTCATGTAAGTTTTTGCCTTCATCTTCCTCTTCATCTACCCAAAGATTAGGATAGGTTTTGGCAATTTCGGCAGGCATCATTCCCGCAAAAAATGCGTTGCGCGCGTAATGGGTGGTGGTAGGTAAAATTGTGAGGTACACATCTTCGTTTACGGTTCGAAAATATTTATTCAGCATGCTTTGAATCACCTTCCATTGGTCGAAACGGAAATTATCGAGCAGTACCATAAATACAGGTTTTTCATCCTGCAATTCAGGAATCAGTTTTTTGCCAACCACCGTATGGCTCATAGCCGGTGTTTGAGCAGCAGGTTTACGCAAAAAGTTGATATAGTTCTTTTTCACAAACTTGGTCCACTCGCGGTTGGCTTCACTTTTTTGCATGAGCAAAATTTCGTCCATTCCGGTTTCACCGCTGCTGGCCAACTCAAGTTCCCAATACACCAGCTTGCGGTACATGTTCACCCACGATTCAAAATCCAGGTTGTCGCTCAGTTCAATGCCAATCTGCCTGAATTCCTGTTGGTAATTTCGAGTCGTTTTTTCGGTCACCAGCCGTTTATTGTCAAGTTGTTTTTTGATGGACAATAAAATCTGATTGGAGTTTACCGGCTTGATAAGGTAATCGGCAATCTTACTGCCAATGGCATCTTCCATAATATGCTCTTCCTCACTTTTGGTAATCATCACCACCGGAACATCAGGGTTAAAAGCCTTGATGCGCGTGAGGGTTTCAAGACCAGATATACCCGGCATGTTTTCGTCTAAGAAAATAATATCGTAGCGGTTGTTTTTGCAGGATTCAACGGCATCCAGTCCATTGGTTACCTTGGTTACTTCATATCCTTTGTTTTTTAAGAATAAAATATGAGGCTTCAGCATCTCAATCTCATCATCGGCCCAAAGTATTTGCGTGTATTGCATGTAGTGGTTAGTTAAGCAGTTTCGAATGTAACTGTATAATGTAAATTTTATTGCACCCATGATAAAATTCTTCTCAAAAATAAGTCTGAATTTTTTGCAGATAAAAAGGGAACAGCCAACTCTAAAATTCTCCTACTTTTGTTGCACATATACCAATTAATGTTCAAAAACAAAATCATCAACGATCCTGTTTACGGATTTGTCAACATTCAAAGTCCGCTGCTCTTTGATTTAGTAGAGCATCCGTATTTTCAACGGCTGCGGAGAATCAAACAACTGGGCTTATCCAATCTGGTGTATCCCGGAGCCATTCATACGCGTTTTCAGCATGTGATAGGAGCCATGAGTCTTACGGCTCAGGCAGTTGATATTTTGAGGGGGAAGGGTATCGCGATTTCGGAAAAAGAGAAAGATGCTGTTTGTGCTGCGGTTTTGCTGCACGATATGGGGCATGGCCCATATTCGCATACGCTTGAAGAAGTGTTGATTCCGGATGTTCCGCACGAGTTGATTTCGGTGGCATTTATGGAATTGCTCAATACAGAATTGAATGGCAGGTTGAGCATGGCTATTCAGATTTTTAAGAATGAATATCCACGTAAATTTTTGCATCAGTTGGTTTCAAGTCAGCTGGATATGGACCGGTTGGACTATTTGCGCAGGGATAGTTTTTACACCGGTGTTCAGGAAGGTGTTATCGGGCACGACCGCATCATCCACATGCTTAATGTGCATGAGGATGAGATGGTGATTGATGAAAAAGGTATTTATTCTATTGAGAAATTTTTGATCGCCCGCAGGCTGATGTACTGGCAGGTATACTTGCATAAAACGGTGATTGCAGCCGAGAGCTTATTGATTAAAATTATGCAGAGAGCCGTTTACCTGGCATCATCAGGAGTAGAGTTGTTTGCCACACCTGCTTTCAAAGTGTTTTTATATGAGCGACCTTCGGCTGAACAGTTTTTTAAAGATTCCCGTTTTTTAACATTATACAGTCAGTTAGACGATTTTGATATTTTCACTTCGGTTAAGGTGTGGTGTTCTCACCCGGATAAAATACTCTCGTTGTTGAGCAATCAGCTGGTAGGCAGGGATTTGCCCAAGATTGAAATTCGCAGTCAGTCTTTTTCGGAAGAGGAGGTAAACGCTCACATGCAGAAGGTAGCCCAACGGCATAGTATCACAGAAGAAGAGGCTTCTTATTTTGTGTATACCGAAAGTGTGATGAACAAGGCTTATAGTCCGGATGGATTCAGTATTAACGTTTTATACCGCAATGGTAAAGTTGCCGATATTGCAGATGCATCAGACCAATACAACATCTCAGCCCTTGCCAAACCTGTGACTAAATACTTTTTATGTTATCCGAAAAAAGCATAAATTGCCCGGCTAAATTAGTATAATAAAAATACATGCAAATATCAGTAGCTGAGTTAAGTGCATTGCTTCAGGGTGAGGTAGTTGGAGATGGATCTGCCATGCTCAGCAAGGTGGCTAAAATTGAAGAGGGCGAACAGGGTGCATTGTCGTTTCTGGCAAACCCCAAATATGAGCCGTTTTTGTATGAAACCGCTTCAACAGCCGTATTGGTTAATAAATCGTTCACCCCCGCATCACCTGTAAAAGCAACACTTATTAAGGTTGATGATGCCTATGCAAGCTTCACCTATTTGCTGGAGCAGTTTGCAAACATTGCACTTCACAAACAAGGGATATCCGAATCTGCACATATTCATTCATCGGCCAATGTTCATTCGTCAACTTATGTGGGAGCAACAGCCGTAATTGAAGCCGGAGCCGGTGTGGGAGAGGGGTGTAAAATATTTCCTCAGGTATATATTGGAGACCGGGTTAAAATCGGTAAAAACACGGTTTTGTATTCAGGGGTAAAAATTTACCATGATTGTGTGATTGGTGACAATTGTATCATTCATAGCGGAACGGTGATTGGTTCGGATGGATTTGGATTTGCTCCGTTGGCTGATAAATCATACAAAAAAATTCCACAGACCGGGAATGTTGTGATTGAGAGCGATGTGGAGATTGGTAGCAATTGTTCGATTGACAGGGCTACGATGGGAAGCACCATTATCCGCAAAGGAGCCAAACTGGATAACCTTATTCAGATTGCCCATAATGTAGAAGTGGGAGAGCATACCGTAATTGCAGGGCAAACGGGTATTGCAGGTAGCAGTAAGATTGGAAAGTACTGTGTTATTGGGGGACAAGCTGCCATTGCGGGGCATATTACCATAGCCAACGGAACTTCTATTGGAGGACAATCAGGCGTGTTGTCGAGCATCACTTCGGAAAATACCAAATTGTTTGGATCTCCTGCATTTGCTTATAAAGACAATCTTCGTTCGAGTGCTGTTTTCAGGAAACTGCCTGCGTTGGAAAGACGAATTTCAGAATTGGAAAAATTATTAAAAGCGAAATAAAGTGAGTTTAAACGTAAAACAAACAACGATTAAAAAAACCACCACCCTTTCTGGTGTGGGATTGCATACCGGAGTAGAAGTTACTTTAACTTTTATGCCGGCCCCCGAAAATCATGGAATTAAGTTCCAGCGGGTGGATATGCCGGGTCAGCCAATCGTAAATGCCGATGTTGATAATGTGACGGATTTGTCGCGTGGAACCACCTTAGAACAAAACGGAGCTAAAGTTGCAACTGTTGAGCATGTAATGGCTTCATTGGCCGGATTGGAAATTGACAATTGCATGGTGCAGATTAATGCCGAGGAAACACCCATCATGGATGGCAGTGCCCGTTTTTTTATCAAAGCATTAAAGGAAGCCGGTATTGAACAACAGGATGCGGAAAGAGAATATTTTACATTACCACAAAATATTTATTACCACGAGAACGACCGCTCAGTAGAGATGATTGCAATGCCATTGGATGATTACCGTTTAACGGTGATGGTGGATTACAATTCACCTGTATTGGGCAGCCAGCATGCTTCTATTACCAGCCTTAAAGAGTTTGAAACAGACATCGCCTCATGCCGTACATTCTGCTTCCTGCACGAATTGGAGATGTTATACAATAACAATCTTATCCGTGGTGGTGATTTAAACAATGCTATTGTGATTGTGGATCGTGTGATTGAAGATGATGAGCTGGATCATTTGGCGAAGATGTTTAACAAGCCCAAAGTGGAAATCAATAAAGAAGGAATCCTGAACAGTGATCTTCGTTTCCACAACGAACCTGCCCGTCATAAACTCTTGGATTTGATTGGAGATCTGGCTTTGATTGGAACTCCGATTAAAGCACAGATTATGGCTGCTCGTCCGGGGCACGCTGCAAACGTAGCTTTCGGTAAAAAAATCAAAGCACTTATAAAAAAAACCAAAGCGAATGTTCATGTTCCCAAATACGACATGAATAAAGAGCCCCTTTATAATGTCAACCAAATAAGTAATATGCTGCCGCATAAATACCCGTTTTTGTTGGTTGATAAAGTAATGGAGATGGGCAAGTCGCACGTGGTTGCCGTTAAAAACGTGACCATGAACGAGCCGTTTTTTCAAGGACATTTTCCGGGTAATCCGGTAATGCCGGGAGTTCTTATTATTGAAGCAATGGCGCAAGCAGGTGGAGTATTGATTTTATCACAGGTAGAAGATCCTGAAAACTACAATACCTACTTTATGAAGATTGATAATGCGAAGTTTAAAGAGAAAGTATTGCCGGGTGATACCCTTGTGTTCAGGCTCGATTTGATAGGACCTATTCGCAGAGGTGTATGTGTGATGAAAGGAGCCGCATTTGTAGGTGATAAATTGGTATGTGAAGCGGAGCTAATGGCTCAGGTTGCAAAAAAATAAGTGAATATCGAATGAAGATAATCAGGCCAACGCATACCCCATCCCTAGAGGATGCCCACCCACAGCAAAAGTATGGGCTGTACCCTTTAGGGGGAGGGTGTGGGAGGGAAAGAAACAGATAATGTTGATGTTGTTCTGAATGACCTTAAAAAAATAATCCAATCATTCCGGCCTGCCGGATATACAAAAGAAAAAATTAATGATTCATCAATTAGCGTGTGTAAGCCCCGATGCAAAGCTGGGAGCCAATGTTACGGTAGATCCGTTTACCATGATTCATCCGAATGTAGAGATTGGAGAAGGAACATGGATTGGTTCAAATGTTACCATTTATGAAGGAACCCGCATCGGTAAAAACTGCCGGATATTTCCCGGAGCTGTATTGGGTGCAGTTCCTCAGGATTTGAAATTTGAAGGAGAACAAACTACCGTGGTTATTGGTGATAATACCACCATTCGCGAGTGTGTTACCATCAACAGAGGAACCAAGGATAAGTTTATAACTTCAATTGGCAGTAGCTGTTTGTTGATGGCGTATACGCATATTGCTCACGATTGTATTGTGGGCGACAATGTAATTATTGCCAATGGAGTACAAATGGCAGGACACGTTACGGTTGAAAACAATGCTCGTATTGGAGGATTGTCGGCTATCCATCAGTTTGTAAATATTGGTCGCCATGTGATGATAGAAGGTGGAAGTATGGTGAGCAAAGATGTTCCTCCTTTTGTGAAAGCCGGACGTTATCCTTTGGCCTATGAAGGTGTTAATTCAGTAGGTTTACGAAGATCAGGATTCTCTTCTGAGCGAATCAATGAGATTCAGGATATATACCGAATCTTGTTTGTACAAAACCGCAATTTGAGCAAAGCCATTGTAAAGGTAGAAGCTGATCTTTCAATTACAGCTGAACGCGATGAGATTTTGAGTTTTATTCAAGGCTCTGAACGTGGCGTATTAAAGGGCTTTAACGCTCGTTGATATTTTGGAAATTGAACTGAACGATATCGGCAAAAAGTTTGCGAAACGCTGGCTGTTCAGGCGTATATCGTTTCATATTGCATCTAATCAAATGGTGGCTCTTACCGGCCACAACGGAAGCGGTAAGTCTACTTTGTTGCAACTTATTTTCGGATACCAGGTTGCAACCGAAGGGACAATTGAATTGAAAAATCAGGGCGTATTGATGGAGGCTTCTGAACGCTATCAGCAGATGTCGTTTGTAGCGCCTTATCTCGAACTCCCCGAAGAGCTAAGTCTGATGGAAGTATTGCAGTATCATTTTTCGTTTAAAACCATTCGTGCAGGTTATTCGTTCGAAGAGCTTATCGTTCAGGCAGGATTGGCCGGTAACGAGGATAAACATATCCGTTATTTTTCATCAGGCATGAAACAACGCTTGAAGTTGTTGCTGGCCTTTAATGATACCGCTCCGGTATTATTGCTCGATGAGCCCACCAGTAATCTGGATGAAAAAGGGATAGCATGGTATCAGCAGCTGCTTAGCCAACAACGACAACATCGAACCATTCTGATTGCTTCCAATCAGGCTTATGAGTACGAAGGTTGTGATGCCGTACTGGATGTTACGGCTTTTGTACCATCGCGATAATCACATCAGCCGCACGGCTACTCGCTCCTTTTCCTCCTAACATTTTTTGCAGTTCGGCATAATCATTCAGCATTCGTTCACGTTTAGAACCTCCCGGTAAAATGGCATCCAATTCCTTATGAAGATTGGCTGGGTTCAGTTCATGCTGAATCAATTCTGTAATACAATCGCGGTTGAGGATAAGGTTAACCAATGACATGTATTTAATTTTAACCAATACGCGTGCAATCCGGTAGCTGATGGGATTGCCTATATAACCACATACCTGAGGAATATTTAAGAGTGCAGTTTCGAGCGTGGCGGTTCCGCTGCATACCACTGCTACAGTCGTTTGGTTCAACAAATCATAGGTTTTGTTAAATACAATTGAAACCCTGCTGTTTAGAAACGGAGCGTAAAAATCGGCTGAGACTCCCGGAGCACCTGCAATCACCAATTGATAGGAAGTGTAACTGTCGGTGGCTTCCATCATTTTTGGAAGGTTGCGCATAATTTCCTGTTTGCGGCTTCCCGGCATTAGTGCAATAATTGGGCGCTCGTTTAAATTGTTTTCTAAGCGAAAACTTAGGTTGGGAACAAAGTCTTCAATGGCATCTATTAACGGGTTACCAACAAATACGCTATCCACTTTCCATTTGGTGAAATAATCTACTTCAAACGGAAAAATGAGAAGCAGCTTGTCAACGTATTTCTCCAGTTTATGGACACGTTTTTCATTCCAGGCCCATACTTTGGGCGAAATGTAAAAGGCGGTTTTGCCCCCTTTTTCTTTCCAGAACTTAGCAATGCGCAGGTTAAATCCTGCATAGTCAATCAATACAACCACATCCGGGTTAAAGGCTTCAATTTGTTGTTTACAAAGGTTGAGATTGGTGCTAATGGAGCGAATCTTAAGCAGCACCTCCACAAATCCCATAACGGTATGTTGATTGTAATGCATCAGCAAACCATCGGCAACAGCGGCCATCTTGTCACCGCCCCAGAATTGAAATTCGGCCTGAGGGTCCTTGCGGCATATAGCCTTCATAAGATTGCTTCCGTGCAGATCGCCTGAGGCTTCGCCTGCTATGATAAAGTATTTCATTATGGTTTAAGTAGGGCTGAAAATGCTATGTGTATTGCTGTTTAATTGATATAAATGTTTTCTTTTTAGTACAATCCACATGTTTACTGCCATAACAAAAGTATGGATTTCTATCAAAAGCATGTGTGGAACCTTAGTTTTGATAAAAACATATTAACCGCAATCATTATGGAACAAGAACAAGATCAAAAAAAATCTAACAACGCAGCTACCTTATTGCTGGCGTTTTTATTGTTGCTCTCAGCCGGAGCGAACGTTTTTCAATGGAAAAATACGGGATCATCATCTTCAGTAGGTAATTCTGTTGAGTATGACAGCTTGTTAACCATTCGTATTGAGTTAGAGCGCGAGCTGGCATCTGCAGATGCCGAGCTTGAAAAATACAGAGGAATGAGTACAAGCTTAGACAGTTTATTGAATGATGCAAACCTGAAGATTGGTGATCAGGAGAAAATCATCCGAGAGCTGATTGCAAAAGAAAAAAACACGGCAACTCTTAATGGCAAACTGCAGGTTGAGCTGGCTAATCTTCGTAGAATGAAAGAGGATTACTTCGATAAGATTGATGCCTTAATTACTGAAAATAAAGAGTTAAAAGCCCAGAATGAAATCTTGCAAGAGAGTGTTGGTGGATTGAAAAAAGAAAAAAATGTGTTACAACGTAAGGTTGACCAGGCAAAATTATTGAAAGCTGAATACCTGAAGGTGGCTTCTTTCAAAAAGAAAGGCAATGGGAAATTTGTGGAGTCGTCAACGGCTAAACGTACCAATAAACTCGAACTTTGCTTCACCATCATGGATAACCCGGTTGCCGAAAAAGGAGAGCGAATGATTTATATTGTAGTTAAAGAGCCTACCGGTAAAACTCTTGCTGGCTACTCTAAAGCAACCTTTAATGATGCAGATACGGGAGAAGAGATTGTGGCAACAGCTTCTCAAAAAATGGATTACAACGGTAATAAGCAAAATGTTTGTTTGAATTATGAAAGTGATCAACGTTTGCTTACATCAGGTACATACTCATTTGTTGTATATGTTGATGGTATATTGCTTGCAGAAACTGCCTATATGTTGAAATAAATTTGATTGAGTAATATGAAGAAAGGCGGCAGGGCTTTAGCCCTGCCGCCTTTCTGTTTTAACAGGTTATCGCAATAAGGTAACATTGCCCGTAATATTTACCCGCTCACCTCTTTTTCCTGTTCCTTCGGCCATATATACAAATACATCAGGCTTGCAGGGGTCACCCTTAAAAGTGCCATCCCAACCCTGATTTATATCTGTTGTTTCAAAGACTAATTCACCCCAGCGGTTGAAGATTTTTAAAGAGAAAGATTCAACGAAGAGGCCTTTAACATAAAATACATCATTGAGCTTATCATTGTTAATCGTAAATACATTTGGAGCATATAACCGTGGAGCGGTACTTACACAGGCCATATTTGATTCACTGATAATACTGGAATCACCTTCTTTAAATGCGGTAACGATATAGCAATATTCTGCCTGAGTAAGATTTATATACCGGTGTATTGTTTCCAGATTATCCGGTGTGTTTCGGCTGATTTTTTCTGGTCCTGAAACTTCATTCCAAAAATCAACGACATAATGATTCACCCCCAAATCCCATTTCTCATAAGGATTCCATGTGAGTTTTGGATCATGTGTCAGTATATCATTACCAACCATTCTAACGTTGAGCAGAATTGTTTTAGCAATATTACCTGGGGCACTCGTGCCTCCGCAGGCATCAACCAAATAAGTTGTGTAAGTGTACGAGTGTTCCTGCACATTGACCTCTGTATCAGTAAGCGTAGTGTCGGATGAAGAGATGATACGGAACAATGAAGCCGGTTCGGAATCTTGTGACTTGTATATATGATACGTAAACGAACGGTAGTGTTTAGCTAAATGCCATTCTAAAAGAACTTCCCGGTTGTTGACAACAGTAGCCCGTATATTTTGAGGAACAGGTAATGTGTTTACATAAACAGGAACGGCACCTGCCGTATCACTCCATGAGGTTTGGAGCATACTATCTGTTTCAATCGTTTGGATGCGGTAAAAGTATGTTTGGTTACATAAGGTGTTAGTATCTGTATAGCTCGTTGTATTTCCTGTTACGGATGTCAGAGGGGTAAAAGAAACCTCATCAGGATTTTTGCGCCATATCGTATAGTATTTGCTGGTGTCAAAGCCAATGTAAGGAGTCCATTGCAATCCAATACTATTGGGCAAGCCGGTTGCTTTCAGCTCAACGGTGGTATGTGTTTCGCTCATGCCCGAAATATTATTGCACACATCTATGGCAAGCATTTTATAGCTATATGGGTTTTGCAGGGTATTCAGGCTGTGTTCGGTAAATGCAGTGTCGTTGATTTGCGTAAACGTGTATTGATTGTTGGTGGTGTAGATGATGTATTTAGCAAAATCGGCTTCTGTATTCGGAGTAAATTCAAATAATACACTTTCGTTGTCTTCTACTGTGACTCTTTTTACAATTGGTATTTCTGGCGGAATCGTATCATCATTTACGGTGACGAAAGAATCTTTTTCAACCATTGCATAGCAACCATTTGAGTCGGTGGCTTCCAGTATCACATTAAATACTCCCGGTGTTGTGTATTGTTTGGGGCCGGGTTGTTTGATGAAAAGCGTATCGTTCGGGCCAAATGTCCATCGCCAGGAAGTTATTGGACTTTGGTGTGGAGCTGTTTGGTTGTGTATCGACACAAAACCGTTTTTGCAAATCACATTCAGGTTTGTACTGAAATCAGGTTGTGGCAATGGCAATACTTCAATCGAATCAATGGCATCAAGTCCATTAAAACATGAATAAGAACTATCTACCAATGTCAATCTTGGATAGTAAACCCTCGGTGCGTTATAGGTGTATGAGTGCGTGTCAACCGTAAAAGAATCAACATTTCCATCTGCATGATCCCAAAAGAATAAAACAGCATTGGAGGTAGTCACTTTAAAGTTAACGTTTAAAGGCATGCAACCTTTGGTAGGTGAAAAAGAATAGGTTCCGGACGGACCTCCGGCAACAACAAAATCAGGAGCTGTCAGTGAGTCAATGCAGCCAATACTATCTTGTATCTGTAAAGAAACAGTATACTTGCCGGGCTTTAAATAAATCAGGGAAGCGGTGTCGTTTCCTTTTCCTGTAATCGTTGCCGAGTTGCCATTTCCAAAATGCCATATTCTGCTGGTGATGGGGCCGCTGCCAACGATGCTGGTATCTTTGAGCCGAACTGTAGGTTTATCTGAATAGCATGAAATGTTTCGGGGAAATCCGTCAAATCCAATCTTAGGTTTATGTGCAAGGACAGAAATAAACCGGGTGATGGTATCTGTACACCCCAGACTGTCTTTTAACTCAAACAATACCGGGATGATAGTATCTCCGGAAGCCGAAAATTTTGAATCTTGAACGGTGCTTGTGCCGGAAGGTAATATCCACTTAAAGGTTGCCGGAGTATTAACGGATTGAGTGGTTATGGCAGGCGACATAAATACCGAATCGAGGCCGCAATATTTTTTGACGGAATATGAATATTGAGCTTTAGGTTGATATGGTTTTACGGCTTTGGATGAAGTATAAGAGCATCCTTTGTCGTCTGTTATTATCAGCGTTGCGGCTATTCCGTTCTCCTGATTGGGAGCTGCATTTATGTAACTGTAAGATGCATTAACCGAAGGTGTATTCAAAGAATCTCCGTTTCCCCATCTCCAAAACCGATTGACAATTGGATTATCGCTTTGCGATGCATCCGTAAATACAATATTGAGCGGGGTGCATCCCATATTAGCCGACATGGTGAAGTCGGACCGGCCTCCATACACTTTTACACGCATCGTATCGGTTGATACATACACACAGTTTTTATTATCCTTAATGCTTAATCTGATTGTGAAATTACCGGCTGTTGTGAAAGGAATATTAGGATTTTGTACAGTGAATTGTCTTCCGTCAGATACCTTGTATGTCCATTCTCTAATTTGCCTCGAAGGATCCATAATGGTACGGTCGGTGATTTTTACAGAAGCACCCATACAAATTGATGTGTCACTGGGAGTAAATGAGATTTGAGGCGGTAAAATAATAACAACAGGTTGCATGATAGAGTCGGAACATCCTGTTGTGGTATCGGTGGCTACCAATTTCACCAGATGGGTTCCCGCAGTATGGTATACATGTGTAGGTGATGAAACCCCTGTAAGCGGACTGCCTCCATCATCAAAATTCCAGGTTAAGCGATTGTTGCCAATTGATTGGTTGGTAAACAGAACGGTATCGGTAGCGCAATCATCAATTGTAAATTTAAACTTTGCAACTGCCGGCACTACCCGCAAATAGTTGGTTTTAGTCAGTGTATTTGTACAACCTTTATTGCTGGCCTTTACGGTTACATTATAATACCCGGTATCAGTGAGCTTTACAATGGCGGAGTCTCTGGTTCTTGATATCGTAGTGGTCAAACTGCTGATGGTCCACGTTATGTTGTCGGGTATAACGCCATTGGTGGGATGGTAAAATAAAGTTACAATGCCGGGGTTATAACATACAAGTTGCTTATCGGAAGTGAAATCAAATAAAGGTTTGGGGCTTACTTTAACGGTATCGTAAGTAGTTACAATACATCCTTTCGGATTGGTAGCAGTCAGTTTGAACACATAAATGCCTTCCGTATTCAGGGTATAGGTAAAATTTTTTGTAGTGGAAACAGTGGCATTGTTGAGCTCCCATTTCCATGTTGTAAGGGCTACATAGCTAAGGTCGGTAACGTCAAATGTAACGTTATATGGAGCGCAGCCTCCCTTTTTGTGCTGATCTGTTATGCTGACACCTGGCTCATCCACAATGATTTGTTTGATAAGAGTATCCCTGCAACCGGTTGGGCGGGTAGCAATCATCCTTATATTATAACTTCCCTTCGAATTGTATGTTACCGTTGGGTTTACAGCCGAACTCCCTATGCTGTTTCCCATGTTCCACGAGTATTGAGTGGCTCCGCCACTGCTGCTGTTGGTTAAATTAACGGTTCCCGGTGCCTGACAAAAATAGTCTTTGTCGGCTGTGAAGTTGGCGGTTGGCGGGTCTTGTAACGTAATTATTTGTGATATTGTGTCTTTACAACCTGAGCTGTTTTGAACCAATAACGATACCTGATTGGTTTTGGCTGTGAGTGAATAGTTCGGATTCTGACTGTTTTTGATTTGCCCGCCATTGAGCTGCCATTGGTATGTCAATCCGCTTGGAGAAGGTGTTGTTGTATTGGTAAGCGTGATATTAGCAGGAGCACAGTCGCTTGTTGTTGTATAGGTGAATGCGGCTTTTAATCCACCAACATTTACAAATTGTGTTTTTGAGATGGTTTGTTTGCAGCCATTAGCGGCCGTTATTTCAAGGTCAACGGTATAGGTACCGGCTGTTGTATAGGTTTTGGATGGATTGGCTTGGGTTGAAGTGGTATTGTCGCCAAACTTCCACAGATACGTGTACGAGCCGGAAGGAGTAACAGTGCTGGTGAAATTTACCGTAGCAGGAACTGAACAACTGCCGTTTCCTGTGGCCGTAAAATCAGCCGTAAATGGAGCAGAAGTATTGATGTAATTATTTTTGGTAATGGAGTTTTCGCAACCGTTCACATCTCTAACCGATAAGGTAATATTAAAGGCACCAACACCCGTAAAGGTACTGGTTGGCTGTCGAAGCGTGCTGGTATTTCCATTTCCAAAATCCCATGTCCATTTGTTGATAGCACCATTTCCGGGTGTTGAGGCATCGGTAAAAACAACTGGCAAGGGCGTACATCCCGAAAGGGGATTGCCATTGAAGCTGGCTACCGGGTTAGCATAAACGGTGATGTATGCGGTTTGTGTTTTGGTATTATTACCGGAGGCATTGCTTACTTTAAGGGATACCGTGTAGGTTCCGGGAACCACATAAGTAGCGGAAGGTGTTTGCAGGGTAGAGCTGTTGCTGTTTCCAAAATTCCAGTTGTAGCTAGTGGGATTACCGGTTGAGGTGCTTGTAAATTGCACCGTAAGCGGGCTGCATCCTGCTGTTTTGTTTGCCGTGAAACCGGCAACAGGCTGCTGCGCATACAAAGCATCCGGTAATAGAATGTAAAGAATAACAAAAAGATACTTCATCCGGGGTATATCTTGAAATACAAACTGCATATTACTTCACAATAACGGTTCCCCATTTTAAGGAGAGTGTATTGCGCAATTCCAACAAGTGTTGGTGCACTTTGAGTAAGCTTTCCACATCGGCATCCGTTTTTACTTCGTTAAAAGCATTCTGATTGTGGCGAATCAGTTTTTCAATGTTTTTGAGTTGCAGTTTTGCAATGGCCGATTCGGCATCAGGCTTGTAGTTTGTGCCGGGTTCGTCAATATAGAGGTCGTATTTTAAGTTCCAGTTCGGACTGATTTCTAAATTGGTTGATAAAATCTCCGCAATCATCTGGCTGATTCTTGGATTGCTATGATGCACCAAACCTTGTGTGTCAACGGTTGGATTGCCCAACTGCTCATGAAAATATTGGATGATTTCAAGTATGGTTGGGTTTTCAATCTCAATCTCGTCTTCGGTAATATGGTGCAGGATATAGTGAGCCACATTGTTATATCCCTCATACGGCTGGTTGGCATATAACATCAATACCCGTACAACGTCTTTTTCCTGATGGTCGTGGTGCTGAACATCCACCAGCGCGCGCAACTCCGCTTCAAATGACTGTTCCTGTGGTTCGGCCTGAATCTCGGTTCGGGCTTCGCTGGCCAGTTTGCCTCTTAACAGGCGGTTTGATTCGCTTACCAGCAATTGTTCATCAACCTGCAACAAACGCCCGGTTTCTTTGATGAACCCCATGCGTTTAAACGCATCGGGTATTTTGGAAATGCTCTCCACAATCTCACGGATGAGCTGTGCTTTTTTTACGGGGTCGTTCCCGGCTTCGGCTGCCAGCAACGAGGTTTTAAAAAGGATAAAGTCCTTTTTGTTTTCCTGCAGGAAAGTTGAAAATCCGACAGGACCTTCACGTTTGCAATAACTGTCAGGGTCTTCACCATCGGGGAACAAAACTGTTTTTACGTTGAGCCCGCCTTCGAGCAACATATCAATTCCACGCAAGGATGCTTTGATACCCGCGGCATCTCCGTCATACAAAACGCATACATCGCTCGTAAAACGTTTGATGAGCTTAATCTGGTTTTCGGTGAGAGAAGTTCCCGATGAGGCCACCACATTTTCAACGCCTGCCTGATGCATGCTGATAACATCCGTATATCCTTCAACCAGATACACAAACCCCGCTTTGCTGATGGCGTTGCGGGCGTAGAACAATCCGTAGAGTTCGTTGCTTTTATGGTAAAGTTCGGTTTCGGGCGAGTTTACATACTTCGGACTTTTAGGGTCCTTCTTTAAAAAACGCCCGGCAAAAGCGATGGGTTTTCCGCTTAGCGAGTGAATGGTAAACATCACCCGGCCGCGGTAGGCATCATAGAGTTTGCCCTGTTCGCTTTCTTTTACAAGTCCGCTTTTTTTGAGCAGGTCTTTATTAAATCCTTTATTGATGGCCGTTTGCGTAAACGCATCCCAACTGTCTTTACTGTATCCGAGCTTAAACTTTTCAATGGTTTCGGGTCTGAACCCGCGTTCCTCAAAGTAGGAGAGGCCAATGGCTTTGCCTTCATCATCGTTTTGCAGTGTTTCGGCAAAATAGGTTTCAGCAAAGTTGTTAATGATTTGAAGCGATTCTCTTTCGTTGGTACGCTGGCGTTCAACTTCCAGTTCTTCGTTTGAGATTTCCCGCTCGGGCCAGTCAATACGGTATTTTTCGGCAAGGAACTTCAGCGACTTGATATAGTCCAGGTGCTCGTATTCCATGATGAAGTTGACCACATTTCCGGCTTTGCCGCAACCAAAACATTTGTAAATACCCTTGGCCGGAGATACGTTGAAGGATGGTGTTTTTTCGTTGTGAAACGGACACAATCCCTGCAAACTGGAGCCGCGTTTTTTAAGAGAAATGTATTCCCCAATCACATCTTCAATGTGAGCGGCATCAACAATCTCGTCTATTTTACTGCGTGGAATCATGGGTTAATCAGAGGAGGTAAATATAAGGATTATCGGCAGAAAATTATCTTTATATTTTGCAAACATGTATCCGGTAAGGTCAGAAAACAACAAAGCCCACTTTTGTGGGCTTTGTATTGCAGAGTAGAGGATAAGGGGACGGACTTCTAATCATCTTAATGTGGTAATTACATACATAATAAATGAGGTGGTGTTAATCACTTTTTAATTTACTTAAAATCAATAAATTATTTTTTTTAAGTTCAAACTTATTGTAAAAAAGAATTCTTTACTGCTATCTTGAAGTTTCTGGCTAATGAAGCCTTCGTTTTTTTTACCCTTTTGATAATGATACAACAGCCCATTGTATTTGAGATTAATGGTCAGGCCATTATTCCGATTGGAAAACCAAAGTCCGGTCGGGTGGGGGAATATGTAGATAACCGGTATTCTTATCAATCTGTTTCACAAAACGTTGTTTATCGCGCCTGCAATGTAAATATTGATGCATTGGTCTGCCTGCATCTGCTTCCCTTTTTTCGACAACTGATTCGGAAACTCATTCCTGTTTATTCCCATGAAAAAAGAAATTAAATTATGGCAAAAAACAGAACCATTAGTGTAAAAGGAACAGAGATTACTCTTTTCTCCGAAGGGAATAGCGATTTCATTTCCCTTACTGACATTGCCAGACACAAAGATTCTGCTAATACCGATTCTATTATTCAAAACTGGCTGCGAAACAGAAACACCATTGAATTATTGGGCTTTTGGGAAACCCTGTATAACCCAAATTTTAAACCCCTCGAATTCGAGGGGTTTAGAAAACAGGCAGGGCTGAACAGCTTTGTAATGACACCCAAAAAGTGGATTGAAAGCACCAATGCCATTGGCATTACTTCCAAATCGGGAAGATATGGCGGCACCTTTGCCCACATGGATATTGCCTTTGAATTTGCCTCATGGGTTTCTATAGAATTTAAGTTATTTATTATCAGAGAATTTCAACGTCTTAAAGCAGATGAAAGCGACCGCCTTAAATTAAATTGGAATCTGCAACGCACTTTGGCTAAAGTGAATTACCACATTCACACCGATGCCATTAAAGAAAACCTGATTCCTGAAACGCTTTCAAAAGAGAAAATAAATTTTGTGTATGCCGATGAAGCTGATATGCTGAACATGGCTTTGTTTGGTATGACTGCCAAACAGTGGAGAGAGGTAAACCCGAAAGCAGAAGGAAATATTCGAGATGAGGCAAACATTGAACAATTGGTGGTGCTTTCAAACTTGGAAAGTATCAATGCCGTTTTGATTCATCAGGGATTGCAGCAAAGCGAACGCTTGCAGCAACTGAATAAAATTGCCATCACTCAAATGAAATCGTTGGTAGGCAATAAGCAACTGAAAAAATTGAAATGAACAAAGTAGGTCAAATAGAAAGAACCACAGAAAACCGAGTGGTAAAGTTGTTTCAGAAACAACTTGGCTATTTCTATTTGGGCAATTGGGAAGGACGTGAAGACAACAGCAAAATTGAAGAAGATTTGTTGCGAAAGTATTTGAGTAAAAAAAAGAAATATAGCGAAACGCTAATCAATAAAGCATTGTATGAGTTCAGCAAAGCAGCAACAAAAAGCGATAGTTTGATAAACAAAGGCATAAGCACGGTTGTATTTGACTGCACCGGTAAGCCCGTTGAAACCCGTGATGCTAAAGGCGCATTAACACTGCAAGCTTATGATTTTATGCAACGCCCCGTTAATATATGGTGCAGGGATATTGAAACAGAATATGTAACAAAGAGGCAAGTGCTGTATTATGGCTTACATAGCTATAATAATACCAGGGGAAAACTGACGGATCATTATGATGAAAGTGGATGCCAGTATAATGTTATTTATGATTTTAAAGGCAATCTGCTGAACAAAATAAAACAGGTTATTGATAACAAAGGGATATTAAATGCTATTAACCAAAGTGCATGGAGCGGTTGGTATGATATGAGTTGCTACAGGGTAAACTGGGATGCCGACACATCATTAACGGGGTATTACGAAACCAATATGGAGTATGATGCGCTCAACCGCATTACAAAGCTTATTTACCCGGTCGGTGCCTTGGGCACGAGAAGCGAATTGTATCCTCATTACAATAAAGCCGGAGCCTTACAAAGCATAAATTTTAACGGAGCCGAATATATACAGCATATAGCCTATAATGCCAAAGGACAACGTTTGCTGATAGCTTACGGTAACAATTTAATGACCCGTTATACCTATAATGAGCATACGTTTAGATTAGAGCGTATGCGTACCGAAAGGTATTTCTATTCTCAGGATGGTGGGGGAAACCACCATTATGAATATGACCCCGGCACCTGCAGGCAGGATTTTGCTTATGTTTACGATAAAGCAGGAAATATATTAAACATAAACAATGAAACACCGCAGTGCGGAGAGTATGGAGGAAATGAGCTGACAAGAGTCTTTGAATACGATGCTTTATACAGGTTGCTAAAAGCAACCGGCAGAGAAAACCAGCCATCTGATCTTTACTGGAATGACAGCTACCGCAGCGATGACCCATATAGCACTACAGGTTATGAACAACACTATGCTTACGATTTAATGGGTAATATAAACGAGTTAGCACACTCCGGCATCAATAGCTTTACCCGTACATACACCCATACAAACAACCTGCTCCAAAATTTTGAAGTTGGCGGCAACGTTTTTTCTTATGAATACGATGCCTGCGGCAACCAGATAAAAGAGAACCAGGAGCGGAACATGCAATGGGATTACGGTGATAAAATGCGTTTGTTTTACAACCAAACCTCACCAGGCAATGAACCGAGCATGTATACGCATTATTTGTATGATGCAAGTGGCAACCGGGTGAAAAAATTTACGCGCACAGCAGGCGGTAATTGGGAAACAATTACGTATATTGATGGTTTAATTGAGTACCGGGAAGACCAGTATAACAACCGGCAAAGTATAAGCCACGTGATGGATGATACAAAGCGCATAGCCACCATACGCGAGGGGTATGATTTTGGAGATAGCACCCCTGCCATCAAATACAACTTGGATGACCATTTAGGCTCCTCAAATGTATTGGTGGATGAGAATGGAACGCTTGTAAACTTTGAAGAGTATTACCCCTTTGGCGAAACAAGCTTTGGCAGTTATGGCAAAAAACGATACCGCTTCTGTGGAAAGGAAAGAGATGAAGAGAGTGGGATGTATTATTATGGAGCAAGGTATTATAGCCCTTGGCTATGTAGGTTTGTGAGTGTTGACCCGTTGGCTGGGAAGTATCCGTTTTATACGCCTTATCAGTATGCGGGGAACCAACCCATAAATTTTATTGATTTGGATGGAATGGAACAAGCGAACCCACAAACACCAAGTGGTGGAAGTGCCTCTACGACTCCTGAGGTTAATAATACAGCAGGGGCAAGTAGTAAACCTCCAGTAAACATAACTCCCTCAACTGGCGATTTATTAAACGCTGCATTAAAAAGTTTTTCGGGTGCTGCTACACCAAAACCAACTTTATCTCAAACAATTAATAAAGAGCTAAAGGGAACACAAGCAAAACCTGATAATACCCAAACACCCAAAATAGATACTAAAACAGTCGCGCAAATCACCAAAATCACCTTGCCTAACCAAGGTACAATAACTGCAACCGACCCCCTTAAAGGGAAAAGTGATTTTGAAAGAGGACTGATTCAAAGTCCAATTGTTCAATTTGTTGCGGTAGGTGGGGCGACAACGGTCGCAACAGTTGCTGCTGCACCATTAGCTGTTGGTACAGGCTTCCAAAGATTGGGGGCTGCTGTTGGAGATGTCAGTTCTCAGTTGGCTAATAATCCCAATATTGGAGAACTTAACGTTACAAGTACAGCAGCGAATGCTACCTTCCTTGGAAGCTCATACCTTGCATCAGGTCTTGGTTCTTTTGCGCCTGTTACTATTAATGATTTACTATCAGGAAATCCACTTGCAAGTATGAGTAAGGAAAGTCATACATTTACGAGTGCGATTAGCAACACATTAATTAGTGGCACCTTTGATATACTGGGAGGAGTGGCATCGAAGAGTATAATGACTCCTAAAGTATTTGGCAAAGAGGCTGCTAATCAAATTTCTGAAAAATTTATTGGTGGTTTTTTTGGAAGTCAAGGTGCAACAATAACAAATTCATTAATTGATTCATATTATGCAAACAGTCCATTGCAGTTTAAATTTTAAGATCTTCATTCTTATGTCAATTTTGTTGTTCTCATGTGTAAATGACAACGATTTTATTACTAAGGGAAAAGTAGAAAAGGGATATGTTTATGATGTCGAAAGTGGAAATAAAGGCCTTTGGTCTATAAAGTATGAGTACTTTATAGACTCAATACGCTATACCGGTTCTTGCACAAGTCCTGGTCTTCCAAGTTCAATCCATAAATACCAGTACAAATATTTTCCAATAATATACCTTAAAGATGATCCCAACAAGTCTCGTATTTTAATGTCGAGATATGATTTTGAGTCCGTTCATTTAGCATTTCCAGATAGTTTATCGTGGGTAATAGAGAAGTAGATATAGCAACGCTAGATTTTTCTCGCTATTCAACGCATGGTATAAAATACAACCTTGATGACCATTTGGGCAGTAGCAATGTATTGGTGGATGAGAATGGAACGCTTTTAAACTTTGAGGAGTATTATCCTTTCGGCGAAACATCATTTGGAAGCTATGCCAAGAAAAGGTATAGGTATTGCGGTAAGGAGCGTGATGAAGAAAGTGGTTTGTATTACTATGGGGCGAGATATTATGCACCTTGGCTTTGTAGGTTTACGAGTGTGGATCCGCTGGCTGCAAAATATATGCAGCTTACACCATACAATTATGCAGGCAACGAGCCTATAGGAGATAAGGATATTGACGGGCAACAGAGTGTAAATACACCGCAAAGTGCAAATAGTTCAGGCAATTCTTCAACTCAAGGGGCAAGTACACAAAGCAAACCGGTATTGCCGGAAAACTTGGTTCATAAGCTTAACGATACAAGTATTCCGGGTACAGGCAAAAACTCTGATTTTACTTATAGCAAAGTTGAAGCAGTACAAAATAAAATAGAGGACAAAAAAGGAATAAGCAACCTAAATATATCACAGCAACAAACCACTGTTAAGGCTGATGACCGTACTAATGCAGTAAGGGAAACATCCATAAAAAAAGCAGAAACATTTTTTACAACAATAGAAACTGCAAATAAAGTTTCATCTTTACCAATAGTTGGAGGAATGCTAGACCCGGTTATTAGTTCTCCCATAAGAGCGGGGGCGTATAATGGAATGGATATGCCTGAGCAAAGAAATGCTGAAATGCTAAATGCGACAATAGGTATTACAGCTATATTATTAGCTCCAGAGTTAAAAATAGGAACAACTGCCACTAAGGGGCTACAATTAACCAAACATGGAGCAGAACGAATTGCAGGAGCAGCCGCAACAAGAGGAGGAGTGCTTTCGGTTGAAGAAATAGGAGCGATTAAATCATTAGTTCAAAAACCGATTATTCAAGGCGATGGAGCAGAAGTCTTCATACATGAAATTTCGCCGGGAAGATTTAGTGGGTTTATAGAAAATCAAAATACGGGCAAACTTATTACAACAATGAATAATTGGTCAAAAAAATCAATTAATAAAATGGGAAAAAATCATGGATGGTCAGTTGAATAATAACTCAGAAGTAATGTGTTGTTTTTGTGGAAATTATCTTCCACTAAAAGATGCATTAGTATTAAGTATATATCCTAATATTGAAAGTAAAGAAAGTCAACAACTTTTTTCGCATAAAAATCATTTTGTAGAAAAGGTAGTTAAATCTATTCCACTACATCCTGATTTTTTTGAGGATGAAGATGAAAATAATGGAGGCTAAGTTTCTTTCCGCTAAGGGATATGACGGTAGTGTCCCATTTATCACTTTTGTGCAACCAGTTTTTGTATCTCACTTATTTTCAAAATATTTGCTTCTGAAAATAATCGAAAGAGAGGATATTTACATCCTCTCTTTTTTATTTTAAACATGCGAGAGATTGTTCTAATTGAGTTTATAATTTCTACGTGTCCCATTCATCACCTGCCCCCCTATGAAATGCCAGTACTGTAAAGGAGCTTGTATCAAAAAAGGTTGTTATAAAAGACGACAATTGTATCGTTGTAAAGACTGTTTAAAGTATCAACGATTTATTTATGTAAAATCAAAGGTATCCATTGAGAAAACAACCCTGATACAAAATATGAATAATGAAGGTGTTGGAATAAGAGCTATGAGCAGGCTGTTGAAAATATCATGGAGCAGTGTTCAGCGAAAGCTCATCTTTCTAAACAATCAAATTAAGAAGCCCGTTTTAATTGAAACAAATCAAGAATATGAAATAGATGAACTAAGAACGTACATCGGCAATAAAGAAAATGAATGTTGGATTGTTTATGCTATAAATAAATCCACACGACAAGTGATAGATTTTGCAGTTGGAAGAAGAACAACAGAAAATATAAAGCAGGTAACAGCATCCGTTCTTTGTTTAAACCCGGGAAGGATTTTTACGGATAGGTTAAATATTTACCCCGGATTGATTCCTAAATCCAAACACATCGCATCTGCTTATCGTATCAATCATATCGAAAGAAAAAACCTTGATTTGCGGAAAGATTTAAAATGCCTAAACAGGAAAACGATTTGTTATTCAAAAAGTGAAGAGATGTTAAAAGTAAAATTGAAAATATATTTCTTTGGCCAATGGAATCTGAAAGCGTATAAGAATTGTTTATATAATTGTAATGGTTAAAAGAAACAATAATACTATTCCTCTGATTTTGAAAACAATTTGCTCCCCAAATAATCCCTCCTGCAAACAGTAGAATATTCGTTAATAAAGAGGACTGATTGTTTTTTGCGGGTTTAATATTCATAAGTAGTGGCCTTATATACTTTTCAATCCCCCGTTTACGCCATGCCTCAACTGATGAGCAACGGGGGCTAACTAACAGGTTTCATCCACTGGGGTGGAAATAGAATCGTTATATATAATGTTTAATATATAAAACATTTACACTATATTTGTTTAATATATCATACATTATGAAAGAGTCAATTATTATTCTACCAAAGGGTAAGAAGATTCTGTCAAGAGTGGGCGAGAATATAAAACTGGCCCGTTTAAGGAGAAAACTGGCGACAGAACAGATAGCAGAACGGGCAGGGATCAGCCGGGCTACATTATGGCAAATAGAGAAAGGAACGCCCTCTGTAACAATGGGTGCATATTTTCAAGTATTATTTGCTTTGGGGATGGAGCAGGACTTTCTAAAGCTTGCAGAAGATGATGATCTTGGCAGAAAACTTCAGGATGCAGGATTAGTTCCTAAAGAAAGAGCTCCTAAAAAGAAAAGGAACAATGGCAACAATAAATAAAATATACGTTTATGCCGATTGGGCTGGTTTAAAGGAAACAACTTTAATGGGCGAACTCACTGCCACTTATATCAGAGGAAAGGAAGTGTTTTCATTTGAGTATACAGAAGATTGGATTAAATCAGGGCAATCTCAAGATTTAGATCCAAGCCTGCAGTTTTATCCAGGACCTCAGTATAACAACGATGATGATAAGCCAAATTTCGGGATCTTCCTGGACTCATCCCCGGACAGGTGGGGACGAGTATTGATGAAACGAAGAGAAGCCATCATGGCAAGAAAAGAAGATCGGAAATCCAAAGTTTTCTTTGAATCTGATTTTCTTTTAGGTGTATATGATGAACACCGTATGGGGGGATTACGATTTAAAACAGATCAGGAAGCGGAATTTCTTAGCGATGAAAAATCGTTGGCCTCTCCTCCGTGGACTACTTTAAGAGAACTGGAACATGCCAGTTTAGAGTTGGAAAAAGAGGATGCAGGAGATGATGAAACATTAAAGTGGTTAAATATGCTAATTGTTCCCGGATCATCACTCGGAGGTGCAAGGCCTAAAGCCAGTGTTAAAGATCTGGATGGAGGCCTGTGGATTGCAAAATTTCCAAGTGGAAAAGATGAGTATGATGTTGGGGCATGGGAAATGGTGGCATTGAAGATAGCTGCTGATGCAGGAATTAAAGTTTACCCTAACATGGTTCGTAAGTTCTCAGGCAATTATCATACATTTTTAAGCAAGCGATTTGACCGGACGGATAATGGGGATAGAGTTCATTTTGCTTCTGCAATGACATTGTTGGGCTACAAAGACGGCACAGATCATCACGATGGGGTGAGTTATATTGAACTTGCCGAATATCTTATTCAACATGGAAGTAATGTGAATGAAGACCTCAAAGAACTATGGAAACGCATTGCGCTGAATATATGCATTAAGAATACAGATGACCATCTTCGGAATCATGGTTTCCTATTGACAGATACAGGCTGGGAGCTGTCTCCTGTATATGACGTCAATCCTTTTCCGGAAGGGACAGGTCTTACATTGAATATTTCGGAAGCCGATAATTCATTGGATCTTGACCTTGCGTTGTCTGTTATCCCGTACTTCAGATTAAAAGAACAGGAGGCAAAAGAGATTATCGATCAGGTTAAGGTATCTGTAGGTAAGTGGAGAAAATTTGCTGACGAACTGAAAATATCAAGAGCGGAGCAAAGTAAAATGGAAGGAGCATTCATTAAGGAATGATAATTACCTCCCCGTTCACGCGAGCGTCCCGCTCGTGTGCGCAACCAAACAATCCATTTAATAATATTCGATTTTATATCTTTAAGATCCTCGGCTTATATAACCACAGGTTATTGTATTAAGTTAGTTTTGTAGCGGACTATAATAGCACAAAACTTACATATAGCAAGGACTTTGACGGATATAATCCGTCATTGCTTTTATCTAAGGTTGGTTCAAAGGAATATAGAACAAAATCTCAAAAGCGAACAAAGGTGTACAGCTTTCTGTTTTATTCGATAATGGACAAAATCGGTTATACAGGAAACCGGATAAGTCGAAGCTGATTGGTTCGGTTTTTCCTGCAAAACTGTTTTTTTTGAAAAAAAATAAATATGTATATCCGCAAGCGTACCAGTAGTATTTACACTTAGTGATACGTGTACATAGTTTTTTTTGTACACGGAGACACGAAGAGGAAGAATGATTTAAGACCTCGAAGAAATGCCCTTCTATTCAGCCTTGGTGGAACTTTGAGTCTTTGAGTCTCCTATGTTTGCCTATGCGAATCTTGCCACAAAGTCACCAAGACTCTAAGTTTCACAAAGTATTGTTGAGCAATAAATATATCGTTTAGTGGAGTCTCTTCTTCGTGTTTCTTGGTGCCCTCTATTCCTGTCGACAATTCCTCTGCGTAGCCCCGCCCTCTGCGATGGGATACGTATTGGCGGGGCCTCCTGCGTTAAAATACTTGTCTCACAGAAAACACAGATTGCCACAGATAGCAGAAGAAGAGTCGGCTGTTGGCGGTCGGTAGTTGGCGGCTGCTAACCGATTAATATTAGACTCCACATCTGAATAGCAGACCATTTTTAAGGGAAGTCTTATAATACACAGAATCTTAGTGGCAAAGAGTTCTCGCCACAAAGTCACGAAGTCCGATAGATTTCTATCGGACTCAAAGAATACACAAAGCCATGCATTTAGGTACGCTTGCGGATATACATTAAAATAAATGTGGAATCAGAATCAACGAGGTGATTCGTCTGGCTCTCAATATTGTAAGGGTTTCAGGAAAAACAAAACGGGACAACGTTCCGGTAAATTGGTGTTGTCCCGCGTGGTAGTCCCAAGGGGAAATGCTTCGAACCGGTTTGCTAAAGATGCCAACTTAGCTATACTCTTAATGAATTTGGGTTTTTCGCCTCTAAGGGCTTCTATTATAGACAACAAACTGGTTATCAATCTAATTTAATCCCAAATTGGAATGCATTTTTAAGAAAGTAAACATAAATAGATATTATTTTATTGATAATGATAAAATAAGTCTAATATTTGCAGCGTTCCTGCTAAAAATGCTCTTATTATGCTTATTCAATTCTCTGTTCGCAATTATAAATCCTTTAAAGAAAAAGCGGTATTAAACCTGACAGGGTCTAATTACGATAAAACGAGGGAGAATGAAAATATTACACCTGTTTCAGGTTTCAACCTGCGTCTTTTAAAAAGTGCAGTTCTTTATGGCGCAAATGCGAGTGGTAAAAGTAAATTCATTGAAGCCTTAATGTTCATGAGAAACTTTGCCATTTCTTCTTCAAAAGAAACGCAAAAAGGTGATTTGATTGATCTTGAACCATACCGATTAGCCAGTGATTCTGAAAAGGAACCAACTGAATTTGAAGTAATCTTTGTTTATAACAATGAAATGTTTCGTTATGGTTTTGAGGCAACCAAAACAGCTATTGTGTCGGAGTGGTTATATCATCGCCCCAAAACCAAAGAGGTCGAATTGTTTTACAGGGACAGTGAAACAATTGAAACACATGCCCGGAGTTTTACGAAAGGAACAACCGTAGTAAAAGAAGGTTTAGTAAGAGATAATGCTTTACTTTTATCTGTTGCGGCTCAATTTAATGATGAGAAAGCTGGGTTCGTGCTTGATTGGTTTAAAAAAGTAAGAACTCTTTCGGGTTTGAGTGAAGAGGGATACCAGGGATTTACAATGGGTAAAACGGAAGATCCTTTGCAAAAAGAGAAAATTCTCGACTTACTAAAAGCGGCTGATGTGGGAATTGAGGATATTTCATTGAAAGCTCTTGAAATTGCAGATATCCCTAAAGACATGCCCAAAGAGCTAAGGGATAAACTTGAAAAAGAAATTAAAGAAAATAATTCTCGGTTTGTTTCTGATGTTTTAACCACACATCGTAAATACGATTCAAATAAAAAGCATGTAGGAAATGTAATATTTTCAATGGACGATGAAGAATCATCAGGAACTAAAAAATTCTTTGCGTTAACCGGCCCCGTGTTGGATGCATTGGAAAATGGTTATGTATTGACAGTAGATGAGTTGGATTCGAAGCTTCATCCTAATCTGGTTTGCAAGATTGTTTCCCTATTTAATTCACAAGAGTCTAATCCCAAGAATGGTCAGTTGATCTTCAATACACATGATACTAATTTACTAAGCTCTGGTTTGTTCAGACGAGATCAAATCTGGTTTACCGATAAAGACAGGTATGGTGCAGCAACTTTGTATTCATTGGCAGATTTTAAATCGGATGAAGTACGTAAAAACGAGAATTTTGAAGAGAATTACATTCGTGGTAAATATGGAGCAGTACCGTTTTTAGAAGATTTTGAAAACCTCATTCATCTTAAATAATATGTTTTGAGATGAAAATGAGCAACAAAAAACAGGAGCAAATTGCAGCAAAATCTGAACACAAAGAAAAAATTCGTGCTGCAAAAGCAAAACGCAGAGGTGAGCCCATTCTTGAACGTGCTGAACCTGTAAAAATTGAAAAGCCTGTAATCCTAATTGTTTGCGAAGGCCGTAATACAGAACCCTCTTACTTTCGGCAGTTTAAATTAGCCTCTGCACATATCAAGGCAGTAGGAGATGGAAATAATACTGTTTCACTCGTCAATCAAGCCATACAATTAAACACAGCCGGAAAGTATGAGCAGGTTTGGTGCGTTTTTGATAAAGACGATTTTTCAGCCAATGACTTTAACAATGCAATTGCAATGGCTACTGCTCAAGGGTTTCTGGTCGCATATTCAAATCAATCTTTCGAGTATTGGTTAATTCTTCATTTCGAAGATCATCAGGGAGGGGCAATGAACAGAAGCGATTATGAAGGTAAAATTAATCGCTACATAAATCCATTGGACGCTAATTACGATGGAACGGACTCAAAAATTATTACAGATGATTTTTTTGAGTTACTTAATGCTAAAGATGAGCAAACGGGACAATTTCGCTATCAATTGGCAATTCAAAGGGCCGAAAGAAATTATAACCAATGGGATCACGCCAGCCCTGCCAACGAGGAATCAACAACCACAGTATTCAAAATTGTTGAGGAGATTTTGAAATACTCGAATCTTACTTAGTTTGGACCTCAGTTTTTTCTAATTGACGTTGAGCTAAGGCATTAATGCTTCAAAGGGATTCGAACCAGTAAAGTCCTTGTTATATAAGGCATTAAGGCAAGCATAAGGGTTATGTTCAGGATATTTCGAACGAAGAAAGCCTTGCGTAGCAAGGCTTTTAATAGATGGTAGTCCCTGAAGGACTCGAACCTTCGACCTACGGTTTAGAAAACCGTTGCTCTATCCAGCTGAGCTAAGAGACCATTTGGTTGGTAGCTACCGTTCCCGATTTTTGTTTTCGGGGTGGCAAAATAAAGATTTTTTTTACTGCTTACCAAATTTATTCGTTCCCGAAATAAATATCGTATTGTTTTTAAAGGGTTATGGATTGCCCGATGGTGGGTAAACACAACTGTTTGTTGTGAGCCGTAAAATATTGCAATGCCAATTCATGGTCTACTTTGATAAAGCCAAAAGTGTCAAAATGCATGGCAATAATAGTTGAACAACCGATCATTTCGGCAGCCGTGCAGGCATCTTTATAGTCCATGGTAAAATTATCGCCAACGGGTAGGAGGGCCACATCCAGATTAAAACGGTGTGCAAGCAAAGCCATATCACTGGTAAGAGCAGTATCTCCGGCATAATACAGTGTTTTGTCTTTGGTTTCAATCACAAATCCGGCCGCGGTGCCTGCATAGGTTCCATCGGCCAGTGAGCTGCTATGGGCCGCAAACACCATGTGTACGGTGCCAAAATCAAAAGTCCATTTACCGCCAATATTCATGGGATGGGTGCGTTTGATACCGTTGCGCTGCAACCATGCGTGAATTTCCCAGTTGGCCACCACAGTGGCATTGGTTTGTTTGGCTAAGTCAATCAGGTCGGCTGTATGGTCATCATGCCCGTGCGATACCAAAATATAATCCGCTTTGATGCTTGTAAAATCAATAGATGCAGCCATTTCATTGCCACGTATAAAAGGGTCGAATACCAGTGTTTTGCCGCCAACCTCAAGTGCAAAACAAGAATGTCCGTAATAGGTAAGTTTCATATTAGAGGAATTTAGTTAGCGCAAACTACACAATTCCTGTTAAACAGGTTGTGTATTTTGCGAGACTCATTCACAGCAGGTAAGAGTGTTGGCAGGTGGTGTCGCTGTGATGCAACCGAAATTCTCTTATATTTGCGTCTCTGGCCTTGTAGTACAATGGATAGTACTAGAGTTTCCGAAGCTCTCGATCCAGGTTCGATTCCCGGCAAGGCCACGATAATAAGCTCTAAAGCAATTTGCTTTGGAGCTTTATTTTTTTGCAATGATTACAATATTGAATTTATGTTTCACTAAATTGTTGCTTTATGTGTTATCGGGTTTACATATTGCATTCAGAATCGGCTAACCGTTATTATATTGGTCAGACGAATGATATTGATGACCGCTTGAACAGGCACAATAGCGGGTATGAAAAAGCAACTTCCCCATACAAACCATGGGTTTTAGTAATATCCTTACAGAAAGAAAGCAGGAGCGAAGCGATGGTTTGAGAAAGAAAACTCAAGAACTTGAATACGGAAGATTTGAAAAAGTTTGTTGAAAAGTACCGGTGATCCGGGTGATGAGGTAAGTTCACGTTATTCGATTCCCGGCAAGGCCACTTCGCCCTCCTTTGCCCTCCGAAACACGGAGTGTGTATTTTACCACAATGTACATAGTGTTAGCCGCAGCGTATACAGCGATGAACACAACGAACGCTGAAGGTGGATAACCACAGACACAGCGGCACATAGATTCTGCTTCGCAGATATCGGTGGCTGAGCGGAGCCGAAGCCAACCACAACGGACACAACGAAAATACACACAATGACTGCAAAGATTAAAGAAGATAGAGCCGTACCGCAAAAAAAATAGCGTGTGACACTACACTATAATCTATGAACCATCAACTATGAACTTCCTCCTGCCTAATAAAAGTCAGCGTTTTTATATGACCTAACGCATAGCGAAGCAGCAGACACTTTCCCAAATTTGTAGGTATATCAACTTGCATCCACATGAAAAAAGAAAGAACACTCGCAGAGCCGTTTAAAATTAAAATGGTAGAACCGTTGAAGATAACCACCGAAGCCTACCGGATGGAGGTATTGCGCAAAGCCGGGTTCAATCCCTTTTTGCTGCGCTCGGATGATGTATACATTGATCTGTTAACTGATAGTGGCACTGGTGCCATGAGCGATAAACAATGGGCAGGCATCATGTCGGGTGACGAAAGTTATGCCGGAGCCCGCAGCTGGGAACACCTCGAAAAAGTTGTGATGGAACTAACCGGAATGCCTTATGTTTTGCCTACCCATCAGGGACGTGCAGCCGAGCGTATTTTGTATGGTATTTTAGGAGGGAAGGATAAGGTATTTATCAGCAATACCCATTTTGATACCACACGTGCCAATATCGAATTTACGGGAGCTACGGCCATTGATATAGTATATGATGAAGCCAAAGACCCGCAAGCTGATTTGCCGTTTAAAGGCAATATGGATCTGGATAAACTGCAACAACTGATTGCCGAATACGGAAGGGAACGGATTGGCGCGGTGATCATTACCGTTACCAATAATTCGGCCGGTGGACAGCCGGTGAGCATGGCCAATGTTAAAGCACTCCGTTCAATTTGTGATCAGCATCAATTGCTCCTGGTAATTGACGGTTGCCGTATTGCCGAGAACAGTTATTTTGTACGTCATCGCGAAGCCGGATATGAAGACCGGACCTATGAGTCGATTGCGCAGGAAATGTTGCGCCTTGGCGATGCCTTTATCATGAGCGCCAAAAAAGATGGGATGGTGAATATCGGAGGATTGCTTACGCTGAAAGACGAGACCTTATCCGTTCAATGTAAAAACCTGTTAATTATTTCGGAAGGATTTACCACGTATGGAGGTTTGGCCGGTCGCGATATGGAAGCACTGGCCATTGGGTTAAAGGAAGTGTTTGATGCCGATTATTTGCATTACCGCATCCGCAGTACGGCTTATTTGGGTGAACACCTGAGGGCCAAAGGTGTTCCGGTGGTATGGCCAATTGGCGGACATGCCGTTTATATTGACGCGAAGAAACTGTACAAGGATATTCCGGTGGAGCAATATCCGGGACAGGCTTTGGTATGTGACCTCTACATCAAAGGAGGCATTCGTTGTGTGGAAGTGGGCAGCGTGATGTTTGGCAAATACGATGAAAAGGGAAAATTGATTCCGGCTCAGAACGAACTGGTGCGCCTGGCTATTCCCAGACGGGTATATACCCAAAGTCATATTGATTTTGTGCTGGATGTGTTTGATGATATTTTGGAAATGCGCAACCAGACAACCGGATATGGTATAACCTACGAACCTCCGTTTTTACGGCACTTCACAGCCCGGTTTGAAAAGATTTACCCGGCTGCTTCGTGTTCGCTCAGATAATTCTCAACCCTCAATTTGAAAGCTTATGTTAAGTGTAACCAAAGAATTTCGATTTGAAGCGGCACATTCCATCTCTAACCATGAGGGGATGTGCCGCAATATTCACGGACATAGCTATGTGCTCGAAGTGAGTGTAAGTGGTAACCGCAGCAGCAAAAGCAATATGGTTATTGATTTTAAAGACCTTAGGCGCGTTATTGAACAGCAGGTTATCAAGGAGTATGATCATGCATTATTGCTCAAACGCAATGATGTGAATCTGGTAATGATGAAAAACTCGCTGACACGTATAGTGTGGTTTGAAGAAGAACCCACAGCCGAGTCGATGCTGCTTGATGTGGTCAGACGCATTCAGCCTGTATTGCCCGAACAGGTCAAGCTCTCGCGATTGAAACTGCGTGAAACGGAAACATCGTTTGCCGAGTGGATGCCTGATGCGGAGGGAGGGTAAACACAGCGTGACGTGGACGAGGATAACCACAGAGCCACAACGGCACATAGATTCTGCTTCGCAGATATCGGTGGCTGAGCGGAGCCGAAGCCAACCGCAACGGGCGCAACGAAAATACACACGATGAACGCAAAGATTCTGCTTCGCAGAACAAGTGAGAAGATGTTAAGTGAAATGTTTGGGTTGGCCCCCCTTTCAGGGGCAGGGGTGCGTGATGGAAAAGAAACCGCCATAGATTTTACCAAATTATTCTAACCAGTGATAATCTGTGGCGTTTCCCTTGTGTTTACAACAACGTATTCGCCAGATTGGCCAGTTCACTGCGTTCACCTTTTTCGAGTGTGATATGCGCATACATCGGATTGTCTTTGATGCGGTCGATCAAATACGATAATCCGTTTGATTGCGAATCGAGGTAAGGCGTATCAATCTGGAAAATATCACCGGTAAATACGATCTTGGTCCCTTCACCTGCACGGGTGATAATCGTTTTAACTTCGAGTGGTGTTAAGTTCTGCGCTTCGTCAATAATAAAAATGATATTGGACAAACTGCGTCCGCGGATATACGCCAAAGGCGATACCATCAGCTTTTCCTGATTTACCATGTCGGCAATTTTCTGAAACTCTTTATCCGTTTCTTTCCATTGGTTCTGGATCAGCTTCAGATTATCCCAAAGCGGTTCCATGTATGGATTCACTTTTGATTTGATATCACCCGGTAAGAAACCAATATCCTTATTGCTCAGCGGAACGATGGGGCGGGCCAGATAAATCTGACGGTATTCCTGTTTTTGTTCCATGGCTGCTGCCAGTGCCAGCAGGGTTTTTCCGGTTCCGGCCACCCCTTGTATGGTTACGAGCGATACGTTTTTATTGAGTACGGCATGCATGGCAAACGTTTGCTCGGCATTGCGTGGTTTAATGCCATAAGCATTGCGTTTGTCAATGCGCTCCATGCTTTCATTTTCAGGATTGAAATAACACAGCACCGCGGCTTTGTTGTTCTTCAAAACATAATACTGGTTGGCCGGTGGTTTGGTGTCAAACAACAATTCATACGAAACAAACCCTTCGGCATACATGCGGTCGATAATGGATTGTTTCACATTTTCGAGCACCATGTTTCCGGTATGCAGATCATTTACATTTTTGATTTTTCCGGTTTCGTAATCTTCGGCTGTAAGGTCGAGCGACTTGGCCTTCAGGCGAAGGTTCACATCTTTGGTAACCATAATAACCTTGCGGCCCGGGTATTCATCGCGCATGGCGATGGCTCCGTTTAAAATGCGGTGATCGGCTTTGCGTTCACCAAATACACGCTCGGCATCCACACTGCCGCGTTCGTGCATGATCACTTTAAACTTACCGCGACCGCGTCCGTTAATCGGAATCCAGTCGCTGAGGGTGTATTCTCCCGATAGTTTATCGAGGAAACGAATAAACTCACGCGCTTCAAAATTGATGGTATCATTGCCCTTCTTAAAATTATCGAGTTCTTCTAATACGGTGATAGGAATCGCAACATCATGCTCCTGAAAATTTTTGATGGCCTGATGGTCGTATAGTATAACCGAAGTATCGAGTACAAATATTTTTTTTTCGGTGTTTTTTACTGCGGTTGGTTTCGGGGTGGTTTTGCGGGGACTAACTTTCTTGGCCATGCTGCTTATGCTTAGAGGTGTAACAATCGTGTTTATCAAATCTTAAAAAACAGACATGAAAAACGGGAATAAAGTTGTGAACACCTGTGGGGAAATCTCCGCTTAAAGGCTGCTATTAGAAACGGAATTGGAGTGGTGAAATTGGTGAGTTCTCATAGTCAGGATATTGTCGTGAGTTGATGATCCGCAGTCGGCAGTTTCGCAGTCGGCAGTTACAGTGCGTTCGAGTAGCGGCCTACCTACTATTAAACAGGTTTGTTGGTCTTCATTCGTGGCCTTTCATCTTTCTTTTTTTAGTGCACAAAATGAAGTACGTTAGAAAGGTATTGTCTTTTGTGATTTGTACAGGAAGGTCACGAATTTTGTAAGAAAGAATAAAGGCACGAAGTATTGTCGCTTGCCATTTTAAACGTTCTCGAAACAAACGTTTGCACATATCTCAACTCTGGCCCTCTGTGCTTCTTTGATTTTTCTCTGTGTGAAACCTTAATTCTTTGTTCTTAACTCTTTACTCTCATCTCTCAATTCTCTTCCTCAATTCCCTTTACCGTTCGAAACCGTTTGGCACATTCGCGAATGGCGAGAATCAATTCATAGTCGGAAGAGTTGAGTACAACAGACGGGTCGAGTTTGCAGAACAGTATAAACTCATCAAGATATTCATCGGGCAATCCTGTGGCACGTTTGATGGTGCGTTTGTTGTATCGTGTATTCACTTGTTTCAACAACTCAGCATGACGCATAAACTCCTCAAACTTTTTCATGTCCTGTCCCGCTTTGCTGTATTCATTCCACATGGCAGTAAGCGGACTCATTAATCCTCCTTTATTGCGGTTTAAAACACGGTCGTAGTTATTGAGCAATGGGTCACTCGCTAAATACTCGGCAGCAGCACGTGCAATGGAGTCGCGCTTGCGGTTGGAGTATACAATCGTAACATCGCGCAGCAGATAAGCTTTGGGACGCATGAAAACCAGAATCGTATCTTCCGGATGTTCGGGCATAATATCATGAGCAATAAACCGGAGCGAATCGTAACCAATACCTGTAAAAACAAGTGAATCCGTTTCTGAAACGATAATTCTGAAAATCCCCTGACGGCTTCCAATGGTGCGTTTACCGGAGGATGTGTTCATGATATTGACCAACGGAACAATCCTGCTGCTGTCTACTCCCAAAACACGCCCTGTTATCTGAAATTGCTGAGCATGACCCGGGCGGAAGATCAGAGTCATTCCAACAAACAGAAGATATTTGACAATCCATTTCATTTCTAACCAACGAAAGTACATTTTTGTAACAGTTCATTCTACGAAAACATGCAAACTTTAGTACTTAAGTCGGGTCGCGAGCGTTCCATCCTCAATCGTCATCCCTGGATTTTTTCGGGTGCGGTTAAAAATATGCCCGAAGCGGCTAATGGTGAGATTATTCGCGTAACCGATAATCACAATACAACACTTGGCTACGGATTTTTTAGCACCAACAGCCAGATTACCTGCCGCATGTTTGAGTTTACTTCCGAAGCGATTGCTCTCGATACTGCCTATTGGGCTAAGAAAGTAACCGATGCGTATGCTTACCGCAAACAGGTAATCAACTTTGATCATACCGATATTTACCGCTTGGTACATGCCGAAGGCGATTTTTTTCCGGGTGTGATTATTGACGTCTATGCTGATGTGGCGGTGATTCAGTTGTTGATTCGCGGAACCGAACATATTCGTACCGCCATTTATGAAGGACTGAATCAAATCGGTATCAACCATATTTATTTAAAGACCAAGCAAAATACCCAGCGTTTGGAAGAAGTGGGCACCGAAAGCGGATGGGTAGGAGAGAGCAGACCCATGCCTGTTGCAGGTAAAGAAAATGGTATCACCATTTTGGTGGATGTGGAGAAAGGGCAGAAGACTGGATTTTTTATCGACCAGCGTGAAAACAGACGATTGGTGGGTGTACATTCAAAAGGAAAAAAAGTACTCAATACGTTTAGTTATTCGGGGGGATTTAGTTTGCAGGCATTGGCTCAGGGAGCAACACTGGTGCATTCGGTTGATAGTTCGAAAGACGCCATTGAAATGTGCGACCGCAATGTGGCGGCTAACTTTACCAATGCACCACACGAAAGTTTTGTGGAAGATTGTTTTGATTACCTCAACCGCACCGATATTGATTATGATATTATGGTATTGGATCCTCCGGCATTTGCCAAAAATGCGCGTTCGGTTCCCAATGCAACACGCGGTTATAAAAACTTAAACCTTGTTGCGTTTCAAAAAATCAAACCGGGCGGATTGATTTATACCTTCTCGTGTTCGCAGCATATCGACCGTGATCTGTTCCGTAAGATTGTGTTCAGCGCTGCCGCTGATGCCAAACGCAATGTGCGCATCGTACAGCAATTGACCCAACCCGAAGATCATCCCATCAATATTTTTCATCCCGAAGGTGAATACCTTAAAGGATTATTATTGCATGTAGATTAACATGAAACAATTCCTGGTCATATTGCTTTTGTTGGTTTGTAGTGCAACGGTTGTTGCCCAAACCCGGGGCGTAACTGCTCAGGAAACCCGCAGACCTATTACCGGCCGTGAAGTAAGTGCCATGCGCCATTTGGCGGATTCATTTTTGACAGAACTCAAACTCTTGTATAAAAAAGAGCAGAGCGAAGGTGAACCCCAAAAATACCAGCCCGAACGTATTGCTTTTGTGCGGGCCTATCTGATGTTGTTTCAGTATGTGCAAACATCATCATCTGTTATTGCGTACCGTAAAAAAGATATCGAAGCCATTTTTGGAAAGGCCGACACCGTTTTTTGCTCAACCGATAAAGAACCTGTTTGTGAAAGTTTTTATGGTAAACTGCAAACCAAATATGTACGCATCAATAACCTGAGGTATAAGTTTATTTTTAAGAATGGGATGCTGGAAGCGGTGAGAAGAGAGGATAAATAGATATTGGATGTTGGAGGATGGAAGTTGGAGAGGAGTCACTTCGAACCTTGGGTGGATTTGTGGGTAGGCGTTTGTATCGAGAAGTGCGAATGTTAATTGTGTTAATGAGTTAATATGTTAATAAGGAGGGATATTTGAAGTTGGAAGACATAAGGTGGCTGAGCTGTTTGACGATAGGAAAACATGGTCGAAGCCACAGTTAGAAGGGAAGATAGAAGTTAGAGGATAGAAGTTAGAGGATAGAAGTTAGAGGATAGAAGTTAGAGGATAGAAGTTAGAGGATGGAAGTTAGAGGATGGAAGTTGGAAGGGAGTCTCTTCGAGTGAACCTTGGGCGGGCAAGTGCGTAAGCGTTTGTATCGGGAAGAGAGAATGTTTCACACAGAGAAAAATCAAAGAATACACAGAGGGCCACAAAGTATAGTTAGTTCTCGATACGCCCGAAGCAAAACCAATGCAGCTACTCGAACTGGCTCCCCGCGTAATCTGTCTGTTTTAAGACAACTTCAAGCCGTGGACTATGGACTATCTCTATGGACTTCAAGTATATTTAGGAGCAATCCGTCTATCTTAAGCACACTATAAACGCTGACTGCCAACCGCGTAATCTCACCCTATGAGCATTGTGTCAATTTCTTCTGCTCCGCCAATTGCCTACTTTCTTATTGCCTACTGCCAACTTCTCACTACTCCACATGAATACATGGCAGCAACTCCGAATAAAACAAAAAGGTGGTACGTGCGCGACCCAATCCGGAATTGCTTTTTACAAGCGGGACAAACTCTGCCTGCGTGCCGGGTATGATGCGTTGCGGAGAAATTTTGTAGTCGCGGATCATCAAACGAATAAGTGCATTGGCTTTTGCTGCTCCCAGGCTCCAGTTATCATCCCATTTTTCTTTTCCGGTATACACCGAATCAGTATGGTTGATGACCATAACTTTTAGGTCAGGTTGTTTAGCTAATATTTCGGCAATGCGCTGGAAAATGGCAGCCGCTTTAGCGGCATCCGCTTTTGATGAAGCCGGAGCAAACAGCAGGCGGTCGCTTACCTCTACAGCCGTTTGGGTACAGGTGTTTTTACATACAACATCGGAAGCTGCAAAGGAGGCAAAAGGTTTGGTTATCTCAGCCGACAGCTTGGCAAATGCTTCCTGCTCCTGGGCCTTGCGCACTTTCATATCGTTGAGCCGAACCTCACGGTCGTGCAACTGCTGTTGTTTCTGGTTGAGCGAATCTTCCTTTTCCTGCAAACGCTGGGTAAGGATTTGTTCGGTTGAAGCGTTTTTGGTTTCGAGGTATCCAACCTGATACTGAAGCTGCTGAATGCGCTTTTCGAGCAGGGAACTGTCGTTCTGCAAACGTTTTACATTCTCCTGTAGTTGCAGGTGTTTTTGGGTTGATACACAAGATGCTAAGGCGAGTACTGAACAGATAATAAGGATTCGCATGGAGGGCAAAAATAGGTTTCTAATCCTTATAACTAAAACTATATTTGCAGCTATTAAACAACAACAACCCGTCAGGGTAATTATTTCGACAATAACTTATGGACAGAGTGTATTTTGATAACGCGGCAACCACGCCCTTAGACAAAGAGGTTTTGGCAGCAATGATACCTATGATGGAAGAAAATTTCGGCAATCCATCATCAACCCACGGTCACGGACGTATTGTGCGTACCCATATTGAAGAAGCCCGCAAAAAGGTATCCCAGTTGATGGGCTGTGCTCCCGGTGAAATATTTTTTACCAGCGGAGGAACCGAAGCCGATAATATGGCCATCCGCAAGTCGGTGGAGTGTTTGGGTGTTAAGCATATTATTACCTCTGCCATTGAGCACCATGCGGTATTGCATACCGTTGAAGAACTGCACCACGAAGGAAAAGTGGAAATGCATCTGGTGAACTTGCTTCCCAACGGACATATTGATATGGCTCACCTTGAGCAATTATTGCAAGCAAATACCAATGTACTGGTGAGTTTGATGCATGCCAATAATGAGCTGGGCAACCTGCTCGATATTGAAAAAGCAGGTTCATTGTGCAAACAATACAATGCCTTGTTTCATTGTGATACGGTTCAAACCGTTGGACATTATGCTTTTGATATGAGCAAGCTCAATATTCATTTCTTAGCATGTGCTGCACATAAATTCAATGGTCCTAAGGGCGTTGGGTTTATCTATATCAACAGCGAAGTAAAACTCGACCCGTACATTACAGGAGGTGCTCAGGAACGCAATATGCGTGGTGGTACCGAAAACGTTTATGGTATTGTGGGTTTGGCCAAAGCACTCGAAGTATCATACCGCGATTTAGCCAAAGAACAGGAGCATATTCAATCGCTTAAAACATACATGATTCAGCGTTTGCGTGAAACTATACCGGGTGTAAGCTTTAATGGGGATGTAGAAGGTAAATCGTTGTATACCGTATTGAATACTTCATTCCCTCCAAGTCCTGTTGGCGAAATGATGTTGTTCAAATTGGATATTGCCGGAGTTTCCGCTTCGGGAGGAAGTGCCTGCTCTTCGGGATCCAATGTGGGTTCTCATGTGCTTTCAGCCATCAAAACAGATCCTAACCGCGCAGCCGTTCGTTTCTCATTTGGCAAACAAAACACCAAAGAGGAAGTGGATTTTGTGATTGAGAAATTACAGGAGATGCTGAAGGTAAAGGCAACGCAGTAGAAAGCGTAATTCATTACGCTTCAATCATTCACCTTGTAAACATAGATAAATATGAAACGGATTCTTAAATTAATTTTTGTCTCATTTTTTTTCATGGCCCAATATTCATTTGGGCAAGTTCCTGACGATACCAAATTTGCCATTGTAAAAATGTCAGAAACGTCTGTTGGAAATTTGACCATTGAGATTTACTACGACAATGGAAAAGTAGTGGATGCCACAACTCTTGTTAAAGATTTTAAAAAAGGTAAATGGTTAGAGAACTTCTCATCTGCAGCATATATCCTTGGTTATATGGAGAACGAAGGTTTTGAATTGGTGACGACAGCAATGACTGGAACCGGGGCAATGGTTTTAACTCAATACACTTTTCGAAAAAAGCAATAAACGACTTCTCAGAGCCTGTTCATAATCGTTCCCACGCTTGGCGCAGTGGGGGATTTTGAAAAACTAAATTGTCTGCCTGCACGAATTTACAATAGAAGCAGAACCTTTTAACTAACCACGTCTGCCCCCCATTGCGCCAAACGTGTGTTATAAGCAGTGGTTCTTCGCCCGTTCGTCTGTCTGTTAGTGTGTCGGCAGATTTAATTTTTGCGAAGCGGGGAAGATTTTTTTGTTTTTCTTTCTTGCGTTGGATTTGCAAGTTCTTTGACAAAGTTTTGGTCGTGTTTCGGTCTGTGCGACTTTGGCAATGTGCTTGCAAAATGCGTTGGCTAATCATCGTTTTCTAAAATCTCTTTTACTTTTTCTTCTAACACTTTTTGGTCGGGTAGGTACAACTGATATTTTGAAACAAAAATTCTGTTTTCAAGTCCGCCTGTTGCGTATTTTACAGTGTATTCGTGTTTGTCTGCTGCAATGATAATTCCAATGGGTTCGTTGTCGCCTTCGGTGTTTTCTTCTTCTTTGAAGTAATTCAGATAAAAGTTCATTTGTCCAATGTCCGAATGTTTTACTTTTCGTGTTTTCAAATCAATCAACACAAAACATTTCAAAATGCGATGATAGAAAACAAGGTCAATGTAATTATGTTCATTGTCCACTGTAATTTTATATTGCTTGCCAACGAATGAAAAACCTTTGCCAAGTTCCAACAAAAACTCTTGTAAGTTCTCAATCAATTTCTTTTCAAGTCCTCGTTCTCTAATCAATTTGTCTTTGGGTAAATCAAGAAATTCCCACACATAAGGGTTTTTGATTAAGTCTTTGGGCGATGCAATTTCGTGTCCTTTTTCTGCTAATGCCAAAACGCCTTTTTTGTCTGTGCTTAAAGCCAACCGCTGAAACAAAGCCGAATCAATTTGGCGTTTCATTTCTCTGAAACCCCAATTTTCTTTGACAGTTTGTTTTTCGTAAAAACTTCTCGCCAAATCGTCTGAAACTGTTAGTAATTCAGCGTAGTGGCTCCAACTCAATTTTCCAGACACTGTCTGGAATTTTGGGTACTTGATGTAAAATTGTCGGCAAAGGTAAATACTGCTTTTGCTGAAACCCTTGCCATACTTAATTTTTAAGTCTTTTGCCAGGTTAGTCAATAAGGCACTTCCGTAGTCTGCTTTTTCTTTTCCGTGTTGCTCGTATTCTACAATGTATTGTCCGATTTCCCAGTTAGCCTTTACCAACTCACTGTTTACCGCTTTAGCGGCATTTTCTCTCGCTCTTTGCAACGTTGAGCCAATGTTGTCAAGTAGTTCGCTGTATTTAGCTTTGCTCACTTTCATAATAGCACAATAGTACAAACATTCTATTCTATAATCAATTTGATTGTGTTACTATCCGTGAAAATAAAATACATTCCCGCTTTTATTTCGCGAACGTTGTAAGTCCCGTCTTCCGGGATTTGCATCAATGTTTTGCCTGTGATGTCTATAATTCTTGCACCATTTGCAGGAATGTTTTTTAGTGTAATTTCATTGTTTGCAGGATTAGGAAAAACAATTAGCTGTTGGTTATTAATTATTAATTGACGATTTATCGCA
This sequence comes from uncultured Bifidobacteriaceae bacterium, assembly GCA_964392775.1. GTDB lineage: Bacteria > Bacteroidota > Bacteroidia > UKL13-3 > UKL13-3 > UKL13-3. The sequence continues at coordinate 132,102 of CAYMRD010000001.1, forward strand.
ATAATTTTTGAATAATCAAATTTGCCATCAAAATCTGTTTGTTTAATTCTGTAATAAACAACAGTTGTATTCAATGGATTTTTATCCATAAAGGTATAGTTACTAATGATTGCAGTATTTCCTGCGCCTTTTACTTTGCCTATTGAAGAAAAATAAACTTCATCAGCAGAGCGTTCAATGTCAAAATACTCATTATTGACTTCCGATGCTGTTTGCCATAAAACTTTTACATCTTCATTTTCATAAAATGCTTTTACCTCAAGCCATTTCACAGGGAGCACTGCCTGTGGAATTATATCTGTTTTACGTGTTCCTTGTAGTTGGTAAGAACTTGCCGTTGTACAGCCATTTGTTGGGCTTGAACAAAATTGAATTAGGATTCCTTGAAAGTCAAATGTATCTACGGGAATTGCCAATGCAGGAGCATCATCAATTTCAGTATCGACAGATGCTACTATGCGTAATACTGTTGAATCATTCGGATTTGCTGCATTCCAAACTTTGTAGTTTGTACTTGCCGTGAAATTTCCAGTACCGTTAATTTTTAAGTTGTTGATACGAATTAATTCACTTTCGTAAGCCTCAGGATTTGCTAACAATTGTTGTATTGTTAATGTTTGTACACTTGGCAATGGGCGGTTTGATGCAATTTTAATTACAGTATTTGTGTCATTGTATGCTCCGTTTGCTAATTGGATTTGTGCATAGTTATTGTATTCATTTCTTGGTCCAACTACTATCACGCTATCGCCCTCTTTCAATTTCTCTACTGTGATTGAATCAACCATAGCACCGCTTGCTTGACGAATGCCAATTGCGCCTGTTGCATCTTGAATATAAATAAATCTACCATAAGCGCGTGTGATAATACCGCGTGTACGAACGGTTTCTTGTGTAGTAATTGCGCGAACATTTGCAATTGTTTTAATTGCTGAATAGTTTGCTCCCTGAAATTCATACGCTCCTATGTCATACTGGTTGTTACAGGGTCGCTGGTTGCCTTCAAAATCATCTGTCAGACTTACAACCTTGCCGGTATCAATACAAGGGGAAGTCGCCTGAAGATGAAAGTCTCCGGCTGTAGGGTTAACAAATTCAGGGTTTATAAAAATACAATTGGTAAGGGTAGCATTAGTCATATTTCCCTGAGTAAAATTGTTACCGTATATGCAACAATTCTCAAAGTTCAGCAATGTGGGTTGCGAAGATGCCCAGTGAGTGGGTTGTAATTCGTATTTCTTATACCCGCTAATAATGCAATTGATTAATGTGTTGCCATTATTCGCACGCTGATTCGTTACGAATGAGCTATTGATGTTTGTGTCGGTGATTGCAAAAGTGCAATTGATTATTTTGTTGGAATCGGCTGCATAGCTTCCACCGGAAGTGCCCATATAGTACGAGAGAGAAATACCCACAGGACAATCTTTGAACAGACAATTTGAAAAGATCTTATGAATGGCAGAACGAGGATATCCGGGAACAGAAAGTGTATCCATATAAAAAACAATAGGTGCTGCATGTGCTTCGGCTGTCCAATTATTGCCATTTATTTCAATTTTTTCAAACAAATTGCTTTTTCCGGATGATATATGTATGCCTCCATTGGTACTTTTTAATTTGGTAAAATGATTATTAGTCGTTTCCGGACCTCTGATTAGTACAAGCTGACCGACATTTTCATTTATGCAATTTCTGATGGTATTATTATTGGTTGAGGCGGTACCGTAAGTAATGAATGAATAGCCATGTCCGGTATGTGTGAGATTTCCAACTCTCTCAACATGGCAATATTCCAACACGTTTCCGGTTGATATTGCGTTGTTCAAACTGGACATGTATATATAATAATCGGTACTTGAGTATTGAGTGCTGTTGTCATCACAAAACACGCTGCATTTACTTATCAGGTTGCCAGTAGAGATACCATTACCGCTACTATACACTTTAATGCCCTCGGCAGCAGAATTATATACGAAGCAATACTTTATTGTGCTGTTAGAAGAATTTCCTATACTTATACCGTAACCATTATAGTAAACGCTTGTGTTGCCTAAATAAGCAACCACTATGTTTTCTATTTCCGTATTCTGACCTCCCCATACATCAATAGCATGCTGGTAATTAAGTATGTGAAAATTTTTTATTTTCACGTGTTGTTGATAAAGTTTAATTGCTGTGCCAGACACAGCTCTGTTTACTCCATTCAGTGTTGGAAAATCAGCACTGTAATTTCCAGTAGTATAGGCGGCAATAGAGGTTGGAATGGCTGATGAATCAATGCCACCAATAGTGTTTTTATAGCCGATAAACTGTATCGGGTTTGTGGCAGTTCCCGAGTTCTGGAATTCGAGATTTAATGCTCCGTAATTTCCGGTTTTTACCCATACGGTATCGCCCGCTACAGCATTTGCCACAGCAAAGGTTAGGCTTCCGGGTGCATTGATATTGGTAGAAAGCAGGGCAGCACCTCCGGGGGCTACATAGTAAACCTGCGTATAAGCGGTAATCGCTGTCAACAGGATTAAAGTGGTAGTGTAAATTCTTTTCATCTTGTTATGTCGTTTAATTTGTTAGAGCCTGTTCATAATCTATTGAGTAGAACTCTGAGGAATGCCATCACAACAAACTGTAAGCTGTTATTTATTTTTCGCTCGCAATTTTTCCAAAGCCTTCTACATTTTTCCAGCCATCCGAACGAACGCTCAACCACCCATCTTTTGGGCAGAACTGTAAAGGTGTGTAACTCATTTCGTTTTACGACTTCAACGTTTGCATCAATTAACCTTTCTACCTCATTTGCAAGTTTTTCACCACTATATCCACCATCAACAATTACAATGACAATCGATATTTTCTCCGGACACTATGTTTTCAATTAATCTCACTGACAATTAAGGTAACACAGTAGTAGCTTTCAGATCTACATCCCTCCACCATGTTTGTTTAGGAAGTTCTCTTCCCAATACTACCGGTTCACCAATCAACGGTGTGGTGATTGTTAATGCACCATTTTCGTTGGCTTTTAATAAGCGCTCAATGGGTTCGTTCCAGCCATGCAGGGCCAGTGAGAATTTTGCCCAATGCACCGGTAACAATACCTTGGTATTGATTTCGGTTGCAGCTTTATATGTTTCTTCGGGCGACATGTGAATAAGAGGCCAGTCTGCTCCGTATTGCCCACATTCGAGCATGGCAATATCAAAAGGCCCCAACCGCTCGCCAATTTCTTTAAAGTGCGTATCGTATCCACTGTCGCCACCGGCTAATATTTTAGTGCCTTTAACATTCAGTGCAAATCCTGCCCATAAGGTTTTGGCTCTTACCAATCCTCTGCCCGAAAAATGACGGGCCGGAACGGCCGTGATTGTTACCGAATCGGTTCGGGTATATTCTTCCCACCAATCCAGTTCCACAATCTTGGTGGCCGGCACACCCCAGTCTTCCAAATGCTGCCCCACACCCAAAGCGGTATAAAACATTTTAATGCCTGGATGCAAAGTCTGAATGGTGCGGTAATCCAGATGGTCGTAATGGTCATGTGTGATGATGCAGATATCAATTGGAGGCATATCTTCCGCTTTGTATACATCGCTTCCTGCAAAAGCTTTTCCGAAAAAGGAAAAAGGAGAGGCATTGCCGCTCAAAACAGGATCCACCAAGATATTGAGTCCTTTTATTTTCATCAGATACGATGAATGTCCGAACCACACAATCACCGGCAACGAATCATTGAGCGTTCGCAGATTGGTTTCGATGCTTGGTAATATTGCCGAAGGTTCGGTATTATCAGGTTTCTTTATAAAGTCTTTGGTGAGCTGCCAGTATGAAGCATCCTTGCGCATCACTTCAGTAGGATGCTGGTTTTGGAAACTTCCATCGCGGTAGTTAGGGGATTGTTCAACTTTCTCCAGACGTTTGCCCCTTGGATTTTTTCCATACACAGGTTGCTGAAGAACTAAAAAGGTGCCCAGTGTAAGCAAGGCTAAGGTGATTGTGGTCGCAAGCATAATGGTACGAGCTTTACTCATGGCAGCAAATGTATGATGGGATATGAAGCTACAAACAACGTATAGGTGAATGGAACAATTTTAACAGGTAAACCAACCAGATTAGGGGTTGTTTTTGGTATAATGCAGCTGAACCAACCCTTGCGGGAATGATTTGCATGATACAAGGTTGAGCTTCTGACAGAGCTTGTGATCCGAAAAGAGTTTGACACCATCCCCAATCATAATGGGAATAATAGAGATAATCCATTCGTCAATCAGGTTGTGTTGCAAAAGCGTATGCAGCACCTGCGCTCCACCATCCACAAAAATATTTTTTCCGGCTTCCGACTTTAATTGTTCAATGAGCTTTTCGGGACCTTCGGTGTAGAATATGATTTCGGGTTCCGCAGGTTTCGGAGTGCGTGTAATCACGTAGGTTTGGCGGCCTTTATGCGGATTGCCAATGCCAAATGTTTGTACTTTGTTATATGTTTTGCGGCCCAGTATCACTGTATCCACTCCGGCAATAAACGAGTCGTATCCGTAGTCTTCTCCGGGTTGGGGTTCCACGGTATCCAGAAAGGAAATATCATCATTGGGGCCTGCAATATAGCCGTCTAAGCTGCAGGCGATAAATACCATTATTTTACGGGACATAGAGTTTAGTTTTCTGTTGCTCCCGCATCTGCCGTAGATGACGAGGAATAATTTATCAGGCTAAGATAATGAAACTGCGGAAATGAAAAGATCTGATCCGGTGAAATAACGGCAATAGCTGTTGACGGCCGTTACTTGCAGTGTTTTTTGTCGTTTGTTCTGCCGTTGTCCGGGTAAGTTTGTCACGGGTAAACAATCAGGTAAATAAATGCTGTTAAATTTACAAGTAATACCGTTCCATAAACCAGATTACTTCGTCCGCTATTAAGTGATAGCATTACTGTAAGGACAGAAAGCATCAATAGTATGATAGAAAGATAATCAAGACCAAGAATAATTTGGATGTCGTAAAAATGACAGACAACCGAAACCGCAGGAATGGTTAGTCCAATACTCGCCAATGCAGAACCTAAAGCTAAATTCAGACTTGTTTGCAGCTTGTTGTTTTTTGCTGCAATTATGGCTGCTATTCCTTCAGGAAGTAATATAATGAAAGCTATTACTATGCCTACCAATGTTTTTGGCAGATTATAACCGGTAATTATTTTCTCGATACTGGGCGACAGTGTTTTAGCAAGCAGAACCACAATCGTCAAACTTATCAAAAGAAAAATCACACTTGTAACAAGTGAACGGTTTGTAACAAGTGATTTGGCAGACTTTTCAGTGTCTTGTTTTGTTGTTAGAAAATATTCTCGGTGTCGGACAGTCTGGGCCAAAATGAATGAAGCATAGATTAGGATACAGGCAACAGATGCAAAAAGCAGTTGAGATGAAGAATAGTAAGGGCCGGCTATACTTTTGGTAAATGTGGGAAGTACGAGAGAAAACACAATGATTGAAACTAGCGATACTAACGCTATGTTCACAGAGTGCTTTGAAAAAGTCTGTTCGTGATGTTTAAGTCCGCCAATGAAAAGGCATAACCCAACAATACCATTTAAAATAAGCATCGTTGCGGCATAAACTGTGTCACGAGCTAAGTATATTGCTTCATTACCACCTGAAATCATCAGTGAAACAATTACAGATACTTCAATAATTGTAATTGCCACGGCTAAAATTATTGTTCCATAAGGTTCTCCAACCCTGTGTGCAATAATCTCTGAATGGTGAACAGCAGACATAACTGAACCGATGAGAAGAATACCAGCTAAGATTTGGTAGAATACACTGTCATGAATATAGCCTGAAAAGAAAAGCAGGCACGCCAATAAAGGCAGAGAGATAGTCCATTGGTATAATAGTTTCATTGCCTGCGAATGTAGTTGTTTTGTTGTGGTTTCGGACATTCTTCCTTGCCTGCTTGATTATTGCGGGTTGATTGTTGAGTCGTTACGTTATTTTACAGGCAAACTGGAAACTTCTGACCGATAACAGAGGACATTCTTCCTTGTCAATTGCCACTGAATCCGTTCTCGACACAAACTCCAGACACAAACCCTCCCAGAGTTCACTTGAATTGACTCCTCGTACTGCGTAGCAGAACTCTGAGCCTCTGCTTCTCTGTGGTGGACTTTGCGTATTTGCACTTTATGTAATTATTCTACATTAAACTGTTCTCGATATAAACGCTTACGCACATACTTCCTAATGTTCCCTCGAACTGACTTTTCGTTCACCGAAGCTTCAGCGCAGGTGAAGTAATCTGTGCCAGTCTGTGGCGGTTGTTATAAAAGTATTTTCTTACAGCCATGCCGCGAAGCAGTGTTTTTTGTGAGCTATTTATACAAAATCAAAAAATCCCCTAGATTTGCCCACGTTTAAGGTTCCCGAATTCATGTTCGGGATTAAAAGGGAAACAGGTGTAAATCCTGTACAGTTCCCGCTGCTGTAAACACCCAAGGGGAAAATTCGAATAAAGAAAATTCGAAATCCGAAACTAGTCGCGAGTTATACTCCTTCTTCTTTTCGAATTTCGGGATTTGAATTTCGAATTTCTTCAAGAGTTTTTTGGTTCTGCAACGTCACTGTCAGCCTAAGGTTGATGGGAAGACAAACCAAAAAGGTGTAAGTCAGAAGACCTGCCGTAAACATTTGTATCCAGCTTTCGGGAGAAAGGCGAAGTGATTCGAGTTTTACAGCAGCTATTGCCTGCATCGAGTTTCTCACATTTTCCGGGTTGCTGAATGTTTAAAAAGCAATAATGAAACATTACACGGTTTTTGTCTTCTGGGTATTATTGTCTGTTCAAGCCATGGCACAGCTGCAGGATACCATGCGCGTGGTGACCATAGAGGCTTCGCGTTTCCAGGGTTTTGCTTCGGGGAATAAAAACGCAGGCTTTGATTCAGTGGCTGCTCTCACGTTTCAAACCCAATCCATTGCCGCTTTGCTGGCTTCCCAAAGTCAGTTGTACGTTAAAAGTTATGGACCTGCACTGGCATCGGTTTCATTCAGGGGCAGCGGTGCCGCACATACAGCCGTATTGTGGCAGGGTTTTAACCTGCAAAGTCCCATGAACGGACAGGTAGATTTCTCGCTGCTTCAATCGGATATGAACGAGTCGGTAACAGTGCGATATGGAGGCAATGGAGCATTGTTTGGCAGCGGTGCTGTTGGAGGTGTGGTGCAGTTGCAATCGGGTGCGCATTATGATAGTGGCTTGCATGGTTCGGCCGGAGTGCAGGCTGGTAGTTTTGGTGCATTACGTTATCAGGCTTCGTTAACTTATGGTACGCGCAACTGGTTTACACGTTTCAAGTATTTTGATGTGCAATCGGATAATGATTTTTCGTTTACCAATACATCTCTGCCCGGTAAACCCATAGAGAAACAAACCAATGCGGCTGTGGCGCAAACGGGTTTCCTCAACGAACATTATTTTAAGTTATCGCCCCGTCAGCACCTCAATATCAATTTCTGGTATCAGTATGCCAACCGGCAGATTCCGCCTGTGATGAGTGTGCCACAATCGGGAGCCGCGCAGGTAGACGAATCATACCGAAGCACTGCCGAGTGGAAATACTTAGGCAATAAGGTTACATGGATGGCCCGCACGGCATGGTTCCGAGAGGTGATTGATTATACCGACCCGGTTACGTTGGTGGCAGGATATAATCTGTGCAATAGCAGCATCAGCGAAGTGGAATCGAGGATGCAAATTTCCAATAATCATTCTGTAAATATCGGACTCAACCATACCTACGCTCATGCATTTTCGGATGGATATGGAGGATGGGTATCACAGCAGCGCACGGCTTTGTTTGCTTCGTATAAATGGGTGAATACAGCTAAAACATTAAGCGCTACGGTGAGTGGTCGTCAGGAAGTGGCCGATGCGGTGGTGGTACCGTTTATTCCATCTCTGGGTGCTGAGTGGAAACCCAATAAGACGTGGAAAGTGTATGGAAATATTTCGCGCTCTTACCGTTTGCCAACACTCAACGAACGTTTTTGGGTATCGGCCCAAACGCAACCAACCGTGAAACCCGAATCGGGGTGGGGCGAAGAGCTGGGTACATCCGCGACAGCAGGTAAAAACAAGTTTACGATTACCGGAGGCCTCACTGCTTTTAATCGCCTAGTGCAAAACTGGATTGTGTGGCAACCTGCCGGTTCGGGCTGGGCTCCACAAAATATAAAGGAAGTGTGGAGCCGTGGACTGGAAGGGGATGGTGGCGTTTTGTATAAACTCAGCAAAGTTGCTGTGTCGTATAAAATTCAGGCCAATTATATTTTGTCAACCAACAAAGCTTCGGCCATACCTAATGATGCTTCTGTTGATTGCCAGCTTATTTATGTACCCCGTCTCACACATCAACATCAGTTTATGGTAAGATTTACAACGTTTCATGTTGGATACCTGCACGCCTATACAGGCATGCGCTACACCACTTCCGATAACAAACAATGGCTGAATGACTATGCCTTGGGAACGTTGGTGGCAGACAAAGTTTTCAAGTACAAACAAACATCATTTACGCTAACGGCACAGCTAAACAATTGCTGGGATATCACCTATCAGGCTATAGCCGACAGGCCCATGCCGGGACGTAATTTTTTAGTTTCAGGAACCATTAAATTTTAAAATATGAAAAAACAATTTACACTTTTTAGTGCAGTGGTATTCGGGTGGAGTATCCAATTGCAAGCCCAGCACACGGCTAATTTCGATTCGTTGTTTAGTGCCACCAATAAATACATGGATGGCAGCGGAGGCTCTGTTCGCGGTTCGTATCAGTCGGGCAATATTGCCTTTCCAAATGTTTACCAAACCCAATACGGAGGATTTTGGAGCGATGGATGGGCCGTATCCAATATCCAAAATGATACAACTGCGGGTTACGGAAACATGTATGCAGCCTATGCAAACGAAGCCCGTTCGGGTACTAATTACGCAATAGGTCAGCAGGGAAGTGTATTGATACCAACCGGTGGTGATGCCGGTAAAACAATCAAAGGACTATATGTTACCAACGGAACCTATCCTGCTTTGAGCATGCTTCACGGAGATCAGTTTGCCAAACAGTTTGGAGGAGTTTCGGGTGATGACCCTGACTTTTTTGCCCTTTCGGTATTTGGGTTCCACAACGGTGTAAAAAGCAGCGACAGCGTTGCCTTTTATTTGGCTGATTACCGTAACAGCGATAACTCACAGGATTATATCGTCAAACAATGGACGTATGTAGACCTGACTTCTCTGGGTGCTGTCGATTCGGTTGTATTCGAATTAACCTCATCTGATGCCGGTCAGTTTGGAATGAACACTCCCGGATTTTTCTGCGTGGATGATGTGGTGACCGATAGTGATACGGCTGATGGTGAAGAATGGTTTTTAATGCCGGGTTCGGTGATGAACAGTACAGATGCTGATTTGCACTCGGTTGTAACTGAGGGGCCTTTTTCTTTCCCAACAACTTATTCAGTAACACAATGGGGGAATTTTTGGAGTGCAGGTTTTGCTCCTTCATCCATGGTTGATACAACTACGGCCGGTTATACCAATTTGTTTTCGGCCTATGCAGGTGCAGGTGCGCAGGGTAGTATGGGTTATGCCATTGCCCAGCAAAATGCTACTGTTACCATAACAAGTGCAGGAGAGCGTTTAAGTGGAATGTATATTACCAATTCTACTTATGCTGCTTTGAGCATGCGTGACGGAGATGCGTTTGCCAAAAAGTTTGGTGGTGTAAGTGGTAACGACAGTGATTGGTTTAAGGTGTCGTTTGTGGGTTATCACGGAGGCAATGCTGATACGGTGGTTGCATATCTGGCTGATTACCGTTTTGCCAACAATGAACAAGATTATATTGTAAAAGACTGGATTTGGGTTGACCTCAGTTCGTTGGGCATTTGTGATAGTCTGCAACTTGTGATGAGTTCAAGTGATGTGGGGCAGTTTGGAATGAACACTCCTGCATATATGGCCATTGATGATTTATCTGTTTTGGATGCAACAGGATTTGCCACAACTGAAAGGAAGGGTATCAATGTATCAATGTATCCAAATCCTGTTTCGGATGTGTTGACCATCGAAACCGGAGTTGAGGCCACTGCTGTTGAAGTATTGGATTTAGCCGGTAAAGTGCTTTTGTCGGAAACCACAAACAGCATTCACCAACTGAATGTAGCTACATTACCAACAGGTTTATATCTGGTAAAAGTTCAGTCGGCTGTTGGGGTAAGCACCCACAAATTTGTTAAACAATAAGAAAATAATGCCCTGCCTTTTCCTGAATTTTCCTGAATTGCCCCGGGTTTAAACCCGGGGCAATTCAGGAAAATTCAAGGAAATTCAATCCAATCCATTCCTGTATATTTGCGCACTTGTTACACATGAAATCTCTGTATCTCTTATTATTTGTTTCCGTACTACTAATTGCTTGCGATGATAAGCCGCTTCCCGAGGAGGAAATTGTATTATCACCCCCGGTAAAAGGTTCGGTGATGATTGTGAACGAAGGGAATTTCAACTCGGGTAATGCCAGTTTAACTTATCTGAATTTAGCAGATGATAAGTTGTATGATGATTTGTTTCAATCGGCTAATGCTCGCAAGTTGGGTGATGTATTTCAATCGGTAAATGTACTCAACGGCAATGCATATCTGGTGGTTAATAACTCACAAAAAATCGAAGTAGCCGACCCGGCAACGATGAAATCAAAAGGAACTATAACCGGATTTGTTTCACCGCGATACATCTTGCAAATTGATGCTTCACATGCTTACGTGAGTGAGTATTATGCCAATCGTATTTCTATTGTTGATTTGGTTTCCAATACCATCACCGGATTTATTCCCATTACCGGTATGCCCGAAGAGATGGTAATCTTGAATAAGAAAGTTTATGTTACCAATGTCAACACAAGTTATGTGTATGTAATCAATACCGGAAACCATACGCTGACAGATAGCATTCCAACGGTTTTTTCCTCCAATAGTATTCAGGTTGATGCCAACCAACAAATTTGGGTATTGAGCAATGGAGATGCCATCAACGGTATTCGTCCGGCCCTGCAACGGATCAATACACAAGGGGATTCGGTTGATAAATCATTCACGCTTACGTTTGCTGAAGCTGATTGCACAAGGCTTCGCATCAACAGCAAACGCAATAAGCTGTTTTGGTTGAGCAAACATGTTTATAGTTTTGGTATCAACGAAACACAACCTTCAGGAACCCCTTGGGTTCGTTCGGTCGGACAAAATTTTTATGGCTTGGGTGTTAATCCGTATAACGATGAAGTGTATGTGAGTGATGCCAAAGACTATGTGCAACGTTCGGGCATATACCGCTACCGCAGTGATGCTTCGCTGGTTGGTGATTTTAAAGCAGGTGTTATCACAGGATATTTTTACTTTTATTATCCATGAGTTTACCTTCTCCACAGCTACCTGCCCGCAATGAGTTGCAGGAGGGCGTACATTATTACATAAACGAAAACGGGTATTGGGTATTTACCGAATTGTACCACAAGCTACGCGGGTACTGCTGTGGTAACGGGTGTAAGCATTGTCCGTATGGGGAAGAAGAAGGTTCATAGTCGATAGATCATAGTTCATAGCGCCTAGTCAGTTCGAGTAGCTTGCCAAGGTTTGGCCTAGGGCGTATCGAGAACAAGTTTATAGAGGGACGTTCTTTCAATGAACTTTGTGCGCTAGGGAGGGTTAGGGGTGCGTGGGAGCTATTAGCGCAATGTTCATCGTTTGGGATGAGGTATCCACCTCTTGACTCTCTCATCTTAATCACTTCTCGATACAAACGTTCACACACAATTCCACCCAAGGTTCATGTGACGGAAGAATTTGTAGTTTACAATCCACGGACCACAGGTCCGCGTGAACGGGGGCTTCGCAAATGACAACCCGGCTTCGCCTACCGAATTCTCTTCACTATTCTAGTTTCAATGTACGGACCACAGGTCCGCGCGAACGGGGGGAGATTTGCAGATATACTATCAACGAAAAGTCGCGGAAGGAAAGAACAAAATGTTGGTATTAAATGCTGTTCGAAATAAAATTGTAGCACGAATATGCTCTATGGTCAATAATAGAAAGATATATCAACCTCATTTGGATTTGTCATAGAAATCGAAGTGACGGGTAGTCTACAGTTAGCAGTTTGCGCGTTGACTCCTTTAGGTTATAACAAGAAATATACAGATCAATTCAGCGGTCAGCTACTGCCAACTCTTCAACTTGCTATCTTTTCTTCCATCCTAAATCACACATCTCACATCCGAATGATTTTCCCGTCTTCCATTTCAATGATTCGGTCGGTGCTGTTGGCAAACTCATGGTCATGGGTTACGATAAGCAAGGTTTGATTAAACTCCGATGCCAGTTCTTTAAAAATGTCAAATACAATCTGACTGTTTTTTTTGTCGAGGTTACCCGTGGGTTCATCACCCATAATAATCAGCGGGTCGTTAATCAAAGCCCGTGCAATGGCCACCCGCTGTTTTTGTCCGCCCGAAAGCTGGTTGGCCATTTTATGGGCTTCGCTGGCGATGCCCAGTATTTTAAGCTTTTCCATGGCCCGGTGTTCCACTTCCGCTTCGGAGTATTTGCCTGATTTAAGTCCGGGTAACATCACATTTCGCAATACCGTAAACTCATTGAGCAGGTAGTGGAACTGAAACACAAATCCAATTTTTTCATTGCGTACCAGAGCCAGTTCGCCTTCTTTTTTACCCCGCATCGGATGTCCGTCAATCATTAAGTCGCCTTCATAATCCGTGTCCATGGTGGAGAGGATGTACAACAGGGTGGATTTTCCGCAACCCGATTTTCCGATTACCGATACAAACTCACCCCTGTTAATGGAGAAATTGATATTATTCAGTACCTGCACCGTCACGGGGTCGTGGAAATTTTTACAGATATTGAGGGCTTGTATTGCGGTGTTCGACATGATTATTTTCCCCGTATGATAATGACCGGATCCATTTTGCTGGCTTTGCGTGCAGGGAACAGTCCTGCAAAATAGGTGGTGACAATTGAAAAGATGAGGCCGATGATATAAAACCGGATATCATAATCCACAGGATAGGTTTTGATGGTGGGCAGGGCTTCGGTATTAAACGGTATCTGATCAATACCATAAGAGAGCAATAAGCCAAGGAGGAGCCCGACCACTCCACCTGAAATACCAATGGTTAAGGAGATGGTGATAAAAACAGATCGAACATCGGCTCCCGAAAACCCGGTGGCTTTTAAGATGGCGATGGAATCCATTTTTTCATAAATCATCATGTTTAAAATATTGTAGATGCCGAATCCGGCCACGATTAATAACGTGATACCAACGGCATACGAAATCAGGTTTCGTATAAATGTTCCGGTTTCAAATTGTGCGTTCACGGTTTGAATATCCTCTGCATCGCATCCAAACAAGTTTGCATATTCTTTTGAGGCTACAGGGGCGTTATTAATATCGTGCAGCTTGATCTGAATATCGGTGACATAATTCGAAGGTTTACCCAATAGTTTTTGAGCTGTTGGCAGGGATGTATAACATTGTACTTTATCTAAATCGGCTAAGCCCGATTGAAAATACCCGACTACTTTGAGCTGCATCCGTCCGCCCTGCGGAGTGGTTACCTGAACCACATCTCCAATGGCGGCCAGCATTTTGTTGGCCGCGCCTTTTCCTAAAATAATACTGTTGGGTGTGTTTTTGAGGTCGATATAATTGCCTGTGGTTACATAATCCTGAAAGAAGAACAACCTGCTTTCAGCTTCCACATCAATGCCGTTAATCACACCGGTGAGGTCGATGGCGCCCACATTAAAAAATACCTGAGTGGTAATTTTAGGAGCGATTCCCAGTACACGTTTATCTTTAAGCAGCGTATTCATGATAGCAGCGTTATTGTATATTTCCAACCGCCCTCCGCTGGGTTTTACCGAACGGATAAAATGGTGCTCTCCTTTTTTAGCCATCTCAACAGGTTGAACTTTGCTGGGTTTAATCTCATTGAACAAACGCACATGAGCAGTACGGTTAATCACCAATCCATCCAACATACCGTTGAGCCCGTTCATAAAACATAGCAGGGTGATAAACATGGTGATGCTAAAGGTAACGCCAATGGCGGCAACCAATGTTTGTTTCCAGCGGGCCAGCAGCAGCGAACGCGCAATGCTCATGTTTAAGCCAAATTTCATGCTTAAGGTTTTATCAGTTGATCGGTTGCGCTGATACCGGAAACAATTTCGGCTTTCTGATAATCTTTTAACCCGACTTTAACAACCACTTCCGAGCCATCAGCACGCTTCACAATGCTGTCATTAATCAGGTAGTTGCGCGGAATCGTAAGCGCTTTTTGGGTTTCGGCAATCACAATATTGGCTTCTGCTGTGAGGTTTGGATACAATACAGGAGGTTGCCTGGTAAATACGGCTTCTACCAAAAACGTTTTTGTATGTTCGTTCATAATCGGATCAATGCGGGTTACCCTGGCTTCAAAGGTTTCGTCACGGTAACTGTCGAGTCGTACAATCACCGTTTGTCCCATCTTCACTCTTACAATGTCGTATTCATCTACCCGCAGCTCCATCATAAATCTGCTGGCATCGCCCACAATAGCCAACGGTGTTTGCGGGTTGATCATCTCGCCTCGTTTTTTGAGGATGGTATATACACGCCCGCTGATCTCGCTGCGAATGGTAAAATCGTTTTCCTGTTTTTGAGAGATGGCCAGATTCTTTTTGGATTGCTGTGAAGCAAATCTGAGCTGCTTGCTGAGGTCGTTATAGCGAATGGTTGCCGCCTCATAGGCTGTGCGAGAGTTTTGATAAGTAAGCTCGCGTTGTTCCAGTTCAACCTGCGAACCTACTTGTTGCGCCCACAACCCTTTCTGGCGAAGATATTGAATTGAGTCGTTGAGCATTTTTGTACGGGCAAACTCAATATTGATGCGCAGCTCATTCAGCTTGTCTGTATTGGCTTCAAAGTCGGCATACCGGGCAGTCAGTGCGGCATTCTCGGTATTCAGTCTGGATGTTTCATTGATCAGTGATAGCAGGGGGGAGCCTGCTGATACCGTATCGCCTTCGGTTACAAAAAACTGTCCTATGATGCCGCTCACCGTTGCAAATACCTGATATTGGTTATTGCTTTTAATGATTCCCGAAGCGTATACCGATTCGGTGATGGGTTCTATGGTTGGCTGAAGGGTTTCGGGTTTAGTGTGGCAGGCCAGAGTAAAACCTGCAAGCAACATCACGAGGAGTTGTTTATTCATGTTTCAAAGCTATTAGTCATGTTATGTTCATCCTACGACAATGGTCATATTTTCATTCATCACCTGTTGTCCATCGGTACTAAAACTGTCCTGTGATTGGCTACAGTGGCCGTAAATTAATTCGGAAGCGGGTATCTGCATGAGATGATGGTTAGGTGAGTTTGGTCATGTATGTAAAAAGATAGATATTGTTACCTTTGTCCGGCAAATTACAAAATGCATCCACTAATTTATGGAAACCCAAAAGAAAAACACTGCACTAGTTCCTGTTGATTTCTCAGAAATCGCTAACCATGCGCTGCAACATGCCGTTCAGGTTGCCAAACACTTTAACAACAACCTGTCCTTATTGCATGTTATTGAAGACTCAAAATTACCTTCGTTTTTAAGCTTTGGCAAAGGAAGCACTGCCGGTCAGACAGAGATTGCCGAAAAAATGAACGCCATTGCAGGTGAAATCAAAAGCCAGCACAATATTGATTGCAGGGTAGTAATCAAAGCAGGACGTATTTATAGAACAATAGCCGAAACTGCTACCGAATTGGGTTGCGACAGTATCATCATGGGTTCAAACGGTGCAGCCGGCTTTGAGCAGGTGATTGGAAGCAATGCTTCACGTGTGATCAGCCATGCCGAGGTTCCGGTGATTGTTGTGAAATCAAACGAACGTCCTTTTCGCGGATACAAAAACATCGCGTTCCCGTTGGACTTAACAATGGAGTCTCGTCAAAAAGTAAAATGGGCGATTCATATCGGTAAATCATATAAATCAACCATTAATATTTTAACCTATAAAATCGGGGATGAGTTTTTGGATAATAAACTAACCCTTGGGTTGCGTCAGGTAGAGCGGTTATTAGAGGAAAACGGGCTTGAATACAAGGTTGAAGTATTGGAAAAAATGGATGGTAATTTTGCAGAAGAAACCCTGCGTTTTGCCGAAAAGATTGATGCCGACCTGTTGATGATTATGACACAGAGTGAAGATAAGGGTTTCAGCGAATACATCATCGGAACCTACGCACAGCAGATCGTAAACAAATCACAAAAGGTGCCTGTTATCTGTATCAACCCGTCACCAATGGGCTTCAATACAGACTACATGGGGTAACCGGTTCATATTTAATAAGAGAACAGTCGGAATGCGTATTCCGGCTGTTTTTGTTTAAGCCGGTTCAATAAATTTTTAAATAGGCGTGCGGTATCTTACATTCGCGCCACCAAAACAATCGTATGAGCGACAATAAAATTATATTCTCGATGGCCGGTGTGAGCAAGATTCATCCGCCACAAAAACAAGTGCTTAAAAATATCTATCTCTCGTTTTTTTACGGAGCTAAAATTGGAGTATTGGGTCTTAATGGTTCGGGTAAATCAAGTTTGCTGCGCATTATTGCCGGGGTTGATAAAAACTTTCAGGGAGAGGTTGTATTCGATAAAGATTATAAAATTGGTTTCTTAGAGCAGGAGCCCCAATTAGACGAAACCAAAACGGTATTGGAATGTGTGAAAGAAGGTGTTCAGCCGATTGTGGATTTGCTGGCCGAGTTTGATGTAATCAACGATAAGCTTGCCGACCCGAATCTGGATTCGGATGAGATGATGAAAATTATCGACCGTCAGGCTGTGGTGATGGAATTGCTGGATCAAAACGATGCATGGGAACTGGATACCAAACTGGAAAAAGCAATGGATGCCTTGCGTTGTCCGGAGCCTGATCAAATGGTGAATGTACTGTCGGGTGGAGAGCGCAGACGTGTGGCTTTATGCCGTTTGTTATTAAGCAATCCTGATATCTTGTTGCTGGATGAGCCAACCAATCACCTGGATGCCGAGAGCGTGGACTGGCTGGAGCAGTTCCTTAAAAACTTCCCGGGTACGGTTATCGCTGTTACCCACGACAGGTATTTCTTAGATAATGTAGCCGGATGGATTCTGGAGCTGGACAGAGGCGAGGGTATTCCTTGGAAAGGAAATTACAGCAGTTGGCTGGAGCAAAAATCAAATCGACTGGAAGCGGAAGAGAAACAGGAAAGCAAACGAACCAAAGCCCTCAAACGTGAGTTGGAGTGGGTGCGTCAGGGGCCTAAAGGCCGTCAGGCAAAAGGTAAAGCGCGTTTAAATGCGTATGACAGAATGTTGAGTGAGGATGTTAAAGAGAAAGAACAACAAATAGAGTTGTTCATTCCGGCAGGTCCACGCCTGGGTGATGTGGTGATTGAAGCCGAAAATGTGAGCAAGGCTTTTGGCAATAAATTATTGTACGAAAACCTCAATTTCAAATTGCCTAAAGGAGGTATTGTTGGTATCATCGGCCCGAATGGTGCAGGTAAAACTACCTTGTTCCGTTTGATGCTGGGATTGGATAAGCCTGATACCGGAACCTTTACCGTGGGTGAAACGGTGAAGACCGCTTATGTGGATCAAAGCCACAAAGATTTATTACCTGAAAAGTCGGTATTTGAAGTTATCAGTGGTGGCACCGAAACTATGATTGTGGGTGATAAGCAGGTGAATGCACGTGCCTATATTTCAAAGTTTAACTTTAGCGGAAACGACCAAAGTAAAAAAGTAGGAGTATTGTCGGGTGGAGAGCGCAACCGTGTACATCTGGCTATGACCTTAAAAGAAGGCGGTAACGTGTTGTTGCTCGATGAGCCTACCAATGATATTGACGTAAATACGTTGCGCTCACTGGAAGAAGCCATTGAAAACTTTGCAGGTTGTGTGGTTGTTATTTCCCACGACAGGTGGTTCATCGACCGTATTGCAACACATATCCTGGCTTTTGAAGGCGACTCTCAGGTGTATTTCTTTGAAGGAAACTATACCGATTACGAGATTAACAAAAAAGCCCGTTTGGGTGATGTAGGTCCGCATCGTGTAAGGTTTAAAAATATAAGCTAGGTTACTGTTGATTGTGTTAATTATGGTTTTATGTTGATTGTGTAGAGGAAAAATCTTGATACATAATTCACATAATTAACAAACTCAACACAATTAACATAATCAACATCCAATGAACAAAATAGAACACTTAGGTATTGCCGTCAAAGATGCAGCCGCTTCCATCGAAGTATTCAATAAACTGTTCAATACCACTCCGTATAAAACAGAGCCTGTTGAATCGGAACATGTGAATACCGTTTTTTACCAGGTGGGGCCCAATAAAATTGAGCTGTTGGAAGCGACTCATCCCGACAGTGCCATTGCGAAATTCATCGAGAAAAAAGGTGAAGGCATTCACCATATCGCTTTTGATGTAACGGATATTTATGCAGAGATGGAACGTTTGAAGTCGGAAGGTTTTGTATTGCTCAACGAGGAGCCTAAACAAGGAGCCGACAATAAGCTGATTTGTTTTGTGCATCCCAAGTCGAGCAACGGTGTGCTGATTGAACTCTGTCAAGAGATAAGGTAGAAGTTTGAGGTTCGGGGTTTGACGTTCACAAGCTGCTTAGAATGGACATCATGCACATAGATACCATCAACAAGGTAAATGATGGATATTGAAAACAAGTGCCCACACGATTAACATATTTAACGGGTCAACATAATTAACATACTCAACATATCAACTAATAATCACCCCTATATTTGCCTAATTCTCAACAGGTATTTTCTACATCTTAAATCATATATCCTAAATCCTACATCTCATGACCTTCGACCAGCTTAACTTAAACAACCCTTTACTCAAGGCACTGGCCGATTTGGAATATATTGCTCCAACCCCGGTGCAAATCGAGTCGTTACCCGCTATTATGTCGGGGCGCGATGTGGTTGGAATTGCACAAACCGGAACGGGTAAAACCTTTGCGTATTTACTGCCCATTATTCGTCAGCTAACCTATAGCGACCAAAAACATCCACGTGTGGTGATTTTGGTACCTACCCGCGAGCTGGTATTGCAGGTGGTGAGTGAGGTTGAGAAGTTAACATCCTATAGTTCGGTACGGGTAGGGGGAATTTACGGAGGAGCCAATATCAATACCCAAAAACAAATGGTGTTTAACGGGTTGGATATTTTGGTAGCCACACCGGGCCGTTTGGTAGACTTAGCCGTGAATGGAGCCGTGAAGCTAAAAAATGTACAACGTTTGGTGATTGATGAAGTGGATGAAATGCTGGAGCAGGAATTTCGCAAGCAGCTTACAACCATTTTGGATTATTTGCCGGCCAAACGTCAGAATATTTTGTTCTCGGCTACGCTTACCGGAGAAGTATCGAATTTGATTCAGGGATTTTTTAACAATCCGGTTCGTATAGAGATTGCGGCTCATGGTACTCCTTTGGAGAAAATTGTACAGTTGGGCTATGAGGTTCCGAATTTTGGAACCAAGGTAAATTTGATGGAGCATTTGCTCAATACCGATGAGGCCATGAGCAAGGTGTTGGTGTTTGTTTCCAAAATTAAAATTGCCGACAAGTTGTATGAGAAGCTTGCGTATCTGTATCCTAAAGAAGTTGGGGTATTGCATTCGCGCAAATCGCAGAACATGCGTATTGATGCACTCAAACAATTTCAATCCAATAATTACCGGGTATTAATTGCAACCGATGTGGCCGCACGCGGACTGGATATAACAGACATCACGCACGTTGTTAATTTCGATGCCCCACAATCACCCAATGACTATTTGCATCGTATTGGCCGTACCGGTCGTGTGGGGAAAGATGGTATAGCCATCTCTTTTATGAACGAAGAGGAAGAAGCATACATACGTGCTGCCGAAGCTGTGATGAAAAAGGAACTTTCCATCCTGCCCTGGCCTGATGCCGTTGAATACTCCAACGAGTTTAGCGAAGAAGAGAAACCCATTTCAAAAGGTAAGAACTACCTTAAAGGTTTGAAACGGGTTGAAGGAGGAGCGTCCTTCCATCAGAAAAAAGAGAAAAACCTCAAAGTGAATTTGGGCGGTTCATACAAAAAAACCGGAGGAAAAAAACAATCGGTGAACCGTAATGTATTGCGCAACAGGAGCAAGCGGAATAAATAAACAGACCGGGTTGTTCGATATGTCAACCTTTACCGGTACACTTCCAGACGAACTTCTGCAATTGAATTTTTTTTAAGGCATAGTCTGTAAAATCGTATTAGCCCCAAACATTGGAAGCGTTAATGCTCACGTAACCCGTTTGGTTAAAGAAACCGAAGAGCGACTTGTTAACAATGTGAGATTTCAGTCATTACAGCACAAAATCGGAATCCCATACGGATTCACCAGAAAGTTTTCTTTGTCGCCTACGCCAAATACCACTTCATCTTTCGAAACAGTAGACATGAGGCTAATGAGCGAGATGTTTTCTGTAGAAGCAAATTCAAGTGTTTGACGCGAAAATCCTGCTGAGATAATCTTGAGCTCATCCAGTTTTTTTGAGTATGGAACCTGATGTTCTTCGAAATACTGGCGGATCAAATTTCTGTTTTTCTCCATCAGGTGATCACCTGAGTCAAAATCATCCCGGTCTATTTCATACACCACAACTTCGGCACCCAGGGCTTTGGCAAGGGAAGCCGTTTGTCTTACTTTGATGTTAAAATCAGGGTGAGGTCCTATAGGCATCAATATTTTATTGATTTCGGAGAAGTTGATCTTATTGTTCTCCTGAATCACAATTGTTGGATAGTCGATTGTTTGCACCAGTTTTAGAATATGTGCTCCAAACAAATGTTGGAACATCCCTTTGATGCCATGCGTGCAAATAATCACCAGATCGGGCTCTAATTTTTTGA
Organism: uncultured Bifidobacteriaceae bacterium; assembly: GCA_964392775.1. Lineage (GTDB taxonomy): Bacteria > Bacteroidota > Bacteroidia > UKL13-3 > UKL13-3 > UKL13-3. The sequence goes on from CAYMRD010000001.1 coordinate 153,179, forward strand.
GCAGGGAAGGTACTGCGGTAAACAAGGTTCCAACCCCAATTACGGCTTCGGTTTTTACTTTACAGGTTGCATGTTCTGTAATAAAGTTAGAGAGTGCCTGCTCAGCTTGTGCTGATTTGTCGGGAGTATCAACAATATTCACAACGCTGATTGCTGCTCCGTTTTTTGATGACAGAAGGCATGCCTGTTTCAGAGCGGTTTTGGATCCCTCTGTAAAGTCGATGAGTACAACAATCTTTTTCATACGTTGATTTTTTAACAAAGATTCAGTAAAAAAAAGCGGATTTCTGAATGTAATTATGGGGTAACTGGTTAAAATACGTATCTAAAGTTTACACCTGCCCGGTCCCAGTAAAAATCGGTTGACTCGATGATGCGCAAAGTTGGGCGCCAATCCATTCCCAGTGCAAATGGCGCTCCTTTAAAACGGTATTCAAGACCCAGCTCTGAACTTGCGCCTAAGTGAAAGGGATCGTGTATGTATGCAAACGCACCCACACCCGCATACCAGTTAAGACCTTTACTTCCAAGTGGCATGTACAATACATCACATAAAGCTTCAAGGGCTACGCCATTTCCAAATGAGATGTTGGCATGGATACGCCCGGCTTTATTGCCAAAAACGGCATCCACAGCAGCAGTGCCGCCAATATTATTTCCCAATCTTACCCCAATCTCCTGAGCGCTGCAGAGAGAGGTTAAGCCAATAAACGCTGATAAAAGAAACAGATTTTTCATAATAAGGTGGTTTTGTTTGAGCAATCTACAATTTTATATCGAAAGCAAATAGTGTTATTGCTTCAAAAAAAATGGCATTAACGATTAATCAATTTTAAACATAAATTTGATACTGTACACATAAAAAAGTGTAGCCTAAACAGTATGATGCCTCTCTCAGTTAGTAATAAGCAGGTTTTCAGGTTAGCAGCAGTGATTGTTGTTGTGCTGGTATTATCACTGGTACCCGCACCGTTGTTGCCACCGCATCATTTTGCAGAAATTTTGCAGTCACAATTTGGATTGGGCTGGAAAGCGTCCTACTTCCTGGCCGTAGTTGGACTTCAATTTGCTTTTTACTGTTCAATAGGAATATTGTCGGCATTTGTTGTTAAGCGCGGTGTTACGCTTAGAGAGCGTTTGTTGCAAATGATGATAGTTCCTCTGACAGTTGTTGGTTTGGCTATTTTGATACGCTCCTATAAATTGGGGCATTGGCCGGTTCTGATACATGTTTCTACAATTGTCGGAATCACGGCTTGTTTCATTGGCGTGTGGATTGGGTTGGGTATTCTTTATCAGCGCTGGAAGTTTATTGTATTGATTGTACCAACCCTGCTGGGTGTATCTGTTTGGGGATTGTTGGGTAGTGGTATGAGTGCCACGTTAACCAGGTCAACAGAAGTACATTTGCAGCGATTGGTAGCTGCCGGTTCACACATACCTGCCGGTGATGCCCGGTTTGGCGCCTTGATGCGCATTGCATTTTCGCGAGTTGCCAATGAGGGCGAAAGTGAGATTCAGCATAACCGCGCTGCGATACTGGCTTTGGGAATTGCTTTGGGGGATGAGAACATCGCCAGATTTGTGGGTTTGGATTCTGAAAGCAAGCTGCTCAAAGATGCAGCGTTGCTGCGTGAAGGTACAACGATACGTGAACGTGAAGACTGGCCCCGGCATTTTTGCGTAAGTGCTTCACTGGCCGTATTAGAGAATCCGCTTATCAGCGATGCCGGTGGTCTGATAAAAGAACAGCTTGATGCCCTGACGAAAGGGAGTGGTTTTTCTTTTTGTGATATTGCGGCCGACCGGGCAGGTGTGCGTTTTGCCGAGGCTGCTACTTACTCTGAGCGGGATGCCATTGCAATGCAGGATCTTTTGCAAAACAGATTAAGTACAAGTAATTTTTTGCCGGCCGTGGCTGATTTGCCCGAGAATCTTACAACAGAGCAGTTTAGCAATATATACGGTTCGGTGGGCAGTGACTCATACCAGTTAGTGATTGATGAAATCGAAAGACGGCTGGATAGCAGCATTGCACTTTCACCTCTCCATTCCGGTAATACCCCATGATTCATAAGCAAAATCATCAGGGAATTGCTGTAATTACTCAAAAAGAGTGTTGATTTACATTTTATTTCAATTGCTTTTATACCATGTTGCACTCCGTTCAATATCTCGATTTTATTCAAACAGCATTAACCGAAAATACATTTGTAAAGCTGTCGTTGTCCAATTACAAAGGGACTGAAGAAGGTCTGAAGAATTGTTATATCAAACGCATCATCATCAAAAATGAAGACAGGCTGAGTTTTACCTACCGGTATCAAACCAAAGATATTGTTAAGAATTATACTTCAACGGAAGCTCTTAAAGTTATTGCAGATTTAGTTGGCTTCCCGAAGTTTCGTATTTCCAATCTGTTTACCACCAAACAAGATGTTGTGCTGGAGTTTTTATCGGCTGATAAAACAGGTTTACGAAAACTTAAACCTGCACATACTACGGTGCCTTCATTGGAGCACAATACGGCTAAAAACAGGTTGATACCTGCCACCGGTAAATCCTATCTGCATCAATTAAAGATTACTGATGACAAAGGGCAGGTGCATAAAAATGCTCAGGATAAATACAAACAAATAAACCATTATATAGAGCTGCTGAGTCCGCTATTGAAAGGATTGCCGGCTTATCCGGTTTTAAACATAGCTGATATGGGTGCGGGCAAAGGATACTTAACCTTTGCGTTGTATGATTATATCACCAATGAGTTGAAACAACAAGCAACTGTAAAAGGAGTGGAGTATCGAAAAGATTTGGTGGAGTTGTGTAATGGCATTGCACAACAATCCAACTTTACAGGATTGCAGTTTGTGCAGGGAACGATTAATGATTATGATGCAACACATACCCACGTACTCATCGCACTTCATGCATGTGATACTGCTACGGATGATGCCATTCAAAAAGGAATATCAGCCGGTGCCGATTTGATTGTGGTAGCACCTTGTTGCCATAAACAAATCAGAAGGGAAATTGAAAAACACAAAGTTCAAAATGAACTCGACTTTTTAACCAAACACGGTATTTTTATGGAACGTCAAGCCGAAATGGTTACTGACGGTTTACGCTCGCTGATGATGGAATACCATGGATATTCAACCAAAGTTTTTCAGTTTGTATCGGATGCGCATACCCCCAAAAATGTGATGATTGTGGGGGAGAAGAAGTTAAAAACGCCTCAGCAAAAGGAAGCCATTTTAGTCAAGATAGCTCAGGTTAAATCCTTTTTTGGGATTGAACAACATTACCTCGAATCGGTTTTGGGGATGTAGTATCACAGGGTTGAAATGCGTATTGTCCCCTCTGTATCCAAGCCTAAAGGGAGTTCCGGGCGCAAGCTTTTAGAAAGAGTGCGGTTGGTTCCTTTCAGGGGCAGGGGTGTGGGATGCCTCTTGGTGCAGGGTACGCGAGGGCAGTTAACATCTTCCCGGGTCACTAAAGTTTATCATACAACTTAATAAATGCTTCTGTAATGGATGCGTAATTTGTAGAATAATATTTACAAAATATGGTTGCCGGTGGAGTGTTTTTTGTAAAAAGGGGTATATTCGTTTTAAAAATCATTAATAATTATTACTATGAGAGGAAAACACTTATTTACTTTTTTAATGGTGCTTTGGGGCGGAATAATGATGTCCCGGGCGCAGGTTAACGTTTTGTCAGACAATGGGAATTATTCGGCAGTTTATACTACGCTGAAGGAAGCTTTCGAATCGATCAATACCGGAGTACATACGCAAGACATTGTGATTACAATCACAGGTTCAACCAGCGAACCGGGTACTGCGGTACTTAATGCCAGCGGAACAGTAACGGGATCTGGAACGGCCAACTATTCATTCGTTACCATTTCTCCCAGCGGAGGAGACTATACCATTAGCGGAACTGTTGCCGGAGCTCCTTTAATTGATTTGAACGGGGCCGACAGTGTAAAAATTGATGGGTTAAATACGGGAGGCAATTCACTGACTATTGAGAATTTGTCAACCGCTAATACCGCTAACACATCAACCATCCGGTTTATCAATGATGCCACCGGTGATACCATTACCAATTGTACTATTTTAGGTTCTAATACCTTGATTTCGTCAGCAGCAGGGGGGGTTATATTTTTCAGCACTACCACGGGTACTACCGGAAATGATAATAATGCGATTATAGGTTGCGATATCGGGCCTGCAGCAGCCGGTTTTCCTGCTAAAACCATTCATGCTTTAGGCACAAGCACTAACGCAACCACACTTAATAGTGGAATATTGATTCAAAACTGTTTGATACATGATTATTTTAGTGCAGGAGTATCTCATGCAGGTATTTCTCTCTTGGCCGGTAATACTGGTTGGGTAATTGACAATAATAAATTTTACCAAACCGCTGCCCGCACAATAACGTCAGCAAGTGTTATTCATTCAGGCATAACCGTGAATGGAAATACTCAGGGCAGTAACAATAACCTCAAAATTACAAATAATACCATCGGTTATGGCAGCTCAGATGGTATTGGCATGGACAGTATCTCGACAACGGCTACGTCAGCTCAGTTTATCGGAATTCATTTTGTTTCAGCAACTACTACAACCGCTGCCACCATTCAGGGTAATACCATTACCGCTATTAGATTGACAGGGAATGCAGGGGGAGCTACTTCAGTCGCTTCTCCATTTATGGGAATCTATATTGCTTCGGGTGTTGCTACTATAACAGGCAATACCATTGGCAGCCAAACCGAAACGGACGCTATTACTTTTACGAGTACCAATGCCGGTACGAATGCGGAATGTATTGGTATTCATGTTACGTCTCAAAATTCGGGTCATATTGTATCTAATAATTTAATTGGAGGTATTACTGCTTCCAATACCAATAGTGCAACAAGGGCTGCTAGTATAACAGGTATTAGAACCAATGCCTCCACAAACTATAGTATCACAATTACAAACAATATTGTTGGCGGAACCGTAGCAAATTCTATTCAAAGCACTACGGCAGCAGCGACCACACCACTACCATCAACCGTTATCGGAATCTCTGTGCCAGGACCTGTCGCAACAATTACAGGTAATACTGTTCGTAATTTAACATCGGCATCAATATCAACAGGTGCAACAATTAGTAATACTTCGGTTATTGGTATTGCAAACAGTGGAGTATCTGCCATAAGCAATAATACCGTTTACGGATTAACCAATACAGCAGCAACGGCTGCCACTGTGGTAACGGGTTTATTTAATACAGGTGGTACTGCTGTTACCATGAATCGTAATATTATTCATTCCCTGAACAATACGAGCACTGCCGGAATCATTCATGGGATTTTTATCGGTAATGGTCCCACAACTTGTTCAAACAATATGATACGTTTGGGTATTGATACCACTGGAGCGGATATTACCAATAGCTTACAGATTAATGGTATTTATGAAACAACAGGAGCCAATAATATTTATTATAATTCAGTATATATAGGCGGAACCAATGTTGATGGAGCCAGTACGTATGCATTTAACAGTACAGTGGCCACAGGTGCCCGTAATTATATCAATAATATCTTTATGAATGCCCGCTCTAACGGAACCGGAACCGGAACCGGAAAGCATTATGCCGTAAAGGTTGGTGGAGCGGTAGTGAATCCTTTAGGCTTAACCATGAAAAATAATCTGTTTTATACAAATGGAATAGGAGGGATGTTCGGTTCATTTAATGGCAGTGATATTGAACATTTGAGTGCATGGCAGGCTGCCGTAGGAGGTAATATTGCTTCAGGTTTTGGCGATCCTCAGTTTTTAGCGCCAACCGGCAATGCCGCTACAGTTGATCTTCATATTGACCAGACAGTATCTACCCCTGTAGAAGGAATGGGTGCTGTAATTGCTGTAGTTACCACTGATTATGATATGACTGCAAGAAACTCCGGTACACCGGATATAGGAGCCGATGAAGGATCTTTTACACTGATGGATGTGTACGCACCTGTCATCACCTATACCAAATTGTCAAACCATAATTCCACCACGGTTAGAACAGTTAGCAGTTTTGCAGCCATTACCGATATCAGTGGTGTAAATACAACTGCCGGAACCAGGCCAAGATTGTATTTTAAAAAATCGCAGCATGCCAATACCTATGCTGACAATACCAGTTTGACTGATGGATGGAAATATGTGGAAGCAACCAACGTTTCTTCGCCATTTAGTTTTGATATTAACTATTCGTTGATTTTTGGCGGAACGGTATCTGTTTTAGATACCATACAGTATTTTATTACTGCGCAGGATAATATGGCATCCGTTGCGATTAATGCCGGATCATATACTGCCATACCCACAAGCGTTGCTTTAACAGCCGCCAGCTTTCCGATACAGGGGACGTTAAATTCGTATCTGATTTCGCCAAATGCGCCTTTGTCAGGAGTGATTCCGGTGGGTTCAGGAAACACCTACACAACACTAAATGCAATTACTGCTGATTTAGCTTTAAGGGGAATTGATGGTTCCGTTCTGATAGAATTAACAGATGCGGTATATACATCACCGGCCGAAACTTTTCCAATTGTGTTTGGGAATATAGGCGGTACAGATGCAGCTAAAACGGTTACCATCAGACCAACAATAGCGGGAACAACTATTATGGGATCAGATACGATCATTATCGACCTTAATAATGTAAATAATGTGATTATAGATGGACGTATCGGTGGATTAGGATCAGGCAAAGATTTGATTATTGAGAATACAAATACCGGTGCTTCTTCAACTGTACGTTTTATCAATGATGCCTGTAAAAATACCATCCGGTATTGTACTGTGAAGGGTGTGGCAACAGCCGCAACTTCGGGTACTCTGTTGTTTGGCACTACTACCGGAACCGTTGGAAATGATACCAATACCATTGATAACTGTGATATTGGAGATGGGGCGAGCAGTCCGGTGCAGGGTGTTTACGCGTTGGGGGAAACAGCTAATACTATCGTGTACAACGATAACAATATCATCAGCAACAGTAATATTTACAATTACTTTCATGCGACCAACGCATCAACCGGAATTAGAGTAAATGCAGGTAATGCGGGCTGGAAAATATCAAATAACTCTTTTTATCAAACAGCACCTGTTGTCTATACATCCAATGTAATTCATAGGGCAATTTTGATCAATTCAGTATCAGCCAATGTAGGCTATGGTAGTGGGTTTGAAGTTTCCAATAATATGATTGGCGGGAGTGGTCCGGGGCTTGACGATACATTAAGAATAACCTCAGCAGGTGCCGTGTCTTTTACGGGCATCGAATGTTCGGTTGGAATGGATGCAGCAAACCCAACCCTGATACAAAACAATACCTTTTCCAATATCAGAATGGAGGCAGGTAATAGTTTAGGTAATACCCTTACGGGAATTAATATTGAGAGGGGAGCAACTACTATTGACGGAAATACCATCGGTTCGGCAACAACAGTGGGTGCGATTGACTTTACCACCACTGTTTCATTAGGAGGCGTATTTGGTATTCGACTGGGTAATACCAATCCGATAGGAGCTACCACGATTAACAATAATACCATTTCGGGTATCGAATTAAAGGGGGCATCATCGTCTATAGTGGCTAATTGGACCGGAATCGCAGCTTCGGGAGGAACAACAACGAATATTACAAACAATACCATTGGTAGCGCAACCATGGCCAATGCTATAAATGCACCTATTCCAATACTTACTACTACTTCCCAAACATTACGTGGTATTATTGTTAACGGAACTGCAACAACCTTTAATGTTACCGGTAATGTGATCGCTAATATCAATACCAATACCGTTAGCACCGGAACAACCGGTCATACATTAATGGCTATTGTTTATTCTCCGGGGACAGCCAATGCAAACCCAATAAATATCAGTAACAATATTATCCATGATTTGAGCAGTTCGGCACAAACCACTCAGACTACCGTATCACCGGTTTTGGGAGGAATCATCATTAGCACTGTTACTAGTGTTACTGGTGTATTAACGGTTGCCAATAACCAGGTTTACGGTTTGAAGCTTACGGGTTCTGCAACTTCGGCTGCTGTGGTTGCCCGTGGCATTTACGTGGCAGGCGGAGCAATCAATAGTGAAGTTGCCAATAACAAGGTACATAGTTTTTCAGTGAGTGCAGCCAATCCATCAGCTGTGGTTACCGCCATTCAAGCCGCTGGTGTGGCATCAGGAGGATCATGTTCGTATTACAATAACTTTATCCGTTTAGGTGTAGATGATCAGGGAAATGAAGATAACAACGGCTACCAGATTACTGGTATCAATGAAACGGTTACTGCGGTTGCCAACGCCAACCACAACTTCTATTACAACTCGGTGTATATTGGTGGTTTTGCAGTAAGCAGCGGAACTTCTAAAACGTATGCCTTTAATAGTGTAAGTACGGGTACTCGTAGTTATATCAACAATTCATTCTATAATGCCCGTTCCAATGGAGCAGCCTCCGGAACGCATTACGCGGTAAAAGTTGCCGGTACATCAGCTAATCCTTCAGGGTTAACGATGAACAATAATCTTTTGTATGCGAGTGGAGGATCTGGTGCGATGCTTGGATTTTATAATAATGTCGATATAAGCGACTTAAGTACGTGGGAGACGACTGTTGGCGGTAACGCAAATTCTATATCTACTGATCCATGGTATAAAGATCCAATGGGAAGTGCATTACTGGTTGATCTGGCACCTCAAAATGGTTCTCCTTTGTTTAATTCCGGAGTTAATATTCCAAGTGTTACAACCGATATGTTAGGATTGCCTCGCAATCCCATAACCCCAACCATTGGAGCAGGAGAAACAACAACCCCTTTACCAGTGAAATTGCTTTCGTTTACCGGAGTAAAAGAGCAAGGTGGTGTTCGTTTGAACTGGGTTACGGCTTCCGAACTCAACAATGCTTATTTTAATGTGCAACGTTCATTGAATGGTTCTGATTTTGAAACCATCGCAACTGTAAAAGGTAATGGAACTACACAACGAATGAATAGATATTCATACGCAGATACTAAACGTGTTTCTGTTTCAAGAGTGTACTATCGTTTGGTTCAGGTTGACTTTAACCGTAACAGCCAAACAAGTGCAGTTGTTGTTATCGACTTCAATAAAGCTGATCAGTCAACTTCATTCTCTGTAGTGCCTAATCCGTTTGAAGGCATGCCAACTCTGGTTATCAATAGTGAGTTGGCATCACAAGCTACTGTAAGAGTAGTTGATTTAACCGGCCGCATAGTAGTTGAGAAATCAATACTTTTGGAAACCGGTCAAAATCAAGTTGAGGTTGAAGAGTTGCTTGCAGGCCACAAAGGTATGTATGTTATCCAAGTGGTAACGCCATCGGGTGTGATGTCGCAAAGAGCCCTGAAATTGAACTAATAACAATAAGTTATAAACGTAAAAAAAGCCGCTATGCCTAAGGGCATAGCGGCTTTTTTTACGTTTATTTATTCGATAGCTTTTTTGTAGAAAAATGTTAGTTTCGAGTTAGCCAAATTGACAAACAGCTAACCTATCTTTATGTACTGCTCAAATCAGAAAGTTTATTGCAAAAAAAATGCCCCCGTTAAAGTCGAGGGCAACTTAATGTTTTCACAACGGAATAATCCTTATTGTGATTTGCTTCAGGATAACAAATCTAAATTAACTTTTCTATTTGCCAAAAATATTTTCAGCCCGCAGATACAATGCGGGTTGCTGTTTAACCTTTGATTACGATAAATCATATTAGCTATGACAACAAAAACGATTTTAGGATTGGATTTAGGAACCACATCAATTGGATGGGCATTTGTGAAAGAATCAGAAGTTGATGGAATTCCTTCCTCAATAGAAAAGATAGGAGTGAGGGTAAATCCACTTACTGTTGATGAGCAGTCTGATTTTGAAAAAGGGAAGCCTGTTTCTGTGAATGCATCTAGAACTCTGAAACGAGGAGCAAGGCGCAATTTACAACGCTATAGGCAAAGAAGAGATAATTTAATAGATGCTTTGGTTAAAGCGGATTTAGTTACTTCTCAAACTGTTTTAGCAGAGAATGATAAGGAGTCCACTCATAACACTTATTTGCAAAGGTCAAAGGCGGCCATTGAAAAAATAGAAAAAGAAGCTTTAGCACGGGTATTGTTAATGATTAACAAAAAGCGTGGTTATAAGAGTAGCAGAAAGGCTAAAAATGAGGATGAAGGACAAGCTATTGATGGAATGGTAATAGCAAAAAGATTGTATGATGAAAATATTACTCCGGGTCAGTTGGCATATAAATTATTGAAAGAAGGTAAAAAATATCTACCAGATTTTTATCGCTCCGATTTGGTTGTTGAGTTCAATAAAGTGTGGGAATTTCAGAAGAAATTTCATTCTGAAATATTAACAGATGAGTTAAAAAAGGAGCTTGAAGGGAAAGGACAAAGAGCAACATCTGCTATTTTTTGGAGCAAATGCAAGTTTAATATTGCTGAAAATAAGCAAAAAAACAGAAGTGATAAAAAGCTAAAAGCATACGAATGGAGGAGTAATGCCATTTCCGTGAAATTAGAAAAGGAAGAGATTGCTTATGTACTTACAGAGATTAACAATGACCTCAATAAATCGAGTGGTTATTTAGGTGCAATTAGCGACCGCAGTAAAGAATTATACTTTAATAAATTAACTGTAGGGCAGTATTTATATAGACAACTAGCAGCTAATCCACATACTCGTTTAAAGAATCAGGTGTTTTACCGCCAAGATTATATGGATGAATTTGAGATTATTTGGGAAACACAATCTAGATTTTATTCTGAACTAACTCCAGAGCTTAAAACTGAAATTAGGGATATTATCATTTTTTATCAGCGTAAGCTTAAATCCCAGAAAGGACTTATTGGTTTTTGTGAGTTTGAAAGCAAGGAAATTGAGATAGAAAGGGATGGTAAGTTGGTGAAAAAAAATGTTGGGTTGAAAGTTGCTCCTAAATCTTCTCCGTTGTTTCAGGAAGTGAAGATTTGGCAAATACTAAACAATATTGAGTTTAGGAATAAAGAGACCAAAGAAAGATTGTTGCCTGATTTGGATACAAAGAATAAACTTTTTGAAGAGCTAAATATTAAAGGGAATCTATCTGCAAACAAGGCTATAGAAATATTGGGACATAAGCCTAAATATTGGGAATTAAACTATAAAGAACTTGAAGGGAACAGGACCAGTCAAGCTTTTTATGAAGCATATCTGCAAATATTGGAGTTGGAAGGGTATGATGAAGATTTGTTTAAACTGGCAGGAAAGGACGAGATTAAGTTAGTAGATATTGATACCTCTGCTCTTGAAATTAAAACAATGGTTAAAACAATATTTGAAACGTTGGGTATTGATACAACCATTTTGGATTTTAATGCAGAATTAGAAGGAAAAGATTTTGAACGTCAAGGTTCATTTCAGTTATGGCATTTGTTGCATTCATACGAAGGAGATAATTCTAATAGTGGAAACGATGAACTATACAGGCTACTAAATAAAAAATTCGGCTTCAAAAAAGGTCATGCGCAAATATTAGCCAATGTATCACTGTCGGATGATTATGGAAGCTTGAGTGCAAAGGCCATGCGGAAGATTTATCCTTATTTGAAAGAGAATGACTATAGTGAATCTTGTGCTTTAGCTGGTTACAATCATTCGTCATCCATTACCAAAGAAGAGAATGAAAAGCGGCCATTAAAAGATAAGCTGGAATTGTTAAAGAAAAACAGTTTACGTAGTCCAGTTGTCGAAAAAATATTGAACCAAATGGTCAATGTGGTCAATGCAATTATCGAAGACACTTTTTTAGGTAAGCCTGACGAAATAAGAATTGAATTAGCCCGAGAATTAAAGAAGAATGCAAAAGAAAGGGCTGAAATGACCTTAAATATTAATAGTGCAAAGATTGAGCATGACAAAATCAGGAAGCTTTTAAGTGGGGAGTTTGGAATAAAAAATCCAACACGTAATGATATTATCCGTTACAAGTTATATGAAGAACTCAAAGGTAATGGATATAAAGATTTGTATAGTATGACCTACATTCCTCAGGAAAAGTTGTTTTCAAAGGAGTTTGATATAGAACATATTATCCCTCAAGCTAAATTGTTTGATGATAGTTTTTCAAATAAAACACTTGTGCCCCGACAAGTAAATCTAGATAAAGGGAATCAAACTGCTTACGATTTTATTGCAGCCAAGTATGGCGATACAGCACTCGAAGAATATGTAGCGAGAGTAGAAGCAATGTTTAAATTAAAAGAAGGAGCAATTGGGAAAGCTAAGTATCAAAAACTTTTAAAGCAAAACAAAGATATTGGCGATGGCTTTATTGAACGTGATTTACGTGAGACTCAATATATTGCTAAGAAGGCAAAACAAATACTTGGAGAGATATGCCGGAGCGTGGTAAGTACATCAGGAAGTGTAACTGATAGATTACGTGAAGATTGGGGTTTAGTAAATGTGATGCAGGAACTGAATTTTGAAAAATACAAGATACTTGGACTTACTGAATTGGTTGAGAAAAAGGATGGTTCATTTAAGGAAAGGATAAAGGATTGGAGTAAACGAAACGATCATCGCCATCATGCTATGGATGCATTAACAATTGCCTTTACTAAACATAACCATATTCAATATCTTAATCATCTAAATGCTCGGAAAGATGAGGCAAATAAATTACATAGCCATATTGTTCGTATTGAAAACAAGGAAATTGAATTGGTTATTGAAGATAATGGTAATAAGAAAAGAAAGTTTAAACAACCCATGCCCAACTTTAGAAATGAGGCAAAAAAACATCTTGAAGATGTGCTTATTTCTTTTAAAGCCAAAAACAAGGTAGCAACCCAAAACAAAAATAAGTATAAGACAAAAGATGGGGAGAAGGTGAAGGTTGAGCTTACGCCTCGTGGACAGTTGCATAAAGAAACTGTTTATGGGAAGCTTAGACAGTATGAAACAAAGGAAGAGAAGGTAGGGGCAAAGTTTGATGAACAAACGATACAGTTGGTTGCTAATAAGAAATATAGAGAGGCATTGATGCAGCGCTTGTTAGCGTTTGATAGTGATGCTAAAAAAGCATTCACAGGAAAAAATAGTTTGGATAAAGCTCCCATTTATATTGATGAACAAAAGTCGGAAGTCGTCCCAGAGAAAGTTAAGTTGGTTTGGCTGGCAGATGATTTTACGATTAGAAAAGATGTAAATCCTGATTTGAAAATAGAAAAAGTAATTGACGCAGGGGTAAGGGAAATCTTGCAAAAACGTTTAGAAGAACATAAGGGAAATGCGAAGAGTGCATTTAGTGATTTAGATAAAAATCCAATTTGGTTGAATAAAGAAAAAGGAATTGTAATAAAGCGAGTAAAAATCAGCGGAGTGAAAAATGCAGAAGCGTTACACATTAAAAAAGACCATTTAGGGAAAGATATACTAGATAGCTATGGGAAGCCAATAGCCGCTGATTTTGTGAGCACGGGTAATAATCATCACGTAGCTATTTATAAAGATGGTGAGGGTAATTTGCAGGAAAAAATCGTATCGCTTTATGAGGCGGTTGAGAGGGTGAACCAAGGATTATCGGTGATTGATAAATTGTATAATGTTTCATTGGGTTGGGAGTTTTTATTTACAATGAAACAAAACGAGTATTTTGTTTTTCCTTCTGTCGATTTTAACCCATTGGAAATTGATCTGCTCGATTCTAAAAACAATAATTTGATTAGTCCACATTTGTTTAGGGTGCAAACAATATCTGTTGTTCAATATGGAAATAGCACGATTAGGGATTTCAAATTTAGGCATCATCAGGAAACTTCTGTTGATGATAAAAAGGAATTACAAGGAATTTCTTATCAGCAAATAAAGAGTCTTGCGCCTTTGTCTAAAATTGTAAAAGTACGGATTAATCATATTGGCCAGATTGTTAAAGTAGGTGAATATTAAGTGTATGCAAATATGTAGGGTTTGGTTTTGCGATTTTTGATACACACTATTACGGAGGTAGGCAGAAGCTGGCATCCACGTTGTGATTTGCTTTCGGATTTTTTAATTGATATCTCCCTGTATTAACGCTGTCTACACCCTCATCAACTCGTCCTTTAAAGCGGGCCATTTAGGAAAGGTTTCGAGCAGTCGTTTTTTTTTCTGATACACTTCCGTTTCGAATTCGTATTTCTAAGTCTGCGCAGAAGGTTTATAACTTCCCTGTAATGGCTGAGTCCGGCTCTTTAAGACAGTCATCAGGTAAAAATCACACATTTTGTGTCACACATTTTGTGTCATATATTTTGTGTGATTATTATATTGTCGTATCATTGTGGTATGGAAAGTGCATTTAATCCGTTTCTGGTTTCGGGGTATAAAGGAGCATTCTGGTTTTGTGACAGGGTAAATGAAACGGCTCAGCTAAAGAGCCATATCGCCAATAACAAGCATACAACCCTTTTTGCGATAAGAAGATTGGGTAAAACAGGGTTGATTCATCATGTGTTTAACAGTTATGCGAAAAATTCCAAAATAGCCTGTGTGTATGTAGATATTCTGGGAACACAAAATCTTCAGCAATTCACAAATGAGCTTGCTACCGCCATTTACAACAGGTTCCCGGAAAATAAAAGTATCGGAAAGAAAATAATGGAGGCTATCCGCTTGCTTCGCCCGCTTATCAGTTTTGATACACTTTCAGGCAACCCGGAGCTATCCTTTGATTTCTCGAGTTCTAAACTGTATGAAAAAACAATTGCCCAGTTGTTTTCATTTTTGGATGGACAGGGAATAAAAGTAGTGTTTGCAATTGATGAGTTTCAACAGATTTTAACTTATCCTGAACAAAATACGGAAGCCCTGCTGCGAACGCATATCCAGCAACTGAAAAATACTCAATTCATTTTTTGCGGAAGCAATCAAAAGATGATGTTTGAAATTTTTAACAATGCCAAACGTCCTTTTTTTGCCAGTTGCACCCACATGCATTTAGACTTTATTGATTATGCTGTTTACAAGGATTTTATTGTTACGGTTTTTGCTGCGCATAAAAAAAGAATTACAGACGAGGCTGTAAAATTTATACTGGACTGGACTAAACGCCATACCTTTTATACGCAGTATTTATGTAACTATTTATTTGCATTGCCTCAAAAAAAGTTGACGATAGAAGATGTTCAGCAGGCTATTATTGATATTTTCAAACAACATGAAAGCATATATTATCAGTATAAAAGTTTGCTGACAGATGCCCAGTGGAAATTATTACAGGCCATTGCCAGAGAAGATCATATGTACAATCCTCATTCGAAAAGAACGATAGAGAAGTATAAGCTGGGTACATCATCAATGGTTACAAGGGGCATGGAGTCATTGCTGGCAAAAGAAATGATCTACTATAATGCCGGTGTGGAGAAACCCTATTACGAGTTGTATGATAAATTTTTAATGCGCTGGTTGCAGCACAGGCCGTTGTGATTTACTTGCCGTTCAATCTCTGGTATCCACATCTATACATCAACACATTGGTGCAACATTCCCTTAATAAAGTATTATACCGCCACAAAATATTGGTCTGTTTTTTTTGTACAAACGGTATAATGCCTGAAATTATTGAGGCTGTTACGAAGCTGACAGGTTAAGGTAAAATAGTACATTATTAAAAACAGGCATGGCAGTTTTGCCATGCCTGTTTCATTATTCGAGAGTATAAATCGGTTAAAGGGTTTTTTACGGCTGAACGATTTCCAGGTAACAATCGTAGTACGACCTTTTGGAAACCTGTGAGATAAGCCAGGCGTTAAAACTGATATATTCATTATCTCCGGGAATAAAGCTTTTTAACTTCAAAAAATTGGATACCTCATTCTTAAATTTGTTTGCAGATATACAGTCGGGACGTTTTATCAATTGGTCGATTAGCTTTAAAAAAGCGGCTTCTCTGTAATTTGAAGATTCGGATAACTCTTGTTTATATTTTCTTTTTAACTTATCGGATAAGGACTGAGCATAGTCATTATCTCCACTCTGGTAATGGAACATAACCGCATAGATGTCGGTAAACAACATCAAATCCAGGCGGAATCCGGGTTCTTTCAAAATTTTCTTTTCGCCATATTGAATAATCTGAGTGTATAGCGAAATACATTTATTCATCTCATTACATTTGAAATGGACAGCAATTAGATTCACTCTTAACAGGAAAAAAATCCTGGGACTTTCGGTATAATCTTTATACTTAGCATACAGTTCCAGAAGCCGTTTTTTAGCCAATCCAAGTCTGTTGGTACACATGTACAGATCTGCTGCATCAATTGAAGGAATAAAATCATAATAAGAAAATTCGGAAGGACTGCGTTTCAATCGTTTTATATACGCTGTATATAAGCGCTGAAATTTCTCATAGTTCACATAATCCTTGGTTCGCAATGCCGAAATACAAATAACATCCAGCAGGTCAATCAGCGGTTCTGTAGCAACTTTATTGAGCATGCGTTTTTCTCTCAAAACATAAAAGCTTCGCAGCGAATACTCCTTCAACTCTACATATTCCCGTTTCTCTCTAAGTAATCGACAAACAATATTTACTGTTTTCAGAAAAATTTTCATGTTGCTTAAATACACCTCCTTTCCCAAATCATACTTTTTCATAATCGGATTGATTATTTCATCAACATTCACATTTAAGCGTTGCGTAAATGTTGCATTCAGCGTTAAAAATAATTCGGCATAAGCTGCATTGGTATTGTTATCCAACATCGCCAATCTGTTATTCTGAGACCATTGTTCAATAAGATTTTCAATAGAAACCCGTTTAGGCGAAGGAGGAACAGCAATATTATACGAATAGGATAATTCGATGTAATATATATAATTCAGTAGTTCATACTCTTCCTGTTCTCTGGCTATTTTCTCCGCTTTAGCTAAATAATCCCATGCATGATCGAACAAGCCTTTTCTGAAAAGGAATGAGGCAACTTCTATTTTATTGAATATTTGAGAGGTTATCCGTTGCTTAATATCATCTATCGCAACAAAAAGCTCCAAATGTTTTTTCATTCTGTTTTTTGCCTGCCTGTGCAGAGTAAGATTCTCATTCACAACAATTCCCTTTCTGATTTTATCCAATAATGCCAAATCAACCCGGGACTCTTTTCCGTCATTCCTTCTGCTCAAAAAGTACTTAAACTCACGAAGTTCTTCCTTTGTAAAAGATTTAATTATTTCATCAACCGTATTCTTCATTTAAAAGAGATTTTAAATCGCAAAACTATTAGTATTATCAAGGGTAAATATAATAATTAACCTACGTGTAGAAAGAATTTTTTAGGCATAAAATTAATTGATGGGAACTAAAAATAAAGAACTTAGCTGATGAAAAATCATCTCAACTAAATTTAATACTATGGCCAGACTTAATTTTACTAATTGTTATCACCGGGTGACCAATTGTTTATTCTCCTTTCAAAAGCGGCTCTTTCTGTTATTAATGATCGGGGTGTTCATATCCCCATTTGTAACGCATGCCCAGTATTGTACCCCCACTACATTTACTCCTTATGGACAATGTGCCGGAGGGTCTATTTTAAATGTTACATTTAACACCATAAACAACTCGGCCGGTTGTGTATCAGGAGGTGTTCCGGCCGACTACTACAAGAATTTTACCGCCACCGTTACCCCCACCTATATTACTCCCGGAAACACCTATTTCCTTTCGGTAACACATAGTGTTTCATGGGCAGGTGGTGCGGCAGTGTGGATTGACTACAACTGTAATCAGGTTTTTGAAGCCTCGGAAAGAGTCCTGTTTAGCAGTTCCACATCAGTAGGAGGAATACTGAGTGGAAACATAACCGTTCCCGGCACTGCTCAATCCGGTACGTCACGCATGCGTATTATGGCTGGAGAAGGAGCTATACCCAGTGACCCCTGTGACCCGAATAATTATGCAGAGGTAGAAGACTACACTGTAATGATATCCGAAAAACCTTACAACAATGCCGGAGTAACCGGGAAGCAACATTCTACCGTTTTTTGTGCCGGCCCCAGTGTTAATGAAGATATTCGTGTGAGAGTTGCAAATTTAGGAGCTAACCAGATTACGTCTCTTCAAATAAACTGGGAGGTAGATGGTGTTTCTCAATCTCCAATATCGTTCACATCTTTGGATACTTTAAATGGCTCTAACCCATCTGACACGCTTCTTCTTCTCGGCCCGGTTTCCTTTCCAACATCCGCTGCCAAAACCATTAAAGCATGGACATCTCTGCCTAACGGAGTTGCAGATACAACAAATAACGATGACACTTTAGTATTTACAGTACGGCCTTTGATGAACGGAACATATACAATAGGTTTTGGAGGAGACTTTAGCTCATTAACGGATGCTGTAACTCAGTTACAAAATGGTATATGCGGAGCTGTTACATTAAATTATACCGGAACCAATAATACCTACGAAGAACAAGTGCTCATTCCTGCAATACCCGGAGCCAGCGCTGCCAACCCGGTAATTATTAACGGAAACAACAATACACTCACATTTAATACAAGTGTTTCTGCTTCGCGTTATGTTATAAGACTTCAGGGAGCCAAACATATTACACTAAATAATCTGGTAATCAAACCTACCGGTACTACATACGGATGGGGAATTCATTTAACCGGTAATGCCGACTCGAATACGGTTCACGGATGTACAATTCTTATCGAATCGGTTACATCAATTACCGCAGCGAATTCTGTTGGAATTGTGATTAATAACTCGAATACTACAGCTATTACAGCCGGAGGGCCAAATACCGGTAATGTTATCAGCAACAACTACATAAAAGGAGCGGCTACCGGTGGCATGTATTACGGTATTGTCATTGCTCCATCTTCGGCATCAGCTACAGCAACCTATACCAAAGTAGTGAATAATACCATTGAAGATTTTTACGCCTACGGAATTTATGCTACACAGATTAACAATGCTCTCATTAAAGGGAATATTATACGTAATGTGACCAAAACGGCTAACAATGCAACTGTGTGGGGAATTGCCCTGATAACAGGAGCCCGTTTGTCAGCAATCAGTGAAAATCAAATAAGTAATCCTTTTGGAGCTCAAACAACGAGCACAGGTGTTTTTTATGGAATACAATCAACCTCTACTGCTGCCAATACTCCGGCCGGTAGCGAAAACCTTTTTGCGAATAATATCATCTACAATAGTATTGGCAACGGAACTTTTACGGGGGTTAGTTTAGAACCTGCTCCAAACAGTTTAGTTTATCACAACACTATTAATTTTGATAATACTTCGAGTGCACCTATAACCATAACCAGAGGTGTTTATCAATCAGGAACAGCTGCCGGGATACAATTACGTAACAATGTTATTTCGATAACCCGTGGAGGTACCGGGCTTAAACATTTGCTTTATTTTAATACAGCCGCGAATTCAATCTTAAGTAACAACAACGGATTGTTTATCTCTTCGTCTGCAACTAATCATGTAGGTTATTCATCTGCTGCAAACAGGACATTGTTAGCCGACTGGAACACTTCAACCAACCAGGATACCGCTTCCGTTTTTGTCGATCCTGTGTTTGCTTATGCTGCATCTGGAAATCTTGAACCTCAAAGCAGCGCTTTAAATGATATAGGTTCCAATGCAACCAGCAGTGTACCTAATGACATAAGACAAAGCGTTCGGTCAGCAACTCCTGATCCGGGAGCATTTGAATATACCCCAAGTGGTTGTTTAACGCCCTCCGGTATTGCTGTCAGCACGGTTACAAGCGCAGGCGCTCAGATTTCGTGGACGGAACCATCACCCGCTCCAGATGCAGGCTATGAGTATTATGTTGATACGACCGCCACTCCACCAACTGTTTCCGGTACAACACATCCAACAGCTTCGGTAAATGCAACGGGCTTAGATCCATCAACAAAATATTATGTATTCGTACGAAGTGTATGTGGTGTTCCCAGCGCATGGGCAGGCCCGGTTTCTTTTACAACCCTATGCGCTCCTTTAGCGGCAGGTACGTATTCTCTTGGCGGGCCGGGTGCCGACTTTAGCTCATTTACTCAATTAGCCAACCGGTTAAACTGTGGTTCAGGTATTGCCGGGCCTGTTGTAGTTAACGTAACACCGGGACTGCCTCCGTTTAATGAGCAATTTGTACTGGGGCCGATCTTAAATTCCGATCTGGTAAACACTGTAACCATTAATGGAAATGGAAATACCATCCAAACAAATGCAACATCTGCACAACGAAGCATTATCCGGTTAGAAGGTGTAAATTTTGTAACAATTGATAGCTTAACAATTAAAACTACCAATGCAACTTACGGCTGGGGAGTACATTTTTATCAGAACGCAAGCAATAATGTAATTAAGAACTGCATTATAGATATCAGCACTGTTACTTCTACTGCCGCTGCAAACTCAGGAGGAATTATTTTTAGCAATTCCCTGACTGCAGCAACAACGGCCGGAGCCAACGGGGTGTTGAACACTATTGAAAACAACTTAATTATCGGAAACCCAACAGGTGCCGGGATGTATTACGGAATTGTGCTGGCACCTGCAACAGCAGCAGCCACATACTCCGGAAATCAGGTCATAGGAAATATCATTCGTGATTTTTATTCTACCGGTATTCATTGCTTACAAACTAATGGATCAACCATAAAAGGTAATATTATTGAGAATACTACCAAACCGTCTCTGGCATCAAGCGTATACGGGATTTCAATGAATACGGCATATAGAAGTGATGTGATTGCCGACAATGAAATCAGAAACTTAACGGGAGGCTCTCCTGCTTCTTCAGCAACTGTTTACGGAATTAGCTTAAGCAACACAACAACCAGCGCAAATATTACTCCTGTAGGTAATGAAATGAATGTTTTTAATAACGTTATACACAACATCAAAGGTTCCGGAAACATCTATGGTATATATGCAAGCAATGCAACAAACATTCGCTATTACCACAACACAATCATCATAGATGATTCCAATAATGGCAGCGGGTTCTCAAGAGGGTTTCACCATACGGGTTCGCTTTCCGGAGGAGGGCTTATTTTCAAAAACAATATTGTATCGGTTAACAGGAACACAACCGGAACAAATCATAGTATTTATCTGAATACAAATACGCAGCCTTATACTCTTAACAATAATGCTTATTGGGTAGGTGGATCAAATGCTTTTGTGGGATATTTATCAGGCAGTGATTTTGGCTCATTAAACAGTTGGAAAAATACCACCGGATTTGATGCCGGTTCAAGATTCTGTTATGCTGATTTTGTTGACTTAAACAATAACAACTTAACTCCTGATGCAGGGTTAATAAACAATATCGGAGATAACTTATTAGGCTTTGCTCCTGTTGATAAAAATGGAACTGCACGAACCGGAAACCCTGATCCCGGAGCTTTTGAATTTACACCCACCCAAAACGTAGACGCGGGAGTATTGGAAATTATTTTACCTAAAGCGGTGCCTGTTGGGGCAACTACTCCTGCTGTAACGATATTTAATGCCGGAACCCAGGATTTGATAAGTGCTACAATTGAATGGGAAGTTAACGGTATCTTGCAAACAAGCGTTCCTTTAGCCGGAACCATCCCAAGCGGAGGAATTTCTTCGCCTATACCTCTCACCAGTTTCAGCTTTGCATCCGGTACTGTTTATGCTATCAGTGCGTGGACATCCGCGCCTAACGCTACCGTAGACGGAAAACCTCATAACGATACTGCAAGTATCGGAAACATTGTTACTGCAATCCCTGCCGGCAACTACACAATCAACTCAGCCATGCCAAACTCTGCAACAAACTATAGCTCGTTTGCATCGTTTATTCAGGAGGCTGAGACTGTTGGAATTTCAGGGGCAATAGAACTTACTGTTATCGATACTTTTGTGCAGGGGCCAATTGTATTCGGCAATGAAATTCCGGGAACATCATCTGTTCATACAATTACAGTAAAAAGTTCGGATACCAGCACAACTACAATTTCCAGTAACACGGCTAACACTATTACCTTAAACAACGTTGACCATGTTGTTTTCAGAAATCTGATAATAGAAAACACCAATGCATCCTCTTCTTCTGTTATTTGGTTAACCAACAGTGCCGATTCGAACACCATAACCAACTGTACAATTCTATCCCCAATTATCACTGCCTCAACCTCAACCTACGGAATTTTAGCTTCTGCCAGTGTTACTTCCAAAACAGCAGGAAATAATGCCAAAGGCACACTGATTGACAGCTGTATCGTTAAAGGAGCCAATGAAGGGGTTGTTTTCATGGGAGTTTTATATCCGGCTTTGCCGGAAGAAGTTATTGATCCGCGCATCAACAGCTACAATCAGGTGGCTCATTCAACAATTACCAATTCTTATACTACAGCCATTCATGCTCAAACTCAATCACGGTTTATTGCCGATAAAAATGAGATTGTTTCATTAGGTAATGGCGTGAATACCTTTACTACCGGAATTAACCTCAGAGAAAACATCTTCTTAGGATCGTTTATCAATGCAAACACCATTACAGGTGCACTCGGAGGATCAGGAATTGCAGCCATTTGGGACGAATCCGTTAATTCAATTGTTTCAAACAATATGATTCAGATGGGAGCTGCCGCCAATGATGTATTAGCTATCAGATGGATCGGAACTTCGGCAAGTATTGTATACAACAGTGTGAACGTAACAACAACAAATGCAAACGGATGTGCATTAAGCATATCTCCGACTGAGGGAAACAGATACAGTGTTTACAATAATATTCTGAAAAACGACAATCCGGGGCAGATTGTAAACTATACCTTAGGTACAGGAGTTGTTTTAGATATCGACAACAATGTTTATTACGGAACAGGTAATTTACCTTACAGGTTTAATAATACAAATTACAGTACCTTACCTGATTTAAGGGTGGCAATGGGTATTTCAAACGATTTGAATACCCTTACCATTGATCCTGTTTTTGTTTCAGATTCTAACCTGAGAACCTTCAACCCGATTCTGAATAACAAAGGAACGCCATTTGCTCTTGTTACAACCGATATTGACGGTAATGTGAGAAATGCTTCTACACCTGATGTGGGAGTAAATGAATTTAATCTTCCGCCCTTTGAAGATGCCGGAATTATTGCAATAACAATTCCTTCATTACCTGTTATTCCGGGTGTTGGATCAGATGTGAATGTTGTTATCAAAAACTTTGGTGTAGGTCCGCTTACTTCGGCAGAGGTTAGTTACTCATTTAATTCCATTTCTCAGACGATATCATATACCGGAAATTTAGCGGAAGGAGAAACAGATACCATACGCTTTACGTTGACGAATCTGGCCGGAATTACCATTCCTGCCACCGGAGGCTTTGAGATTACGGCCTGGACATATTTACCTAATTTTGTTGTCGATAAAGATCATTCAAATGATAGTTTAGTAGTAGCTTATTGCCAACCGTTAAGTGGTACTTATACTATCAATCCAGCCGGAACAGGAGCCACTAACTTCCTTTCATTTAATGATGCTGTTAATACATTAAAATGTGGAGGAGTTAGTGATGCGGTAACTATTAATGTTGCAACGGGTGTTTATAACGAACAATTTGAGATTCCGTATATTCCGGGAGCAAGTGGACAGAACACAATTACATTTAAATCATCTACCGGAAATAAAGCTGATGTCCAGCTTAATTATGCTTCAACAAACGATTCAAATAACTTCATTGTAAAATTTGTTGGAGCAACAAACATTATCTTCTCTGATATTAGCTTCAATAATTCGGGTGCTGCTCATTCCAGAGTATTTGCATTTAGTGTTGTTTCCGCAAAATCAAATGAGCACATTACCATCAGAAACTGTGAATTATCCGGTGTTGTTCCAACTGTAAACTCCAGTAATACGGCATTGATTTTTGCCCCTGATAACAATGCATATTTAACAATCACAAATAATGTGTTTAATAATGGAGGTATATCTGTATTAGTTTCAGGAAATCCTGTAGTTGGCCAATACTCCGACTATGTGGTTATTGATTCCAACATAATGAACAATTTTGCCTATGCGGGTATATCAGCAGGACTCAGACGGGATGTTTCCATCAAACACAACACCCTCATCAGTAACAGTTCATCAATAACCAATGCTATTAGCTCGGCAAGTACAGCAGGAAGTGTTGCAATTGTTGGTAATAAAGTAAACATTCCGCAGGGAACCGGAATTTTGGTATACCAAAATGCATACTACAATGAGCTAGGCAGAGCGTTGGTAGCCAGTAATGCAGTATTGGTTCATAACACAGGTAATGTTGGTCAAACAGGCATCAAGATACAGGGTGGTTCAAAAGTTGATGTATACAGCAATACAATAAAAATCAATTCTATATCTACGAGTTCCGCAGGATTGCACATTGAAGGAGACATTACGTATTCAAATCTTGCCAATACGATATCTTATGACGTTAAGATTTTGAATAACATTATTCAAACAGAAAATGGGTATCCGCTGAATGTTGCTGAATTGTGGTTCGACCCAGCAAATGCTGTTTCTCAAAATGCCATTTCTTTAATTAACAACAATATCTACTACAACACTAATGGAGTAAATGTTGCACGGGTAATTACAACAAATTATGCCAAATCGAACTTTAACGCCTTTAAGAATGCAGTTAATGTTGGATCGGATAATACATCTAAATACCTGCCGGTTGTTTTCGAAAGCAATACTTCTGTAAAGCCTCTTGAAAGTGACATTACTGCATGGTATGTAAATGGAAGAGCATTGCATTTAGGCGAGGTTAATTCGGATGCAGCAGGAGCTGCAAGAAGCACAGTGCCGTATACGGGAGTACCTGATATGGGAGCGTTTGAAATTACGCCTTCTGTTCTTCCTCCTTTAGCCTCGGCAACTCCTGCATTACCGGCACCCGGAGTTACTCAGTCATTTATGTTTTTAGGGGATACTGTGGCTAAAATACATTGGGATGCTCTTGCTCCTGTTCCGGGTTCGGTTGAAGTGCGTCAGTTTGTTGGTGAAGCACCACCTCAAATTAGTGCTCCTGACCATCACATGTTCGCTTACGTTTCATTGGAAATGCCAACAAGCTCATCTTCCAGCTATAGTTACAATGCTGATTTTAACTACAAAGCAGCCTGGTTAGGTACAATAGCTTTCGAGTCATTGCTTCGCATGTCAATCAGGGATTCCTTCCTGAATTGGAGCGTTGCCACATCAACTATAGATAGTGTTGGCAAACGAATCTCCGGTTTTAATCTGTACAGCAATAACCTGATTATTACCGGTGCCGATGTAAACAATCCGCTTCCTGTACAATTGTTATCATTTACCGCACAGTTAAAAAACAAAGGAGTGAATGTAGATTGGACAAGTGCATCCGAAATCAATGCTTCACATTTCGCTGTAGAACGTTCAGTTGATGGAGTCCGGTTTGTAACTGTTCAAAATGTGAAAGCCAGAAATAAGCCGGGCAGTTACCTGTATTATGATGACTTAATGGGACTGGATAAAATCAATACCGTTTATTACAGACTAAAATCTATTGATTGGGACGGTGCATTCAGTTACAGCCATGTTGTATCAGTAAATCTGACAAGCACAGGAGACGCCACTGTATTAGTAGCTCCTAATCCTGTAGATGATTTTATTAATCTGCACTTTACAGATGATGCAACATCAGCAGTTGAGGTTTCTCTGTTTGATATGCAAGGCCAGTTATTGGATAAGCAAAACTTTGAGCCTGGACAAAAAGTAATCATTCCATCCTCAGGACTTGCTCATGGCCTTTACCTGCTTAAAGTAAGATTCAACAACAAAGAGGAATCAATCAGAATTCTCAAAAAATAACAGGGTAAATCAATTACAAAAGAGGCTGTTTCAATTATTGAAACAGCCTCTTTTCGTTTTACAGTTTCTCAGCAAAACCTGCAGCAATATTACTCCGGTCGATATGTTCATAACCCGAACCGAACCTCACAATGATGATGTTTTTTGGATCTCGCTAAAACCAACCGGAAATTGTGTACTGTCAAAGTGTGTTCGGGGTTTTTACCTTAGTGTTTTGCAGCTGTGAAGGTGGCAGCATATTGTTAGACCGGCATAAGTTTAAATGACTATCCGATTACAGTCAACAATATTTTAACTGCGGAGTTCACAGCGAAAGAGCGCAGCGTTTTGCAGCGGTTAAGTATAAAACAGATTTAACATTAAGATTTACTTGCCTAAAAGCGGATAGTCAGTTAAGTTTAAATAACAAGAGCGCATGTTGCGTTTTAGTTTACCTGCTCTAATGCTGTTCTTTCAATCGTAATATCATTCAGCATGCATTCATACTGGTTCAGTAACCCGTGCCATTGTTCGAGATGCTTCAGTTCCCTGTAATACTGAATACCGCTTAACAGGTTTTGCTTAAACGTAGTATAATATTTTACCTGCTTGGCGGTTAAGGGCTCCGTTAATTTTTGCAGGTCGTTTTTCAGGTAGTCAACATACATTTTAAGTTCGTTTACAAACATATTCGGACGTTCAACTGCGTTCAGCAAATTGGTTCTTCCGTAAATATGGTCAACCATCTGAGCAAGTGTAAATACGCCCGAGAAGTAAGCCAGATTAGGTCCCGGACAAATGCTTACAGCGCTCATGTTGAGCTTTTGCTTCGGGTTGTTCAACTGATAGCCGACAGCTGAGAGGCCTTCGCACAGACAATCCTTTTCGGTTATTTCAGCAAGTTTTTGTTCGTAAACAGGAGCCGGAAGATGCTGTGAGTTCAATTCATTTATTTTTAAATGCTGGTATTTACGCGATGCCGTACACAATGTTTTTGTTGTGAACTCTGTATTAAAGCTAAGGTGCTTGCGCAGGCAGGGACTGCCGGGTTTCCCATTCGCAATGCGTGTAATCCGTTGTTTTTCGGCAGAGCTTTTCCTGAAATTATTAAACGGTACACCCAGAGGGGATGCTCCGCTTAAATAGTAATCATCGGGTGTGGCGCAGGCTAAATCGTTTAATGTCGCAGAATCTACATTGGTAGCTTCGGGAACCAATAAAAACGGGCTTCCCCAGCCGGTAGCATCCATCCTGTAATGCCTGCGCAAAAATGAATCTTCATCACCTGTGCCAATTCCTCCCTGCACCGTAATCCGAATGGTTTCGTTTTCGGCCAGCAGAGGTTGTTGCCTGGCGAGCAAAGCGGCATTGGTCATTTCTTTCAGCTCCTCAACAAGCATTTCGCGTTTCTCTTTAAACTCTTCCAGCACGGGACCCAGTAAAAATCCTTCTGTTGCAAAGGCATGCCCACCGCAATTCAGCCCCGATTCAATTCTGAACTCCGAAACCCATATTCCTTTTTTTGCCAGAAATTTTCCCTGAATGGAAGCCGAGCGAAAATCACTCACCTTTATAATCACACGCTTGTTTATGTGTTGATGCTCATCGGGAAAAAAATCAGGAAAGGTTTCGAGATAAGCGTACAATCTCGGATTTAGTCCTGCCGAAAATACAATTGATGATTGCAGGGAACTGTTTGCATATCCGCGCAAAGCAGCCAGCGCATCCGAGAATAATTCGGGATTCATATCTTCGGTACCGGCATGGTAGTTATTGCCATCAATCTTGGTCATAATGTTTACGTCAATGCTGCCCGGTACAATTTGTTCCCGCAACTGTTGCTGAAGGCTTACCCGTTCGTTTCCTGTTGTCAGCAGCATGGCGAAGTACATTTTTTTCAATGTGCTGCCATCAGGTAATAAGGTGAAGTACCTGTTGATTTCACTACCCGCGCTGAACGATTCCTGTTTCAGGATATCAATTTGTTTGCCGACCAGCTCTTTTACCAGATTAAGATATCCGGTAATCCGTTTGGCGCGGTAGTCAAAGGTTGTTTTAAAAATGGGGTGGAAAGCAATATTGTTTTTGACCGAATGAAATTGTCTCATCTGTTCTACAAGCTCATCCTGTACTACCGACATTACTGAAGAAATGCCAAACCGGGCAACTTTAACGGGAGTATCAATGGAGTAAGCTAACCCCAGAACAGGTATGTGAAAAGTATGTTGCATATATATATAGTGAAATTCGCGTGAATAATCAGGTGCAAATGACGTGTTCTTTCATGCTCTAAAAGTTGACGGCCATCAATTTTTTAAATGACTATCGGGATATTGTCAATTAAACTTCTTCCATCCTCCGCACCCCCTAACCCTAAAGGAAGTTCCGCGCACAAGTCTTTTAGAAAGTGTGCGGCTGGTCCCCGCTAGGGGAAGGGGTGCGCGAGGGCAAGTTGACAATATCCCGATAGTCAGTATTTTTTATCAGAAACCGGTGAATACAGCCCAATATTTAATGAGTTAAATCAGTTAAGCGGATAGTTGATGCTTGCAGGTTTATTGCTAATCTTTGTATGTGAAAAACAGCAACCGGTGAAACGTGTACCCTTAACAATGAATTGTATGAATTGCCAGCACAGGGCAACATCTTTTTTTTGCAACCTGAGGCCGGGTGAGCTGGAAACCATGAATGCGTTTAAGCAAACATATCATGCCCGGAAGAGGCAGGTATTGTTTAACGAAAATGATTCGGTGAAGGGATTGTATTGTGTACATTCAGGTAAGGTGAAGCTTTATAAAACAACCAATGCCGGTAATGTTCAGATTTTGCGTATTGCCAAAGATGCCGATTTGATTGGCTACCGCGGGTTGCTGGGCAATGGTAAATATATTGCTTCGGCAGAGGTGATGGAAGACAGTGTAATTTGCTTTATTCCCAAAGAAAAGATATTCCAGTTTATTGCAGGCAATGTTCCGTTCGCGCTCGATATCATGTCGCGCATTGCTGCCGATATCAGTGAGGTGGAAAGCAAAGCCAGTACGTATCTCTATAAATCGGGTAAAGAACGGTTAGCCGAAACGTTGTTATTGCTGGAGCAGTCGTTCGGCACCAATACGGAAGGATTTATCAATATCAGTTTAACCCGCGAAGAGATTGGCGGTATTACCGGAATGGCAATGGAAACCATCATCCGTATTTTACGGGTATGGGAAGATGAAGGGCTGGTGAGGCTTCATAAAAAATACATCAGGATACTGAACCGCGAAGCCTTAACCGATATTGCGGCCATCGAAGAATAG
The DNA here is from genome assembly GCA_964392775.1 of uncultured Bifidobacteriaceae bacterium. Classification (GTDB taxonomy): domain Bacteria; phylum Bacteroidota; class Bacteroidia; order UKL13-3; family UKL13-3; genus UKL13-3. The sequence goes on from CAYMRD010000001.1 coordinate 182,413, forward strand.
TTGATATGCATCACTTATATTTTTGACGGGTATCAATAAATGAATAACCGGGTATTCCGTATTTCGGATTAAAATTATCCGGTATGAATGCTCCCCTCGTAGATGTTGTTATTCTCAATTATAATGGACGTGAGTATCTGGACGAATGCCTAACATCAGTGCTTGGAAGCTCATATTCCAATAAACGGATATACCTGCTCGACAATGCATCTACGGCTGATGATGTAGCGTATGTTAAGTTACATTACCCGGTAGTCCGTATTATTCAAAATACTTCCAACAACGGTTATTGTGCCGCGTATAATTTAGCCTTTGCACAGTGCGGGGGAAAGTATATCGTGTGCTTAAACAACGATGTAACGGTTGCTGCCGGCTGGATTGAGCACATGGTTGAATTAGCCGAATCGGACAGCAGCATTGCCGCGATCCAGCCCAAAATTGTTTCATATTTTGATGAACATAAATTTGAATATGCAGGAGCCTCGGGAGGGATGATGGATCAGTATGGATTCCCGTTTTTGCGTGGAAGATTATTTGATACAATGGAAGATGATTGCGGACAGTACGATGATGTGCGGGATATTTTCTGGACAAGTGGTGCTGCGATGTTTCTGAGAAAAGATGCCCTGCGGCATAGTGGTGTGCTGGATGAAACCATTGTACACCACATGGATGAAATTGATTTGTGCTGGCGGTTACGACTGGCCGGGTACAATCTTAAAGTACAGCCGGCATCAGTTATCAGGCATATAGGAGGTGCAACCATTCCTCCGCACAGCTACAAAAAGGTGTACTGGAACCACCGTAACTCATTATACATCATGCTCAAAAATTATGGGATATACAATATGTGTACAAAGGTTCCGGTGCATGTATTGCTCGATTATGTTGCGTTTGCACATGCCCTGCTGAAAGGAAACCTGGCAACGGTAAGAGGTGTTTTAGCGGCACATGTCTGGATCATTCTTAATCTTATATTAATAGCCCGGAAACGGGCAGAAGTACAGCAGCGCAGGATATTGCCCGATTCCGCCATCATGCATGCCGTGTACCGGGGATCGGTGGTATGGGAATATTTTGTGTTAAAGCATAAAACATTTCAATCGCTCACTCATCATGCTTTAGATGAAAGGCCCATGATTTGCCAATCATCACCCCGGCTCAATGTAAATATACTATCAGACCTTGAAAAAATATGACTATCCGGATATTGTTAACTAAGCTTCTGCTATTCTCCGCACTCCCAATCCTAAAGCGGGTTTCGCGCACGAGTTTTGTAGACGGTGTGCGGCTGGTCCAGGGGGGCAGGGCAGGTTAACATTTACCCGGCAGGTAAAAAATAATATACAGATGAAAATAAAATTGTTAGAAGAAAAGCTCAATGGGTTGAAAGTATTGCAGCCTGAAATTTTTGAAGATGAACGCGGATTTTTTGCGGAAGTGTATCGTAAGGATCAGATGGCTGAACATGGTATTACGGATGAATTTGTGCAGGATAATCATTCGCGTTCGGTTTATGGCGTGATAAGGGGATTGCATTTTCAATGGGAGCCTCCTATGGCTAAGCTGATGCGTGTAACATTTGGTGAAGCATTTCTGGTTGCCGTTGATATTCGTAAAAATTCTCCCACACTCGGGCAATGGCATGGTGAGTGGGTATCGGCTCAGAATAAAAAAATGGTATGGGCGCCTGCCGGTTTTGCACGGGGTTTCTGTGTAGGCAGTGATTTTGCCGAAATACAATATAAGTGTACAGGGTTATACAACAGCAAAGCCGAATCGGGTATTTTGTGGAACGACCCTGCCATTGGTATTGAGTGGCCTGCAATTGCCAATCCGGTAATTTCAGAGAAAGATAAACAGGCAAAAACACTGGCTGAGTGGCTGCAAACTGCTGAGTCGGATTTAATCAGGTAATAATATGAAGCATAAAAATGTATTGGTGCTGGGCGGTTGCGGATATATTGGTTCCGTATTGTGTCCGTATCTGGCGGAGGCCGGATATGATATCACGGTTGTTGATTTGTGCTGGTTTGGAAACAATCTGCCGGATGATATTCCCGTGATTCAAAAAGATATTTTTGATATGAAGCAGCAGGAGCTGGAAGGGTATGACGCAATCATTTTTTTAGCAGGGTTATCCAATGATCCGATGGCTGAATTTTCGCCTAAGGATAATTTTATTTACAACACCGCATTGCCGGCATATATTGGTTTTATTGCAAAGGAGGCCGGTGTTAAACAATTGATTTTTGCAAGCTCCTGTTCGGTATATGGCTACACGCACAACAGCACTTTTACCGAAAACGACCCTGCCGTATGCAATTATCCTTATGGCGTTTCAAAGCTTCAGGGAGAGCAGGCGTTGCTGAGCATTGCCGATGAGAACTTTTCTGTATTGTGCTTCAGGCAGGGAACAGTAAGTGGATACAGCGAACGTATGCGTTTGGATCTGGCCATCAATACGATGTTTAAAAACGCATTGCTCAAAAATGAGATTACCTTATCAAACAGCAAAATATGGCGCCCGATACTGGGTTTGCAGGATTTATGCCGGGCATATCATCTGGGACTGGAGGCAGGGCTTTCACGCGGAAACGTATTCAATATCTGTTCGTTTAATGCAACTATCGGACAACTGGCTCAGTCGGTTGCTGCGTATGTGCAGGAGCATTTCGGTGTCGGGGTTTCCATCAGCAATAACAATACACAGGATTACAGAAACTATAAAGTTAGTGCCGCTAAAGCACAACTCGTATTAAACTTTCATCCCCAACAACATGATTTGGATATTCTCACTGACTTACATGCTCATCTCCATTCTTTCAGCAATTTCGATGATGAGCGATTTTACAATATCGACATCTTTAAAAAAATAATGACAGCTAAACTTTTATGACAAAAGTATTGATAACAGGCGCTAACGGGCAGCTTGGAGCAGATATTCTTGCCGTGCTTCAGCATGAAAAGGTGGATGTTGTGGGGCTTACGCATCAGGATGCTGATATTGGAAATATAGACGCGGTTAAACAACTGTTTGTCCTGCATCAACCTGATGTGGTCATTAATACTGCGGCTTTTCACAATGTAAATGTATGTGAGCAGGATCCTTCAACAGCAAAGCTCATTAATACAGATGCTCCCGCATTGATGGCGGCTTTATGTTCTAAGCACCAAAAGCGCTTTATCCATTTCAGCACAGATTATGTATTTGATGGAAAGAAAGGCATTCCTTATACAGAGCATGATAAAACCGCTCCGCTGAATGTGTACGGTGAAACCAAAAGAGAAGGCGAATCGCGGGTATTGATGTTTGACCCCGGCCATCTGGTGCTGCGTGTTTCTGCTTTATACGGACACCATCCATGCAGGGCTAAAAACGGGTTAAACTTTATAAAACTCATGCTTAAGCTTGCTGCCGAAAAAGGTGAGGTAACGGTTGTGGACGATGAGCTTGTATCGCCAACAGCAACCCGGAATATAGCAGAGATGATACCGCTCATCCTGAATGATACAACCCTCAAAGGTATTGTTCACCTTACTTCGGAGGGGCAGTGCAGCTGGTATGATTTTGCGGATGAAATTTTTTCATATACGCACACACATGTTAAGCTGAACAGGGCAGAGCCACCGGCAATGCCTCCCGCCATACGCAGGCCAAAATATTCGGTGCTCGAAAACGGAATATGGAATGCAGGAGGCTTCCCTGAAATGAATCACTGGAAAGAATCGTTGCATCAATATTTGGATGAGCTGAAAGCTATGCAGGAACCAACCTGGTTGCAGCAATGTTCAATATCCGCGAAATAAGTAATAAGCATAAGTATGAGCAGAAAACCGTTGATTGTTTTTTTAGCGCTGGTAAGTTGTTTTATGGTGTATTCATTCAGCATTTACCTCAGGCCGGCTTTGCCTGCGGGAGCTTCACAGGCAAAAGCAATGCAGGGCAGGCTGGTATGGCAAAAATATAATTGTCAGGCATGCCACCAGTTGTATGGATTGGGAGGATACCTCGGGCCTGATTTAACCAATATGATGGCAACACCGTACAAAGACCCAACGTATCTTCACGCTATTTTGAAATCGGGCATCAAACAAATGCCGTCCTTTCATCTTGATGAAGAAGAGTTAGAGCAGCTTATAGCCTTTTTGCAATCAACCAATGCCAGTGGTACTGCAAGCCCTGCAAGCTTTACCATATTACCCACAGGAATGATTACACAACATGAATAGGATGCAAAAAAATACAGGAAACCTTTTTATCATATCGGCTCTGGTGATGCTTGCCGTTGGCTTATTGCTCGGAGTAATTGCCGCACACAGCTATATCATGCCGCATATTCTCAGGGGGACGTTCGGGTTTTTAACACTTCGCCCCATGCATGTATCGGCTGTTCTGTTTTGGATTTTACTGGGTGCAACGGGTTGTGTATACAATGGATTGTTTCAGGTGGGGGAAACAAAACCATCTGTATGGCTAGGCTCTGCCCAATGGATTTTGTGGGTATTGGCAATCACTGGCGTATTTTATTCATACGTAACGGGAACGTTCGGAGGGCGCGAATACTGGGAGTTTAGTCCGGTATATGCATTGCCGGTTGCCGCTGCATGGATACTCTTTTTAATCAATTTTATACGGGTAGCCAAAACCGTAAAACAATGGCCGGTATACCTTTGGATGTGGATGACAGGTATTGTGTTTTTTCTGTTTACGTTTACGGAAAATTACCTGTGGGTATTTGATTATTTCCGGGAGTCGTTTATAAAAGACACAACCATTCAGTGGAAAGCCAATGGCTCGCTGGTGGGCGCGTGGAACCAGATTTTATATGGTACGGCCATCTTTATGATGGAGAAAATAAGTGGCAATAAAACGGTTGCGCACAGCAGGCTTTCTTTCGGGATGTATTTTTTAGGATTGTTTAACCTTATGTTTAACTGGGGGCATCATGTATATACATTACCTACCGATGCTTACGTAAGGTATGTGGGCTATGCAGTGAGCATGACGGAATGGGTGTTTTTTGCCCGCATTATTTACAACTGGAAACAACAGGTATCGGAAGCAAAGAAACATTTTCATTTTTATCCGTACCGTTTTATACTGGCTTCGGAGGTTTGGATATTTGTGAATATGGGACAAGCCATTCTGATGTCGGTTCCTTCGTTTAATTTATACACGCACGGCACACATGTTACGGTTGCACATGCTATGGGAACAACCATTGGTATCAATACCATGATATTGCTGGCTGCCTGCTTTATGTTTACTGCAGACGAATGTTCGCAGCGGTTTGAACGCAGCCTGTTGCTAAAGGCTTCTTTTTGGGTAACTCAGGGCAGCCTGTTTGTATTCTGGCTCTCGTTAAATATTGCCGGTATCAAAAAGGGGATGTGGCAAATGCAGCACGTTTCAGGTTCGTTCAGTGAGATGATGGGAGGATTGCAGGGCTGGTTTTATGTGTTTGTGTATGCGGGGATAGTGTTGATGCTGGCACTCGGCAGCATTGCTGTTGTGCTGCTGCGCGTACATATCCGCTGTATGTTGAAACAACACCAGAAGATTTCCCGAAAGCAGGAGCCGCTTCAGTCCGGCATGTTCGTTAAGCAAGCAGAAATGACGAATATATAATTCAAACATCCGCTTTTAGGCAACTAAATCTGTTTTATAATAACAAGTGACATAACCGCAGCGTTCTTTGAACGCTGCGGTTAAAAATATTGTTGACTTCAAATGGAATTCGAACTAAAACCTGATGGGGAAATGCACAGGATAGAAGGGGAGTATGCTACGGAGTTTTTGTTGCAGTATATAGCTGATACTTTACGGAAGGTTTTGCCTGAATCAATACGGTTGTTGAAATTACGCCTGTACGAAACATACTTTTCTTCTACTGATTGGAAACCTTTATAAAAGATGGTTGGATAATGTCCGGTGTATTGCACATGCTGCCGGATCAACAGAGCCGGTACTTTTTGCGTAATCAATATAATGACATCCCTTGCTTTCTTTTCTGGCGGAGGCCGCCTCTGCAATCAACGTAGCTGTAAGTATGCTGTTTTGCACCCGTTTGAGCCGGATGCCGGAAACTGCGGATTTCGTTGAGTACAATTGTTCCTGCAAGCATTTAAGATGATACAATCCTTCCTTCATGCTTTCTGGATGCCGCACAATACCGAAATGATTCCACATAATCTGTTGCAGGGCTGTTGTCATTTGGTTCGCTTTGTCTTCATGGTTAATGGAAGGATATTCGACAGACAGCCTGGTATGCAATATTTCAGGCTTCATCACATTCATGCAGGTGGCCATCTGTTCGGAAACGATGAACAGTTCCAGCAGCGAATTACTTGCCAGCCTGTTGGCTCCATGCAGCCCGGTGCAGGCAACTTCTCCAACGGCAAATAAGTTTGGTACGGATGTTTGTCCGGTGAGGTCTGTTTCAATACCTCCGCACATATAATGCGCTGCCGGACTTACGGGAATATGCCGGGTGTGGTGCAGCCCGTTCTCATAACAAAGATGCTGAACAGCAGGAAATGATTCTTGCATCAGATATGGGTTGACATCTTTATAGTCAAGCCACAAATGAGGCTGATGTGTGGTGCGCATCTGCTCGTACATTGTCCTGCTCACAATATCCCGTGGGGCAAGGCTTCCAAGCTTGTGTACCGGTTGCATAATATCGTCTCCGGTTGCATTCCGGATAACCGCGCCAGCTCCCCTGAACGCTTCTGTGATTAACACATTTTCGGCTGATGTGGTGGTGTAAAATTTAGTGGGATGAAACTGCATAAATTCCATGTTACGCATGGTTGCACCTGCTTTGTATGCCATCGCATATCCTTCGCCATTGGCATTGCCGGTATTGGTATGATGCAGGAACAGGTTGCCGCATCCACCGGTAGCCAGAACAACCGCATCTGCCGTGATAAGCTCAAGGGTATTTGTTCCTTTCGGGGAAATGTACACTCCCTTGCACCGGTTATCATGCATAAATAATTCAACCGCATCATAGGGTGTAAGCAGGCGGATATTCGGTTTGCCTAACACCTTTTCATACAGTTGTGTAATCAGATGTTTACCCGTTTCGTCTGATAAGTGCCGGATACGTGCTTTGCTGTGTCCGCCTTCCAGTGATATGCTTTTGTCAAATACAACACCCAGCCTGCCCAGTCTGGTTATCAGTCCGGGTGCTTTGCCGATAATGCCTTCAACGGCTGTTTTGTTGCATAATCCGTCTCCCGCAATCAGCGTGTCATTAATATGTTTTTGGATATCGGCCTCATCAAGAGGAATGGCGATACCGCCTTTGGCTAAATAACTATTGGTACCTGCAATGGTTGCTGTTCCTACAATAAAGAGTTCGGTATCTTCATCCAGGTACAGCGCAAGGTTCATTGCGGCTAATCCGTTACCGATACAAATTATTCGCTTGCGATACATGGTGCTGTTGGGTTAATTGTATTGCAACATTTTTAAAACAGGGATGCGGGCTTTTTCAATGGTTGCATCATCAAGTACAATGCTGTGGGATGCTTCTGCCGGTGTTCCGATGGCCTCAAGCGCATGCAATACTTTTTCGAGCGTGTTTTGTTTCATGTAAGGACACCTGATACAGGGTGTGACAAATTCCTTATCCGTATTCTGTTGTTTCAGAGCAACACCTAAATCACACTCCGATGCGAGGTAGAATTTTTTTGCAGCACTTTGCTTCACATACTGTAAAATATCTCCTGTGCTGCCTACAATTCCTTTGTTTGTTGCAAGCTGTTTGTTTACGGTTGATTCAGGTACTTCCCAATGCATCAGCACTTCAGCATCCTCACTTATTCCGGGTAAGCTGCTGTTAAACTGTTCATGTACCTCGCATGTCCCTTTCCATAAAATAAGTTTTTTACCGCATGCTTTTTTAATAGCCGTTTGCAGGTTTTGTCCCATGTACAAATCGGGTACAAACAAAATGGTATCACTGTCGAGGGATTGAGCAATAGCCATTGCGTTGCGGGAAGTGCAACAAATATCCAAAGCCGTTTTTGTTTCTGCGTAGGTGTTGATGTACCCCATAACCGGAACTCCGGGATATTGCCTGCGCAGTTGATTAATATCTTCCGCAGTGATGCTTGCCGCCAGCGAACAACCGGCAGACGGGTCGGGCATGAAAACTTTTTTTGCAGGATTTATGATTAATGCCGTTTCAGCCATAAACCGCACTCCGCAGAAAAGAATGGCATCGGCTTCACTCTGTTGGGCTGCCAGACTCAGACCCAGTGAATCCCCGGTAATATCGGCAATGCCGCCATCTTTTTCCAATAGCTGGAGTTCGGGTGGCATATAATAATGAGAGAGAATGGAAACATTTTTTTGCTTTTTGAGCGCATTAATGTTTGAGATAAGATCTGATTCCAAAGTTTGGATATTCATGCTGCAAACAAACCGACTGCGTTGGCGTTAAACCCTGACGGATGTCAATTTTAGGTTTGATCATCATCATCAAGTGTGATATGTCAATATGCTTGTTTATCACCTGATGATTAAAACTTCAAACTACTCCGTTTGCAGTTTTAGCAGTAATTTACGTGCAGGTATAGTCCGATTCGGTTGTGATTTGCTTTATTTTTTTTTCAGCGGCATCAATGAATTTTGCTATGCTCTGTTTCAGATTTTTTAAACTGATCTGTCGGGAAGATGTCAACTTGCCCCTGACAGGGACCAACCGCACACTTTCTAAAAGACTTGTGCGCGGAATTCCCTTTAGGACTGGGGTGCGGAGGATGGAAGAAGTTTAGTTGACAATATCCCGATAATCAGATTTTTCAAAACGATTTGTTGTACACACTACTGGTAAAATAGGGTAGTAAAATATCTTCAAAATTATAGAAACCTTTGCTTTTGGTCATCAAGTTTTCTGCTACAAATATTGCCCCATTTCCAAATGCTTCTCTTGAAATGCTTTCGTGAATTAACCTGACCGTTTGGTGGGGAAATCCAAAAACGACTTCGTGTTTACCTACAATTCCACCTACTCGCAGTGAATTTATACTTGCTTTGTCTAAATCTAATGCTTTAGCTATTTTAACTGCAGTTCCTGAAATTCCATCTTTGCCTTTAAAATGTTCTTCAATAATTTCAATGTCTACCCAGGGAGCAATTTTTTTAAGAAACTTTGCGGCAAAAAGCAAATAATTTACCCCTAGTGTTATGTTGGGAGACCAAAAAACGGTTGTTTTTTTTGAAAGGTCTTTTATTAAATCAATTTCCTTTTCGGAATAATGCGAAATAGCGGAAATTATTTTTATTTCTCGTTCACTGGCAATTTTTCCATAAGTATAAATACCTGTTGTAGAAGAAAAATCAATGATAATATCCACGGGATGCTTGTCCAAAAGCTCATCAATTGATGTTGTCGTTAAGGAATATATAAGGCCGGGATCATCTGATTCAACGCCTAAAAATTCAGGTACAGATCTCTGACTTAAAAGCGCGTTTTGCCGTAAAACCCATTTAAGGCTAAATCCTTTATTTTGTAATATTACACTTGCAACAGCTTTACCTGTTTGGCCAAATCCAATAAGTCCTACTTTTAATTGCATGTGCAAATATAGTTAAAATTTATGGAGGTCTTTTTTATGAAGCTGTTCCGTAGGTTGCACCTAACTCATAAATAGGTATGATAAATTATTTCTATCCCCTAAAACGGGTGTATAGATACGACAGTTATCTGCTTACCTTTTTTTCAAAGCCATCAAATTACCGGATTGTTTTTACTGACCACAAACGTGTTCAACCCGATATTGAAACTTGACCTGTTTATATCCATAATCCAATAGCATTTTTTGCTTCGGAAACCAACGAAAGAGTGGTTGTTGTACGAGCAGAAACTGGAAATAAAAGAGGATTATGTAATGGCTGTTGATACAATATGCCAGAGCAAGGCTGCTAATGTAATAGCAAGTGTTTATACAAGTACAGATTATAAAATTGTAGAGTTGCTAAAATTGCTGCGGTTAAAAACAACCAGCATGATAGATGAGCCTAAAATAAAAAAGGGGCTTATTGATGCAGGGATGAAAGCCGGGTATGAAGGAATGTTGGATATAAAGAGAATGGGTAATTGTTAAGACGATCTTTGATACACACTTTTGCCTAAATTAAATATTCCATTCCGTGGAATGAGGCATATTTATTTCGTGACGATGGCTGTCACTCGTTATAAAAAGTACACAATCAGATTTGCCTCCGCTTGATGTTTGGTATAGAATATTATGAAGTCACATTGATTCTGGTACGGGGTAAAGTACCAATATCCCGGCATATTTGATTGAGATTGAAAGGTTGTTTTACGAACTACCAGATTGGCTTCGGATTGAAATTTAGTAACATACACTATGTATTTTGCCTGGGATTGAAATTGCGTAACATATACGGATGAAGCGATGGCATTTTGCCATAACATCAACAACATAAATACAAACGTGTATGTAATTAATCGTTTCATTCCACTTTAGCTTTTTTTCTGAACTTGACGACTTTCGTTTCTTCAATTTCAAGACATTCCATATCAACGACTTTAATTATACTGCCACCAACTTCATAATATTTACCATCATCTGCCCGTACAAATACCTGCATTTTTCCACCCGGAAACTTACCCGATGAAATCCCTCTGCTTATAACACCAGCATCTGTGTCCAATGCCTTTGCTGCGTTTGAAAAATTCAAATACCGGTACTTGTTTTTCTTTTTTGCCATAATCCTGTTTGCCTTAGTTCCTTGTAACTATACTGCAAGTATATATGAATATAATCACGCGAACAAAGCGTTTTGTTTAATTGAGCGCATTGTACCCGCTCGTCTGGCCGTGTTGTGATTTGCTTTATTGATATTTAATTCCGCCCCATTTCAGATTTTTAAAAACGATCTTTGATACACACTGTTAGGTTTTGTTGCAATTGTTTTTTGTACTTACATTTGTTCTGTTAAATTCAACCAACTCCATGTCAACTTTTTCTGAAAGTCCATGGTACGAATTTGATAGGCCGGCCAATACTTTGGTTGGCCTTTTTTGTTATTTACCCAAATTACGGATAAAGAAACTCACTTGTTGTGATTTGTTTTATTTTATTGATATGTTGTTAATGTTTTCAACGGTATCAATGGATTTCGCTCCATGTCAGATTTTCCAAAGCGATTTTTGATATACACTTTTGCGCTGTATGGATAAATTTTACAGTCCTAATTGTTCAGGGAATCAATATCTCTTCTGTAAATGTTTTTTTCTTCACGTTGTAGATTACAATGTGCTTGACCACCTGATAGTCTGAGAAATTGTAATCGGTATTAATCATAACCCCGGTAAGGATAACGATGTAATTGATGTGTTCCATGTCTACTTCCAGCACATGGGCTCTGATTTGCCGTTCGGCCTCGCGAGAGATCATTTTGGTGAATTCCACAATGGGAATATCTGCTTTCAGAATATCTCTTTTGTGTTTTAATGCAAACTGCGCGATCTTATCTTCCTGATAATCCTCTGCTCTGATCTTGCCATTGAGCTTGTTGTTTTGTAGAAGGTTAAGTGTTCCCATTAATGCTCCACAACACGAACTGGGCTCGAGCTGATCGTAACGCAAAAGGTATCCCCAGCCTTTTTCTGAAGAATATCCGATGTGGGGTTCCAGAAGCAGCAACATGGTACCCTCGTCCGGGACGTGGTGAGCAAGAGCGTTCAACCCTGTAATTCCTGTAAAGGGCAAACCCGCTAAACCTCCAAGATGAAACATGCCCGAAGTTTTAGTGGAATGAAAGTTTTTGGAATAAATAATATCATCAACGCAGGTAGAAGAACCCATTAAGATTTTCTGACTGGGTATTCCGTATTTGATCTCCAGATAATGTAAGATGATGGCGTTGAATTCGCATACTCTCATGGCACCTTTAAACACCTTTCTTACCTCTGCTTCATCGTGTGCGGGCAATTTTGGTAATTCCCAATCTGACTTCAATACTGAAAGGCTTGGTGCCGGCTCTTCCCTTTTGGTGCCGCAGGAACAAACACCTGTAAGAAATAACATAATTATGATTACTCTTAACATATTAAGATCAATAGAGCAAAAATCAGCGCCTTTCGGTTCGGTCCAAATTTTTCAGAGAATCTACCGTCAATTCGGCACTGAAAATCCGGATCAAAAGTCGTTATTAAATTTTTCACGGTCAATTAGAAACAAATGAATAAAATCAGATAAGAAGCTGACTTATCTTAGCAAACCGCTGTATCAGGGAATTAACCAGATCAGTATCTTGCGGGAAATTACCTTTACGTGCCTGAGGGTTGTGATTTACTTTATTGATATGTTATTAATGTTTTCATCGGCATCAATGAATTCCGCTCCATTTCAGGTTTTTTTTAACGGTCTTTTATACACACTTCAATAAAATACTAAATAACTTGTCACAAACAATCTCCATTACAGCCATTGCTTCCATTTCTTCTTTGGGTAATAATTCGTCAGCAATCTGGAATAATTACCTCAAAGATGTTTCGTTTTTTACCGAAAAAAGAATTGGTGATCAAAATGTGCTTGTGGCGGCTTTGGATGAAAATTCAGTTGAGATTATTTCGGAAATAAAAGCTTCAGATAATAAATACAAATCGTTAGACAATTCGGTGATTTTTGCCATCGAAGCTTCCCGAAGGGCTGTGAAAAATGCAGGTTGGAAGGAAGAGGATGTTTTTGGAATCAATATTGGTTCGTCCCGTGGTGCGACTGATTTGTTCGAGAAATATTTTCAGGAATATATTGAAACAGGAAAGGTGCAAACTCTAGCCTCTCCAACCACAACTTTGGGAAATATTTCATCATGGATTGCTCATGATTTGCGAAGCCAGGGACCTGAAATTTCGCATTCTATTACGTGTTCTACGGCACTTCATTCGGTTTTGAATGGGGTTGCCTGGTTAAGAGCCGGAATGTCTGATAAGTTTTTGGTTGGAGGAAGTGAAGCTTCTTTGACCGGTTTTACCATTGCCCAAATGCAGGCTTTGAAAATTTATGCGAAAAAAAAATCTAAATACCCTTGCCGTGCTTTTGATTTTGACAAGAAACAGAACACAATGATTTTGGGAGAAGGAGCCGGAGTTTGCTGTTTGGAAACAGGCAAAAAAGACAATGCTTTGGCTTATATTGAAGGTATTGGTTATGCCACGGAAATTTTGGAACACAATATTTCTATTTCGGCAGAAGCGGATTGTTTCCAGAAATCGATGAGAATGGCTTTGAAAGATACGTCTTTCGAAGAAGTAGATGTCATTGTGATGCATGCACCGGGAACCATCAAAGGCGATTTGACCGAATTGAGAGCTATCGAGAAAGTTTTTGGAGAAAACATTCCATTATTGACCACTAATAAATGGAAAATCGGACATACTTTCGGAGCTTCCGGCATCTTAAATATGGAGTTGGCCATTATGATGATGCAAAACAATAAATTTATCAATGTGCCTTTTGCGAAAGCGCAAACTCAAACAAGGTCTATTAAAAAAGTAATGGTAAACGCAGTTGGTTTTGGCGGAAATGCGGTGAGTGTACTTTTGGCAGTAACTTGTAAGTAGTAAGCAGCAGGCTTATTGACTAATCTCTTTTCCAACTCCTTCATCTTATCATAAACCAGATGGCTTTCAAAACCTTTTCGCAGTGGAAAGTCGCAGAATTTCTTCCGCTTTTTCATTGAATTCGGTTCCCGTATGTTTTCCCAATGGTGCCGGGCCAATTTGTTGAAAGTTGTGATTTACTTTATTGAATAGGTTCTTAGGGCAAAGCCGAATAACTACTTATCGGGTATTTTAAATGATATTATTCCACAAAGCTTTTATCGGTTAATGTTTTTAGGAACGCCACCAAACTCTGTTTTTCTTGCTCTGTCAAATTAAGTTGGTGCATATTACCCTGCTTATTCATCAAGGGATCGGAGTATGGAGTTATTTTTACTCCCGAATTATAAAATTCTATAACTTCTTCAAGCGTATTAAAACGCCCATCATGCATATAAGGAGCTGTCAGCGCAATGTTCCGAAGTGTTGGAGTAAAAAATTTGCCCAAATCTTTATCTTGTGAAGTAACAATCGCGCGACCTTTATCAAATCCTGTATAAACATCATTCAATCCGTTATTATGAAAGTCATTATCCGTAAAAAGCGGATTGGAATGGCAATGGAAGCAGTCGCCCTTCTCGCTAAAGAAAATATTCATTCCAATGGCTTCATCTATGGTAGGCTGAACAAATCTTAAACGAATGCTGTCGAATCTCGAATTGGCACTTACTAAAGTTCGCATATATTGAGAAATGGAGTAACAGATATACAGTTTCAACTGGTGATAAGTTAAGCTGTTAATATTGCTCACCCTGAATGCTTTCTTTATCATATTCGGATAGGTGGGATGAGCATTAAGACGTTTGAAAAGCAGTGCTGAATCCATATTGAAAAAATCAGGTTCAAAATCTACCATGCATAATGTATCCAGATTAACTACAGAACCTTCCCAATTGTAATACTTTTTGAAAGCAAGATTTACATGCGGTGGTACGCTGATGCGATAACCTTCCTTTGTGTTGAATATAGTGGTGGAATATGACAATGCTTTATGATGGCAGGAAGAACAGCTTAACCCGTTTGATGATAATATCGGGTCGGAGTAAAACCTGCTGCCAAGTGCTATCCCTTCCTCAGTCAACGGATTGCTTTGAGAAAGGAAAGGATAGGGAAATCCTAATGGTCTTGTTAATGTATATGGAGTTGGCGCTACGGTTGTCGTATCATCAATGGGCTGAACAGGTGGTTCATCTTCGCTTTTGTTGCAGCTTGCCATAAACAGGCAAACGCAAATTGGCAAAGCATATTGCTTAACGAAGTTTAAATACATCTTTCCCATTATTACTTATTAGCTTCATGAGTTCGTTGTCCGACATGGTATAATTTCCGTCCTTTATAAAATCATAATTATAAGGATTAGTAAACCACTCGTTCACATTCATATCAAGATTTATTGTTGCAGTCTTCCCGCCTGCCACAGAAATGAAACACTTTACAGGAATATGTGATACAAGCATCGGGTTTGTTCCGAGATGAACAGCATATCCGGATTCATTACTTTGGCTGTCTAAAAAATGCCCTTCTAATTTCAGAAAATGATAGCCGCCACCCATTGCATCGGGCCAGGCCATATTCAAATTTTCTCCGGTAGCAGGCAAGCCGCCCGATTTATTATTTGCTTCTTTTATGCCTATGCAAAAGGAAAGTTGGGTATAATATCCTGCGGGTATTCCTGAAAGTTGTATGATTGGATTTGTCTGCTTTGCATCTATGTAAAAAATGCTGTCCGCTATATAACGTTCTCCGTTATCTTTGGTTAAAGATACAGATGACAGGTAATATTGAAGCCGTGAAATATTATAGCGGAATCCATTTATATTTTGGTAAAATACACTATCGAAGCTGATAATTTCTTCATCAACCGAATGAGTAATACCCATAACCAAAGCGCCCTTTTCAACGGCTGGCATCTTCTCTGTTTCTTCATGCTTGCGGCAATATGAAAAAAGCAGAACAAAGGTTACAAACAATATCACGCCCCAAACTCTATTTATCATGTATAATTATTATGTGAGCAAGTTTAAAATAAACGGCATTGTTAAACATTGACAGCCGTCAAGGGTAATTAGGTTGGGCAACTTATTTTCAGGTTTTTAAAAGCGAACTTTGATACACGCTCGTTTTAACGGATTGTTTGGCTAAATTATTAATGGCCGAAAGTTGCAAGCTCACCACCCCGGCAATGTCTGTTCCTTTAAAGGATACATCATTTAAGGGCTTTCCCATTTCTTAATATCCAACATCACTTCATGCCCGGCTTTCAATCCCCGCATCAAACCTGTTGATGTATTTGGGCACGTATTTAAAATAGTTTGTGGTGGTTATCATGGTTTTATTAATATTTTTTTATCTTTGTGGCGTGGCTTAGAAGCACCGGAAGCAATTGGAGCTTCCCTGTCCTTTTAAGCCACTTTTTTATTTTAGGCTCATCAATAAAGTGTAGGCGATATTTAAGTGCTGCTGTTCTCAATAGTTTTGAGTATTTATAATCTCTATTTGTGGTTGTGATTTGCTTTCAGATTTTTAAAACGATCTTTGATACACACTTTGGTCAGCAAAAGAAAACATCCCGCACCAGTTGTGATTTGCTTTCAGATTTTTTAAAACGATCTTTGATACACACTACAGCCAACCCAAACCTGCATATTGATATGCTGCACACTCAAAAACGCATAGCCGAAATATTGTACAAAAGAGCCAAACACAACTGCAACTACGTTAGGGCTTCACAACTTATAGATGAACGCTACCGCATAAGCTCTGTTATTATTGATGCACATTCAGCCCTTGCTAAAAAGGCGATCACATCTCCACAAATAAACATCACCGAAATTATTATTGAAATATTAGAAATAGCAAAGGCTTTTAGTTTGATTAAAAGGTAATCAGTTTGGTTTGATTTACACTAAAGCCCTGCGGTAGTTATACTTTAAAATCATAAATTCGTCCTATGGGAAAACACTTAAAATTTATATCATCCGAATACCTTGATAAATACTCGTTAAGATGCAAAATTGATTGGTTAGAGGTATTTCATAAACTAAGGTCAAAGTCAACATTTACAACAGATGATTTTGAGTATTATCTGATTGCTTCTTCGCTTTATTCCTCTAAAATTGAAGGTAACACGCTCGATGCAAACAGTTTTTTCAGGAACAGAGGCAATAAAAGTTTTCCAAAGAAGAAGGAAGTTAAAGCGATTGAAGATTTAGTAAAAGCGTACAAGTTTGCTTCTGAAAATAACCTGAACAAAACCAATTTTCTAAAAACTCACGCAATATTATCAGAAACTTTATTGCCTGTTAGCTTACGCGGCAAAGTTAGAAAGGAACAAGTCGGGGTTAGAGATTCAAAAACACTAAGACCTGTTTATTTAGCCGTTGAACCGCAATTTGTCAATGAAGAGTTAAGTAAACTATTTGCTGACATTTCAGAGTTACTGAATAGAGATTTGTCATACAAAGAGGTTTTTTATTACGCTTCAATAATTCATTTATGGACTGCAAAAATTCATCCGTTTATGGATGGTAACGGTCGGTCGGCCCGTTTGCTTGAAAAATGGTTTTTGGTTTCAAAACTTGGAATGTCCGCCTGGTCTATAAATTCAGAAAAATATTATTGGGATAACCGTCCTGACTACTATCAAAACATAGCATTAGGGTATAATTACTATACTCTATACTGGGATAGGTGTTTGCCGTTCTTGCTTATGTTACCCGAAGCACTTAAAGATTCGATATAACGATAATAGTGTTTCATATCCCCCCCCCACCCCTAAAGTTGTGATTTGCTTTCAGATTTTTTAAAACGATCTTTGATACACACTAGATGCAATAGACAACTTTGAGAAGCGTTTGTTGTGATTTGCTTTCAGATTTTTTAAAACGATCTTTGATACACACTCAAGGTCGAGTGTTCGAGGGTCTGGTAGCTGTTGTGATTTGCTTTCAGATTTTTTAAAACGATCTTTGATACACACTCAAGAGCTTGAATTTGCTCGGTTTGCGCGGGTTGTGATTTGCTTTCAGATTTTTTAAAACGATCTTTGATACACACTTGTATTGTTGTATTGTCATGAATAGATTTGTTGTGATTTGCTTTCAGATTTTTTAAAACGATCTTTGATACACACTTAGGTGTTTATTATTTTATAGGTGATTATAGTTGTGATTTGCTTTCAGATTTTTTAAAACGATCTTTGATACACACTTGTCAAATCGTAGTGCAATTTGCGGGAGTAGTTGTGATTTGCTTTCAGATTTTTTAAAACGATCTTTGATACACACTGCATGTATAAACTGCCCGGTTGCGGATAAGTTGTGATTTGCTTTCAGATTTTTTAAAACGATCTTTGATACACACTTGGACTCAATATAGCGGGTTCCGCCACGAGGTTGTGATTTGCTTTCAGATTTTTTAAAACGATCTTTGATACACACTCGCCAAACATCACGGATATGTACATGTGACGTTGTGATTTGCTTTCAGATTTTTTAAAACGATCTTTGATACACACTCACTAAACTACATCAAGCGCAGGAGCGCACGTTGTGATTTGCTTTCAGATTTTTTAAAACGATCTTTGATACACACTACAAAACATTCAGACGAATCCGTACCCCCCGTTGTGATTTGCTTTCAGATTTTTTAAAACGATCTTTGATACACACTGGTGGCTCAATAAAAAAGCCCTGGCATGTTGTTGTGATTTGCTTTCAGATTTTTTAAAACGATCTTTGATACACACTAATTACAATATTTTTTGTTTAAATATTTTTGTTGTGATTTGCTTTCAGATTTTTTAAAACGATCTTTGATACACACTCAATACTCATCACCTCATACATCTGCTCAAGTTGTGATTTGCTTTCAGATTTTTTAAAACGATCTTTGATACACACTACCAAAATTCTTAGGAGCAATTGGTACTTCGTTGTGATTTGCTTTCAGATTTTTTAAAACGATCTTTGATACACACTCGGGTGTCCGTAGATAATCGTTGAGGTTCCGTTGTGATTTGCTTTCAGATTTTTTAAAACGATCTTTGATACACACTATACCGTTGGTTTTAAGTCACTGTATCAGTCGTTTGCACAACTAATTGGATTGAAAAAAAGTGTAATCATTGGAGCCATTTCGGAATGTCCGGAATGGCTTTTTTATTTTCAAACTTATTTTAAACTGCTATATTCGAATTGTGGACTTAGAAAACAAGTATCAAGTAAATGAACCTTCGGCTTTGTATCAAAAGTCATTCAGGGTTTTTACCTCATTTGATGACGCGGAGGAGTATGGGCGTGGTCAAATGGCAAAGTTGTCCCCTGCAGAGCGCATGCAACAATTAGAGATATTGCGAAAAGCCGCAGCATACAATGCCTTGGATAGTGAGGGCAGGTGGCTTCCCTTAAAGAAGAGTATTGTGATTGACTTATCTAATGACCAATGAATCTGGCTGAAAATTTCGAAGGGATTTTACAAGCATTTAATCAGGCAGGGGTTGACTTTATGATTGTAGGCGGTTATGCTGTAAACTTTCATGGTTATCAGCGTAATACGAGTGATTTATTTGGGTGAATCCTCATTCAGAAAATCAATACCGAATTTGTGAGGCCTTTAAATTGATGGGATATGGAAAGGATGCCATCGTTTCTATCGAAAAGCTGGATTTCAACAAGCATTTTTTGTTTCATGTTGGAGAAAAACCATACGATGTAGAAGTGTTCAATTTTATAAGTGGAGTGGAATATGAACAGGCCAATAAACATAAAGTAAAGTTTGAATTTTCTGAAACACTTCCGGTTTTTTTTATCAGCTATCATGATTTGATTATCAACAAAATGATAAGTGGCCGGCTAAAGGATAAACTTGATGTTGAGGAGTTGCAACGAATTGAAAAATTAAAATAGTTCGAGCTGTTGGTAAGGTGTTTCGACCGGAGCTTCTTTTTTGCCATAAAAAATTTCCATCATCCCAAATTGTTTGTCGGTAACGCACATAATGCCTACATGTCCTTTTTTGGGGAGTTGCTCTTTTACCCGCTTAATATGAACATCGGCATTCTCGCGGCTGGGGCAATGCCTGAGGTAAATGCTGAACTGAAACATGGTAAATCCATCCCGCATAATTTCCTTGCGAAACTTTGCCGCAACCTTACGCTCTTCGGCTGTGTCTGTTGGTAAATCAAAAAATACTAATACCCACATAATCCTGTATTCGTTGAGTTTCATATTACACAAATTCGGGGTACAGTATTCTTCGGGAATTTCCTTCAAAACAATCCACCAAACTGGCCGTAGTTCTTTGTAAACCCACCATCAACGGACTTCTTTTCTCATCAATTTTAATATCGAGTGTGGGGATGCTCAGAAGCTGTTTTTTATGGTGAGCTTGTAGTTCCGAATAATCCTCGCCACTTTGAACGATACCCAGTACCAGTTCATCCACAAAAGGACGGTAAGGTTCCATGATATCATCGGCCAGACAGTAAGCATTGTACTGGTTTCGGTGAAATATACCAAGAGTAGGCAAGAGTCCGGATGAAACCAGCCCTCGTGCAACGGTTGCCCGGAGTATGGCATAACCATAGTTAAGCAGTCCATTGGGTTGAGCCCCATCTCTATCTCTCCTGAAATCAAGGTGGCCAGGGAATATATTGCCCCAATAGTAAGCGGCCGCCCTCCCTTCATGGTATTCTCCATCACCACTTTTTACTTCATTGGCCCAATGTTGCATATTCTGGGTTTCAACCCCCTTCTTACGCAGCAAAGCGGCCTGATTGGCGATTTTGGCTTTAACGGTTTGTTGCCAGAGTTGTTTTTTGAGTGGCACGCTGGCCTGAATCTGTGCTTCGAAACGGGCTTGTTGAAGGGTGTTTCCGCTGAGGTTCAGTAACATGCCCGTTGGCAGATGCCTTCCGTCACAATTGATCAGGGCCACATTGTTCTCAAGCAGTTTGGTGATAAGGTGTTGGGTGATGGTAAGTTGCTGATGATCCAGAATAACAATGCCAACGTCCTCTACAGGAATGCTGTTTCCCAGCATTTTGTCAATGCCTTTGGCATGGGGAATGGAGATCACCAGTTGGTCGTTTTGGCAACTCAGGTAAGCAGGATTGCCAAAATAGAGCGTTTTCTTTATCATGGGCTTTCTATTAAGAATCAGATTCTTATCTAAATATAGTGCCGTGTTTAATCGGATATATTCTAATCGTATAAGTTGAGTATTACACCGTATAAATGACTTATTATGCACAATATGCTCATTCATTGTCTTTTCCGATTTCCACATATTTCCCTGCATTCTGTGGATTACACTCGCTGCTTAATCGGTATTTTGCACCCTTGTTGGAAGTCAAAAGTCCACGGTCGGCAGTTCGCGGTTCACAGTTTGTTAGCTTGTGATATTCTGAGACATTTAAACTGCCGACTGCGGACCGTCAACAGACCAACTCTTTAAAAACTATGGCAGAAAAAGTAATTTACAACGAAGACAGTATCCGGTCGCTCGACTGGCGCGAACATATTCGTTTGCGCCCGGGCATGTATATCGGAAAGCTGGGTGATGGATCGGCTCCTGATGATGGTATTTATGTATTGCTCAAGGAGGTAATTGATAACAGTATTGATGAGCACCGCATGAAGCACGGTAAAACTTTGGATATCAAAATTCAGGATAACAAAGTGTATGTGCGTGATTATGGTCGCGGTATTCCGCTGGGTAAGGTTGTGGATGTGGTGAGCAAGATGAATACCGGTGGAAAGTATGACAGCAAAGCCTTTCAAAAATCGGTGGGGTTAAATGGAGTGGGTACAAAGGCTGTGAACGCGCTGAGTGTTTACTTCAAAGTACAATCGTATAGAGATGGCAAAACAACAGCTGCGGAATTTGAACGCGGAGAGTTGACCAAGGCGTATAAAGAAACTACCACGCTTGAACCGGACGGTACTTCCATTGTGTTTACACCGGATGATACGATCTTTAAGAACTATCATTTTATTCCCGAGTATATCGAAAACCAGTTGTGGAACTATGCTTACCTCAACTCGGGGTTAACCATTAACTACAACGACCGCAAGTTTTTCAGCAAGGATGGTTTGCTCGATTTGCTCAAACGCAAAACCAACGAAGAGCATATCCGTTATCCCATTATCCATTTAAAGGGTGATGATATTGAGCTTGCTATTACACATGAGCATCAGTATGGCGAAGATTATTACAGTTACGTAAACGGACAATATACTACCCAAGGTGGAACGCACTTACTGGCATTCCGTGAGGCGTTTGCCAAAACTATTCGTGATTTTTATAAAAAGGAATTTGACCTGGCCGATATCCGTGCCAGTATTGTTGCGGCTGTTTCGGTGAGTGTGGAAGAACCGGTGTTTGAGAGTCAGACCAAAACCAAACTGGGTTCCACCAATATGGGGCCCGAAAGCCCAACCATTAAAGCCTATGTGTATGATTTTTTAAAGAAATCACTGGATGATTTCCTGCATAAAAATCCGACTACTGCCGATGCATTGCTCAAACGTATCCTGCAAAGTGAACGTGAGCGCAAGGATATGGCCGGCATTAAAAAACTGGCCAACGAGCGTGCTAAAAAAGCGAGCGTTCACAATAAAAAGCTGCGCGATTGCCGTGTTCATTACAGCGAAGACGAAAAAGACGAACGCAGATACGAGTCAACATTGTTTATCACCGAGGGAGATTCGGCAAGTGGAAGTATCACCAAAAGCCGCGATGTACAAACACAGGCAGTATTCAGTTTGCGTGGTAAACCGCTCAACTGTTATGGGCTGACAAAAAAGGTAGTGTACGAGAACGAAGAGTTTAACTTGTTGCAACATGCCTTGAATATTGAAGAAGGCATTGAAGGATTGCGTTACAACAATATCGTAATTGCTACCGATGCCGATGTGGACGGAATGCATATCCGTTTGCTGATGCTCACGTTTTTTCTTCAGTTTTTCCCGGATGTGGTGAAAAACGGACATTTGTATATCCTCGAAACACCTTTGTTCCGTGTGCGCAACAAACAAAAAACGATTTACTGTTACAGCGAAGACGAAAAACAAAAAGCAATTACAGCCCTGACCGGTAAACCTGAGATCACCCGATTTAAAGGATTGGGAGAAATTTCTCCGGATGAGTTCGGATTGTTTATTGGTGACAGCATGAAATTGCAACCGGTGATCCTGACTCCTGAAACACCCATCCCGAAATTGCTCGAGTATTATATGGGTAAAAACACCATCGACCGCCAGAACTTTATCATCGAACACCTCAAGGTTGAGAAAGATATTTTGAAGAAAGAGGAAGAGGAGTTGGTGTAAGAAGATACGAGAAGCGAGAGAAAAGACGTGAGAGAAAAGACCGTGCGGTAGTGCCCTTCAGGGTCAGGGTGTGGGAGGGGAAGATGTGCAGATGAGAGGAAAGATACGAGAAGCGAGAGAAAAGAAGTGAGAGAAAAGAGACCGTGCGGTAGTGCCCTTCAGGGTCAGGGTGTGGGAGGGGAAGATGTGCAGA
>CAYMRD010000001.1:205689-222419 GCA_964392775.1 uncultured Bifidobacteriaceae bacterium
TGAAAGAATAAAGATATTGATTTGTCATGCTGAGTGTATCGAAGCATGTTTTTAAGAATTTGAAGCCAACAGCTAAAGGCCAACAGCCAATAGCCAACAGCTAACTGCTAAAAAAATGAGTGACGAAGTAATTAATAATTTAAGTGAAGGAGACCATTCCATGCACAACGTTACACCGGTAACGGGATTGTATGAAAACTGGTTTTTGGATTACGCATCATACGTAATCTTAGAGCGTGCCGTGCCTGCGGTTGAGGATGGATTAAAACCCGTTCAGCGTAGGATTATGCATGCCATGAAGGAAATGGATGACGGGCGTTTTAACAAGGTGGCGAACGTAATCGGACAAACCATGCAGTACCATCCGCATGGAGATGCTGCTATTGGAGATGCGTTGGTTGGACTTGGGCAAAAAGACCTGTTGTTTGAAATGCAGGGAAACTGGGGCGATGTGCGTACCGGAGACTCTGCTGCTGCTGCCCGTTATATTGAAGTGCGTCTGTCAAAGTTTGCTTCGGAGGTTGCCTTTAACGGACAAACCACAACATGGCAGGCTTCGTATGACGGACGTAAAAAAGAACCGGTAACCTTGCCGATGAAGTTTCCCCTGTTGGTAGCTCAGGGTGTTGAAGGTATTGCTGTTGGATTGGCGACTAAAATTTTACCGCATAACTTTTGTGAAATCTTACGTGCCGCCATTGATACCGTAAAAGGTAAAAAGGTGGAGTTGTTCCCCGATTTTGCTACCGGTGGTATGGTTGATGTAACCAACTACAACCGAGGAGCCAAAGGTTCGAAAGTGCGTGTGCGTGCACGGATTGAGGAGATTGATAAAAAAACATTAGCGATTCGCGATATTCCATTCTCGACTACTACCACCAGCCTGATTGACTCTATCCTCAAAGCGAACGATAGCGGTAAAATCAAAATCAAAAAGGTAGTTGATAATACTGCCAAGGATGTAGAGATACAGATTCACCTGGCACCGGGCGTATCGCCCGATATCACCATTGATGCCTTGTACGCGTTTACGGATTGCGAGATTTCAATTTCTCCAAATGCCTGTGTGATTGTTGCCGATCGTCCTCAGTTTTTGGGTGTAGATGATTTGTTGCGTTTGTCGGTTGAGTATACCCGTGAGTTGTTGCGTCAGGAATTGCTCATCCGCAAAGGAGAGTTGGAAGAACAATGGCATTTTAGTTCACTCGAAAAACTGTTCATCGAAAAACGCATCTACCGCGATATTGAGGAGTGTGAAACCTTTGAGGCCGTAATTGATACCATTTTCAAAGGATTGAATAAATACCGTAAACAGTTCCGCAGAGATTTGACGGAAGACGATATTTTAAAACTTACCGAAATCCGCATCAAGCGTATTTCAAAATACGACTCCTTCAAAGCCGATGAGTTGATGGTGAAAATCGAAAATGAACTGGTAACGGTGAATGCGGATTTGGATGATTTGAAATCATATCAGGTCAAATACTACGAAAACCTGTTGAAGAAATACGGCAAAGGCCGTGAACGTAAAACGGAAATCCGTTTGTTCGATACCATTCAGGCTAATCAGGTGGCTATTGCCAACCAAAAATTATATGTGAACCGTGCCGAAGGTTTTGTGGGCTATGGATTGAAAAAAGACGAGTATGTATGTGATTGCTCCGACCTTGATGATATCATTGTCTTCCGCAGAGATGGCAAGATGCAGGTGAGCAGGGTGCAGGAAAAATTCTTTGTTGGGAAAGATATTTTGTATGTGGATGTGTTCCGTAAAAACGATGAACGCAAGGTGTACAATATGATTTATATGGATGGGAAAACCCGCATCTCTTATGCCAAACGTTTTAATGTAATGGGTATTACCCGCGACAAAGAATATGATCTGACAACGGGAGCACCCAATAGTAAGGTTTTATATTTTACGGCCAACCCTAACAGTGAAGCCGAGCTGGTAGAGATTACGTTAAGTCCGATGAGCCATGCCCGCAAGCTGGTATTCGACTTTAACTTTGCCGAGCTGGCCGTAAAAGGCCGCGGTGTATTGGGAAATATCGTTTCTAAATTCCTGCTTAAAGGAGTGAAGCTGAAAGCTAAAGGGGCATCAACCCTGGGCGGACGTAAAATCTGGTACGATGAAATTTTGGGTCGTTTGAATGTAGACGACCGCGGAACCTATCTGGGCGAATTTGATACACACAATCAGATATTGGTAATTTACAAAGACGGTAATTATGAACTGACCGATTTTGAACTCACCAATCATTACGAAACGGAACAGATTGTCTTTATTGGTAAGTTTAAACCGAAGCGTGCAGTATCATTGGTGTACTGGAACGAAAAAGAAAAACATCATTTCATCAAACGTTTCCTGATTGAAACATTGACTCTCAATAAAAAATTCTTATTGGTTCCCGAAGGTGTAAAATGCAAAGTATTGCTGGCAACCGATCAGCTTGCTCCGGTGGCTGTGGCTAAAGGAAAAGGCGGAACCGAAGACACGGTGCAGCTTGCCGAGATAATTGACGTCAAAGGATGGAAAGCCATTGGTAATAAGTTTGCCGGTAAAGAGCTTACCAAACTCACCTTATTGCCTCCCGACCCTGAAACGGAAGTGGATGAAGATGTAAAGGTAGAAGTGGAAACAACCGAGTCGCAAATGACCTTGTTGAACGAAGACATTGAAGCGGCCGAACAGGAGCGTATCAAAAAGTTATTGGAGGATGATGAACCAATGGGCGGAGATAAACCGAAGAGCAAACCTAAGAAGCCGGATACCGATGCCGGACAACCTAAATTGTTTTAATTAATTAAACTCATCAACGCTGATGAATACATTGCAACAACCCTCATGGACTGAAAAGCTTTCAACTGTGGGGGGTGTTGCGTTATTGCTGTGTTGTTTCGGCATGCAGTTGTACGCCTTCAACAAAGGGTTTGATATTACCGATGAAGGCTATAATGTGCAGTTGATGCGCTCCCGGTTTGTGGGTACATCCAATACCTATTTTTTTGAAGTGTACAGGTTGTTGTTTGGCTGGTTGCCTTATCAATTGTGGGCTTTCAGGTTGGTCAGCACAGTATTGCTTTTTGCATCCAACGTATTGGTGGTGGTGGGAGCTTTTCGGTATTTTACCATTCCTTTCAAACCTTTATACGTTGCGGTTGCCCTGCTGGGTATTCCGTTATCGGTTTCGCTCGACCCGGTAACCTTTAGTTATAATTATGCTGCGGCTGTGTTTACGTTGGCTGCGGTCGGATTATTTTTAATGGCCGCTGCCGCTGATTCAGGAAATAAACAAATAACATTTTTAGTCCTTTCAGGTATCAGCACAGCCATGGTGGCCATGTGTAAAATAACAGGCGGAATGGCCTTGTTGGGCACATTGGGAATACTCTTGTTCTTTATGTTTCCATTCCGGTGGAAAGCAGTTTGGGGATTTGGCTTGGGATGGATTTTGTACCAAAGTATTCATGCGGTTTTCGCAACACCTTTTTGGGTACAGCTCCAACTGATATTGGATGCAAGTCCCATTTTTAAACAAATGGACCCGCACTACAGTCCATGGAATATGCTCAACGAAGCATGGTTGTTTACACGCGGCCAGCTCGAACTGTGTTTGTTGTTTGGCATAGGCTGGTTGCTGTATCGTTATACGCCTGCACGCTGGAAGGCATTGCCTTTAGCAGCAGTTGCCGGGTATGCCTGGTATCTGTATTCTACCAGTATATACCAATTAACGGGTTATGTTGTGGTATTGTTTGCGGCCTTCTGCGTGGCCTTCTCCATCGTTCATCAAACACAATGGAAAACAATCACCTTCAAACAACTGAAAGATGCTTTGATTTTACTGTTGTTGTGGAGTGTGCCTATGATTGTTTCATTGGGAACCAACAATAATTTTAACTACAATTATGTGTTTGCTGCTTCGCCTTTGCTGGTAGTGGGTATCGTTTTGCTTCATCCAAAACGGGAACAACTGCAAGGGTATGCACCGGTATTATTGCTTGTATTGGCTCTTGCCATCGGGCATGTGTGTTATATCAAAATTTTGTTTCAGCCCTACCGTATTTTGCCGTTGGCTCAACAAACTACCAGGGTGTTGGACTTGCCGGTGTTGAACGGAACTCAATTGGATGTAGTCTCTGTTCAGCGGTTTTCGCGTTTAAAAGAAACGATGGAACAACATGGTTTTACGCCCGGTAAGCCTGTGGTTTGTTTGGGTAAGATGCAAGGTGTGATGTCTGTATTGGAAACATCATCTCCCGGAGGCGTGATGTTTTCTCCGGTGTTTAAAGAATTGTATTTGCACAATTTGCAGGCAGATACGCTTATGTACTCCGAACCTTATTTTATCATCAGCGATGCTCCGCTATACAGTGAGCTGTCGATGTATATGCAGGATAACTGGGGCGAGCGTTTTACGGCTATCCTTTCTCAAAAGTTGAACCATGAAATGCAATGGAACCTGATTGATTCGGTATCCTTTGAAAACAGCCCAATGGGTAAGTTGTATCTGTATGTTTCTCATCGTTAGAAGAATGCTTCACGGTTTGGCAAGAGCTCCGCAAAACAGTATTTTCGCATGGTGAGATAAAACTCATCATCGCGGGTAAAACCTCGCGAGCAATAAACTGATGAAAGTATACCGAAGCTTAGACGAACTGCCTGTTATTCCCAATGCCATTGTTACGCAAGGAACCTTTGATGGAGTGCATGCTGCACATAAGGTTATCATTAACAGGGTGAAGGAACTGGCGCGGTTGCACAAAGGTGAAACCGTTTTAATGACTTTCGATCCGCATCCGCGCATGGTCTTATTTCCTGATGAACATGGTTTGCGTTTGCTGCATACGCTGGATGAAAAAATTGTGGCGCTAGAGGGCGAAGGTATAGATCACCTGGTGGTGATTCCGTTTACACAGGCTTTTTCCCGCCTTACGTCCATGCAGTTTATCCGCGATATCATTGTCAATAAAATAGGAACCAAGGTTTTGGTGATTGGTTATGATCACCGCTTTGGTAAAAACAGGGAAGGTTCGTTCGAACATTTGCGCGAGTTTTCTTCATTATATGGATTTGAGGTAGAGGAAATTCCGGAGCAGGATGTGGATGAAGTGGCTGTGAGTTCAAGCCGTATCCGCAAAGCGCTGGAGGCGGGCGATGTGGCCGGGGCCGCCCGTTACCTTGGGAAACCGTATGCCATTCACGCCACAGTGGCCCGTGGTAAGCAGCTGGGCCGGACCATCGGATTTCCTACGGCCAATCTGGTTGTTACCCATCCGGCCAAACTTATTCCGGCTGATGGAGTGTATGCTGTGCAGGTTTTTTTCAACAACCGGTTGTACAATGGTATGCTCAACTCGGGCTACCGTCCAACCGTGGATGGAAAGATGCACGCTATTGAAGTTCACCTGTTTGAATTTAACGAAGACTTATACGGGCAAACCATTGAGGTGAGATATGTTGATAAACTGCGCTCCGAAATGAAGTTTGACGGTATCGAATCACTCAAAAATCAGCTTGAAAAGGATAAATTGCACGCTTTAGCAGTTTTACAAAAAGCCGGTTCATGATTGTACGCAGATTCCTTTTTCCTATATATTTTATACTCTTGTTTTTGGTCGCTCAACCTGCCTTTGCTCAGGTTCCCGAACACCCCGATTCAACCCTCACCGATTCTGCTGATGTTGAAGAAGAGGAGGATGACGAGGGCGAGGGTGATTTTGATGCCAACTTTACGGGTTACTCGGATGTTTCCTATTGGGATTTATTGCGCGACCCGAATTTTAAGTTCGACTCCAACATGATTCCCAATGCACATTATGAAGGTGCTGTTTGGGATACCATTACCATCAATCCGTATAAGGTAGATTTAAAAGGCATGAGGGATACGGTATTGCTGGAACTGAAGGATTCATACGATTGCGCTTTTCACCCCCCGGCTATTGGTGATCTTTCGTCTAACTTTGGTTTCAGACGTTGGGGAAAACGTCCAAAGTTTCATTATGGAGTGGATGTGCGCATGGAAGTGGGGGATCCGGTATATGCCATGTTTGATGGGGTGGTACGCGTTTCCAAGCGCAGTGTCGATTACGGATATGTTGTACTCATTCGTCATTACAACGGACTCGAAACCCTGTATGCACATTTTAGCCAGCTCCTTGTGTATTCGGGTCAGCCGGTACGTTCAGGTGATATCATCGGACTTGCAGGCAGTACCGGAAGAAGTACAGGTCCGCATTTGCATTTTGAAGTGCGCTATAAAGGAGAAAAAATTGATCCTAACAAAATAGTCTATTTCCCTTCGGGTTCTTTGCTCAGCGATACCCTTCAAATTGACCGCGGATGTTTTTCCCATTTGTATCAGGTAAAAGCTACAAAGCTTAAATCACAGTATCACATTGTAAAACGGGGAGAAACCCTGGGTAAAATTGCCTATCGCTATGGTATCAGTGTAAAACACCTGGCCAAACTCAATCATATCTCAACTAAAACAACATTGAAAGCAGGGCGCAGGTTGAGGATTAGGTAGAATTTAAGATGTGTGATTTAGGATTTGTGATTTAAGAATGTTCCACCTTCTATCATCTAATCTCCAACCTCTAATTAAACAATCCGCTTTCAAATCCATCGTCAATCAGCAGGTTTGTTTTATCATCGGCAGCTTGGGTGGCCAGTACATCACAACGTTCATTTTCTTTATGTCCGGCATGTCCTTTAATCCAGCGCATGCTGATATGGTGTTTGGGTGCAATACGCAGGAAACGTTGCCACAGATCGGCATTCTTCTTTCCTTTAAAGTTTATTCGCTGCCAGTTGTCGAGCCATTTTTTTTCGATGGCATCACACACATATTTCGAATCGGTGAAAATGGTGACGTGTAAGCCTGCCAACTTTAACGATTCCAATGCAACAATAACGGCCAGTAATTCCATTCGGTTATTGGTGGTTTTACGGTATCCGGCTGAAAGTTCTTTATAGTGTTTTCCCGAGTGTAATAATACGCCATAACCACCGGGACCGGGATTGCCACGGGCTGCTCCATCTGTATAAATTTTTACCTGCACGTTGTTCTGTTCTTAAATATCCATACATTCATGGTTGTTCTCTATTAGTTGTTGCTCACAATGTTGAATGTACCCTTTAGTTTTTTGGTAACTGTTTGTTTGTTTTCGCCTCTGCCCGTTTGCACTTTTATGTTAAGGTTGATATACCATTCTGTTTTACTCATACGGGTACCTTTAATGGTTCCGGAGGTAATGGCAAACGTTCCACGGTCGGTACAATAACAGCTTTTATATAAGTATGCCTGAGCTGTTTCGAGTTGTTTACCGGTAAGTATAAATTTCCCGGTTTTGTCGGGTACAATGGTAAAACCAATTTGTTCGATGTATTCGTCATCGGCTATACCTTCTTGTTGGGCTGCAGTGTAACGGTATTGAAACAAAAGCAATCCACTGCTGTCGCGCTGCTCGGAGTTGAGTGTACCATCGGGATAACCGATGAGTATTGCAGCTCTATCTAGCAGAACCTCACGCTCAATTTTTGCCGGTGTTTGTTGGGCCCAAACCGTTGTGGAGAACAACACCAAAGTGAATACTCTAACGAATGCTTTCATGTGGTAAAAATACGATTATCAAACTACTTCGGCTACAACAAAAGTGCTGCCTCCAATAAAAATCACATCATCTGTTTCTGCTTGTTCTTGCGCTGCTTTCAGGGCATTGGCCACACTTCCATAAGCCTTTCCTCTGAGGTTCATTTGATTGGCAATAACCGCAAGTTCATCGGCAGGTAAGGCACGCGGAATGTCCGCATTGCAAAAATAATACACGGCATGTTTAGGCAAGAGCGACAATACTTTGGAGATGTCTTTATCTTTCACCATCCCAATCACCATGTGCAGTGTTTGATAATTGATCTGGCCCAGTTGTTCGATGATGTATTGAATACCGTTTACATTGTGTCCGGTATCGCAAATGGTTAAAGGAGATTCGGATAATACCTGCCAGCGACCCATCAATCCGGTGTTTTGTTTAACGTTGCCGATGCCCTTACAAATATCCTCATCCGTTAGTTGAAACGTGCCTGATTGCTTGAGTTGCAACAAAGCAGTGAGCACGGTTGGTATATTGTATTGCTGATAAGTTCCGGGTAAATCACAAGTGAGTTGATGCAGCCATTCAGTGCCATTTATAACCACATCGCAGGTGCTTGTATGGTTGGTGTGATTGTAAGATTGCAACGTCACCACATCGCGTGCAAACACAAGCGGACTGTTTTCGTCTTTGGCTTTTTGGATGAATACATCTGCTGTTTTGGTTTGGTACTCGCCAATTACAACAGGTATTTGTGGTTTGATGATGCCCGCTTTTTCGGCAGCGATAAGAGGCAGTGTATTGCCCAGCATATCCGTATGGTCCCAGCCAATGTTGGTGATAACAGATAATACAGGTGTAATCACATTGGTTGAATCCAATCGTCCGCCTAAGCCCGTTTCAATGATAGCGATATCGATCTGCTCTTTGGCAAAATAATCGAAACACAAAGCAACGGTCCACTCAAAAAACGAAGGTTCAATAGTATCAAAAACCGATTTGTATTGCTCTACAAAGTCAACAACATATTGTTCGGGAATCATCTCTCCATTGATGCGAATACGTTCCCTGAAATCTTTAAGGTGAGGCGATGTATATAACCCCACTTTATAACCCGCCTCCTGCAATACCGAAGCCAGCATGTGGGATGTAGAACCCTTGCCGTTGGTGCCGGCAATATGAATGCTTGTAAACTTGTGTTGCGGTTGGTTAAGCACTTCACACAACGCAAGTGTATTGGTTAAATCCTTTTTAAAAGCGGCAGCCCCAATGCGTGTAAACATGGGCAGACGACTGAACAAATAGTCGAGGGTTTCAGGGTAGGTCATGGAAAATGGTAGCAATATCGCTAGTTGCAAATGTATAGCTCCGAAGGAATTAATAATGAATAATTGGAGGTTGGAGGTTGGAGGTTGGAGGTTGGAGGTTGGAGGTTGGAGGTTGGAGGTTGGAAGGAGTGAATATATGAGTTCAAAAATGGCAAGCGACAATACTTCGTGCCTTTCTTCTTTCTTACAAAATTCGAGGCCTTCGTGTACAAATCAACAAAGTCAATATTTCGAACCGTGTAATTTTTATACACAAAGGCTCAAAAAAAGAAAGATGAAAGAACACGAATGAAGAGCAATCAACTTCCTTACCTTTATGTTTCGACCAATTAACATATTAACCAATCAACATAATTAACATATCTACTGCTTAAATCGGAATATAAACGTCATCGTCCCAAACTGCTCTTCCGGGCCATCAGGCTTAGGAGAGAACCTTGCTTCCATCGCTCCCCTGCGGGCTTTTTCAAGTAGGGCAGGAGTGAGGTTCGTAGTTCCTTTATATCCGGGTTCAGCTTTGGTTACTTTTCCGCTGCGGTCAACGGTGATGCTCACCACAACCGTTCCGGTTTCGCGTGAGTTATCTGTAACATCCGGTCTACGTGCAAGAATTCTTCCATCTAAAGAGTAGCCTACACCATTACCATCTCCATTACCTGTGCCTGTTCCGTTTCCTGTACCACCTAAGCCATTGCCTATGCCATTTCCATCAGGACTGCCACCTTCAACACCATCGGGACGGCCTTCGTTACCGGGAATGCTTCCATCGCCCGAACCACCTTGTGCGGTGGCAGAGGTATTCTTTTTAAACATGGCACGCTGGTCGGCTGTGCGTGGCTTTTCAACGGGTTGCTCAACCGGTTTTTCAACGGGCTTTTTTACTTCTGTTTTCTTTGGGGTTTCGATAATTTTTTTAGCAGCTACCTGAACTTCTTCAACATCCTGTGTTACGGTTTGTTGTTCTTCGGGAGCAGGTGCGGGAACAGCTTCAACAGGTGTGGGTTCGGCTACCGGAACGTCACTCGGGCCGCCCATATCCAGTTCGCCTAACGCCATCGAAAGTTCCATGCCTCCTGCATCCAGCGGAGGATCATGTTCCTTGAGCATCGAAAACCATAACAACACCAACAGCAATACATGAAAGCTGCCGGTGGCGATATAACCAATCAATTTGGTTTGTTGTTCCTGTTTGTCCTGAAATACCGTATTCATACTCTCTTCGGTTAACGACCCGGGCCGTTCTGTTATTGCTGCTAAACAACAGTTTATATTTTACATTTCTGCTGCCGGGTTAGTAACATTTGCACAGGAGGGGTAACTGTTATGGACAGAAAGAGAGGAGGAATGTAAACCGCAGCGAATGATGCATAAACACCCCGAGTGTTGGGTGCTTCGCAGAATGAAGAACTGAACGCAGAGCCGCTGAGAACGCAGAGGAGAATTCGAAGGAAGAAGTGCGTGGAGGTCCCTTTCAGGGGTATGGGGTAAAGGCAAAGATTCTGCTACGCAGAATGAAGAGAAATGCCAAAAGTGTGTTCAAAAGCCGTCACCCTGAGTTTATCGAAGGGGGGCAATGGGGTAAAACAGTTACAAGGTACCGGATTCAGGGTAATAGAGAATTTGGTTGTTTTATATGAACCGTTTACTTTTACGGGAGCCAATGAATACCTCAAATCGTCAGTACAAAGGTATGTGCGAGTGTATGGCGCATATAAACGAGTTGGCGGTCAGGCTATGACGGCCGGGCGACTTTCAACATACAAGCAAAAAAACAAAGTGACTAACAAGACAAATCACGACATACTGACCGTATTTGAAATTTACAAAGACGCAGTTTTTGTAGTGGATGCTGACTTGCGTTTCTGGCAGTCGTTTTTGAAACTTTCAATTGACAAATACAAAAATGAGAATTCACTACCAAATGAAGTTTTTTCAGCAATTTTTCCTGCTTACAACATCAATCCAATTACAAACGCTGGACTTCTAAAGATACACAAGAAAGTCATTTCAATAAATACTTTGGACTTAGATAAGCACAGTAAGGATTTCTTTGCCTGGGTGGCAAATCTTTCAATTCTTAAAACCTACAATGCCTTAGAGATTTTCCTTTTACAAGCAGTTCACCTAAGATACTTTCCCAATCAAAAAGATCCTATTGACAGTAAAAAGGGAGTTGAGCAAATCAATAAAGAAATCAAGACATACTTGAAGACTCAAAGCATTAATACCGAAACCAAGAACAACAGACACATAATTCAGTTTCTTAAACAGCAGTCAACAGACATAACCTCATTTTTGAAACTGCCAATACGAATTGACTTGACGACAAATTGGGAAAACTTCTTTGAGCTTGTTTCAATTTTACGTAATGTAATTGCTCATCAAGGGACAATCGTGGGTGCGGACACACATAACGATATTAAATCAAAAGCCAAGGATATTTTTCAAAGACATTTTGTTTTACCTAAAGACCATAACGATTACATCAATCTTTATCCTATTGCCGACCAATTTTTGAATTTCACTTCCCTTTACAATGACTTTGCTGTTAATACTGTAAAGTTGATGTATAATGAGAATGACCTGACAATATTTAAAATGACCTAAGAAACCTTACTCTGACCCACAGCAAGGCAGCGCTAACGCACGTTAATCGTCCGGATAAAAAAATTAAATGCGTTATTATGATACAATTAAGTTATGAAAATATGAAAAAGATAATTCTATGTCTAATGGTTTTCTTACCCCTGTATGCTAGTTGTCATAATAATTGGAAAACAATAAGCTATAATGGTGTTTCTCTAAATATCCCGTCTGATTGGGGAAGTAAAAACACCGTAAATCAGTATGAAAAAACTATCACTGAATATCAAATTTCTTGCTGGTCAAAAGACGAAGGGATATCGCTGACAGTTCAATGGGTAGATGTTGAATTTGAATGCGATTTATACATTGAAGCATTGATAGAAACGCAAAAAAAACGATTCCCGATGTTTCGTGAATTTGAGTACAGTAAAATCGTTGATGCGGATTTTTTGAATACGAAAGCAAAAAAATGTTATTTCCGCAAAAGTCTTGATTACGATGATGGAGTTGAAGGTGAATGTTTTGCTTTTACAAAAAACAAATATTCGTATATTGTATTGATTTGTGGCGACAGAAAATTCTACAAATCGAATGACTACAACAGCATGTTGAATAGTATCAAGCCTAATTTTTCGGGCACTGAACAACCCAAAGAAAATACGGTACACACCTCTGAAACAGAAGATGATTTTATTCGTTATGAATTTCGAGAATATAGCTTGTCTGTGCCAAAAACAATGGAATTGCGAAACGAAAATTCCTATATGTCGCTAGGCAAAGATATAATGCGTGACAAAATCAAAAGCATTAAAAAGATTGATGTTGGCGATTTCAACTTCGTTTTTCAGCCGGCAGGCTCAGACGATATTCAAAATTATGATCGGCAAAAGAAATCATTGGATCTGTATGCGCGAGTTCTGATAAATTATCAAAAGGGCCATAAAGACGACTATATGAGTTGGAATGACAATACTATATTTACACAAAATGAATATAATAAACTGAATAAAACTTTCAAAGACAACTTATTGTCGCAATCCGAAGAAGCACAAAAGAGGAATATGGAACTTTTGAATGTTGAAAATATTAAAATCGGCAAAAATTCAAAAAAGTATGTTTACCTTAAGCAGACCTACACGCGAAAAGGGCTAAAGGGAAATGTTAAGGTTATTGATTATTATCTGTTCAATAATAACGAAATGGTAAAACTGACGCTCAGCTATCGGATTACCGAGGAGAATTTATGGAGGAAAGATTTTGAAAAAATACTTGATACATTTAGTTTTAATTCTAAGAATAAATAATAAGAACAGAATACTATTTACGGTATTAGTGCTCTCCTCAATTATCTTGGATAATCACAATTCTAAGATGAAATAATGAGAGGTTTAACATTCTTATAAATTTTTAAATTATGAGTAAAACGTATTCTTACATTTTAGCTGCTTTGGCGTGTGCTGCTTATTGGATTTTGTTCCTCGTTATTCTTGTTTATATCGGTGGACGTTTTGACCGACTTGGAATGCTTTGGAAAACTTTATTCTTTTGGATGCCTATCGTTGGTATTTGGAAAGGAATAACAAGTTTTGGCAAAAATAAAAAGGAAACAGAAGGAACAAAGGATGAAACAAAAACTAATAATTAAAAAAGCCCGAACCGCTAACACACGTCTTGCGCCATTGCCGTTAATGTGCAAAAATGAAGCTTATTTTTACGCATAAATTTATCTTGGTTGACAAATTATCCTACGCAATCGGCAACAGCGCAAGGCGTGGGAACGTTATGCCCAATTTGAAAAACAAGACGAAACAAAATAAAATAACAAATAAATTCAATATGAACCCTAAAATATTATACCTGATTTGGGTCTGCTTAACCTTTATTTCATGCAATTCAACAGAAAGGAATAACGACAAAAATGGCAGACTGCTTTCAGAACTAATTGAAGAGAAAAAAGTCGAAATGCATTTTTTTGAATCTAGTATCAAAATGATTCAAATTGGACTTGAAATAAATTCATGGCATGATATAAAAATAATAATACCAGCCGGAACGAATTTAATACCAACTGATGATTCTATTCAAACTATGGTATCCACTCAAGATATAGAAATACTGGCCGAAGATGACTGGGTGAAAGTTGAAATTCCGGTAGCATGTTCAAATTTGCACAAAAAAGCACCTAATAGTAGATTAATTTTCGATATAAAACATAAATCACAAAACAAGGAGCTAAATAATCTCTTTGAATATATTCATGAAAAGAAATTAAATCTTCCATATGAAATTGTGCAATCAGCAGTTTGGATAATTTCAGATAATGCCTCATATTATGATTTGTTAAGTTTAAGAATAAAAGAAGAATATAGAGGATATATTATGCCTTATGGCAAAAGCGTAATTTCGGCAAAAATGGCAGCCGAAGGGATAAATTTATGTGCTAATGCTGGAATTAATATTTATTCAAAAAGGATTTATAATGAGTTCAACAATATTTATGACGATTTAAGTCCAAATGAGAGGCAAGATTATTATTTTCTAAAACAAAAATAAAAGGTAAAGAAATTTAAAATTTTAAGCTCTAAATTATTACATATACTATCTCAACTTTAATGATAAAATTATTTCATTACACTAGCATTAATAATTTAGCTCTAATTTTAAGAAATCAAAGTATACGATTCGGTAGGCTTGACCATGTAAACGACCCGACAGAAGGTATCGTTAGCGATTTTCATTCATTAGCACCATATATTTTTATTTCCTGTTGGACTGCTTCAAATGAAGAAAATTTGGCACTTTGGAATATGTATACTCCAAACATGAGAGGTGTACGAATAGAATTAGAAATACCTATATTTCAATCTTTCAAAATTGGTGATCAAGAAGATTTTCTGTTTAATGAAACGGAGTATCTTAATGAGGACAAGGGTTATTTTATGAGTGGAGGTCAAAATAAGCCACTTAAAATTGAATATACAGATGATGAAGCCCTACTTAAACCAGTAATCAGAAATCAAAATGGATTGCACATTGCGAGCGTTGGTATTCATAAACGGACTATTTGGTCAATTGAGCAGGAATATCGTTATAGAATTGAGATTCTCCCAATTGATAAAAATATTAATAAGAGGGATTTTTCTCAGAGATATAACCATTTATTGGATAGTCAAACGCCACCACCAATTCAAGACTATTTTATTAAAATAAACAACAATGCATTTAAAAGAATGAAGATCTTGTGTAGCCCAAAAATGCTAAATGGAGACATTGAAATTATTGAAGCACTTAAACTTTCATATAATCCGACAGCTGAAATAAATCAGAGCATACTCACGGGATTTGTCCGATAACAAACGGGGCATAACACACGCTAAAAATCAATTGGGGCTGATGTGGTAATTGATCACTTTTCTATACATTTACAATTCGTTCCACCTAAAAGATTTGTGGTTCAAATCTCCAACTGCTTTTTGCGTGAAACCGTTGCAATAACTTCCGTACCTTACCATAAATCCTGGTAAAATTAATATGATAAGACTTCTTTCTATCGCCATTTTTATTGGACTATTAGCGATAAATGTACAGGGACAAGAGCCAGACAATACGAGACCAATGTATGGGGAGGTCATAAAAAATGACAGTTATAAAAAAACAGATGAAGCCTTTATAGCAAGTGCGCTTAAAGACAACGGGACAATAGACAGTTCGGTTAATGTATATCTTCAGTTTGCTTGGAGGCATTTTTATTATAACGACCTTACGACATCTATGAAAAGATTTAACCAAGTGTGGCTGTTAAATCCAAATTATCCGGATGTTTATTTTGGTTTTGCCGGCCTATTGGAAATGACGGGCAAGAAAGAAGATGCAAAACGTTTTTATAGAATGGCGAGTGAGAAGGACAAAGATAATATCCGGTCAAAAATATGTTTTCAACGACTTGCTGATTGTAAAGAGAATCTTAAGGATTATTCAGGTACAATAGAGGCGTATGAAAAACTTGTGTCTATTGACAGTAATAACGCATTTGCATTTAAAAAACTGGGTTATTTCCTTATGGATACAAAGGACAAGGAAAAAGCGTTTAAAGTTCTTTCAAAAGCAATTGAACTTGACCCTAAGGATGCTATGACATACAATAACAGGGCATATTTGTATCAAAGCCAAAGAGAGTATGAAAATGCAATCTTTGACTACACAAAAGCAATTGAACTTGACCCTAAGGATGCTATGACATACAATAACAGGGCATATTTGTATCAAAGCCAAAGAGAGTATGAAAATGCAATCTTTGACTACACAAAAGCAATTGAACTTGACCCTAAATATATAAGTGCGTATGTTAACCGCGGACTTACTAAAATGGAGCAGTTGGATTTTCAATCAGCAAAAGCAGACTTTGAAGAATGTGTGAGGTTAGAAGAAAATTCCGGAGAATTGAGGATGTTTTTAGGACAAGCTAAACTCAAATTACAAGACAAACAAGGAGCCTGTGCTGATTTTAAACTGGCAAATAAACTGGGTGAAAAGGCCGCGAAGAAATTCATAAAAGAGAACTGCAGATAAAAGTATTACTGCCTTATATGGTAGTGAAAAATAAATTAGACCAAAATTTTGGATGTTGTTTTACGTTTGGCCTATAATATTAAGCATTAAAAAATGTGGCAAGTGCATTATACATCGCGGTTAAAGAAGACATTAAAGACCTTCGCTCTTTGCTAAAGGCTTCCAGTGAAATGATGCAACCCCGCATTAAGATGTTAATAGCTGTGAAAAAAGCAGGCGACAATGGGATTGCCAAGAGAACGCTGATGGATACAATAGGAGAGTATTCATAACTGGAGAACAGCCTATAAAAATGGTGGCTTAGAAGCCTTACTCGCAAATGGACGAAAAGGAAAAGCGGGTAAGCCCTCTGTTTTTAACAAAGAAGAGCATCAACAAATAGAGCAGAAGCTTAAAGACCCCAAAAACGGATTGGCAGGTTTTATAGAACTTCAGCAATGGATTGAACAGGAATTTAAGGTGACGTTGTAATATAGTGTTGATGGTTCATTCAATGTATATCCGCAAGTATACCCCAATGCATATTTGGCATGGCTTTGTGTACTCTTTGAGCCTCCTATGTTTGCCTATGCGAATCTTGCCACAAAGTCTCCAAGCCTCCAAGTTTCACCAAGACCGAAAAGAAGGGCATTTCTTCGTGTTCTTATA
>CAYMRD010000002.1:0-190638 GCA_964392775.1 uncultured Bifidobacteriaceae bacterium
GCGTTTAATCCTTTTTGTGTTTTTTACCAAAAGGAACACGAAGAAACCACAATGAACACAATGTTCATCTGCGCAGTAGCATTCTTTGTGCCTCTGCTTCTCTGTGGTGAATATACACTCTGGTACTTAGCGGTTTATTCCGCTTTAGCTCGCTGTGGTTTGTATTTCTCTTCCTTTCGAATTTTGGGTTTGATGTTTTGAATTTTGCGTTTCCTCTTTTGCTTCACGTATTAAGTTCAGTAGATATTTAGTATATTCGGGTATGATGAAAACGAAAAAAGAAATAGTGGAAGATTGGCTTCCACGGTATACCGGAAGAGCATTGAATGAGTTCGGAGAATATATTTTACTCACCAATTTTTTTAATTATGTAGAGATGTTTGCCAATCGTTTTGGTGTGCCCATTATGGGCCGCGACAAACCGATGCAAACCGCCACACATGCTAATATTACCATCATCAATTTTGGCATGGGAAGCGCCATGGCTGCAACCAGCATGGACCTGCTGAGTGCTGTTGCTCCCAAGGCTGTTTTGTTTTTGGGCAAATGCGGTGGACTGAAAAAAGTGACCAAGCTGGGTGATCTGATTTTGCCTATTGCCGCCATCAGGGGTGAGGGGACCAGCGATGAATACATCATGGAAGAAATACCTGCATTGCCATCATTCAGAATGCAGATGGCGGTTGCTACCACCATTGTCAAACACAGTGTAGATTATTGGACCGGAACCGTATACACCACCAACCGCAGGGTGTGGGAGCATGATGAGGAGTTTAAAGAGTACCTGAAAAAGACCAGAGCTTTGGGCATTGATATGGAAACTGCCACAATTTTTATTACGGGTTTTGTGAATCAGATTCCCAAAGGAGCTTTGTTGTTGGTGAGTGATAACCCGATGACTCCGGATGGAGTGAAAACATCCAAAAGTGATAAATCGGTGACCGACTTATATGTTACGCGTCACTTGGATATTGGAATAGATTCGTTAATCGAACTGCGCGACTCGGGCGAGTCGGTTAAACATTTACGTTTCGAATAAGTTACAACGGATCAACATCCGCAAAGATGATGGTGCGCTTGTAGGCATCCACACTTTGGGTGAGCAAAATTTGCTGACGGATATACTGTTTGAGTTCGTTCAGGTAGGTTGCCTTTTTATCAATTTTGATCAGCATTTCTTTGATATACATATTGCGGATGCGTGATACATAAGGACTCTCAGGGCCGATAACATGTTCGCCCAGACGTTTGTATAATAAGTCGCGCAGATGTTGTGAAGCTTGCTGCGCGATGGTGTAGTCCTTGTGTTTCACCACAATTTTAATGAGCCTGAAAAACGGAGGGTATTCAAATTGCTTGCGTTCCTCCATTTCGTTCACAAACAAATTTTCGTATCGCTGGTGAATCACTTCCTGAATCACATGGTGGTTGGGAACTGATGTTTGAATGATTACTTTGCCATCATGCACCTTACGGCCGGCTCGTCCGCTGACTTGTGTGAGCAATTGATATGCCCGCTCATGTGCCCTGAAATCAGGAAAAAACAAAAGCTGATCGGCATTCATGATACCTGCAATACTCACTTTTCCAAAGTCCAAGCCTTTACCAATCATTTGCGTGCCTACCAAAATATCGGCTTCGTGGTTTTCAAAGGAGTTGATGATTTGTTCGTGCCCGTGTTTTGATTTGGCAGATTCTAAATCCAAACGAGCCAAGCGTGCTGTTGGGAAATAAATGCTCAATTCATCTTCTACTTTCTCTGTTCCCAAACCTTTTAAATGCAGCTTATGCGAACCACAAGCATGGCAGCTGATGGGCACTTTTTGAGTATATCCGCAATAATGGCATTTTAACGAATCAATGTATTTGTGATACGTGAGGTGAATATCGCAATTGGTGCATTTGGGCATCCAATGACAGTTTTCGCATTCGAGCACAGGCGCATACCCTCTGCGGTTTTGAAATAAAATCACCTGTTCGTGTTGGGCAACAGCTTTGTCGATGGCCCCAAAAAGCATGTGGGTGAAATGCCCTTTCATTTGTTTGGTGCGGGTATCTTCGGCAATATCGGCCGTGATGATTTCGGGAAGTTTAACATCTCCAAACCGGGTCAGCATTTTTACCAACCCATAGCGGTTGTTCAATGCATTATGATACGATTCGAACGCGGGTGTGGCCGAACCTAAAATGGTTTTGCACCCCCAGATATGCGCCAGCATTAAAGCTGCGTCACGCGCGTGGTAGCGGGGGGCAGGCTCATGTTGTTTGTAGCTCGATTCATGTTCTTCATCTACAATCACCAAACCTAAATTGTCAAAAGGTAAGAAGATGGCCGAGCGGGCACCAATCACTACTTTTAACTCTCCGGTTTTAATTTTATGCCACAACTCAAAACGTTCGTTTTGCGAATACCGTGAATGAAACGAAGCAGCCTGATCGCCAAAATAACGCTGGATACGTTTCACAATTTGTGAAGTGAGCGCAATCTCAGGTAACAGAAACAATACCTGTTTGCCCTGAGCCAAAGCCTGTTCGATATAATGAACATACACATGTGTTTTACCGCTGGAGGTTACACCATGCAGCAGCACGGCATCCTTATCGGCAAAATGTGCATCTGTTTCGTTGACGGCACGTTGCTGTTCCTCATTGAGCGAAAACTGCTGTGGAGGAATCGCTTCTGTTTTTAGTCTGTCAACCTGCAAACGGTATACTTCAAACACACCATTTTTAATCAGTGTTTTGAGGGAGCTGTCGCTGATGCCGCTTTTGCTGATGAGCTTGCTTTTTTCAATATGCGCTTCATCGCGTTGAAGGTGCAAAAATGCCAGCAGGGCATCCGTTTGTTTGGGTTGTTTTTCGAGTTTGGCAAACAGTTCCGACAATACTTCTTCTTTGCTGTATGCCTCAGTCAATCGGATGCAAAGTGTTGTTTTGGGTGTATATGATTCTTTGAGCTCTTCGGTGAGCAGAATCACTTCTTTGATGTATAAACTTTTGAGCAACGGAAAAATGTTTTTCTGCTGCGTGATATCGGTAAGTTGCTCGAGGTTGAGTTCGGGTGTGAGGGTAAGCGCTTCGGTGATCAAATATTCTTTATCGCTCAACTCCACACTTTGCAAATCGCATTCGGGATTGAGCTGTACACTCGTGGTACTTTCCAAACGGAAGGAGGCCGGCAGGGCTGCATTCATCACATCGCCCGGAGTACACATATAATACGTGGCCATCCAGTCCCAGAAACGCAAGAGTTGTTCGGAAATCAACGGGGTATCATCCAGCACATCTAAAATATACTTGGCCTCGTACTCTTTGGGTGGTTTTTCGCTGAAGCTATGCACTATGGCCGCATACACTTTACGTTTGCCAAACTGAACGGCCACACGTTTGCCAATGGCCGTTTCGGCAATCAGCTCTTGCGGAACCCTGTAGGTATACAAGCGGGGGAGTGCAAGTGGTAGCACAACATGAACGAAGGTGGCCAGTGGTTCCGACATAGGAGGAGCATACGAAGTACGAGAATACCCGCGTAA
The DNA here is from genome assembly GCA_964392775.1 of uncultured Bifidobacteriaceae bacterium. GTDB lineage: Bacteria > Bacteroidota > Bacteroidia > UKL13-3 > UKL13-3 > UKL13-3. The sequence continues at coordinate 3,534 of CAYMRD010000002.1, forward strand.
AATGAAAGTATGATTATGCTGAGTGGAGTCGAAGCACGTAACTAATCGTGGTTTTTGGGATAGTCAAACCACTTAAGCGTAGCGGTTTGTGTGTTCACCTGTTTCCAGCTTTCAATTGAAAACGATAATAAGGCCATACCTGATGTGGGCAGATTTTCAATCAGTGTGTCTGATAAATAACCAACCAATCCTGTAAAAGCAGGGTTGTGTCCCACCATCATTACGCGGGTATATTCGTCACTAAAGTTGCGAATGATATGAATTAAGTCGGAGATATCGGCTTCGTAAATATCCGATTCATACTCAATTTTCTTGGTGTCGTATTGAATCTGTTCGGCAACCAAGCCAGCAGTTTTACGTGCGCGTTTGGCGGTGCTCGAAACGATTAACTGAGGAACAAACCCTGTTGCCAGCAAACGTTTGCCCATATCGGGCGCATCTTTGCGGCCACGGTCATTCAAGGTTCGGTCGAAGTCGGAAATTTCCGGTTCATCCCAACTTGATTTGGCATGGCGCATCAGCAGGAGTTGTTTTTTCATGTGTTGGTGTGGCTAGTATTCGTCACCACCGGCTTCACCTTGTTCGTCTTCGTACAATCCGAATTCATCGGCTTCATCATCCGATATTTCACCTCCGGGTTCTTCCGTTTTATCTAAGTAGTTTTTGGTGATCTCGTCAAACTCGTTGTCGTCAACAATACCGAATTTTTGTACCTTGTCGTATTGCTTAGGCGCAAGTCCCGATTTTTTAGCGCAATATGGATAGGTTTGTCCGGCCTTTTCTTTAATCTCAATTCCGGTAAGCTCGATTTGCATCGTCCACAACTCGATGAAATCGTAGATGTAAATCATTTTCTGATGCGGGTCTATAATAAAGTCGCTGAGTTTGGATTTGCTCATAATGGGCAGTTTTTTCTCAGGCTCATCACCATCGGTCATATCCTCAAGGGTAATTTCCTGAAATCTTTTCCATGAATCATTACTCATGTAAAAAGAGGCCATTTGTTTTTGGTCAAACCCGATTGAATCGAGGATGGCCTTGTGGAAATCCAAAAAGGTTTGACCCGATTTAATTTCAATTACGCGGAAAATATCCTCGTAATCCTCAAATGATACTTTAAATTTATAGACTGCCATGCGCTGTTATTGAATATGGGCAAAAGTACATTTTTGAACGAAAATGCGGAATGGAAATTTTACAGGTTAAATATTCTTGGAAATGAGGCGGATAGTTATCGGATAACAGTCAGGTTTCCTTTGACGGTCTTGGCTGATCCATCCCATCCGGTATAGGTTATCACATATACAAACACATCAACCGAAACATCCTGATTTTTTAAACGTCCGTCAAAAGATTTGTGTTTATCGGTGGTTTCAAATACCAGTTGCCCCCAGCGGTCGTATACTTTAAGGTTAAAGTCTTTTACAAATGACGGTACCGGTTTCCACGTGTCGTTAGTCCCATCTCCGTTAGGAGAAAATGCATTGGGCACAAACAATAAAGGGGCCTGAATAAGCTCAATGGTATTGGAGGCGCTGGTATACTGTGTTTGCAATTCGCTGGCCACAATGGTGTAGTGGTACTGTCCATAATCGGTATTCAAATGATTATCGGTGTATAATGTAAATTTATAGCCGCTGGTAGCCACAGTTTGTGCCGGAGCATCTGCATCCTGCCTGCTGATATCATATTTTTCAACGCCTCTGCGCCAATAGTCAAATTCATTCCACTGTATCTTATGTACAAAAGGATTGGATTCACCTTTGAGTAAAATACTGCATGACTGATTCTGGTCGGAGTTTTCCAGTCCGCAATCATTCACTTGCCGGATCCGGTAACAATAAACATTTCGTTGAACATCCGTTTGGCCGTCTACCAAAATGGTATCGTTGATGTTTGTAGTTTCCCGGTACAATCCAAATTCATCTTGAGAGGAAGTTTCTTTGCGCAAGATTCGATATTTCAGGAAGTCGTTTTCATTGCTGCGTGTCCACGTAGTCATTATATTTTTGTTGTCAACCACGGTTGTTGTGTAGATGTATAAGGATGCGGGGAAATCCTGCAAACGGTCAACAGTGCAGGTTTGTTCGGCTGTATCGCCCAATACCCCGCAAACATTTACAGCATAAGCCGTATAACACCAGTTGGTAGTGGCATTATCTAATGACTGGTTGTCGGTAAATCCAAAAGCTTCGGTACTTGATGTTTGAGCCAAATGAGTATAACTTCCATCGGGGTTGTGGCGCAGCAAAACATAATGTGACAGGTAGCGGGAATGGGTTGGTTTCGACCAGCGGACCAGTACCGACCGGGAGTCGATGCTGCGTGTGCATTGCATCACCGGAGGTGCTTCGGCAGGAGGAAGTGTAACCAATATACGAATACGCACGGTTTGTGTTTGCGATTGCGGACACTGGTTGTTGCGCAGCAAAACAGAAACATCAAACGTGTCGCCAATATCACCGCACAAGGATCTCCATTGCAGATGCAGTATGGCTTTTCTGAGGTCGTTGGTTGAAGCGGAAAGCAATACGCGTCCGGTAGCAAACAAACTGCCACTGACTCCGGCTACAAATACCGAATCAGGCGTGCCAAAGGTTTTGGCTATAAAAGTAAAATCAAGAGTATCGGTGGCTATACAATACAACAGCGTATCGGTGGCAACATTAAAAACAGGCAAGGTTGAATCGCCCGGACTCAGCGAACACATCATGCGTGAAGGAGCGGATACTGAATCACAAGCATTCAGGGTTTGGATATAATAACATACGTTTTGCTGTAAATGATTGTGGGCCGCTTTGTCAATAAGCATGGTATCTCCGGTTGAATCCGACTGAAAGATCATTGCAAAAGGATTGTTTCCTGTTTTGCGGTATATCTTATAGGTAGCATAGGTTTGTTGCGCTCCTGTAGGGTTCCATTTGAGTTGCACTGTTGAATCATTGAGTGTAACTAAGCAAGATGGAACAGGTGCTATGGGAGGAGGAGGAGGGTTCACTAATATTTTAATGACGGCATGAGACAGGTTTGGTGTGAAACAGGCATTGTCGGCCGCCTCAATAAAAATCTTAAATGTATCTGTTCCGGCATTGCTGCATAATGTTTTCCATTTGAGTGTGGCAGTTACAAAATCAGCACCGGTGGTTTTGCTGATAGAAGCCGGGTTGCCGGCCTGACTGAGTATGGCTCCTGTAAATTGTACGTTAACCGAATCTCCATCGGGATCGGTAATGGTAAACTTAAATTGCAGCGAGTCCTGAGCTGTCAGGTAAATAATCGTATCGCGAACAGTGGGGGGGCTGTCCGAAGGATCCGCTCCAAACTTTACAACCGCATTGTTGCAACCTCCAACGTTTGAATTGGGGCGCTTTCCTTTGTTCGTGCGGGAGTATGCACCGGGTGTGGTTGGCAAGTCCGAAAAGCCTCCACAACCTGCACAAATGGACTGGTATACAATACCCCGTTTGTCAAAACGGCTGGTTCCTCCGTCTACATGGTCGGAACTGTTGCTGCCGCCAATATAGGTGGCATATTTGAGTGCGCTCAGGTGTTTTGATAATACTATCAGGTAAAAGTCGGAACCATCCGTTGACGATTGAAATGCATCGGGTGTCGTTTCCAGCCCGAAGGTGCTTTCAACTTCATTGTGAAAAGCAGCATTGCTGCTGCCTCCCCATCCCGAAACATATACTTTGCCACAATTATCAACCATTAGGGCTGACGGAGAAAGATTCACGCCAACCCCGCCATTTCCAAAAACCATTGAGTACATAAACGAATCGAGGTTATTGTTAAGGATGCTGATAAACTGCCTGCCTTCTATATTGTTGTATACATTGCCTTTAACAGGGAAGCTTCCGGTACTTTGGCCGGTAATGTAAATGAGGTTATCTGCATCCACATCTATAAAGTAGGATTGGTCGTAGGAGGATGTTCCCACGTACACAACCTTTTGAATGCTGAACCCGGATGGACTTATTTTCCCGATAAAGCCATCAATACCTCCCTGATAGGTAAGAGTTCCCTGATTTTTACCCAAATTGCGGCTGTTGGTTCCACCTGTTACCAAAATATTATTGGCATTGTCGAATGCCACACCATACAAAGCGTCATCTCCATTGCCACCCAAATAGCTTGAAAAAAGCAATGAGGATAAATCGGCACTCAGCCTGAGTATACACCCGTCCTGGTATCCTCCGCCAAAAGTGGTTTGAAATCCGTTTACAATAGGAAATCCGTTGACAGGTCTGGATAAGGTACTTGATGCGATAACGACATTGCCATTTGCATCCAGTTTGATTTCTCCTCTGTAAAAATCACCAAAGTTATAAGCAAGAGGGTTGTTGTATGAATTGTAGACGTATGCGCTGTGGTCCCTTCCGTTAATGCCATCATCCAGTGTGCCGCCAAAATAGGTTGATGCCAGAAGTTGTTTGCCATCGGATGATAACATGGAAACAACAATATCAGCCCTGCCGTTAAAAGAGATGTCGTATGCTCCCGAAGTTACAGGAAAGTTGGGCGACTCGGTTGTTCCTAAAATATACAGTTCACCTGCATTGTTGCATATAATGCTATGAGGTTGTTCGTTGGATGAGCCTCCTAAATACGTTGCATACAATAACCGGGTTCCATCTGCCGAAAATTTGAGTATGCTCATATCATATCCCAAGCCACTACCTCCTGCAAAGGTTCGTTGGTAAGCTCCCGTTGTTACCGGAAATCCTGAGCTGAACACTGTACCTCCTGCATAAGCATTTCCAGAAGTGTCGAATGTGGCTGTAAATCCAAAATTATCAGCAACTGATCCGCTGTATGTACTAAACACGATATTGGGGTCGATGATGAGCGTTTGAGATAAATCGTATTTGCTTGTTTCAAATGAAAGAACAGAATCAGAAAGCAAATACCGGCAAGATACCGTTCCTGTTGATTGATAGGCATAAGGCTCTTCTTCTTTAATCTGAGCAACGCTCGTTTCAATTTGTAAGGCATTGTTGCGAATGGCCATGGCATCTGTTCCTTCATAAACCAAACGGATATCAGATGTTTTTGCGCCAGAGTGGATATGGTAGTTTATTTTAACAACATCATTGCCGGCTACCACTTCTACATCAATACCGGAGTACATATTGCGCAACCAAACCCGCTCATACGCTTTACAATCAGAAGCCCATTTAGTGATGTCATTCCCCAAAAAATAATTGTAAGATTCGGAAGCGGGTAGCTCTTTTTGAACGCCAATAGATTCATTGCTTCCCACAAAACGCACCCGGTAATTATGCCCCTTTACAGCCATATTATCACTTGTTCCATGCATCACATCATGCATGGCTTTTTCGTCTATCAGCGCATATACAAAAGCATTTCGGGTAATGTATAAATCTCCTCCGGGTATGGCTGCTTTAAACAATACCTGTGGGTCCCATTGTCCTTTGTTTTCAATCAGCTTAATTTTAGGTGATGATGGAGGTTGCACGATACTGCACAATCCAAAATGAACCTGTGCTAATGCAATCAGCAGGAACAAGAGTGGGCGATATAAATATTTGTAAATCAAAATGTGAGCATAGCAAATATAGATGATTGAGCGTATTTGGTAAAGGTGTTTTACCTTTACGGTTAGTGACTGTCGGGAAGATGTCAACCTACCCTCGTTTTCTCCATCCCAGAAAGGAACCCACCCTTAGCAAATTGCGGGATGTGCCCTTTAGGGACAGGGTGTGCAGAGGATAAAAGAAGTTTACTAACCGGATAGTCAGTTTACGATTTAAACATATAAGAGGTGAAAAAGAAACATTTGGTTGTATTAACAGGTGCGGGTATCAGTGCCGAAAGTGGATTGCAAACATTCAGGGATGGTGATGGACTGTGGGAAGGATACAATGTGTATGACGTGGCAACTCCCGAAGCCTGGCAGCGCAATGCTCCTCTGGTGCAGGAGTTTTATAATGTCAGGCGTAAATCTGTATTGGAAGCACAACCCAATGCTGCTCATCTGGCTTTAGCTGAATTAGAAAAAGAATTTGAGGTAACCATCATTACCCAAAACATTGATAATTTACATGAAAGGGCGGGAAGCAGCCGCGTCATTCATCTGCACGGAGAAATCACTAAATCTCAAAGTACAGGCAACCCGGATTTGGTGTATGATATTGATGGTTGGGAAATTAAAATGGGCGATACCTGCGAACATGGATTTCAGCTCCGGCCTTTTATTGTATGGTTTGGAGAGGCTGTACCTAAAATGGAAGAAGCGATAACATTTGCCGAAAACGCTGATATTTTTGTGGTGATAGGAACATCCTTGGTTGTATATCCTGCTGCAGGATTGCTACGCTACACACAACCCGGAACACCTGTGTTTATTGTTGATAAAGGCTCTCCTGATTTTCGCCCGTCTCCTTATATAACGTTTATACAAGATAAGGCTACCAGCGGCATCCAAAAATTGCAGGAGTTGTTGGTTTCTTATCGGTAAGGATATTCTTGTATGACTTGACTCGGGAAGATGTCAACTAACAATAACACGAATTGATTGTTCCCGCAGATTTCACGGATGCAGATTATCTGTGCAAATGGAGAGGTGAACTCACCATCGCAAGCAAAGCCTCGTGATCAGAGAGAACCCATTTCGCACGGAGAAAATCAATGGAGGATAAAGCTCACAGAAAACACGGATCTGGAGCACAGCCTCGTGATCTGCGAAATTTGCGGGAAATACTCTTTCACTCTCTGAACCAGACAATATCCCGAAAATCATTTTTCCTGTTAACCCCCGTTTTCAGCCTTTTACCGTTTGGGTGTGATAAACGGTAACCCGCTATATATCAGCTTTTCCTTTGGTGTAAAATTGTTGTGGATTGCCGGGTGGTGTAGCTACATTTGATTCGTAATAGTTGACTCTTTTATATACAATTTAATTCATTAAACCATGAAAACCAGTATTGTATTTTTGATTACGCTGTTTGCAATTTTGCATACAGAATCAGCCCGGTCACTTGATTTCTCGCCCAACCACAGCGTTACCCTTTGCGGTCCAACAGATGTGTTTTTTGTTTGCCAATCCAGCCAAACGGTTGATAATATCTGGTGGGATTTTGGCGATGGATTTACAGATAACAGATTAAATCCTGTTCACCACTACACAGAACCCGGAGTGTATGATGTGAAGATGGTTGTGGAATACAATGGCGTGAAAGATTCGGTAACTAAACAGGCCTTTGTGGAGTTAAAACAGTTACCCGATGTTGCCTTCTCAGTCAGCCGTGAGCATTACCAGATTCCATACGTTCGTATTTTTACCTATTCTGGTACATCTTCGCCAGATAGTATTGTGGCATACCGCTGGAAAGTGGAATCGGTACTGGTGTCGGAACAGCCCCGGTTAAAATATACCTTTTCAGGCAATGATATATATACCGTTTCACTGGAAGTAACCAATCAGTCAGGATGCACCCGGATACTGGATTCTGTTATTGAAATCAATGATGTCCCCATTCCCCAAACAACCGTTGCCGAATTGGGGAACAAGGATTTTAGTTGTGCTATGACACAGGATGGAAAAGGTTTGCTGATTGAACGCAATGGTATGAGATCAGAGTTGTTGCGCATCAGAATATTGGATATGACAGGACGGTTGCTTCATGAGTCTGCACTTGAGTCTAACCGCAATAGTTTAACAATAGAGTTGCCTTATGCTTTTCCAGCGTTATATATTGTGGAGCTATCGAGCCTGAGTTTTGAGGCTGCCGTAAAAATACATCCCCGTTACCTGTGATTTTGCTTGGTGGCGAAGACGATAACAGAGATTTGTACTCTGTATTTCAGAATCAGCCCTACCTTTAGTATGTTTGACGCATGAAAATAAAACCTATTCTGATTGCTGCATCTGCTCTGCTGGTAGGCGGAGCATTTGTGTACAAAGAAATTCAAAAGGGTGTTGACGTAAAGTCGATGGATAAAAAAGCCAATCCCCGTAACGATTTTAACCAGTATGCCAATGGCAGCTGGATGAAAAACAATCCGGTTCCGGAAACAGAAGGCCGCTGGACCAGCTTCAATATTTTGGACGAGCGTAATTATGGTTTGTTGCATACCATTTTACTGAATGCAGCCAATACACCTGATCCTGTTGAGGGATCCAATGTTCAAAAAATAGGTGATTTTTACCGAATTGCCATGGATACTGCAAAGCTTGAAAGAGAAGGTTTTGGACCGGTGATGAGAGATATGGCAGCTATTACCGTTATCCCGGATCAAAAAGATGCCATTCGGTATGCAGGAGAGATGCACCACAAAGGAATTTCTACATTTTTTAGTTTCGGTGTCGGGCAGGATATAAAGAAGAATGACGAATACACTTGTTATTTGTCGCAGGGCGGACTGAGTTTACCGGATCGTGATTACTATTTGAAGGATGACGAAAAGTCGAAAAAAATCCGTAAGGAGTATGTGATTTACGTTGCCAATATGTTTAAGCTAATGGGCATTGGTACTGACGAGGCAACCCAAACCGCTGAAAGTATTCTGGCCCTCGAAACCCGTTTGGCCAAGGCTTCAATGACACGTGTAGAAAGACGTGACCCGGATAAAACATACAATAAGCGAACGCTTGATGAGTTGAAGTCGGCTTATCCGAACATTAACTGGACAGGGTATTTTAATCAAATAGGTTTGTCGGCTAAAAACCAAAATGTGTTTATTGTTGGGCAACCTGATTTTTTTGCAGAGCTTAATACCATTCTGGGTTCGGAATCAATTTTCACCATTCGCAATTATTATAAATGGAAAACCCTCCGCACAGCCAGTTCATATTTGAGTGATGCGTTTGCAAAAGAATCATTCCGTTTTTACAGTACGGTATTAACCGGAACCAAAGAGCAAAAGCCTCGCTGGAAACGTTCGGTAAATTCGGCTAATAACCTTATTGGTGAGTTGGTTGCACAAGAGTATGTGAAAGTGGCATTTAGTGAAGAATCGAAAAGACGTGTAAACGAAATGGTTGATAACCTGCGCGCGGCATTCAAAGCCCGAATTGAAAAACTGGATTGGATGAGTGCCGAAACCAAAACCAAAGCATTGGAAAAACTCGCTTCATTTAACCGCAAACTGGGTTATCCCGATAAATGGATAGACTACAGCAAGCTTGATGTTAAATACGATAGTTATCTGGCTAACTATTACCGTGCGGCAACGTTTGAGTTTGAGTACGATTTGAACCGTTTGGGCAAACCGGTTGATAAATCGGAGTGGAGCATGACACCTCAAACGATAAATGCTTACTACAGTCCGTTGATGAATGAAATCGTATTCCCGGCTGCTATTATGCAACCTCCGTTTTTTGACCCTGCTGCCGATGATGCCGTAAATTACGGAGCTATCGGAGCGGTAATCGGACATGAGTTCTCACATGGTTTTGATGACAAAGGAAGCAAGTTTGATGCGCAAGGAAACCTGAACAACTGGTGGACAGATACCGATAAGGAGAAGTTTAATGCCCGAACCAAAGTGATGGTTGACCAATACAACGGCTTTAAAGTGGAAGACAGCTTGAATGTGAATGGTGAACTTACTTTGGGCGAAAACATTGCCGACTTTGCCGGATTAACAGTTGCTTATGATGCGTATATGTTATCCATTAAAGGCAAGGAGCAGAAAAAGATTGACGGGTTCACGCCTCAGCAACGTTTCTTTATCGGGTTTGCACAGGTTTGGAGAGCCAATACCCGTCCGGAGTATTTGCGTCAGCAGGTGCTTACCGATCCGCATTCACCGGCTAAATTCCGTGTATTGGGACCGTTGTCGAATATGCCGCAGTTTTACGAAGCCTTTGGTGTAAAGCCGGGTGATGGCATGTACAGAGCGGATTCCATTCGTGTGAAAATCTGGTAATACGTTATTTTAAATTCTGCAAGAGCCGGCATTTGAAAGAGTGTCGGCTCTTTTTGTACAGTCGCCAATCATTTCTGTCTATATTTGCGCCATGCAAAAAGTACCGCCATTCCGCGATTTGATTCTGCTTGAGGATGATGATTTGATTATAATTAACAAGCCTGCTATGTTGGCTTCGCTGGATGAGCGCACTTCTCCGGCACAAAGTGTGTTGAGCATGGCGCGTAAATACCATGCCGATGCGCAACTCTGTCATCGCCTTGATAAAGAAACAACCGGAGTATTGATTATTGCCAAACACCCGGAGGCATACCGTACCATGGCCATGGCCTTTGAAGCACGCGAGGTAACAAAGGTTTACCATGCTGTGGTAGATGGTGTTTTGCAGGTAACGGATAAGTCTGTTTTATTACCGCTCAGCATTACCCGGAACGGAATGGCCAAGGTGGATATGCGTGAAGGAAAATCAGCCGAAACCATTGTTTCTACACTCAAAACATGGGAACATTATTCGTTGATGGAATGCAAGCCCGTAACCGGACGTTTGCACCAGATTCGCATTCACCTTTCGGCTCAGCATTTTCCGATTGTATGTGATGCGCAGTACGGAGGTAAAACACCCATGCTCTCGCGCATGAAACGTAATTTTAAAGTAGGGAAGTTTGAAAATGAAAAAGGAATGATGAGCCGTGTAGCCCTGCATGCATATTCAACAGCCTTTACGTTTGGCGATCGCTCATACTTTGTTGAGGCGCCTTATCCCAAAGATATGGATGTGCTGATGAAACTACTGGATAAACACGACAGCGCTCAATAGTCGCATTTGATGGTATTCATATTCCATCGCAACGATATGGCAGGGTTGAGGGTTTTGCTTTCAAACTGAGGCAATACACTTGTGGTTTGGCGGTATACCACTTGCAGGTCCACAAATATATTATGCCAAAACATATAGGATAGAATCAGTTCTCCGATATACTGGTGTGTGGTTACCCCCTGACCGATATAATTGCCATCTTCGTTCTCAAACGTATAATACGGTTTACGAATATCGGTTCCCCAGTTGCTGCCGTTGGTATCATTTCCATACGTGGTCATCATACCCTTGGCCCAAATAAACATTTTAGCTGTGGGTTGATACCGTATCAATACAATTGTTTCTTTAAAGTTGGCTCCAATAGGATGCGCCATGTTTTGGTTGTAATTGACGTATGCGTTTTTGGAGGTGAAGGATGTATACATATACGGGTTGGCCCGGTTGTGTTCCACCTGCAAATCGAGATTGGAGATGCCGAATACATCAATATATTTCATACCCAGTTGCAGGGCCGCTTTATTGCCTGCCCATCCACTGTTGGTGATTAATTCTTTTACAATCAACTCCGACAATACAAACTGCCCATAAAAGGAGAAGTGTTTTGCAAAGTTGTATTTCCAATCCAAACCAATAATGGTTTTATCAGGACTGTTCATCCCGTTTTCAATGGGTTTGTAAAAGATAATCGGGTTGAGGTATTGCAGGTCGTAACCACCGTCACTGTACCCGCTGTCGCGTTGAAACGAAATGGTTTGAAACAATCCGATATTTAAACGTTTGGTTACATTGATATTTGCATGTGTGGTGGCATAATAGTGGCGTTTCGGCAGGCGCGACTGTCCCGGACGCACATAATCATACATCTGTCCCCAGATGTTGGTATAGTTGATTTTCCATACCCTGGTATTCACCCGCAAAAACAAATGGTCGCGGCTAAAATCACTCATCATCAGACTGCGGTATCCATTACCAATAAAATTGCGCCCATGTCCGAACTGAAAATCGAAATATTTACCTGCCTGAAACGTAGCATAACCGCTGGCCTGCCAGTAGCTGAAGTTTTTTTTGTCGGTGGTTTTTAAAAATGCCTGCCCCGGTATCACCGAGTCTTTGTCATAAAAGGCCTTATCCCACGTATTGGCATTGTGTATCACATCACTCACCTGTGTATAAAATCCCAAGGTGTTTCCAATTCGTCCGCGCATTTCAATACCGCGGTTATTATACCACAAAGCTTCGTCCTGGTTTTTATCGTATTCAAATTTTTGATAGGTAACGGGATTGAAGATGATGGCCACATCTCCTTCGGTATAATCGGCAAAGGCGGCTTTGTGTTTATAGATTCCGGTATTCCATAAACTCTTTTTGGTGCGGGTGTTTTCTGAATTAGAGTATTCAAAATTGTCGGTTTGCAGGTAGCTGAGGTTCGCGTAATCAACCGTGCTCAGTTTGGCCGAAGTGATATCAAAGCTATCTACATACCGGGCAATGCTCATACGTTTGTATGCTTTGGTGGTGGTGCTAAACTCTTGCGGAGTAGCAAGTCTGCCTTGTTTAATCTCCATCCGGTCGAGCATGTGCATGCTCTGAGAGCCTAATGGAACGTATGAACTTTGGGCCACCACACTCAATGATGTCAAAAGTGTTATGGCAAAGGCGAGTAGAAGTAGCTTACGCATAGATGCAAGTTAATGGTTTACGGCAGCTTTAAAAATCACATTGTCGCATTGCAATGTTCCAACGCAATGCAACGCTTGCATTATATGTTTTAGATTCAAATATGGCTAATTCACTGGTTTGATTGCGATAAGTGAATTGTACATCAAAGAAAAGATTGTGTTTAAACATAAGTGAGAACATAAGCGAGTTAATATACAATTTGGTTGTTATGCCCTGACCAATATAATTTCCATATTCTTTTGGATGTGTAATATAGCTTAAGGTGATGTCTTTGCCCCAGTTGCTTCCATTGGTATCATTTCCAAAAATGCTGTACATAAAAGTTGCAGTAATGAAGAGTTTGGGCTTGGGTTGGTATCGAATAATACCAATACCTTCTCTAAAGTTTGCTCCATAAGGGTGTGCCATGCTTTGGTTGTAATTTACATAGGCATTTCGGGCATCAAATGAAGTGTATGAGTATGGATTGGCTTGATTGTACTCAAGTTGCAGGTCAATATTGCTTAAATTAAACATGTCAATGTATTTAATGCCTATCTGATAACATTCCTTGTTTCCCCACCACCCTTTTTTACTCAGGCGGTTATCGAAATTAAGTTCCGAAATTACAGCCTGCCCGTACACTGACACATGTTTTGCAAAATTGTATTTAAAGTTCAATCCTAAAATGTTTTTATCAGGACTGTTTAGGGCATCCTCAATTAAGTTGTAAAAAATAATAGGATTCAGGTATTGAAGATCATATCCTTGTTTTTCATATCCGCTGTCACGCTGAAATACGGTGGTTTCAAATAACCCAATGTTTAATCGTTTGGTGATATTTATGCTGGCGTGTGTGGTGGCATAATAATGACGTTTTACAATTTGGTCCCTACCGGCAAAAATTGGAGCTTTGTAGTCGTACAGACTCCCCCAGATATTCGTGTAGTTTATTTTCCAGATACGAACATTGGAACGCATAAATAAACTGTTTGAAGCAAAATTTGACCGCATCAACGACCGGTAACCGTCTCCGATGTTATTCTGACCATGTCCAAACTGCAGATCCCAATATTTGTTTGGCTGATAGACAATATATCCGGATCCACTCCAATAATTCAGAATAGGGTTTGCCCCCAGAGTATATCCTGCAGTGTAAATCAGGTTTTGCCCGGCTATTACTCCGTGCTCCCTATAATACTCCAGATTCCACGTATTCATCTTGTGAATCTCTTCGCTTATTTGTGTGTAAAAACTGATACTTTTTGAGAGTGTTCCGCGTATTTCTATTCCACGGTTAATCAAATAAGCCCTCTTGTCTGACAGTTGTTGGTCATAATCATTCTTTAAGTATAATACAGGGTTAACAACTAATGTAAAGTCAGGTATCTGTACGTCAAATAAAGCCGCTTTGTGCTTATATATTCCCGACTTCTTAAAATATTTTTTTGATAATGTTGCAGTTGATGAGCTGAATTCGAAATTGTCATCTTTAAGATACTGAAGATTAAACAAATCCTGCGGACTCAAAGGCGTTGAATCGGTGTTGAAACTATCTGCATAATGAGCAATTCGGTGACGCTGGTAGGCTTTTGTTGTTGTGTTAAATTCATCAGGAGTGGCCAGCCGTCCCTGTTTAATCTCCATGCGGTCTAAAATATGCATGCTGTATGAGCCAAGCGGTATATAAGAGCTTTGGGCTTTCACAACCGAATACAAACATATCCACAGGGTAGTAAGGGCAAAGAATCGCATATCACAAAAATGCTTTTTTATCTCGGCAATCAAAATACTATTTTGCAGCCGCATGAACGAACCGGAAGCCAAAATACGCATCGATCAACTTACGCACCAACTGCAACAGCACAACTATAACTATTATACACTCTCCAAACCTACGATCCCGGATTTTGATTTTGATGTATTGCTGAAAGAGCTTGAAGTGCTCGAACAACAGTTCCCGAATCTGGTACATCCCGATTCGCCAACCCGGAAAGTGGGTGGTAGTATCACCAAAGAATTTGTTCAGGTAAAACACAAGTACCCGATGCTCAGCTTAGGCAATACCTATTCGGAGCAGGAACTGAATGAGTTTGATGAACGTGTGCGCAAAGGCTTGGGACAAGAAGCGGTTGAATATGTGGTGGAGTTAAAGTTTGACGGGCTGGCCATCAGCATCACTTATGAACAAGGAAAGCTGGTAAGGGCCGTAACCCGTGGTGATGGCGTATTGGGCGATGATGTAACCAATAATGTCAAAACCATTAAAACCATTCCGCACCAATTGCCTCCGGGCGATTACCCTGATACGTTTGAAATACGCGGTGAGATTTTAATGCACCGCAAAACGTTTGAAAACCTTAACGAAGCTTACCGTAAAGAGCTGGAAGCAAAAGGGTATGATGAGGATGAAGTACGCGAACGCTTGTATAAAAACCCGCGCAACTTCGCTTCGGGAACACTCAAAATGCAGGACTCACGAGAGGTTGCTAAACGTCCCCTCGATTGTTTTTTGTATTTTATTTATACCGATGAAGCGGTTTCACAAACACATTTTGCCAGTTTGCAAAAAGCACAACAGTGGGGATTCCAGATTGGTCCGAACACGCGCTTATGCCATTCCATTGCCGAAGTAATGGATTTTGTACATGAATTTGATGCTAAACGCGAAACGCTGAGTTATGATATTGACGGGGTGGTTGTCAAAGTAAACAGTTATGCGCAGCAACAGGAGTTAGGCTTCACGGCTAAAAATCCGCGTTGGGCCATCTCCTATAAATACAAAGCTCAAAGCGCGCTTACCAGACTCGAAAAAGTAACGTATCAGGTAGGGAGAACAGGAGCCATTACTCCGGTTGCAAACCTTACGCCTGTGCAGCTTGCAGGTACAACCGTAAAACGTGCCAGCTTGTACAATGCCGATGAAATGGACCGGCTGGATTTACATGAAGGAGATTGGGTATTTGTTGAAAAAGGAGGGGAAATTATTCCAAAGATTACGGCTGTTGATTTGTCGAAACGACAAGCTGATGCCGTGAAAATTGTATATGAACCCCAATGCCCTGAATGTGGAACAACCCTGATTCGCAAAGAAGGTGAAGTGGTGCATTATTGTCCCAATGAAAACGGATGCACACCTCAGTTGATTGGCAGGATTGAACATTTTGTGGGACGTAAAGCCATGAATATTGACAGCCTCGGAGCAGAAACAATAACCGGTTTATACACCAAAGGTTTGATTGCTACGTATGCCGATTTGTATACACTCACGGCTGAGCAGCTTGTGGGACTGGAGTTTGAAACGTACAACGAAAAGAAGGATACATTCAGCAAACGTTCATTACAGGAGAAATCGGTTGTCAATATTTTGCAAGGCATCGAAGCATCCAAACAAATTCCATTCGAGCGGGTTTTGTTTGCTTTAGGTATACGCATGGTGGGAGAGACGGTTGCCAAAAAGCTGGCCCGTCATTTTATCTCGCTTGATAAACTTGCTGTTGCATCCAAAGAAGAGATAGCAGGCATTTACGAAATCGGAGAAAAAATTGCGGAGCAAGTTGTTAAGTTTTTTGCTGATGAAACCAACCGCAATATGTGTGAGCGAATGAAAGAATACGGTTTGCAATTGGAGGTTGTAGAGGAAGAAGGCGTAGAGCGTACCAATAAACTGGAAGGAAAAAGTTTTCTGGTATCGGGCACCTTCTCCATCAGTCGTGATGAATTGAAAAAAATGATTGAAGTAAACGGAGGTCGTAATGTGGGCAGCATCAGCAAATCCCTCAACTACCTGATTGCGGGCGATAAAATGGGTCCCGAGAAACTCAAAAAAGCAACGGACTTAAATATCCCGATTGTGAGCGAAGAGGAGTTTATGGGGATGATAAAATAAGAAGAGGAAATGATGAATGTCGAATACTTCGAACTCGAAATTTCAATAAGTGCCATAATGCTTGAATGTGGGACTGACCTATAAGCATGTCGCCAGGAACACTTGCAACTTGCATTGGGTTTGGCTATAGTAAGCCTGTGACGAGCCCCTTCTCTCATAAGACTTCGTAGGGGCGGCTCCACAGGCGGGGAATGCAAGGGGCAATAGTGTTTCCAGACAGGCTTATCAGTCTTGATTTTTTTGCTTACTTTTTTTATCAAGAAAAAAAGTAAGTCGGGTTTGGGGTGAAACCCCAATAACTCTTCTTCTCGCGAGCTCCGCTATAGCGGAGCTCGCTGTCCGTTCGTGTAGGAGGAGTTGCAATGAATTGCAACTCTTGTCCGAAATCATCCTACCTTTGAACACCATCAACAGGTACTGTTGATTGAAAACCATCACATGAAATTGATCGAAGATTTAAAAAACTATATAGGGCGCTGGCAACTCGAACGGGAACTCAAAGGCAAGCGGATGAAGCGCAAACGCATCCCGTTTAATCAGGTTGGGCATATTGGTATTGTATACAATGCCGAATCAAAAGATAATGAGCAAACCGTGGCCGCTTATGCCAACCGCTTGCGGGCCGAAGGCAAAAAAGTATTTATGATGGGTTTTGTTGATTTGAAAGAATTGCCTCACGACAGAAAGTTTATGCTCAACTCTGAGTTTTTCTGGAAAGAGAAACTAAATGGTGTCAACCTGCCCATTAAAGGAAAGATTGGACAGTTTTTGCAACTGGAGTTTGATGTATTGCTCAATTTATACCACGAACCCATATTGCCCATGCAGGCTGTTGCGGCCTACAGTAAGGCTCGTTACAGGGTAGGTCCTCATATTGAGGGCGGATTGGATTATTATGATTTTATGCTGGATACTGGAAATCGCACTGATCTGGCTTTTTTGATTGAGCAAATCGACTTTTATTTGCGGAACATTAACTAGAGCCTGTTGGCTCTCAACAAACAATACGAAATACAAACAATATGAAAGGTACAGGAGTAGCGTTAGTAACGCCTTTTAAAGCTGATTTTTCCATTGATTTTCCGGCTCTCGAAAAAATCGTCAACCACTGCATCGAAGGTGGGTTGGAATATCTGGTGGTGCTTGGAACTACAGGTGAAGGGCCAACTTTAAACAAGGAAGAGAAGAAGCAGGTGTTTAAGTTCGTGGCCGAAAAAGCAGCAGGACGTATTCCGTTGGTAGCCGGTATAGGTGGAAACGATACACGTGAAGTTGCAGAAGCGATGAAATCGTTTGATGCCACCGGTTACAGCGCTATTTTATCGGTAAGTCCGTATTACAACAAACCCAATCAGGAAGGAATCTTCTTACATTATATGGAATTGGAAAAGGTAGCACCTTTGCCAATCATTATATACAATGTTCCGGGACGTACCGGAGCGGGCATCAGCGCGGCTACAACCCTGAGGTTGGCCAATGCTTCAAAAAAGTTTATTGCTGTTAAAGAAGCCTCGGGAAATCCGGAAGTGTTCATGGATATTTTAAAAGACAAACCGGCTCATTTCTCCGTTATTTCAGGTGATGATAACCTGACACTTCCTTTTGTTGCCATGGGCATGACAGGCGTTATTTCGGTGATTGCACAAGCGTATCCGCGCAAGTTTAGTGATATGGTACGTTTGGGATTGGCCGGTAACTTTGAAGAAGCCCGCAAATTGCATTACGAACTGTACGATGCCACCAAACTGATTTTCGCAGATGGCAGTCCGGGAGGTATCAAAGTGATTTTGAATCAACTGGGCTTATGCGAAACCACGGTGCGTTTACCTTTGGCTCCTGTGAACAAAGATCTGGAAGCAAAACTTCGTGCATTGAAGATTGCTTAAGTTTAATTTTAGATATTGGAAATCCCGGGAGTCACTTCCGGGATTTTTTTGTTTGATTATCAGGTTTACGCGTTTGGTTAAACAATTTTTATCAATTAGATGATTGGAAGGTTGTAATTTACAATCGTAAACAAATACATAGATAGCTTTGGAATTTCCGGGTAGCATCAAATCAAAACTCCCCAAAACGGGAACCACCATTTTTACGGTGATGTCGGCTTTGGCCAACGAACATAAAGCGATTAACCTTGCTCAGGGTTTTCCTGATTTTTCGTGTTCTCCCAAACTTGTCGATCTTGTGCATCAGTATATGCACAAAGGGATGAACCAATATGCCCCAATGCCGGGTGTGATGGCTTTGCGCGAACGTATTGCCGAAAAAACAGAACAATTGTATTCGGCAGTGTACAATCCCGAAACCGAAATTACTATTACACCCGGAGCTACACATGCCTTGTATGCGGCCATCAGTGCCATTGTACGCGAAGGCGATGAGGTAATCGTACTCGAACCTTGTTACGATTCGTATGTTCCTGCCATCGAACTCAATGGTGGTCGTCCGGTGTTTTTTGAACTGAAGTTCCCCGATTATAAAGTGGATTGGAATGAATTGAAACGGTTGGTGAGTTATAAAACCAAAATGATTATCATCAATACGCCACACAATCCAACCGGAACGATTTTGAGCGCACAGGATATGCTCAAGTTGCAGAAGATTGTTGATAAAACAGAAATTGTAATTTTAAGTGATGAAGTATACGAGCATATTATTTTTGATCACCTCGAACATCAAAGTGTAGCACGTTACCCGAAGCTGGCTGAACGCAGCATCATTGTTTCATCGTTCGGGAAAACCTATCATACCACGGGTTGGAAAATGGGCTACGTATTGGCCCCGGCCAACCTGATGGTGGAGTTCAGAAAAGTTCATCAGTTTATTGCATTCAGTGTCAATACACCTGTGCAGTATGCCCTGGCCGATTATATTACCGACAAAGATGCATACCTGCAACTTAACCGGTTTTACCAGGAAAAACGTGACACGTTTCAGAAGCTGGTGAAAGGTTCCCGGTTTAAACTTTTGCCTTGTTTGGGTTCCTACTTTCAGTTGATGGGCTATCAAAAAATTACCCAAGAGAAAGACTTGGATTTGGCCAAACGAATGACCAAAGAACATAAAATTGCCAGCATTCCGGTTTCTTCTTTTTACCATAAACAGAACGATAATCACGTATTGCGTTTTTGTTTTGCCAAGAGTGATGAAACATTGGAAAAGGCTGCCGAAAAACTACTTAAGATATGAGCGAACTTCGGGTAACATTGGTTCAAACCACCTTGTTTTGGGAAGACAAACAAGCCAACCTCAATCATTTTGAGGAACTACTTAAAGGCGTTGCATCAACTGATTTGGTTGTATTGCCTGAAATGTTTACCACCGGTTTTTCAATGAATACTACATTGGCTGAAGGAATGGACGGTGCAGGTGTAAACTGGATGCGTGAGCAGGCTAAACAATTGCAAGTGCCTGTTTGCGGGAGCGTTATGATTAGTGAAGACGAAATGTTTTACAACAGATTCATTTGGATGAATCCGGATGGAACATCTACTCATTACAATAAACGCCACCTGTTTAGGATGGGCAATGAACACTCTCATTTTGCAGCAGGCAATGAACAGTTAGTGGTTCGTTACAAAGATTGGAAATTGCTATTGCAAGTATGTTATGATTTGCGCTTCCCGGTTTGGATGAGGCGTACTCCCAAAAATGATTACGATGCCATTTTGATAGCAGCCAACTGGCCCGAACGCAGAATTGCCCATTGGCGAACGTTGTTACAGGCCCGTGCTATTGAAAACCAGTGTTATGTGGCTGCGGTAAACCGGATTGGTGAAGATGGAAACGGAATAAATCATACAGGAAGCAGTGGCCTTATCAACCCTCGCGGTGAGTGGGTAAAGGATGTAGCAGATACCAATGGTTTGACAACTGTTGTGCTTCATAAGCAGGAAGTAACGGAATGGCGGTCGGCTTTCCCTGCTGCCAATGATGCAGACAGCTTTATTTTGGCATAATTTTTAAGAGAAAATTGTGCAACTTTATGGCGTGATTAAACGTCATATTATTACAATTATACTTTATTTATGAAAAAATACACTTCGCTCTTTTTGAGCTTAATATTGTTTGCTTCAACGGTTTTTGCCGGTGGGGGAACGTTAAAGTTTGAGAAACCAATACACAATTTCGGAACCATCATCGAAACGGAAGGAAACGCAGAGTATGTGTTTAGATTTACGAATACAGGAAGAGGGCCGATACGTATTCTTCAAATTTTGACCAGTTGTGGATGCACAACATCCGACTATACCAAAACAGCGGTTAATCCGGGTGAATCAGGATACGTTAAAGCAATATTCGACCCTAAGGATCGTCAGGGACCGTTTTCAAGAACATTAACCGTTGTTACAAACGGATTGCCTGAAACGTATGTTTTAACAGTAGAGGGTTCCGTGGGATCGCCTAATAAAGAATTGCTCGCAGCTTTTCCTTATCAAATCGGTTCGGTTCGGTTTTCGAACAAAGAATTGGTATTACCGCAGATGAAGGAAGACAAGATTGATACAATTTATTTGAGCGTATACAATCCTTCATCCAAATCCTTGACGATTCGAAATGTGATAACCCCTTATCCGGTATCAGGGGATGTCAGGAATAAGATTATTCTTCCATCCGGAGGTGATGATTTGTTGTTTACGTTTAATGGAGCTTTATGCAAAGGCTATGGCCCACGCGTGGACACACTAAAACTGATAACAAACGATGAAACGGAACACACAAAGACGTTTTTGATAAAATCAAACATCGTTCAGAATTTTGATAAATTGACTCCTCAAGAAAAGGCTGATGCTCCTGTATTTGTAAGTGATAGTACAGATGGTAGAATAGCCGAGTTGTATCAGGGTGAAATAGGGGTGTATGAGTTTTTAGTGGAGAATAAAGGGAAGTCGGATTTACTTGTTAAAGGATATTATAGCGACTGTAAATGTATGACGGCTCGTTTTGAAAAAGATAAACTCAAAAAAGGTAGCAAAGGAAAATTGATTGTGACGTTAAATACTAAACGTATGCATAGGGATGTGACACGTAAGATAACGGTGATAACAAACGATCCGAAACATTCGGAACAGGTATTTACCATTCGAACCAAGGTTGTTATTCCCGGAATGGAGCCAACGCAAAACTAAATTTAGCAATTCAAGTATATGAGAAAAACAATGTGGATGATTGCACTGGGGTTTACCAGTGGTATTTTGGGGGCATTTACTTTTCATGTGTTATTACCCAATAGGGTTGTACTCCAACAGGCAAGTGGAACTTCTGCTCAAAATGAGTCAACGATTAATCAGGTAAATTATCGTCAGGCAATGGCCTCCGATTTTGTGGAAGCATCGCAGGTTGCTACACCTTGCGTGGTGTTTATCAAAACCATCAGCAGGCAACAGCAAGCTACAACCGATCCGTTTTTTGATTTTTGGTCCAATATGGATTTCTTCGGACAACGTGGTCCGGTTACCAGTTCTGGTTCGGGTGTAATCATCAGCAAAGACGGATATATTGTTACCAACCTGCATGTGGTTAAAGATGCAGATCAGATAGAGGTGATTACCAACAATAATAAACATTCATATAAAGCTAAATTGATTGGTAAAGATGCATCAACCGATTTAGCCTTGATTAAAATTGAGGCATCCAATCTTACCAATATTGTTTTTGGCAACAGCGATGATGTAAAAATTGGTGAATGGGTAGTGGCTGTGGGCAATCCGTTTAACCTCACCTCAACAGTAACTGCAGGTATTGTGAGTGCTAAAGGGCGCAATATTAATATTGTAAACAGCCGTTTCCCGATTGAGTCATTCATTCAAACCGATGCGGCCATCAATCCCGGAAACAGTGGAGGAGCGTTGGTGAACAGCAAAGGAGAGCTGGTGGGTATCAATACGGCTATTGCATCCAATACCGGTTCGTATAATGGATATGGATTTGCGATTCCGGTGAATATTGTACAAAAAATTATTAAGGATCTGGTTGAATTTAATGAAGTTCAACGTGGATTCACCGGGTTGGAAGTGAAAGATATTGATGGCACTCTGGCCGATAAACTCAATATCAATGATAATCTTGGGGTGTATGTATTGTCGGTATTGGCCGAAGGGCCGAGCGATCAGGCTGGTATTAAAGCCGGTGACGTGATTGTGAAGGTGAACGAAAAACCGATTGACAGCAAAGCTATTTTTGATGAGCAAATCAGTTATGCCCGTCCGGGTGATAAGGTGAAGTTTAGTGTGTTGCGCTCCGGTAAAGAAACCGCAGTGTATGTGAAACTGATTAACCGGGAAGGTAATACGGCTATCATGCGCAAAAACACTGTTACATCAACTTCGCTTGGAGCCGATTTTCAACCTGTATCTAAAGTAGAGCTTGAGAAATATGGAATCAAATCGGGTATCAAGGTGAGCAATATCCGTCAGGGGAAATTTGCAGGGATGGGTATTCCCGAAGATTTTATCATCACCTCGTTTAACCGTAAAGAATATACCAGTGCCGAGGAGTTTATCAAAGACTTTGAAAAAGTACGCGGGCAAATACTCATCGAAGGGTTGTACGCAAATGGAAGCCGCGGGTTTTATTCCTTCTATGCGTATTAATTTGTTAATTATGTTGATTGGTTGATAGTGTTAATATGGAGGAGCATAACACTATGGCTGCCTGAGCTCCATGTAGTGGATGGTCGAAGGCAGTTGTAAGGAGACAACCTATCTAAATAAAAAAGAGGCTGTATCAAATGATGATACAGCCTCTTTCGTTTATTAGTTGTTGATGCTTATTTTTTAGCAGCCATCAACGATTTGATTTTTTCCTCCAACACAAACTCGTCTCCCTCTAGGTAACCGGTATGTGTGTAAACGATAGTTCCATTAGCATCCAATAAAAGTGTAAAAGGAATGGAAACGGCATTCATGGCACGTTTAAGGTCTTCGTTTACATCCAGCAAACAATCAAAATCCCAATTTTGCCCATCAACATAAGGTTTTACTTTAGGTACATTACGTGAGTTGTCGGTTGAAACCGAAACAATAACAACATTGTACTTTTCCTTCCAATCATCGTATAAATCATTGAGGTTGTTTAGCTCCTTTTTACACGGGGTACACCAGGTTGCCCAAAATGAGATAATGGTTATTTTACCGTTTTTAGAATAGTCGGCAACATTTACGTTTTTACCATTCAGGTCTTTAAGTGTGATATCGGGCATTGTTTGACTTCCGGATTGTGCCCAGGTTGATGCCGAAATGCAGATGAGGAGTAATGCGAATAATTTCTTCATTAGATTTAGAATTAGGGATGTCAAATATATTGTTTTTGCCAATAAAACATACATCATGCCATGTTTTGCAAACATATCCACAGTGTTTAAAATCACCGTTAACCTATATATTTGTCAAGCCATGAAGTGGGTTCCCTCTTCATAGGGTAAAAGTTCAGCACATGATAAAAGCAGGTATTTTTTTTGGCGGCAACTCCCGCGAGCGTGAAGTAAGTTTTGCAGGTGGCAGAACCGTATATGATAATCTGGATAAGTCGCTGTTTGAGGCCGTTCCGGTTTTTGTGGACAGCTTCAATAACTTCATTCTGCTCGACTGGCATTTTATCTATAAAGGAAGTATCCGTGATTTTTATCCTCCGGTACAATACCTCAAAAATAATAAACATAATATTCAGGTATATGCCGAAAGCATTGAAGAAGCTTATGCCGACAACGGTCGTAAGATGGCTTCAGCACTGGGTAAAATACTCAAGCCTGATGAGTTGAGCAAATACATGGATATTGCATTCTTGGCGTTACATGGAAGTTTCGGTGAGGATGGAACCATACAAGGTTTACTGGAGTGGCAACAAATTCCATATACAGGTTCGGGCATTTTGCCATCGGCTATCGGTATGCACAAAAAAGTGCAAAAAAGTTTGATGCAGCAATCCGGTTTTGCAACACCTAAATGGAGTTCGATTCGCAAATCGGAATGGCTGACGGGTGACCGCAAGAAATACTTTACACAAATGCAGCGTGAAGTAGGTTTGCCATTTGTGGTAAAGCCTGCAAACCAGGGTTCTTCGGTGGGTGTAAGTGTTATCAGTGATAAAAACTTTGACAACTTTGAACAGGCTATATACAAAAGCTTTTTCATGCAGCGTATTTCGGCTGATGAGTGGAAATCAAAACAAAGCGCTGAGCGTATTGCATTTATTCAAAAGTTGAGCGATGTAAAAGAAGGAATTGGATTGCCATTGCTTGCCAATGGTAAAATTATTTACCATCCCGATACGTTGATTGCATTTTTGGATAGATACCTGAAAACACATACAGAAGTGATGCTGGAAAGTGTTTACAGCGAAACAGAATGTTTGATTGAATCGTTTATCGAAGGCCGGGAGTTTTCGTGTATTGTACTGAAGAATGAAGACGGAACATCTGTGGCTTTACCGCCTACCGAGATTGTAAAAGGCAAAGAAGTATATGATTACCGCTCAAAATATTTGCCGGGCTTATCGCGTAAAATCACTCCGATTGACTTACCGGAGAAAGATGTTCAGCGGATTCGCAAAGCATGTGCAGAGTTGTTTGAGTTTTTTCACTTCAACGTATATGCCCGTATTGATGGATTTATCAATGGCAAGGGGGAATTGTTTCTTAACGATCCGAATACCACTTCGGGCATGATGCCATCATCATTTTTCTTTCATCAGGCAGCCGAGATTGGTTTAAATCCATCTCAGTTTCTTACCTATATTTTAAGAACCTCACTAAGCGAGCGGGTGGATACTTTGCCTGTTCATCATCAATACAAAGGCTTGCTGCAGCAACTGGATGCAGCAATTAAAAGCAATAAGTCGCATAAAAAAGATAAAAAACGTGTGGCCGTTTTTATGGGTGGTTATTCAACCGAGCGTCATATATCGGTTGAAAGCGGACGGAATATTTATGAGAAGCTGGCTTCATCAGCCAAGTATCAACCATTCCCGGTTTTTGTTACAGGCAACGATCAGGCGCATCAGTTATATCTTATTCCGATTAACGTGATGCTGAAAGACAATGCTGATGATATCAGGGAAAAGGCAGAACATTTTAAACGTGCGCCCATCATCAATAAAATTATTGCTGAGTGTAAACCCATCATTGATAAGTATGGCAACGAAGCCAATTTGTTTGAACCGAAACAAATAACTTATAAAGAGTTATCGAAGTTAGCAGATATGGTTTTCATCGGCTTACATGGTCGTCCGGGCGAAGATGGTACCGTACAAAAAGAACTTATCAAATACAAAATTCCGTTTAACGGTTCGGGTGTGGAGAGTTCGCAAATTACCATCAATAAATACACCACCAATCAGTTGTTGCACAAACACGGATTTTTAGTGGCCGATCAATATTTGGTATATGAAGACAAATGGGCTAAAAACAGTAAACAAATCATTGACGAAATTGAAAAAATAGGCTATCCGCTGATTGCCAAACCTGCGGATGACGGTTGCAGTTCGGCTGTTAAAAAAATAAAAAATAAACAGGAGCTGCTCAACTATGCCGAAGGAGTGTTTCGTCCGCAATTGGCTATCAGCGCAGCGTTAGCAAATCGCCTTGGATTAAAACCGAAGGAGGAGTTTCCAAAGAAAAATTATTTTTTGGTTGAGAAGTTTGTCGATAAGAACAATGCAGCACATTTCCTCGAAGTAACAGGAGGCATGCTCACCCGCTACGATAAAAAAGGGAAGCTGGTTTATGAATCTTTTGAACCATCCGAAACCCTGGCCGAAAGTGAAATCCTATCTTTAGAAGAAAAATTCTTAGCCGGACAGGGGCAAAATATTACACCGGCACGTTACCATAAAACTCCGGCTGTGCGCAATGCCATCAGTAAAGAAGTGCAACGGGTATTGGTTGAAGGAGCCAGGTTGTTAAAGGTTGAAGGCTATTGCCGCATTGATGCTTTTGTGCGCATCAACAAACGGAATAAACCCGAAGTTATTTTTATTGAGGTGAATTCATTACCGGGCATGACCCCTGCTACTGCTATCTTTCATCAGTGTGCACTAAACGGTTATAAACCGTATGAATTTATTGATGCCATTCTTGAATTTGGTCAGGAGAGGGTAAAGAAGTTCTAATGGCAATTTTTTGTATACTAAGTTACCGGTAATTTTATGAAGACAATTGTAACCCTAATTTTAACATTAATTGTCACCGCTAATTTAAAAGCGCAAGACATTTGGAAGGACACAACACTTTTTAACTCCTTTGACAGAGTTATCGAGCCTGAACTTAAGCATTTCAAACAGCAAAAAATTGACACCTTATTTATTTATACAGAATATTGTTGGGGGTGCGTATTTCCCAAAGACAATGATGAAAAGTGTCATAATCCCTCCTGGAACCATGCCTATTACTTTATCTGGCAAAAAAACAATGAAACATTTTTCACTGTCAGAGACGATTGCTTCGATTATGCCACTTTAAAAATAGACTCCAATTTTTTTGAATACTTTTATTCTATTAAAGACTTCCTCATAAATGATAGACTTAAAGAACCAAATTATTGGATTGATCACGCATATGCTTCAAACATTATTATGATTGACAAGCATAATAACTTTTCTCTATTTTTTGATGGAAGTTATTTTTATCACGACATGTCCAACCCTGCCGTTATTTATAACAATACAACATTAAGAAAGAAATTTCTTGACAATATAAATAGCTACCTCAAAGACGACCTTTTGACGTATTTAATTCCCTCAAGACAAAGGAAAAACTACCGGTAATATGCGTCTGTCGCAAGTGGTGCTAACCGCTTAAGGTTTGCATTTGGTTTCCGAATTTCATTATCTTGGATTGAGAAGTTGTTCCTCGCAATCGCCACCAGCGGCAGGCGCGGGAACGAAGTTCTCCTACGACAAGGCTTCGGTGAATGAAAAACGATGAAAGAGCACAAAGAATACGCAGGACTTGGTCTTGGTGAAACTTTGTGTCTTGGAGCCCTGGAGGCGGTTTTTTCCTTGTACACGAAGACTCCAAAAAAAGAAAGATGAAAGAGCACGAAGAATACGCACGACTTGGCCTTGGTGAAACTTTGTGTCTTGGAGCCCTGATGGCAACTTTTTCCTTGTACATTAGGACACAAAGCCTTATCATGCTTATTCGAGATTGTAATGAATTGGTTCACCTGAAAGTCATTGTAATCTTACGGTTCAGGTTTTGTGATTCAACCGTATTTATGTTTATTTGACCAAGATGATGCAATTTATTAAAGTTCTATCGGCTAATCTGTTGGCCGTATTTGTGGTGGTTGTTTTGATGCTTACGGGCGTTTCGCTGGTGCTCAACCGCACAACCCGCCACGGAGAAGCACTTACTGTTCCCGATATCACGGGTTTGTCTATTGATGATGCCATCTCCATTCTGGATGCCAAACATCTTAAGTTTATGATAACCGACTCCCTGTTTTTTGAAGATAAACCCAAAAACAGTGTGCTCGACCAAAATCCTTCTCCCCAATCAAAAGTAAAAGAAGGTCGGGTGATTTATCTGACCTTAAACAGTACAAATGCTCCTTTGGTGAATATGCCAAATCTTATTGATGTCTCGCTAAGGCAGGCGCAGGTAATGTTGCAAAGCATAGGACTCAAACCGGGTCGTTTAATATACAAACCTGATATTGCTCAAAACGTAGTATTGCAACAGTTGTATAACAATACAGATATTTCTGCAGGAGATAAAATTGCCAAAGGGTCCATCGTTGATTTGGTATTAGGAGATGGGTTAGGACAAGGTGATGTTTCATTGCCTGATTTAACCGGATTAACCCTTGATGAAGCCCGCAATTTATTGAGTAGTTCATCGTTAAATACAGGATCAGTTGTGTATCAGGGAGTTATTAAAGACTCGTTATCGACCAAAGTGTTCAGGCAATCCCCTGCTTATTCCGATGGTGTGATGGTGGGCTCAGGACAGGCTGTTGACGTGTTTCTGAAACAAGAATGAGAAATTTTTTACACTATTTACTCTTAGCAGTTGCCCTGTGTCAGTCTGCTTTTACCTATGCTCAGCAAGGCAAAGAATCGTTGGTGCCGCTCAGGTCTAATCCGCGTTTGCAGGAAGAAGCAATATCTCAACCTTCAGTGTCTGTTCTACCAATGGCCATATTTCAAAAGAAGGCATCTCTTGGTCAGCGGTTTCCGTTTATTGACTGGTTTGACCAGGCCGGTACCGAACTGTACGATAGCTTATGGGATTTGAAATTGGTGAAACGCCAAGGCGAATGGGCTGTGTTGAATGCTCAGAATGAATCGGGGGTGATATATTCGGGAGGTGATGGAAGTTTTGGAGAAACGGATGTATTGCTCTCCCGCGATATTGATATCTCGGGTTCAAACGGACAACTGTTTATTTCGTTTCAATACAGCACAGGTACTACATGGCAAAATGGCGATTCGTTGGTGCTGCAACTTGAAACGCCATCCGGAAATTATAAATCCATTTGGCAATCACCCAATATAGCTTTGTCGGAAGTAACGGTTAGAATAAATATTCCACTGGCTGATTATAGTTCAGCGGCCTTTCACCTGAGGTTTAAAAATTACACAACCTGTTTGAATACAAACACTCAAACATTTTTGCTAAAGAATGTAATATTAGCCGACAGATTGACTCTTCCGTTTTACGAACGGTTTTTAATATCAGAAGAATCTGACACGCTTACTCCGATTGGCAATAACTGGCAAAGAGCTCAGACAACGATTTATAAAAAAGGAGGAGCTTCCGATGGAAATGCGGCAGCTTTCAATGCTTTCCGCCAATCGGGAAGTGCATACAATAACAATGGTTATGGAGATACGTTGCACAGTCAGCCGATGAGTTTATTGACCAATACAATTAGCGATTCTGTTTTTCTGAATTTTTTGTATCGGTCAATGCCGGCAGCCGACCAAACGGATTCACTGTTTCTAGAATATCTAAATAATACGGGACAATGGATTCGAGTGTGGCAGATTGGAGCTTCATCCTTGGGGGTGAAAGGGATGTATTCGCAACAAATAAATATCGGACGTTTTCGTCATGAGAATTTTCAATTCAGGTTATTCTCTAAATCAGATAACAGTTTCACAGACACTCTTCAGTTTTTAGTTTCGGATTTTAATATTGGTCAGCGTTTAAAGTTACCTTTTGTAGATGATTTTTCGAGTGTTTCTTTATTTCCGTCATCGGCTCGCTGGAACGATCGTTATGTGTACATCAACAATGATTTTGCTCTTAATCCGCCCAGTGTAAATGTAGCCACGTTTGATGGGGTGGATGAGTATGGAAATGCCTATGGAAGTGGAAATGGTTATTTGGATACATTGACAAGCAAATCACTTTTGTTGTCGGGGTTGAGCCGTTCTGATTCAGTATACCTGAGCTTCTATGTGCAGCCTCAAGGGTGGGGTGATATGCCTAATGCAACAGATTCGTTGGTGCTTGAATTCAGAAGTCTGTCAAGTGAACCTGCTGCGTGGACGAAAGTTTGGATTGGATTCGGATCAGACTATTCGGCAACTGCGTTTACCGAAGTTTATGTGCTTGTTGATTCTGCTTATCTGCACTCCGATTTTCAGTTTCGTTTTCGCAACTATGGAAGCCGTACCGGAAACATAGACAACTGGCATATTGATTATATTCGCCTCGACCGGGGGCGCGCAAAGGGAGATGGGTATTTTGATTTTGCAGCTACGGTAAATCCCCCCTCGCTACTCAAAACATATTCATCAATGCCCCGCAATCATTACAATGTAAATGCAGCAGGGTATACCAATACCAATCAAAGTTTAGGTATCAGCAATAATGATACAACAGCCTTCCCTCTTAATTTCGGACGGGTAGTGTTTAATCCTGAAAACACAAGATTAGATTCGTTCCCAAATACACTTCCAAATGTGGGTGGTAAAACGGTGGTAAGCGCAACGGTAAATAGTCAGGTTACTTTGTCAACAGCCGAAACATCCGACTCACTTATTTTCAGAGCCAGGTATTTTGTCAATCAAAACAATAATCAGGATAATATTCCGTCCAACGATACAGTTCAGGTGCAAACGATCTTCAGCAATTATTTTGCGTATGATGATGGAACAGCCGAAGCGGGTTATGGTATAGAGATTGAACCCGGTGCTGTAGCCTTAGGGTATAAACTCGAAACAGCCGACCAACTTTATGGGTTGAGCATGCATTTCAATCAATCGTTTGTGGATGTGAGTACACAAAGTTTTACCCTTTGTGTGTGGAGTGCTATAGGTACAAACGCAGATGGAACGGGTGAAGTTCCGTTAAAGAAAATCTTACAGTCGCGCCCGTCATACATGAATCAACGCAATGGTTTTTATTACCTGAAGTTTGATCAGCCTTTGGCTTTGCCTGCAGGTAAATTTTACATTGGATGGGAGCAATCAACCGTGTTTCAGCTAAACATGGGGTTTGATATGAATTACCGTATCAATGGTGTACCGGCAAAAAATCCCGATATGTGGTTCCATGTAAAAGATGGCGTTTGGGGTAAAACACAATTTAACGGAGCCTTGATGATGCGCCCTATTGTGGGTAAGTGGATAGATCCTCCGGTAGGCATGGTTGAGGTGGAGAAAAAGTTTGATGCAGGCCTGTATCCAAATCCTGCCACTGATTTTATGACCGTTGAAACCTTGTCAGAAAATGAATTGCAGATTGACCTGTACGATGTTCAGGGTAAAAAAATATTGACCCAAACAGGTAAAACAATATCTTTGTCGGGCATTTCTGTGGGAATGTATTTTGTAAACATTACCGATACCGTTACCGGTGACAGCGTTACTAAAAAACTACTAATCAATTAATCTATAATTATATACAATGAGCGACATTACTTGTGAAGAATTAAAGGAACGGATGGATAAAGGAGAAGCCCTTACAGTTATTGATGTACGTGAACCGTATGAGTACGAAGAGTTTAATATTGGTGCACAGTTGATTCCTTTGGGTGAAATTCCGGGCCGTTTAGAAGAGCTTGCTCATCTTAAAAATGAAGAGGTGATTGTACATTGCCGCAGTGGTGCCCGCAGCGGGAACGCCAAACTATTTATGATGGAAAACGGATTTACCAACGTGCGCAACCTCATTGGAGGAATGGTGCAATGGCAGGCTACTGCTAAGTAAACGTGGTTTAATAAACTTGTAAAAGCAGCAATGGTCGTTTCCATTGCTGCTTTTTAGTATTTTGCAAACATGCCGCATCAGCACCGATACATTACATTGGGTTTATTGTTTTTAACGGCAGCGCTGATGCTGCTGAATGTGTTTTGCGGCAACAGCAAACAACCGGAATCCCAATATCTGAACCATGAGGATTCGGTAAAGTATGTTGGCATTGAAACCTGCCGAAGTTGTCACAACGATATTTACCAGAGTTTTATTCAAACCGGAATGGGCCAGAGTTTTGAGCTGGCAACCCGGGCCAAAAGTGCTGCCGACTTTTCAAAAAAACATGTGGTATATGATCGTTTTAATGATATGTATTACAAGCCTTGGTGGAAAGGAGACTCAATGTTTGTGACCGAGTTTAGGCTCAAAGGAAAAGATACCATTTACCAGCGCAGCGAACATGTTGATTATATCATCGGGTCGGGACAACATACCAACTCACACCTGATGAATGTAAATGGATATGTGTATCAGTTACCACTTACATGGTATGCTCAAAAAGGACAGTGGGATTTACCACCGGGTTTTGAAGATGGGCGCAATGTGCGTTTTGACCGTTCCATTGGTTTTGAGTGCATGAGTTGTCACAACGCCATGCCAGCGATGGAAGAACATTCAGGCAATAAGTTTGTCAATATTCCGCGCGGCATTGATTGCGAACGCTGCCATGGTCCGGGTGAAGTACACGTAAAAGAAAAACTGGCAGGACATCTGGTTGACACGGTAAATGGAATAGATTATACGATTGTGAACCCGGGTAATCTTCCATGGGAACGTCAGATTGATGTTTGCCAGCGTTGCCATTTGCAAGGCAATGCTGTATTGAAGCCCGGTAAGAAGTTTAATGACTTCCGTCCGGGAATGGATTTGTCTACCATTGTAGATATTTACATGCCTAAGTACAAAGGCAACGAAGATGAATTTATCATGGCCTCGCATGCGCAACGTTTGCAACAGAGCAAATGTTTTTTGTCAACCGCCACCAATGGTAAATTTGCCAATACCAAACTCACCTGCATCACCTGTCACAATCCGCATGTGAGTGTGAAGGTTACAGGTAAGCAGGTGTTTAACAATGCCTGTGCTAAATGCCATACCTCGGCAACCGATTGTAAAGAAAAAGAATCCGTTCGACTGGCTCAGCAAAACAACTGCTGGGGTTGCCACATGCCTAAATCAGGAACCATTGATATTCCCCATGTAACGGTAACGGATCACCGCATCCGTATTCCGTTGAGCAAACAAAAGTTCAATCAGATTAAAGAGTTTGCAGGTATCTATTGCATCAACAATCCTTCATCGGATGTGTTTACAAAAGGCAAAGCTTATCTGAATTATTTCGAAAAATTTGAAGGTGAACCAGTTTCGCTCGACTCGGCAACAGGGTTGCTGTCGGGCGAGTATTCTATTGCAGAAACAGATTTAACGGAAGCGCGCATTCATTTGATGTATTTGCGCAGTGACTGGAATGGCATATCACGTGCGGCTCAATCACTAAAAGTAAATGATATTACGCAACCTTGGACATGTTATCGTATAGGTCAGGCCTATCATAATCAGGGAGCATTAGAACAGGCCCAAAGCTGGTATAACCGTGCGGTAGTTTTGGCTCCGGGTAATTTGGATTTTATCAATAAACAGGGAACAACCTGTATTGAATTGAACGATTTGCAAAAAGGAATAAATATACTGGAACATTCGTTGTCCTTAAATCCGAAACAACCGGATGCGTGGACCAATCTGGGTTTTGCATATTTGCAGCAAGGAAATTCGGCACAAGCCATTGCTTGCTACAACAAGGCATTGGCTTTAAATCCCGATTTTGAACAGGCGTTGCTCAACAAAGCAGGTTGGTTTCATTTCACAGGAAACAATGCGGAAGCGCGAAAGTGTTTACAACAGATTCTCAAACGAAATCCTTCAAATACACAAGTCAAACAATTGCTGCAACAGTTATAAGATGGTTACAAAAAAGAAATCGGTTCACAAAGTGAGGAACATTATTATGGTGGTATTGCTGCTGTTTGTAATCAGTGTTTCGCTCAAAATATATGAAGATGTGTTTGCATCTAATATTGATTTGCAGGAAGGAAAAGTAGCTTATCTTTACGTAGGAACCCGGTTGACACTGGACGAGAATGTACAAAAATGGGAGTCGTATGGTTTTGTCAAGCATGTTTCAACCTTTACCCGCCTGATTCGATGGCTGGGATTCGAGCATAAATTAAAACCCGGCCGCTACGAAGTGCAGGCAGGAGTGAGCAACTACGAGTTGATTAAGATGATGGCAGGCGGCCATCAGCAACCTTTTGATATTGTGTTTAAGTATGCCGAACGCAAAACTGATTTAGCCGGATTTTGGAGTCAGCAACTGGAAGCAGATAGTGCAGAACTGTTGAGCTTGCTCAATGATACCAGTTTGTTTTCGGACATTGGACTGGATACGCTCAACTCAGTTTTGGTATTTGTGCCCAATACCTATAATTTTTTCTGGAACACACCTGCCGAAGATTTATTGCTTCGCATGA
Organism: uncultured Bifidobacteriaceae bacterium; assembly: GCA_964392775.1. Lineage (GTDB taxonomy): Bacteria > Bacteroidota > Bacteroidia > UKL13-3 > UKL13-3 > UKL13-3. The sequence goes on from CAYMRD010000002.1 coordinate 37,526, forward strand.
AAAAGGAATACCAGTTGTTTTGGAATGATGAGCGCAAAGCAAAAGCGTCAATGCTAAAGCTCACACCGCAACAGGTAGCGGTACTGGCCTCCATTGTGCAAAAGGAAACCTATCAAAAAGCGGAAATGCCAACGGTGGCCGGGGTGTATTACAACCGTTTGCAAAAGGGAATGCCTTTTCAGGCCGATCCCACCATTTTGTATGCAGTGAATGATAAAAGCATCAGGCGGGTATCGGGAGCCATGCTCAAAATAGAGTCGCCCTATAATACGTATACCCATAAAGGATTAATTCCCGGACCCATTTGTGTGCCTTCTGTTCATGCTATGGATGCCGTATTGAACCTGAAAAAACACAATTATATTTATTTCTGTGCCCGCGAAGATTTTTCAGGTTTCCACAATTTCGCTTCCTCATTTGCTCAGCATCAGGTGAATGCACGTAAATATCAACGTGCATTAAATCGAAGAGGGATTCACTAAAATTCGGATATTTTTGTGGGGTGATGCGATATGTTTTAAGTGTTGCGAGAATCCTCCTGTATTGGTATCTGCTGTTTGTGGTGGGCCGGATTATTTTTCTGGTTTCCAATCATAATCAGTTGTTGGGTGCTGCATTTTCGGATGTGATGTTCGCGTTTAGCTATGGCTTCAGGCTTGATTTGTCGATGGCCTGTTACCTCACTGTTTTGCCATTGATGTTTTTGGTGGCTTCGTGTTACTTCAAACCGCATTGGGTTTTTAAAGCGATTCAGCATGTTTATTATATAAGTCTTACGAGCATTCTACTTTTTGTAACACTGGCCGATGCTGAGCTGTACAAACACTGGGGACAAAAGCTCAATGCCTATGCCGCATCGTTTGCCAAATTTCCCAAAGAGATGCTGGTGTTTTCAACGGGTGGTCCCATCGTACCCCTGGTTTTGTCTCTTATTATATTGCTTGGGGTTGTAATCGTTACCTATAAAAATGTGCTGCCCGGTTTTGAGAATGCACAAGAACGTTGGTGGAAACCAATCGTGGTATTTGTAGTGGCTGTTCCGCTTTTATTTCTGGGTATTCGCGGAGGATGGGGCAAAGCCGCCATCAACCAAAGTTCTGCTTTTTATTCGCCACAGTTGATGCTCAACCATGCCGCGGTGAATACCTGCTGGAACCTGATGGCTTCACTCATTGATAATCCGGAGGAAACAAATACCAATCCGTATGCGTTCACCGATGAAACACAGGCCAAAACCTTGCTCGACTCTTTGTCGTTTCAACCGTTGGGAAGCAAACAATTATTCAATACTCCAACACCCAATATTGTATTTATTGTACTGGAAGGATGGACAGCCGATGTGATTGAACCCTTGGGGGGCGAATCGGATGTGACACCTCATCTGAATGCACTTGCGCAAAACGGATTGTTGTATACAAACTTTTTTGCCAATGGTAATCGTACCGATAAAGGACTGGCATCCATCATCAGTTCGCAACCGTCACTGGCGCATAGCTCCATCATCAACAATATTCAAAAGTTTACCTCGCTGCCATCGGTTTCGGCCGAGTTGGTGAAGCTTGGATACAATACTTCGTTTTATTATGGTGGAGCTTCGGAGTTTGCCAATATGAAAGGGTATTGGCTCAGCGCGGGGTATCAGCAGATTGTTGATCTGAATGATTTTGCATTCGATAAACGCAATGCCGAATGGGGTGTGCATGATGATGTATTGTGGGCAGAAACCCTTCAACGTTTAGGTAAAAGCCAATCACCATTTTTTGCAACGGTATTAACACTCAGCAGTCACGAACCTTTCAAGGTACCTCACCAAAGCCAATTTAAGGGTACAGATGATGCCGACTTATACCGCAATGCTGTTCATTTTTCGGATGAAAGTTTGGGGGCGTTTTTTGAAGCAGCAGCTCAACAACCGTGGTATGCTAACACGGTATTCTTTATTCTGTCGGATCACGGACATCAATGGCCTAAAAATCGTGCAGCATACGATCCCGAACGTTTTCATATTCCCTTGTTGATTGTTGGTGGTGCCTTGAAAGAAGAGTATTGTGGCCAACAGGATTCCGCCATTGCTTGTCAGGTAGACTTGGCAGCGGCAGTATTGTCGCAGTTCTCAATGTCTTCATCTTCGTTCACTTGGAGCCGCAACTTTTTGGACTCAGCTTATATTCCTTTTGCAACTTATGTATACAATGATGGAATTGGTTTGGTGAAACCACAGGCGCGTATCGTATATGATCAGGAAAGCAAACAACGCATCATTAGTCAGGGAAATGATACTGTTTGGCAGGAGATGGAACAACAAGCCCGTGCTTACGAGCAATTGTATTTTGAAGAATATAGGAAACGCTAAACATGTCGTCACGTAAAGAAACCTTACAGCTACTGGCTAATAGAGAGTTTAGCTTTTTTCTGGCTACCCGTGTATTGTTAACCATTGCCTTGCAAATACAAGCAGTGGTGGTAGGCTGGCAAGTGTATAAGCTCACCAAAGATCCATTTTCATTGGGATTGATTGGGTTGGCCGAAGCCATCCCTGCATTGAGCATTGCCTTGTATGCGGGCCATGTGGCCGATATCAGCAACAAACGAAATATTTTATTGAAGAGTTTGTTGTGTATGGTGGCTTGTTCGGTTGGACTGCTGGTGGTGACGATGGATGATTTTGTGATTGGCATTGGTTCTTTGTATAGCATTCGTGGCATGTACTTCTTTATTTTTATGAGTGGTTTTGCCCGCGGATTTTTTTCGCCCACAGCTTTTGCATTTTTGTTTCAATTGGTTCCTAAAGAGATGTTGCCCAAAGCATCTACCTTAAACAGTTCGGCTTGGCAAATTGCGGCTATCATTGGTCCGGCCTTAGGTGGATTGTTGTTTGCAGCCATTGGTATCACTTATACATTTTGGTGTGTACTCTGTTTTTCGGTTTTGGCATTGTTTGCCTTGATGCAAATCAAACCCAAACCCATCACCGTTAAAGATACCAAAGAAGCGATCTCCATTCGTTTGAAAGAAGGCATCAGATATGTGTTTGACAACAAGGTTATTTTAAATGCCATCTCTCTCGATTTGTTTGCCGTATTGTTTGGCGGAGCCGTGGCTTTATTACCGGTTTTTGCAGATGAGATATTGATGGTTGGTCCGCAAGGACTTGGACTGATGCGTGCAGCGCCATCACTGGGAGCCAGCATCACCATAATCTGGTTATCGGTGCGCAGCCAGATTCAAAAACCGGGTGTGGTATTATTGTATTGTGTGGCGGCCTTCGGTTTATGTATGATTGGTTTTGCATTATCTACAAGCTTATATGTTTCGCTGGTATTGCTGTTTTTGAGCGGAGCCTTCGATAGTGTGAGCGTGGTGATTCGCGGCAATATTCTTCAAATCGAAACACCCGACCACATGCGCGGACGCGTATCGGCTGTGAATACCATGTTCATTGGTTCGTCCAATGAGATTGGAGCGTTTGAAAGTGGACTGGCAGCACGATTGCTCGGTACAGTTTCATCCGTGGTATTTGGTGGAACCATGACGTTATTGGTGGTTGGATTCACTTCCTTAAAAGCTAAAAAATTAAAAGATTTCAGATATACCCATGTACGACAGTAAGATTTTTACCCTTATCGCCAATGAGATTGGCATCACCCACAAACAAGTTATTTCAACAGCACAGTTATTAGATGAAGGTTCAACCGTTCCTTTTATCTCGCGTTACCGTAAAGAAGCCACACAAGGTTTGGATGAGGTGGCGATTGATCGGGTAAAACGGTTGACCGAAAAATACCGGGAGCTGGAGCAGCGCAAAAAATATATTCTCGACACTATTCGGGAACAGGAAAAGTTGACACCCGAGCTGGAGCATACTATCAATGCTTGCTGGGATTCACTTGAGCTTGAGGATTTGTATTTACCGTATAAGCCGAAACGAAAAACACGTGCAACAGTTGCCCGCGAAAATGGCTTGGAACCATTGACCGACTGGTTGATGCAGGAGCTTAATGCCGATGTTGAAGCAGAGGCCGCCAAATACCTGAACGATAAGGTAAAAACTGTGGAGGATGCCCTCGAAGGGGCTCGTGATATTATTGCCGAACGTATCAACGAGGATGCTCAGGTACGCTCAATGGCGCGTAATCAGTTTGAGCGTTTTGCTTTTATCTCATCAAAGGTTTATAAAAGCAAACAAGCCGAAGCGGCCAAATACCTCGATTATTTTGAGTTCAGTGAGGCCCTGCGTAAATGCCCGTCACACCGTTTGTTGGCAATGTTCCGTGGTGAAGATGAAGGGTTTTTAAAGATTACCATCGCGCCTGATGAAGATATTGTACTCGATAAAATTGACGAGTTATACATCAAACGCAATACGGCTGCAAGCAAACAAATTTCGGAAGCCATCACTGATTGTTATGATCGTTTATTGTCTCCATCAATTGAAAATGAATTTCGTACTTTGGCCAAAGACAAGGCCGATGATGAAGCGATTTTGGTATTTGCCGAAAATTTACGTCAGTTGTTGCTCTCGGCTCCTCTGGGTAGCAAACGTATTCTTGCACTTGACCCGGGATTCCGTTCGGGATGTAAAGTGGTTTGCTTAAACAAAGAAGGTGCTTTATTGGCCGATGAAATCATTTACCCGCACGAACCTCAACGGGATATTGCCGGTTCTATGGTTGCGATTAAACGCCTGGTTGATAAACACGATGTGGAAGCCATTGCTATTGGTAACGGAACTGCCGGACGTGAAACGGAAGAACTTGTGCGAAGCATTACGTTCTCAAAACCGGTTGAGATATTTATGGTGAACGAAAGTGGTGCTTCGGTATATTCGGCTTCGGATGTGGCACGCGAGGAGTTTCCGGATAAAGATGTAACAGTGCGTGGAGCGGTGTCGATTGGTCGCAGGTTGGCCGACCCATTGGCTGAGTTGGTGAAGATCGATCCTAAATCCATTGGTGTTGGACAGTACCAACACGATGTACACCAAATTAAATTAAAGCGTTCGCTGGATACTGTTGTAGAGAGTTGTGTAAATACGGTTGGTGTGAACCTTAATACAGCCAGCAAAAGTTTGCTCACGTATGTATCGGGTTTAGGTCCAACCATCGCCCAAAATATCATCACTTACCGGAATGAAAACGGTGCGTTTAAAAGCAGAGCACAACTTAAAAAGGTTTCACGTTTGGGTGAGAAAGCATTTGAACAATGTGCCGGATTTTTGCGCATCCCTCAGGCTAAAAACGCATTGGACAATAGTGCGGTGCATCCCGAGAGTTATGGAATTGTAGAGCAAATGGCCAAAGACCTCAACTGTACCGTTGCCGATTTGATTGCTCAGGAATCGTTGCGCAAACAAATTGATGCAAAAAAATATGTAACCGACAAGGCAGGTTTGCCAACCATCAACGATATTTTAAAAGAGCTGGCTAAACCCGGACGAGATCCGCGTGAGCAGCTCAAGGCTTTTGAGTTTGCCAATGTGAAGAAACCCGAAGACTTAACTGCAGGTATGGTGTTACCGGGTATCGTTACCAATATTACCAAGTTTGGCTGTTTTGTGGATGTAGGAGTGAAGCAGGATGGCATGGTGCATATTTCACAACTGGCCAACAAGTTTGTGAACGACCCGAATGAAGTAGTGAAACTGCAACAACATGTACAGGTAAAAGTGATGGAGGTCGATCTGGCCCGCAAGCGTATCAGCCTTTCGATGAAAGAAGTATAATAAAAACTGTCTATCAGGATATTGTCAACTTGCCCTCGCGCACCCCTGCCTCTGGCGGGGACCAACCGCACACTTTCTAAAAGACTTGTGCGCGGAACTCCCTTTAGGCTTAGGGGGCGGAGGATGGAAGAAGTTTAGTTGACAATATCCCGATAATCATTTAATAAAAATTTGGAATACTGGACAATTGTCGTACATTTGAATGACAAAAGTCTAAGTGTATGAAATCCACCGGTAAACCAAGCACTCGCAAGCGCACTTCTACAAAGCTTGTCGATGAGTCATTCGATATGGTTCAGGAGCCTGTTGTTGCTTATGGCAGAGCATCCCTTGATGGGCGTGTGATGGGGTTGTTGGATGTGAAGCATTCAATACCTGCGCTTCGTTTTGATACAGATCTGATCGAGTTAATTCGTTCGGGTATTTCCAAAAAATCATTGGATCACCTCATTGCGCAAATCGGGTATTCACTCTCTGATATCGCGTCCTTATTGCACGTTTCCGATCGCAATATCCGCAGGTATACATCTGCCGAAAAATTAAACATCGAACAATCGGAGCGTTTGGTGGAGTTAGCAAAATTATATGCTAAAGGTGAAGATGTATTTGGCTCCATCGAAACTTTTAATGAGTGGATGGATGCCAGGATACTGGCTCTGGGTAATCAAACACCTAAGTCTTTTTTAGATACCTCAATGGGTATTCAGTTAATCCATAAAGAACTTATTCGCATCGAACACGGAGTATTTGCATAATGAAGGTTTTTCGCATCACGTATTGCAAGTATATCTACGACCTGTCGGGTAAAGGCGCGGCAACGGCCGGAGGACGTTGGAACAGCGAGGGTGTTCATGTTTTGTATACGGCTTCCTCGGCTTCATTGGCAATGCTCGAAACGCTGGCTCATCTAAAGAGCATGCCGGTTACGGGTTTGTGCATCACCTGTCTTGAGGTTCCGGATGAAGCATCGGCAATCATTGATGAACAGGATCTGCCTTCGGACTGGAATACTTATCCGGCTCCGGTGGTGTTGCAACGCATTGGCGACCGGCATCTGAGGTCTAATCATTTTTTGTCGGTTCAATTGCCTTCTGCGTTATTGTCGGAAGATAAGGTTATCTTGCTCAACCCAAATCACCCCGAATTTAAACGGGTGAAAGAAGTGTATACCCGACCGCTGTCTATCGATAAACGTTTATACCAAACACATGAAAGACTTTAAGAAATACTATATCATTCCCGCTCCGCCTGAGGATGTATATGCGGCACTTACGCACGAAGGAACCATTCAGCTGTGGACGGGAAACAAAGCACAGATGAAGCCTGAACCCGGTACGGAGTTCTCCCTTTGGGATGGAAGTATTGTAGGAAAAAATCTGGAGTTTGAAGAAGGAAAAAAAATTGTGCAGGAATGGTATTTCGGAGAGCAGTCGGAACCTTCGGTGGTTACCATTAAATTACATCCCGATAAAGCCGGTCATACTTCGATGGAAGTGCGCCATGTGAATATTCCGGATGATGATTATGAAGACCTTGTGGAAGGCTGGAACAATGAATACATTGCCTCTTTAATTGAATTTTACGAAGAAGATTAATACTATGACAGAAGTAAGAAACTTAGAACCTAAGGCAATGTGGAATCATTTTGCCGATTTAAATGCTGTTCCACGTCCTTCTAAAAAAGAAGAGCGCGTGATTGCTTTTATGATGGCTTTCGGACAATCACTCGGGTTGCCAACCATTCAGGATGAAATTGGAAATGTGATCATCAAAAAGCCTGCAACATCAGGAATGGAAGACCGTGCAGTGATTTGCATACAAAGTCATTTGGATATGGTGCACCAGAAAAATGCCGATACCCAGTTTGATTTTTTGACTCAGGGTATCGACATGTTTGTGGACGGTGATTTTGTGAAAGCCCGCGGAACTACGCTGGGTGCCGATAACGGTATTGGTGTAGCTTCGATCATGGCCCTGTTGTCTTCAAAAGATATTGCTCATCCTGCAATTGAAGCGTTGTTTACCATTGACGAAGAAACTGGAATGACCGGAGCACTCAATCTTAAAGGTGGATTGCTTTCGGCAAAATACATGTTAAACCTCGATACGGAAGATGATACCGAGCTGACCATCGGCTGTGCCGGAGGTGTTGACGTTACAGGAACCGGAACGTATAATACCCAAAAACTATCGGGCGATTATATCGGTGCCACTGTTACGTTGAAGGGATTAACAGGCGGACACTCGGGAATGGACATCCATAAAAAAAGAGGCAATGCCAATATGCTCATGAATGGTTTGTTGATGGAAGCCGATAAAATGGGTGCTCGCATCTCTTCTATTGATGGTGGTAGTTTACGCAATGCCATTCCTCGTGAATCGGTTATGGAGATGGCTATCCTTGTTTCGCAAAAAGAAAACTTTACAACTTATATCGCTCAACAAGAAGCGATTTTGAAAGCAGAACAAATTGATACCGATCCAAACTTGAGTTTAAGTGTTGTGTTTGGCACAACTCCTGAAGATGTATTTGAGACTTCGTTTCAACAACGATTGTTGCGTACTGTTTCCAATTTAATTAATGGTGTATATGCTATGAGTCCGGATATAGAAGGACTGGTGCAAACCTCTAACAATGTTGCACGTGTATTGGTTAAGAACAGAGCTTATAGCATTCAATGTTTAACACGAAGTTCAGTTGATACCGAAAAGATGGAACTGGCATATAAGCTCGAAGAAACATTGGGCTTATTGCACGCTGAGGTAACTCTTACAGGTTCGTATCCGGGCTGGGCACCCAAACCCGAATCTCCAATTGTGAAACTGATGTCGGACTTATACAAAGAGTTGATGGGAACCGAAGCGCATGTCAATGCCTGCCATGCCGGATTGGAATGTGGTATCATCGGAACCAATTACCCTGATATGGAAATGATTTCATTCGGTCCAAATATCAGCGGAGCACATTCGCCCGATGAGAAAGTGCAAATCAGTTCAGTGCAAAAGTACTGGGCGTTTTTGTTGGAAACGTTGAAACGTATTCCCCAAGCATAATATTTACCGCAAGGCGCTAATACGCAAAGAAAGTGTCAGACTGAGTTTTGTCGAAGTCTGACATTTTTTTGCAAGTAGCTCCCCTTCAGTAATCCCAATAGCTGTCGGGACAAGGTGATAACTCAGCGATTCGTATTCTCTCTGCCTGAGGAGCGAGCAGAATCTTTGCTGTCTTTACGTGTATTTTCTTCTCCTCTTTGCGGTTAATCCTTCGTTCGTACTGCTGTATCTGTGGTTCAGTCACATGTTATTGTAATATTAATAAGATTTTTTGCCTAAAAACCAGTCATATAACTAAATATCGAAAGCTCCTTAGGGAGCTTTTTTTATGGGAATACAACGCCATTGAACTCCCACAAAAATGAAGTAAGCATTATCGCTTAGCGTGAAGGTTCCATAATCTGTTAAAGAAGAGGCGAGGCTGATTTGGGAACGCTGATTGGCAAATGCTACATTCAAAAACCATTGGTCGTTTAATTGAATACTTAACATAAGCTGGTTTTGAAGATTGCCAACGTTTGACGGATTGAATATAATGTTTGTAGATGACGGCTCACTGCTGAAACTTGCGGTATTACTCTTGCTCGTAATGGTTCCATCCATTTGGCTCATTGCGCTGAGGCCTAATATCTCGGCATTAAAGGATACATATAAATTTTCGGTAATGGCGCAACTCACGCCTAAGGCAAGATTTAGTGATGATATCCAAACTCCATTGTCGTTAAAAGTGATAACCGGGGCTACGGGCTGAGGCGTAGTGAATTCAAAAGAGCGGTTGCTGCGGGTAATATTAAGGCGGGTTCCGAACGTGAAATAAAAGCGTCCGTAGTTGCGCAGCCCAACGTTTCCTCCATAATACCCGTTCCATTGGTAAATATTATTTCCAACTCCAGTATTTGTACTGATTTCAACAAATTGCCTGGATAAATGCTGAGCCTTCACTGTTGTAGCACAAAGCAAAGGGAGTAGCCATACCAGGGTATATGTTGCTTTTGACTTCACGGATCACTTATATGATTTAAAGTTACGCTATATTTCGGTATTAGCAAAAAGGCAGAGAAATCGGTAGTCTTTTCTTAAACTTGAATTCTTTATGAATATTCTTGACGTACAATCGGTATCCAAACAATACGCAACACACAAGGCTCTTGTTGATGTGAGCCTGACAGTTCCTGAAGGCTCCATATTTGGTTTGCTGGGCCCCAACGGGGCAGGTAAAACAAGCCTTATCAGGATTATAACCCAAATTACCCAACCCGATAGCGGACAGGTATTGTTTAACGGGGAGCCTTTACATCAGGCTCATACAAGCCGAATAGGATACTTGCCTGAGGAGCGTGGGTTGTATAAAAAAATGCAGGTTGGAGAACAACTGATGTATATGGCCAGACTTAAAGGAATGAACCGTACAGAGGCAATGATTCAGCTTAAACAGTGGATTGAGCGGTTTGAAATAGGAGGGTGGTGGACCAAAAAAGTGGAAGAGTTGAGCAAGGGTATGCAGCAAAAGATTCAATTTATCGCAACGGTGGTTCACCGTCCGGAATTGCTTATTTTGGATGAACCCTTTTCCGGGTTTGACCCTATTAATGCCGACCTGATTACCCGTGAGATTTTGGATTTACAAAAGGCAGGAACAACCATTATCTTTTCAACCCACCGGATGGAATCGGTTGAGCAACTCTGTAACCAGGTGGCTCTTATTCATCAATCGAAAAAAGTGCTGGATGGTAATTTAAAAAGTCTTAAAAAGCAGTTCAGTAACCAATCTGTTGTGATAGAGTACAATTGTGAGAACCTGAGGCTTCCCGATTCATTTATATTGACGTCAACAGATTGGATGGAGTCGGGCCGAAAAAGAAGTATCATCACAAACGTACCTGAAAGCTCTTACAACCAATTGCTTCAGGAGGTTTTAGCACAAGGATCCGTTTTCCATTTTGAAGAACAAGTGCCAAGCATGCAGGATATTTTTATAAAGGCCGTTTCAGGAAGTTGATTTAACTCTTGGCTAATTGGCAGGTGGCTGATACATTTGCTGAAAATCAAAAAAAAATGACCGCTATCTCAACCTACATCGAACAACATAAACAACGTTTTCTGGATGAACTATTCGAACTTCTTCGTATTCCTTCGATTAGTGCCGATCCGGCATATAGTGGTGATGTGCAAAAGGCTGCGGAGTTTGTGAAAGCCAAATTGGAGGCTGCCGGAGCCGAAAAGGTTGAAGTTTGCCAAACCGATGGCTATCCGATTGTATATGGCGAAAAAATAATTGACCCAAAACTGCCAACCGTTTTGGTCTATGGACACTACGATGTGCAACCCGCAGTTCCTCTTGAGTTGTGGCATACACCACCGTTTGAACCTACTATCCGCAAAACGGAAATACATCCCGAAGGAGCCATTTTTGCACGAGGATCGGCTGATGATAAAGGCCAGTTCTATATGCATGTAAAAGCCTTTGAGATGATGATGCAAACAGGTGGATTGCCCTGCAATGTGAAATTTATGATTGAAGGAGAGGAAGAAGTGGGAAGCACCAATTTAGGGAAGTTTTGCATTGCCAATAAGGAGCGACTCAAGGCTGATGTTGTATTGATCAGTGATACATCTATGATTGCCAATGATGTTCCTTCAATTGATACCGGACTGCGTGGATTGAGTTATGTAGAGGTTGAAGTAACCGGCCCTAACCGCGATTTGCACAGTGGTGTGTATGGTGGGGCTGTGGCCAACCCCATTAATATTCTGGCTAAAATGATTGCTTCGTTGCATGACGAAAACAACCATATTACCATTCCCGGATTTTACGATAAGGTATTGGAATTAACCCAAGCCGAACGCGCTGAACTGAACAAAGCGCCACTTGATCTTACTGAATACAAAAAAGATTTGGCGATTGATGAAGTATGGGGCGAAACAAGCTATACTGTATTGGAGCGAACCGGCATCCGTCCAACACTTGATGTAAACGGTATTTGGGGAGGATACATTGGAGAAGGAGCCAAAACAGTGTTACCATCCAAAGCTTATGCAAAAATTTCGATGCGTTTGGTTCCCAACCAAACCAGTGACGAGATTACGAATCTGTTTAAAAAACACTTTGAAAGCATTGCACCCAAAGGTGTGAAGGTTGAAGTAAAACCTCATCATGGAGGCGAACCTGTGGTTACTCCAACGGATTCTAAAGCCTATATAGCTGCCGCTAAAGCCATGGAAACTACCTTTGGTAAAAAGCCGATTCCAACACGCGGAGGCGGAAGTATTCCGATTGTAGCTTTGTTTGAGCGTGAGCTTGGACTGAAATCAGTGTTGATGGGATTTGGACTGGACAGCGATGCTTTACATTCGCCAAATGAACATTATGGAATCTTTAATTACTTGAAAGGAATAGAGACTATTCCGTACTTCTTTACCTATTTTGCTGAGTTGTAAAACAGGAAGATCCAGATTAGCGGTAATTTTGAGACCCACCATAAATTAAATTTGACCACAAAAAATAATAATGTTTAGACATCAGGGAAAGACGCGAACTTTAAGCCACAATAAAAAAATTGCTTCTTTACTTTCATTTGTTGCAGGAATTGTAAATGTTGTGGGGTTTTTATCTGTTCAGCGGCTAACGACAAATGTTACAGGACACTTTGCATTTTTTGTTGACGAAGTTTTGAAACTCCATTTTACTGAAAGTTTGATCTACTTTTTATACATCTTATTTTTCTTTTTGGGGTCATTTGTTTCAAGTCTGCTTGTAGAAATAACTACAAGAAAAAACGAACGGTTTATTTTTGTTGTTCCGACAATAATTGAAAGTATAATTTTATTTACTGTCGCATTTTTTGCACACACTCTGATAGAAGACAACCCTAACTTAATTGCATTTAGTTTACTTTTTGCAATGGGATTACAAAATTCGTTAGTAACAAGAATTTCAAATGCAATAGTAAGGACTACGCATTTGACAGGGCTTTTTACGGATTTGGGAATTGAGTTATCTCAATTGTTTTTTTACAAACAAAAAGAGCAACAGGACAAACTGCTTTCTACCATCAAACTTCGGTTAAGAATTATTATCTTTTTCTTTATAGGTGGGTTGCTTGGAGGGATTTTCTATTTTTATTCAGGTCTTTATGTTTTATTCATACCCGCAACAATGTTAATAATTGGACTATACTATGATAATATGAAATTTAAACTAAAAAGTTGGAAACGAAATTACGATTTGAAAGAAAGAAGCTAGCGCTAATTATGGTTCATTTGCGACTAAAATTTCCAACCAATCATGCTTAGCATGCCTGCTACCATTATGAGCTTGGTATATGAACTTAAGAGCGAAAAATCACGTGTGGTGTCGGCTTTTGTGATGCGGAAAGCGAGGATGCATAACGGCAGTATAACAGCAATAATAAGATATACGAACAATGCAAAAGCGCTCAGACCGGATGTAAAATGAAAGGAAGGAATAGCCAGTGCTGCAAACATCATTACACTCAAAATCATTATCAATGTTGAGTAAAGTAATACCCGTTTGGTTTGCCGGATTCCAATTACAATAGGAATTGTTTTGCAATCAAAACGACCATCACCTCGCATATCTTCCGTATCTTTTATAATCTCGCGGATGAGCGATAACACGAAAGCGAATAAGCTATAACAGATGATAAGTGGAAGATTGGTTTGTGTATTGTAAATGGCTAGAATAAAGATAACAAAACTACTCATCAGGGCCACGAGAATATTACCGGCCAAAAATGTTCGCTTTAATGAAACAGAATACACCCACAATAAAATTGCCGCAACGGCTACGGATATGCCAACTTTAAGTCCTGTCATAAAGCCTGATATTACAGCAATCATATTAAAAGTAAGATGCCAGAACATGCTCCACCTTCTGCTGATTTGCTGGCCAACCACTACCTTATCAGGTTTGTTAATCAAATCAAGTTTGATGTCGATATAATCATTAATGATATATCCTCCTGCTGCCGATAATACGGTAGCCAAACAAAGCATGAGGAAACGGGAATCCGTTAAATCGGTTAGTGTGATATGAGGAGTCAAAAAGTAATAAGCCATTACTTGTGTACAACATGTAATAACTAAGTTTCCAACCCGTATCAAACGCAAAAATGCTATCATAATAAACGATGTCGCATTAGTCAATATTCGTTACTCCGCCTGAAATAACAAACTTCATCGTGTCAGTAGAGCTTCCGTCAAAAGGTCTGATGCGATGCCTTTCCACAACAAAAATATTTCCTGAAAATGCATACGAATGCGGGCAATAAACGGCAACCATTCCGGGAAGATTCAAGGAGGTCAAATCTTCCTGAGTAATAAATCCGGGTTTGTACACACCATCTGCAAGCTGAACCAGTACGGGGTTGTTAAATTTCTTTTTGTCGCCCACAAATGCTTCCATAAAATCCTTTACCGAGGTGTAAATGATTTTAACAAAAGGAATGCGCGACAACACATCATCAATAAATGAGAGCAGGGGTTTGGTAAAGATGCTGGAGCCAATCCATCCTAAAATAGTAATGGTTATGATAACCAACAAAAAGCCTACCGCAGGAATGCCAACATCTACAAACTGATCGAGTGTTGTAACGATGGATTTGATGATGCTATAGGTTACGGCAAACGGAAGCACAACCAAAAGACCTTTCAGAAAGTAGTTGATAAGCTTGGTTATTCTTTGCTTAAAGGAAAGTCGTATTGTTTCTTTTGTGATGCTCATATTATTCAAGTTCTAATCCAAATGTTTGGCGTAAATCATTCAGCACCGGATTTTTTTCTGCCATCACCTTAAAGCGGTCTTCGGCCGTAAAGGCTTTAAAGGGCTGAACTTTCGAATCTACAATATATTCAAAGTCGATAGCGCCATTTTTCAGATTGCTTCGTAAAAAAGGAGTTACAGAGATACGGTCGTCTTCAATCATTTCAAGCTCTAACTGGCTGCTCAGTGTGAGCTGGATAAGTGCGACATCCTTGATTTGATAACGCGCACGTTTATAAATATCAGCTAAACTGTTTTTGCCCGACTCAGTTAATTTTTTAATATACGCTTGCCATATTTCAGTTAAGGTATTTTCAACTAATGGCGTATTGTTCGTTGCTGTAACAACCTCTGTTTTTATTTCAGCATTGGTTTCTTGTTCTGGCGATGCAGTCTTATTATTCATCTCCTGACGCAACCGCTCCAACTTACTTAAACTATTGGGCGCACCTAATGGTTTTACCGGAATAGGTACTTTTACTGATTCAGGTATGATGGTTGGAGTTTCTGCTAAAACCGCAGGTGCAGCAGGCTGAGTGATAGCCGCAGTTACAGGAGTGCTGGTTTCGGGTGCGGCCGGTTTTAATTCAGACTGGCTGTTAGTTTTTTTTTTAATATCGGATGGTTCCGAGGCAAGGTCAATAACAGACTGTATGTAACACAGCTTCATAAGTGACAGTTCTACATGCAATCTTGGGTTTTTGCTCGATTTGTATTCGAGCTCGCATTTGTTTAGGGTGTTGAGGCCATTTAACAAAAGAGATGTAGAGCATTTTTGCGACTGCTGCATAAAACGGGCAGCAATACTTTGGGCAACTTCCAATAGTTTATGTGTATTGGGATGTTTGCACATCATCAGGTTTCGTAAGTGCTCACTAAACCCGTATAAGAAATGCTGGGCATCAAAACCCGTGGTCAATACTTCATCAAATAGCAGGAGCAAAGAGGGTAAATCTTGCGCCAGCATATAATCCACACCTCTGAAATAGTAATCGTAATCCAGAATATTCAGGTTGTCGATAACATCCTTATAGGTAATGTTTTTACCCGAGAAACTAACAATACGGTCGAAGATGGAGAGAGCATCACGCATGGCGCCATCCGCTTTTTGGGCAATTACGTGCAATGCTTCTTCTTCGGCTGCAATGCCTTCGTTAAGGATAATCTTTTTAAGCTGAGTAACCGCGCTTTCGATGGTAATGCGGTGAAAGTCGAATACCTGACAACGTGATAAAATGGTTGGAAGGATTTTATGACGCTCGGTAGTTGCCAGAATAAACTTGGCGTAGGGAGGGGGTTCTTCCAGCGTTTTCAGGAAAGCGTTAAAGGCAGCAGCACTCAGCATGTGTACCTCATCTATAATATAGATTTTGTATTTGGCTCCCTGTGGGGCATACCGTACCTGGTCAACCAGTCCTCGGATATCATCTACCGAGTTATTGGATGCAGCATCCAGTTCATAGATATTAAAGGATGCATTTTGGTTGAAAGCTTTGCACGAATCACACTCGTTACATGCCTCAAACTCCGGGGTAATATTGAGGCAATTAATGGTTTTTGCCAGAATACGGGCACAGGTTGTTTTACCCACACCACGCGGACCGCAAAACAAAAAGGCATGTGCAAGCTGTTGGTTCTTGATTGCATTTTTGAGGGTACTGGTTATATGTCCCTGTCCAATTACGCTCTCAAACGTTGACGGTCTGTACTTACGTGCCGAAACCACAAAATTTTCCATGCAGCTAAATTACAATTTCAAAGCTTAAAGTAAATACAGGAGAGGGGCTGTGGGTAATTATTACTGGTCAGTTAATCATTGGGTTAGATATATTGGGTGAAATTCAATGGAAGGCAATCATCCAAATTGAATCCGCTTTGTTGGTTATATAAAGATGAGGTTCGATAGGAGGAGAGAGTTTTTATTCTCGGCCATGATGATTCAATATGCTAGAGTGGATGAGAATAGATTCTAGGGGGAATTATTAAATAGGAGAGCTTTTATGGGCTTTAAGCTGCCAATTTAACACACTACACAATTGTAAACCCTACTATTAAGTGATGTTAAGCGGAATAAATGCACTAAAAAAATATTTATAAATACCTGATAATCAATAATAGTATAAAAATAAATGTAAAGCATAAGTACACGTCATGAATTAACAATTGTAATGCCGGCAATTAACATTTGTATTCCGAGATAACATTTGTAAATTCGCCTATTAACAATTGTATTTGATTGTTTTTAACTCATTTTATATCAATATGATAGATGAAATCAATAAACGCATCATCGAATTGATGGTGCGCCTCGAGCTTAACAAGGCTTCTTTTGCCCGAGAACTGGATGTTTCGTTGCCTTTAATCACTCATATTGCCACAGGCAGAAACAAGCCCGGCCTGGAGCTTTTGCAGCGTATTATGACTCGTTTTGAGGATATTAATCCCGATTGGTTATTGCTTGGGAAAGGTGAGATGTACCGCCAAAAGCCTCAGCAGATTGATGTTTCTCCTTTTATTTCTGCCATTCAGGCTATTGAAGGCGAAATTGAAGCTATTAAATTGGCTCAACAATCAGTAGTTCAATACCATAGGTTATTATTGGATGAGGTGAAGCATCTGGCCGAAATGGATGTTATTCTGCATCAGAATGAACGTCAATTATCAGGAATGAGTGCTCAATTGGAGCGTTTAAAACAGGAATTAATATCTAAATAATAGGTTTTTATATTATATCATAATTTATTGATATATTGTATTTTAATTAGTAAATATTATAACAATCTGTAGCATGATCAAAACGTCCATTGAACCTGCTTGGAGCCTAAGAGTCAAAATGACAGGCACAAAAAAGCCTTTCGAAACAAATCGAAAGGCTTCAGATAAAAATTAAGTGAGCGGATTATCTGCAGGCAAACTGTTCCGATACAACCAGGTCTTTACTGCCCGGAGTGTATTTGTAGAATCCTTCACCCGATTTAGCTCCCAGATTTCCGGCTGTAACCATGTTTACCAGCAACGGACACGGAGCATATTTAGGGTTTCCGAATCCATCGTGCAATACGTTTAAGATGGCCAGACATACATCTAAACCAATAAAATCGGCCAGTTGCAAAGGTCCCATAGGGTGGGCCATACCCAGTTTCATCACGGTATCAATGGAATCGACAGTTCCAACACCCTCGTGCAGGGTCCAGATGGCTTCATTAATCATCGGCATCAAAATACGGTTGGCAATAAAGCCCGGGTAATCGTTGGCTTCAGCAGGTATTTTGCCAATAGCTTTCGATAGTGTAACAATCGTTTCTGTTACTTCTTTTGATGTTTTGTAGCCATTAATCACCTCAACCAGCTTCATTACCGGAACAGGATTCATAAAGTGCATACCGATTACTTTATCGGCACGTTTGGTTACAGAGCCAATTTTGGTGATGGAAATTGAAGATGTATTAGAGGCCAAGATACAATGAGCGGGGGCAATTTCGTCCAGTTGTTTAAACAGGTCAAGCTTGATGCTTACGTTTTCGGTAGCGGCTTCCACTACCAAATCAGCATGGGCTGCACCGTCTTTAAGGCTTGTAAAAGTTGTGATGTTTTTTAACGTTGTCGCTTTCTGGTCTTCCGTTAAACCGCCTTTGGCAACCTGACGGTCTAAGTTTTTACCAATGGTAGCGATGGCTTTTTCTAAAGCAGCAGCATTCACGTCTACCAACGATACGTTGTATCCATATTGAGCAAATACGTGGGCAATTCCGTTGCCCATGGTTCCTGAACCGATTACGGTAATATTTTTCATGGTCGTTCTGTTAAGTTGATTTTTAGTGCGGCAAATGTATAAAAGCACCCGACTTTGCAAAGCAACTAACTTAGGTGATGATAAATCAACCTGATTGTAAGGTGTTTAGTGTTAAAGAAAAAAGATGCCCGAATATCATAGAAGAATCCGTTCTTCTTAAAATGGTTCAGAAGGCAAGGTTAAAAGTAAGGTTGAGGTTGTCATAAGCAGCGTCCAAACCCAACTAAAAAGACGGTTTCAAACATTTAGAAAGGATTCGTGGTTTTGGTTTTAAAAACACAAGTTTAACACCTTTTCATTATCCACAAACACCCAATTTTATGTGGGTATTTTCTGGTAAAAAATGGTAGATTAGATTCCGGCATCAATTATCTTGCAATGCTGCTTTAAACGCACTGTTTGCAGCAGTTACAGATATTTAAAACGACTTAACAGCATGGCAGAAGACAGAATTATTACCATCAACATTGAAGATGAGATGAAAACAGCGTACATCGACTATTCGATGTCGGTTATCGTTTCGAGGGCATTACCTGATGTTCGTGACGGCTTGAAGCCTGTTCACCGCAGGGTGTTGTATGGAATGACAGAGTTAGGCTTAGCCGCCAACCGCCCTTACAAAAAATCAGCGCGTATCGTAGGAGAGGTTTTAGGAAAGTTTCACCCGCATGGCGATAGTTCGGTATACGATGCCATGGTGCGTATGGCTCAGGACTGGAGCATGCGTTATACTCTTGTTGACGGACAGGGAAACTTTGGTTCCGTTGATGGTGATCCACCGGCTGCTATGCGTTATACCGAAGCCCGCTTGCGCAAAATTGCAGAAGAGCTGTTGGTTGATATTGATAAAAACACGGTTGACTTCCGTCCCAACTTTGACGACTCGTTGCAGGAACCAACGGTATTGCCTTCCAAAATTCCGCATTTGCTGGTAAACGGAGCATCGGGTATTGCCGTAGGTATGGCCACCAATATGGCTCCACATAACCTTACTGAGGTTATTGACGGAACCCTGGCTTATATTGATAACCGCGATATTGAAATCTCGGAATTGATGAAATACGTGAAAGCACCGGATTTCCCAACAGGAGGTATCATCTATGGGTATGAAGGTGTGAAAGAAGCTTTTGAAACCGGACGTGGCCGTATTGTGATGCGCGGTAAAGCAGTGTTTGAAACCACAAAAACAGGTAAAGACCAAATTGTTGTTAACGAGATTCCATTCCAGATTAACAAAGCTTCCCTGATTGCCAAAACAGCTGATTTGATTAACGATAAGGTAATTGAAGGAATCTCTGAAATTCGTGATGAGAGTGACCGTGACGGTATGCGTATCGTTTATGATATCAAACGTGATGCAGTTCCGAACATCGTTCTAAACAAATTATACAAATACACAGCCCTTCAAACTTCGTTCAGTGTAAACAACGTAGCTCTGGTAAAAGGCCGTCCGGAGATGCTGAACCTGAAAGATCAGATTCATCATTTTGTTGATCACCGTCATGATGTGGTGGTGCGCAGAACCCAATACGAATTGGATGAAGCGAAAAAACGTGCCCATATCCTCGAAGGTTTGCTGATTGCACTCGATAACCTCGATGCGGTAATCAAACTGATCCGTGAGGCAACCACTCCTGATGATGCCCGCGAAGGGTTGATGAGCAACTTTAAGTTGAGCGAAATTCAGGCAAAAGCCATTCTCGATATGCGTTTACGTGTATTGACCGGACTGGAGCGTGATAAGATTAAAGACGAATACGCAGAGTTGATGAAGTTGATTAACTACTTACAGGAAGTATTGGGCAACGAAGAACTTCGTTACAAAATCATCAAAGAGGAGTTAACGGAGATGAGAGAGAAATACGGAGACAAACGCAGAACTGAAATTGTACATGCTGGAAACGATATGAGCATGGAAGACTTGATTCCGGATGATGAAGTGGTGATTACCATCTCGCATTTGGGTTATGTAAAACGTACTTCGTTAAGCGAATACCGCACTCAAAACCGCGGAGGACGTGGTTCAAGAGGTGTTTCAAAACGTGTTGAGGATTTTGTAGAGCACGTATTTATGGCCACCAACCATAATTACCTGATGTTCTTTACCAACCAGGGTAAATGTTACTGGATTAAGGTATGGGAAATCCCTGAGGGTGATAAAACCTCTAAAGGACGTGCCATCCAAAACTTAATTAATATTACGGCTGATGATAAGGTAATGGCTTACTTAAATGTGAAAACATTGAGTGACGAAGCCTACTTAGCCAATAACTATGTGATGATGTGTACCGAACAGGGAACCATCAAAAAAACCACGTTGGAAGCGTATTCACGTCCGCGTGCCAATGGTGTAAACGCCATCAATGTACGTGAAGGGGATATGCTGGTGGAGGCCCGTTTAACAACTGGTTCAAGCGAAATCATCATTGCCAGTCAGGAAGGTAAAGCCATTCGCTTTAACGAAAGCAGCGTTCGCCCGATGGGACGTACCGCTACCGGAGTAAGAGCCATTCGTTTGGCCGAAGGCGATACCGTTTTAGGTATGATTGCCATCGAAAATCCACAAACAACCAATGTATTGGTGGTAACCGAAAACGGTATGGGTAAACGTTCGGATGTTGAAGATTACCGCATTACCAACCGAGGTGGTAAAGGGGTAATGGCCATGAACGTAACCGAAAAAACCGGTAAGCTGGTAGCCATTAAAGAGGTAGACGATACCAACGATATTATGATTATGACCAAAGCGGGCATCACCATTCGCTTAAGTGTGAAAGACCTGAGAGTATTAGGTCGTGTAACACAAGGGGTTCGTTTGATCAATATTGATGATAAAGACTCAATTGCTTCAATTGCCAAGGTTGATTATGTAGAAGAAGTGGAAGAAGTTGTTGAAGGAACTGAATTAACAGGAGAGGAGCCAACAACAGATAATCCGGATGCACCTGCAACCGGTGAGGCGGAAGCTCCGGTTGATACACCACCTGCGGAGTAATTAAATTCCTAAAGCTACCAATAGTATTTATTGGTAGCTTTTTTTTCGTTTAAGATGAAACATACAATCGAAAAGTATTTTGTTTTTTTACTGGTCATCGTATCGGTTTGTTTTAGTGGTGTACAAGCCTTTTTGACACCTGATGCAATGCTTTATAGTATTGACGAAAAGATACTTTGGGAACAGAGTATCTTCCTCCATTTTAATTGCAAACCCATTGCATTGGAATGGCCTGGAATTTTTTTCAGCTTTATATTGTATGGTTTCAGTTGGATCTCGGTACTCATTCAAACACCGTTTTTATCCCAGCTTCTGTCTTTTAACCTGATGGAAGCCAATGAAACGTAT
This sequence comes from uncultured Bifidobacteriaceae bacterium, assembly GCA_964392775.1. Classification (GTDB taxonomy): domain Bacteria; phylum Bacteroidota; class Bacteroidia; order UKL13-3; family UKL13-3; genus UKL13-3. The sequence continues at coordinate 59,220 of CAYMRD010000002.1, forward strand.
ATACGGCATTTGTACATCTTAATGCATGATTCCAATGGCATTGTTTGGGGAAGGATTCTCTTGGTGGCATTGAAGGTGGTAACGCTATTCATTGTTTACCGGTTGACGCAAAAAGAGTCATTACCCTTTCGGTTGTATATTCTTACAGCTTTGGGGGTATCATTTGGATTATTTGTAACAACCTCAATTTTACATCCTGATGGTCTGGCTGTTTATATTTGGATCATCATTTTCGTGTTTTTACACACCCACTTTGATGTCAAAAACCACCGGCACTACCTATTGCTCGGTATTCTTTGTGCTGCATTATGTGCTACCAAAATCACCTATGGCATATCTATTCCTGTTTTGATACTGTATTTGATGACTCAAAAGGATATCAAACCGGTCAAAATGATCTCTATTTGGCTTATTGGTTTTGCCACGGCATTCTGCCTGTTTTGTCCTTATACTGTACTTTCTCCTATAACACTTATTAAGGCTTTTGTTTCTAACTTAACTGTTATATCCGGGCGGACAGGAGACGGGAATCCGTTGATACAGTTCTTATTCACCCGTTTGCCTCAAAATATTGGAATAATAGGTTTTCTGCTCGTTATACCGGGTTTGGTTATTGGATACCGGCATAAGAAAAGAGAAACCATACTGGCTATCCTATTGTTGTTGGTATTTAGTCTGCCAGTAATGAATGTCACGAATGCCAATATCCGGTATACAATGCCATTGGTGCCGATATTGGTATGGTATACGGCCATAGCCTTTCAACAGATGGCAACACAATACCGTAAATGGGTAGTTCCGGTATTGGGAGTGATGGCCCTTGTGTCGTTTATTCAAATGTATCAATACATTAAGTTTTCCCATCAACCATCTAATATGAGAAGTTGTATTGATTGGGTAAAAGATAATATACAACAGAACAGCGCCATAGAAGCCCATGCATCATTGATTGATTATTTAGATGAAAATGATCAGTCGCTCAATGAGCTTAAATCTAAGTTAATCTCAAATGAACGATACCAGAAACGATTGAAGATGCTGTTTAATAAACAGGCATTGAAACATGCTTCGGATCTAAACGAGGCCCAGACTTTTTTCTTCCAAAATGTATTTCACGAAGAATATGCGTTCAATGAAACGAAGCTAAACCTAAAGCAAGCCAATCTTAATACATTAACCACTCCCAAATACAATCTGTCATTTACGAGTTCAGACCCTTACAGATGGCCGCCCTTTGTGCAGAATGAACACCATTTTGAGAACGATAATACTTGGTATATTACCACCTCAGAACTTGATCAATTAAAGCTTGTGAAGGCATTTACCACCGGTGTAGGGAGTTCGTATTATGTTTATCAATCTCACTGATCAATAGCCCCTGTTATCTGCGCACGCCACCTTTGGCAACAGGCAGCGCCTTCAATGGATCATCGGGCCAGGCATGTTTAGGGTATCTGCGTTTGAGTTCGCTGCGCACCTCAAAATAGGTGTTTTGCCAAAAACTTTTTAAGTCAGTGGTTACTTGTACCGGTTTAAAACCCGGTGACAATAAGTGCATCACAACCGGAACAGTTTCGTTATTGATTCGGGGTGTATCCAATAAGCCAAACACTTCCTGAAGCCTTACTGCTAAAATTGGTGTTTCGCCCATTGAACCATATTGAAGGGCAATATTGGAGCCACTGGGTACTTCAATCCGTTTGGGAGCCAACTGCTCCAGTAATTGTTGTTGTTCCCAGAGCAAGCTGTGCAATAAAGCATCGTGCAGGTTGATGCGCTCAAAATCGTCATTCTTTTTAATGTCCTTCAAATATGGACTCAACCATTCGGGATTAGCGAGCAGAGCGGACGTTTGTACATCAGGCCAGTTTTGTTCGGGGTTCCAGATTCGCAGACTTAAGATGCGGTTTTGCAGTTGCTCCAGCGCTTCGGTAAACTCCAGCAATTGTTTGCCTTCGGTGCGAATGGCTTCTGTCAATGCTTGTGTAATTAAGGTTTCATCAGGGTTTTTAAGCGGAGTGGATTTGAGAATGATATTCCCGATGCGCAGCTGTTTGGCCGCTACCAGTCCGCCTTTGCGACTGTCCCATTCGGTTACATCTTTCTCTTTCACCATGGGTAATAAGTCCTTTGGATTGAGGGGAGCAGCCATGAAAATCTTGCCCAAACCATCACGGGCATCCATGTGAGCTACGGCCAGCCACGGTTCATCGGCCAAATCATCGCGGTGTCCGGCAACGGCAATTTTGCCATTGGCCAGTTGAAACTGTGCATTGTTACCGGTGCGGGCACAGGCAATACGTTCAGGATAGGCGTGAGCCAGCAGCAACCCGGTTTCAAATACATCCACTTTATCAGTGGTTGTTTCAGCATCAAGCATACGGGCATACGAACGCGCAATGGTATCAATACGGGTAAGCCTGTTACCGAGATTACCTGCTTCACGAGCCCTGCGCAGCGCTTCCAGTCTCAGGTTGATATCGATTCCCGAATCACGCGGAAGCGGGTCGCGCTCTTCCAAAACAGCTGCAATGTCGGCTGCCAATGGCACGGCATTGTCTTCCCGTGCTTTGAGCAACATGTGCGCAATACGCGGATGACAGGGGAGTTGTTGCAGTTGCTTGCCATGTTCGGTGATGCGGCCTTTGTCAACAGCATTGAGCTGTTCCAAAATATCAGTAGCCATGGCCACAGCAGCTTTGGGCGGCAGCGAGAGCCATGTCAGATCATAAATATTGTTTACACCCCATTTGGCCAGTTCGAGCATGAGTCCTGTCAAATCAGCTTCCATAATTTCGGGTGTGCGGTGTTCCTGCAAACGTTCGTGCGTGGCTTTTGTCCACATGCGGTAACATACACCGGGAGCCAAACGCCCTGCCCGTCCTGCCCGCTGGTCGGCCGAATCTTTTGAGAGTTGAATAGTTTCCAAACGTGATAAACCCGATTTGGGATCAAACTTTGACACACGGCTATAACCCGAATCCACCACAATGGTAATGCCTTCAATGGTTAAGCTGGTTTCGGCAATAGAGGTGGCCAAAACGATTTTGCGTTTGCCATGTCTATTGGGCATGATGGCTGCTTGTTGCTCGCCTTGGGGCAACATACCATACAAAGGGTGAATGGCAAAATCGCGGAGTTCGGTTTTGAGAATTTCCGCACATTTGCGGATTTCGCCTTCACCCGGAAAAAATACCAGAGCATCACCCTGATGCTCGCGAATGGCTGAGAGTACCACACGTGCCGTCACTTCGGGTAACATGCGCTCATCTTGTCCGCCCACATAATGGATGGCTACCGGGTATTGTTTGCCTTCGCTAATAGCAACAGGTGCTTGCAATAAAGCTGAAAGTTGGGGCATGTTTAAGGTGGCCGACATCACCACAATACGCAAGTCGGGGCGCAATACATTTTGCGCCTCGCGGCACAAGGCCAGGGCTACATCGGCAAAAATGCTGCGCTCATGGAACTCATCAAAAATCACCATTCCCACATCTTCCAAAGCATTATCGCTTTGCAGCATGCGGGTTAAAATACCTTCGGTAACAACTTCAATGCGGGTATTGCTGCTTACGCGATTATCAAAACGGATGCGGTAGCCAATGGTATTGCCAACGGTATCGCCCCAAAGCTGACTCATACGTGCCGCAATGCTTTTAGCGGCCAACCTGCGCGGCTCAAGCATGATGATTTTTTTGCCGTTCAACCAAGGTTCGTTGATAAGAGCCAATGGCAGCAAAGTGCTTTTTCCGGCTCCGGGAGGCGCGTTGACGATAAGAGTATTGCCTTGTTGCAAATGAGATTTTACCTCATCAATGATGTCGGTAACAGGAAGATTTATAGAATATGGGTCGAATGTCAAAATAGAAAATTAAGTCCGCTAAGGTAGGTTGCCGGAGGGCAATTTTCAATTAAAGACAATTTCAAGCCATCTGCTTAATCCTCAGAAAATTGAGTTTGTGGTGGTGGTAACTGTTTGTATATTTGATTTGATCAAACTCAAATTATATGAAAAGGATAATTCTAACCTCTGTCATCATGCTAGGTTCCTTGGCATTGATGGCGCAACAACAAGTAGAAACAAGGGAATTTACTGTAGATGTTCCTGTAATTATGGAAAAGCCTGTGTTTTTTTATAGCGTTCCAATACAACCACATGATACAATCGCTACAATGATTAGGTCGAATGGGTATAGAACAGTTATGGAAGCGACAGAAAAAATTGTAGCGGATGTTTATCACAATTACCCAAAATTTGATGCTGTGCTGATATCGGGTAAAAAGTGTGAGCGCATATATGTGATTAAATTTAAATAGATAATAGAGACGCATAATTATGCGTCTGTACTAATTAATCTGGCAAGGATTTTCGGAAACATTTGAAAACGTAATGCCCGCGTTAGGGATGGCAGCGGCATCCCATAATATGAAACGCAGTGGAATATTATGGATACAGCGAACAGCCCGTAAAACGCCCAAAGGATATTATCCATGAAACAAAGGAATCCAGGATTACCGACTTTTTCCGGCTCCGGGAGGTGCGTTAACAATGAGGGTATTTCCTTGTTGCAAATGAGATTTCACCTCATTGATGATATCGGCAACTGGAAGATTTATAGAATATGGGTCGAATGTCAAAACAGAAAATTAAGTCCGCTAAGGTAGGTTGCCGGAAGCCAATTTTCAATTGCTGTTTAATATTCCAATTATCTGTGTGTGTGAACCTGAAATTCTGTTGTAAATCCGTGCCGCATTGCCTTAATTGCACCTCCTTTATTGTTTCCAATTGATGAAAAAAATATTAGTAGCCAACCGTGGTGAAATAGCCTTACGCGTGATGCGCACCGCCAAAGAAATGGGTATCAAAACTGTTGCTGTATTCAGTGAAGCCGACCGTAAGGCACTCCACGTGCGGTATGCCGATGAAGCGGTTTGTATCGGGCCTCCGCCATCCAATCAGTCGTATTTGTTGATGGATAAAATTATAGAGGTGGCCAAAGAATTAGGCGTTGATGGGATTCATCCGGGTTACGGATTTTTGTCGGAGAACGCACAATTTGCCCGCAAGGTAAAAGAGGCCGGCATCACCTTTATTGGCCCTACAGCCGAAGCCATGGAAGTAATGGGCAGCAAGCTGGGCGCCAAAGCGGCCGTTAAAGCCTTTGGCGTACCGATGGTTCCCGGAACGGAAGGAGCCATCAGCGATGTAGCCGAAGCCAAAAAGATAGCTTCTCAAATCGGTTATCCTGTTTTGGTGAAAGCCTCTGCAGGTGGGGGCGGAAAAGGAATGCGGGTGGTGGAGCAGGAGTCGGAGTTTGAACAACAGGTGCAGATGGCTATGAGCGAGGCTTTATCGGCCTTTGGTGATGGAGCGGTCTTTATCGAAAAATATGTGGGTTCACCCCGCCATATTGAGTTTCAGATTTTGGGTGATACGCATGGTAACATCGTGCATTTGTTTGAACGCGAATGTTCCATTCAGCGCAGGCACCAAAAGCTGGTGGAAGAAGCACCTTCAAGCTGCCTGACACCCGAAGTGCGCCATAAAATGGGAGAGGCAGCCGTAAACGTAGCTAAAGCCTGTAACTATACCGGTGCCGGAACGGTGGAGTTTTTGGTGGATGAGCAACTCAACTTCTATTTCCTGGAGATGAATACCCGCTTGCAGGTGGAGCATCCCGTAACCGAACAAATCGTTGGACTGGATCTGGTGAAAGAACAGATTCGCGTAGCACGTGGTGAACAATTGGGATATACCCAAGAAGATCTTAAAATGCATGGCCACGCCATTGAATTGCGTGTATGTGCCGAAGATCCTGCCAATAACTTTTTACCCGATATCGGGAAATTGTTAACCTATAAAACACCACAAGGGTATGGCGTTCGTGTGGACGATTCGTTTGAAGAAGGCATGGAAATCCCGATTCATTACGATCCGATGATTGCCAAGCTCATCACCTTTGGCAGCACCCGAGAGGAAGCCATTCAGCGTATGATTCGTGCTATTGGCGATTACCATATTTCGGGTATCGAAACAACTTTGCCGTTTGGAGTGTTCGCCATGCAGCATCCGGCATTTGTGTCGGGGAAGTTTGATACCAAATTTATTGATAAATACTTTACAGCCGACAAATTGCCGCAAGCCGAAGTTGATGAAACTCTGATAGCATTGGCAGCGGGAACTTTACATACTCAGCAATCAACCAAACCGGTAGCAGTTTCAGAGGCGGCTCAAACCGAAAGCAACTGGACACGCAACCGAAAAGCGTATTAATTGTATATTTGCGGCTTAAAATAAGGAATAGAAGACGTGGCATTTAGAGACAAAGGTTCGAAAATACTGATTAAAACCCCTGAGCAAATTGAGGGTATTCGCAAAAGCAGCCAGTTGGCAGCATCATGTTTGAAAGAGGTTGCTCCTTATGTAAAGGCCGGTGTAACCACTGAGTACCTCAATAATTTTTGCCGCGATTATATCCGCGACCATAAAGGTATTTCGGCTACTGTTGGCTATAATGGCTATAAACACGAAACCTGTATTTCGGTTAATGATGTGATTTGCCACGGTATTCCGGGTAAATACGAATTGCGTGACGGTGATATTTTGAATATTGACGTGACCACCATTTTAAACGGATATTACGGTGATACCAGCAAAATGTATACAGTGGGAGAAATCACTGACCACGCACGCAAGTTGATTGAGGTAACCAAAGAATGTTTACGTTTGGGTGTGATGCAATGCCGTCCGGGTAACCGCTTTGGAAATATCGGATACGAAATCAATAAATACGCATCGAGCTTTGGATATGGTGTGGTGTATGAGTTTTGCGGACATGGAGTGGGGGTTCGTTTTCACGAAGAACCGGAGGTATGCCACGTGGCCGATAAAGACTCTGGGCCGGTGATGCAGGCCGGCATGACCTTCACCATCGAACCGATGATTAATGCAGGTAAAGCCCGCGCCAAGATTGATAAAAAAGACGGATGGACCGCCCGTACCATTGATGGTAAACTATCTGCTCAGTTTGAGCATACGATTTTACTTACGCCTACACGCCCGGATGTATTGACGGATTTGGATGGGGAGTTCCCGAAACCGTAGGAAGACGATAGCTGATAGTCGATAGTCCACAGCGAGTTGTCGATAGGTAAACATTTAGAGCATAAGAAAATGATAGCAGCATTCGACATTGTAAGAGCTAATGACAAACGTTACAATGTAACTTGGTGGACTTTGTTTGGCATTTGTTTAATATCTGCAACTTTAGGATATCTTAATTTTTTTGATCAAATTCTACTAGTACTAGTTTTAGGTATTTCGATTATTTGTATGGTCATAGTACGCTACATTTTTAAAGACCATATTAAAATTGGGCAGTTAATAATACGCAACAACCAAATCTCAATAAACTTGGATAATACATCGCAGACATTGTCTAATATTAGAGAAATGGAATTTCATTATGAAGGTTTTTATGCCGCAACAAATATGCGGGCGATGCCTACAAAAGATGGAACAGGTAACAAGCTTAAAATTATCCTTGATAAGGACGAACAATTAGAACTAAATATTTATCTAAACGATCGTGACCAAAAAGAAAGACTGCTGTATGTTTTGAATTGGTTTTGCAACCAGAATAATATTGAACTTAGTTCAGGTTTGCTTGTGAGTATATAGGCCTTATTATTAATTATCCATTATTAATTCTTCATTTATAAAGCAACTGCATCATCGTTACATTCAGCAGCTTGCCAAATTTGCTGCCCACTTCTTTTATCACACCTACAGTAGTAAAACCAAATTGTTCATGCAGGTGAATGCTTTTATCGTTGCCTTGGGTGATGCGTGACAGTACACAATGCAATCCGCCTTCTTTTCCGGCCGTGATAATAGCTTGCATCAGTTGTTTGCCTAAGCCGCGGTTGTGGTAACCGGGTAAAATATAAATCGAAATTTCAGCGGTATCATCATAAGCGGCACGGTCGCTCCAGCGGGTCATGCTGGCAAATCCTATTACCAAACCATCTAACTCAGCAACCACCACCGGGTATTTGTCGTTATGTTGTAATAACCATTCCCTGCGGTTGTCTGCCGACTTCAATTCGGTATCAAACGAGGCTGTGGTAAATTCAATTGCCTGATTGTAAATGGTGGCAATGGCTTGGGCATCTTCAAGGGTGGCTCTGCGGATGTTCATGGTTTATGTTTTTTAGCTCCCGATAAATCGGGAGGCTACGCTTCGTCTTTGAAATAAATCTTATAATATTTACGTCCGTCCGAATCTTCTCCACGCTCAATCAGTTCACGGTTTCCGTGGATATAGATATGAAAGTTTTTATCAAGCTTCAATACACTTTTAAATACCCGTGCCTGCTTTTTTACGGCATTGTTTGAAATCTCAAAATTACCACTCAACTCCATATCGGCATCGTGAATCATCTCATCCTTAAAGCGGTTAAACGAATCAATCACTTTTTCATCACCAAAAATAGACTGGGTAAATTCCTGCTCATTGAAACGTTCGTTGTCCTTAAAGTAAGTTACCGATTTGTTGAGCAAATCAATCTGGTCGGCACGGTCTACTTCAAACTCATCCTGCAGTTTAGTGGTTACAAAAGCCTTGGTTACCGACAGGAAATTATTGGTAAAATGGTAACTATCAGCGCAAGCTGCCAGATTTAAAAAGTCGTCTTTCCAAAACTGTGCATCCGCGCCACGGCTGGTTTTATCAATCGTACATACTTTAAATCCATCTTCTTTGTCGAGGTTAAAAATCAAACAACCTTTATCAAGACTGTCGATATTGATACCGCGTTCAAAGTCGAGTTTATAATGTTTGCCCTTGCGCTCACTTACAATAAACGGGTCTTTTTGCTCCGACTTAAAAATGCCCACGGCATCGGTAATCACATCATTCACCAAACAATGTTCGATATAGGCCACATACATATCTCCCGATTTGATATTGGGGTGCTGAGTGGCTTCATACAAATGCTTGGCAATATTGATGCTGTTGATATGGAAGGCAGAAGTATGCTCAAATATTTCGCTCACAAACTGACATACCGGATTGAGTTCGGCATTTTGCGTACTCGAAGTGAAATGGTAAAACTCAGGTGTATGAAACGGTTTAAGGAAATAATGGTTCAGCGCCTCAATCAGATCTTCGTTGTTTATTTCGAGCGGTTCGGTAGTGGGGTATAGCTGTTCGCCATTGTTTTTGTTGCCTACTTCGTGAACAGATAAGAGTTTGAGGGTGCTGGTTGCAAAATCGATCATAAGGGCGCAAGATAGGCCAATGCTCACATATCAGGAAACCTTGAATTTGAACTCTAACGCAATTTTGCGGATATCATGTGCCGTTTGGTGAATCTCTACCAACAGCTCATTGCTAATCCAGGGGTGTTCTATGTTGGTGAGGGTGGTGGTGAACTCATCTGCGTTGTTTTGACCCGATAACTTTTCGTATGTTTCATGGAGTGTAAACCAAATGGCACGCAACTGTTTTACCTGTTCTTCGGAGAGTTGTTCCTGTGTCTGCAACTGATAGGACAAGGTAGCCAGATAAGATGAAAACTGGTGGTTGAGTACCACGAAACGATACAATAAATCGGCCTGTGTTTGTTTGCTTTTAGGCTCCGACAGCATCCGTTGAAAGGCAGTGGTAAGATGCGCGGTGTTTACGTATAAGGCTTTGCGGGCAAGGCGGTATTGCGATTGCGACAATGGGTTTGAACTGTTTCGCACGATTACTTTTTGCAGGTAGTCGGCATTGGCTTTAAGCATATTGGTGATGGCCGTTTTGAGTTGGTACGACTCCCACGATGGGAACACAAAATAACTGCCAATCAAAGCAGCCAACGCTCCGATAAAAGTATCAATAATACGCTCCCAGGTTACTGTTAAATCACTGTACGAAGTAGTGAAGCTGAATACAATTAAAATATAGGGTGTCATAAACAATACACCCACCACATACTTTAGTCTGATAAAACTAAACGTGAGCAGCATAAACACAATCAGGAAAATAAAACGAGGGGTATCGCCCGGAAAGAAGGTTAGCACGCCCAAGCCTATCAATCCTCCCGCAACTGTTCCAACCATACGTTCAATATTGCGTTGTTTGGTGAGGCTGAAACCGGGTTTTAAAATCACGAGGATGGTGAGCAAAATCCAGTAGCTGTGCGGACCTTCAGACACCGTTTGCGTAAATACGTAGGCCAGCAAACATACAATGGCTACCCTTGCAGCATGTCTGAAATGGTTAGATGAAAGTGAGAGGTTGGCAAAAAACAGTTTCCAGTCGATGAGCTGGGGCGTCACGAATTTGCGAAGTTCTTTGCTGCGATGTGCAGGAAAATCAACCGGCTGCGAATCGTACTCATACATGCGGTGAATGCGCGAAGCAATATTGCGCAGGTTGATGAGTATCCGTTTGAGTACCCAAACCGAAACACCTGTGGCTTCAATGGTGTCTACTTTTTGTTTGATGACATTAAGCCGCGGAATAAATTCATGAATGGGATGAACACGTTGATGATTGTGAAACCCTTCACCAATATGCTCCAGCTCTTCGGCCAGTTGTTCAATCAGTAGGTGGAAATAGCTTAAGATTTCAAGTCCTTCATATTGTTTACGAATATCTTTGTAGCGGTAATGGGTGGCATGACTTTGTTCGTACACATCAATCAAATCAACAAAGGTGAGCAGGAGTTTTCGTCCGGTTGGAGAGGTGTCGCGCAATAATTTACGGGTACGGAACAATAATTCACGTACATTTTCCTGATGTTGGTTGACGGTTACCTGCTGCTCCAGCAGTTTTTGGTAGATCGAATCGGGATTCTCATCTTCATTATAGAACGCAGCTTTCAGTTTCATGAACGCGGCTACCTCCATGATACACTCGCCCAGGGCTTGCTCGGCCGGGCGGTGCGGCAGCAGCTGTTGTGTGAGTATACTCAATAACAGGTACCAGCTTCCACCCACAAATAAATACCCCGAGTACTCAAGCGTTTGCTCTAAAGTATGATTGCTGTCAATACCCAGCACCATAATCACCAATACCGAAACACCAATGGCCGCAGCCCGTGCTCCGAAGATATTGAGCATCGAAAAAATAAAACAACTGATGGTGATGAGGATGGCTGTGGCCCAGCTGTAATGAGAAACAAAACCGGTGGCAAATGCAATGGCTGTTGATAATGCCAATGTGATAAGCATGGCATTTCTGCGGTGGTCGGGCGGACCCGGATGATCGGGGATGCTGACTGATAAAGCGCCTAATGAAAGTGCTACACCTGCTTGTGCAAACCCCAAACGGGTAGCCACTATAAACGGAATCACCATGCCCGCAGTAATGCGAAAACCATCGCTAAAATACTGGCTCAGCAAAAATTGCTTGACTTGCTTAGAGGATTGTTCGAGCAGATTGGACATTCAATTCTTTTCTATTCAAAAGTAAGCTTTTGTTTATGGATGTGAAATGCTGTTTTAGCCATATTTGATTTGTTAATTGTGTTAATATGTTAATTATGTAAGAGCAAAGTTTCCGGCTATGAACTAATCTACAGCGTAGCCATATCAATCACGGGTGTTGGAGGAGCACCCAATCTGATTTGTCAGATTTCTTGTAACCACTACCGATAAAGCCAATAGTTATGAATGCTTTTTTTATACTCGAGATTAAACCATAGAACAGCATATTTCGGGGATTTTGATAAGCGGTCGTTTTCGGTTTCATATTCCGCTTGCTTTGGTTCATATTTGTGCGTTATGCAAATCATTCAGTTTACAGATAAAGCCATCGAAGCAATTCAGCAATACAGAAACACGCTGCAAATTCCTGCGGGAAGTTATGTGCGTGTGGGCATCCGCCAGAAAAACGAAACCAACAAACGCCTGCTCATCGGTTTTGATGAGAAAAGCGATAAAGATAAGATGGTGGAGGTGCAAGGTATTCAGGTATTATACAGTCCGGGTGAGGTGTTCTTTTTTGCAGGAATGGTGATTGATTACGTGGAAGAAGAAGGAAGAAAAGGATTTACGTTTGTTGAAAAACAAAAAGCCTGATGACGTTTACAGAGAATATTCGTTTAGCGCTGGTTTCCATTGCAGGCAACAAGGTGAGGGCCATCATCACGGCCCTGATTATCGCCTTTGGAATCATGGCGCTGGTGGGTATTCTTACGGCTATTGATGGCATCAAGTCATCTATCAACAACAGTTTCTCCAATATGGGAGCCAATACCTTTAATATTAAAAACCGGGGCAATAATGTTCGCTTTGGCACCAAAGGAAAAGCTCAGGTGAGGTATAAAACCATTACCCGTCAGGAAGCTTATTTGTTCAGCAAAGAATTTTCGTATCCATCGTATACTTCGTTATCGGTTAACGCTTCGTTTAACAGCACTGTCAAATATTCATCATACAAAACCGATCCCAATGTGATGGTGATGGGTGGCGATGTAAACTACCTGAGGGTATCGGGATATGAAGTGGCACAAGGACGAAACTTTGGAGAGAAAGAAATCACAAGCGCGATGAATGTCGCACTTATCGGAAAGGAAATCAAAGAGAAACTGTTTAAGAAAACCGACCCGATCGGGCAATCCATTTATGTGGGAGGAGCGCGCTACCGTGTGATTGGCGTGTTGAAAGAAAAGGGTTCGGCCATGGGTTTTGGAGGCGACCGGATTGTGATTGTGCCTCTTGAAAATGCACGTCAGGTATTTGCACGACCCAATATGAGTTTCGTCATTACGGTGGCCATTGATGATGTTCCTCGTATGGATGCTGCCGTTGAAGAAGCCGAAGCGGTGTTTCGAAGAGTACGCAAACTCCCGGCTTTGGCTCCCAATAATTTTGAGATCATGAAGGCTGATAATATTGCCAAGGAACTGATAGGGATGTTATCGTATACAACAATTGCCGCTACGGTTATTGGAGGCATCACCTTATTGGGTGCAGCCATTGGCTTGATGAATATTATGCTGGTATCGGTTACCGAACGCACCCGCGAAATTGGCATTCGCAAATCCATCGGGGCCACTAAAAAAATTATACGCAGACAATTTTTGTTTGAAGCCATTGTGGTGTGTCAGATGGGAGGCATAGCAGGAGTGATATTGGGCATCTTAATCGGTAATGGTGTATCCATGATGTTTAGTGGAGGATTTATTGTTCCCTGGTTATGGATAACCATTGGATTTGGATTGTGTTTGTTGGTGGGATTGGTTTCGGGATTATACCCGGCCATTAAAGCCAGTAACCTCGATCCGATAGAAGCGTTGCGATATGAATAATATAAACCTAAAATTCGAATCATAATCCCGATAGCTCGGGACGAAATTCGAAAGAAAAAGGCGGGGAGGTGGCTGAGTGCCTGCACTGAGCTTGTCGAAGTGAAGCCGAAGCCACAGTGAGAATTAAAAATGTTTACTTGACTATATTTGATAAAACCCTGCTATAAACACTAATACTCTATATGCACGATACCCCACCTGTTTGGCTCATTATTCCTTTTGTTTCGCTGTTGCTGATGATCGCAACGGGACCTTTATTGTTTCCACGCATCTGGCATCATTATTACAAACATATCTCGGTTGCTTTGGGGGTGTTGGTAGGTGGGTATTATGTTGCTGCCATGCACGAATCGGTATTGGTACTCGAAACCTTTGCCGAATACGTTTCATTCATCAGCTTATTACTGGCTTTGTTTGTGGCCTCCGGAGGGATTTACATTTTTGCCGATTACGAATCGAAGCTTACGGTTAACCTGACTTTTCTGTTGATTGGAGCGGTGCTCACCAACCTCATCGGAACCACAGGAGCTTCGGTATTATTGATACGTCCGTTTATGCGCATCAACCGTTACCGTTTGCAACCGTATCATATTGTGTTCTTCATCTTTTTTGTTTCCAACCTTGGCGGTTTGTTAACACCTATTGGAGATCCTCCGTTGTTCATGGGATTTTTAAAAGGAGTTCCTTTTCTCTGGACCCTCCAAAACCTTACCACCGAATGGTTGCTTGCGATGGTATTGTTGAGCATTGCCTTTTATTGGTTTGAAAGCCGAAATACCCAATTAGATGATGTGGATGTGAGCAGGCATTACTCAGGTAAAATTAAAATTGACGGCAAACGAAATTTCATCTGGCTTGGGTTGATCATCCTCACCGTATTCATCGACCCGAACACGTTAGATGGTGTTCCATGTATCGAGATGCATGGCAAGAAGATTTCTTTTATCCGTGAGATATTGCAATTGGGAATTTCATTTGCCTGCTTTCGGTTTGCCAGCAATAAAGCGTTGGCCAATAACTATTTTAATTTTGAACCCATTAAGGAAGTAGCCTTTTTGTTTGTGGGTATTTTCCTAACGATGATTCCTGCTTTGCAACTGCTGTCGAGCCTCGGAGGCGATGGACTGAAACTCTCCGAAGGATTTATGTTCTGGGGGTCGGGATTGTTTTCGGCAGTACTGGACAATGCTCCAACCTATGTAAACTTCTTTACCTTAACGCTCACCATGTTTGGATTTGATGCGCAGCAAGTGGATCAGGTGCACCAGTTTTTGGCCAGCGAACATGCGCATTACCTGATGGCTGTATCCACAGGTTCAGTGTTTTTTGGAGCGCTCACCTATATCGGCAACGGACCAAACTTTATGGTGAAAGCCATTGCCGAACATTCGGGTGTTAAGATGCCGTCTTTTTTTAAGTATATCGTATCGTACAGTTTACCGATACTGCTGCCGATTTTTACGATTATTTGGTTGGTGTTTTATTTTTAGGAGGGGGGAGTATGATAGATGGTCATTCTTAAAAAAACGCATAACTAACTGTGCCGGCTTTTCTGTGATAAGTAGTTCATGTGTAGTGCAAGACAAAAGTTGTATGAAAACATTGGGTTTAAATACCTATTTGTGTTCCGAGTACATATATGCCCTTACAATTTACTTTTCAGATCCATCATTCCGTGTAAAATTCTCGCTACTTCAATTTCATTATTCGAAATGACCGTATAGAAGATGATATGTTCACCAGCTTTATAACCTAATATTCCTTTGGATATAATCTCATACTTTTTACCACGAGCAGGATGCTTTGCTAACTCATTACACGCGAGTAGCAGTAGATCATAGTATTTATCAGCTTGCTTCTCAGACCATGTTTCAAGAGTATAATTCCAAATTTCTGCTAAATCTTCTATCGCTTTATTTGTGAAGTAATATTTAGCCATTCGCTTTTCTCTTTGCTTTAAGAGATTCTAAATTTTTCTTTGGATCAAAATTTAAGGCACGGCCACTGTTTAATCCGTCATTGATTGCTTTACGCAAAGTTATAACTCGGTTTTCCTCTTCCTCTAAGAGGCGAAGACCGGCTCTTACAACTTCACTCGCGTTATTGAATCTTCCATCCAAAATGCTATGTTCAATAAAACTTTCAAAATGATCCCCTAATGATATTGAAGTATTGCGTCCCATATTTTTTTATAACCAAAACGAAGTTACCAAAAAATGGTAATAAAGCAAATTTGCAGTATGTTTTTCGGAAGAACACCTAACAGCATTTACCTCTTACTTCAAAACCCCAAAAGCCTGCACAACTTCACTGCGCAGGCTTTTTTAAGAAAAAATCAGTGCACTTACGATCCGCACGACACACAGCCACCTTCCATGCTGCAGGTTTGTCCGGTAAACTCGGTGGTGATATCATCCAAGTTGGTTGTTTGCTCAGCTACCGGAATCACAGGTGTGATCTCTTCACTGCCTTGTTTTTCGATGGTAAACTGTACCGCTTGTGTTGCAGCTTGTGTACGTAAATAATACATACCTGTTTTCAAACCGCTTTTCCATGCGTGGAAATGCATTGAAGTAAGCTTGGATGAGGTTGGAGTATCTACAAACAAATTCAACGATTGTGACTGGCAGATATATGCCCCACGGTCAGCAGCCATATCAATCAGGTTACGTTGTTTGATTTCCCAAACGGTTTTGTACAATTCTTTGATATCAGCCGGAATGCCCTGAATATGTTGAATCGAACCATTGGCAGCAATGATCTGATTTTTCATATCATTATTCCATAAGCCCAACGATACGAGGTCTTTCAATAAGTGTTTGTTCACGATCACAAACTCTCCGCTCAATACACGTCTTGAGTAGATGTTTGACGTATATGGTTCGAAACATTCGTTATTACCTAAGATCTGCGAAGTAGAAGCGGTTGGCATTGGAGCCACCAGCAACGAGTTGCGTACACCGTGTTTGATTACATCTGCACGCAAGGTTTCCCAGTCCCAGCGATCAGTTGGTTGTACGTTCCATAAGTCAAACTGGAATTGTCCTTTCGACAATGGAGAACCCGCAAAGGTTTCGTAAGCACCTTCTTTGATCGCCAAATCTTTACTGGCTGTCATGGCTGCAAAGTAGATGGTCTCAAAAATGTTTTTGTTCAACACTTTTGCCAGTTCACTTTCAAATGGCAAACGCAATAAGATGAACACATCGGCTAATCCTTGTACACCTAAGCCAATAGGGCGGTGACGAAGGTTAGAGGTTTGCGCCTCAATAACCGGGTAATAGTTATGGTCGATGATTTTGTTTAAGTTGATGGTTACCTGGTAAGTTACATCGTATAATTTTTGGTGATCAAACTGTCCGTTGGTGATAAAACGTGGTAAAGCCAACGAAGCCAGGTTACATACGGCCACCTCATCCGGACTGGTATACTCCATGATCTCAGTACACAAGTTACTACTTTTGATGGTACCCAGGTTTTGCTGATTGCTCTTGCGGTTAGCAGCATCCTTGTACAACATATACGGAGTACCGGTTTCGGTTTGCGATTCGATGATGGCAAACCAAAGCTCCTGTGCTTTGATGATTTTACGCGCTTTGCCTTCTTGTTCGTAGCGGGTATATAAAGCCTCAAACTCTTCACCCCAGCATTCGCTAAGGCCCGGTGCTTCATTCGGGCAGAATAAACTCCAGTCTCCGTTTTCCTCCACTCGTTTCATAAACAAGTCGCAAATCCACAACGCATAGAACAAATCGCGGGCACGCATTTCTTCTTTTCCGTGGTTCTTGCGCAGATCCAAAAACGCAAAAATATCGGCATGCCAAGGCTCTAAGTAGATGGCAAACGCACCTTTGCGTTTTCCTCCGCCCTGATCAACATAACGTGCGGTATCATTAAACACCCGCAGCATTGGAATAATACCGTTGCTGGTGCCATTGGTTCCGCCAATATACGAACCGGTGGCACGTACATTGTGAATAGCCAACCCGATTCCTCCTGCACTTTGCGAGATCTTGGCGGTTTGTTTTAAGGTATCGTAAATACCGTCAATGCTATCATCTTTCATGGTCAATAAGAAACATGAAGACATCTGCGGCTTAGGCGTACCGGCATTAAACAGGGTAGGAGTAGCGTGGGTGAACCAGCGTTCACTCATCAAATTATACGTTTCAATAGCGCTTTCGATATCGTTTTTGTGGATACCGATTGCAACGCGCATATACATGTGTTGCGGACGTTCAACCACTTTTCCTTCCATACGCAAGAGGTATGATTTTTCAAGCGTTTTGAATCCGAAATAATCAAATCCGAAATCGCGGTCGTAAATGATGGTGCTGTCTAATAACTCAGCGTTGGCTTCAATTACTGCCCATACATCATCTGCGATCAAAGGTGTTTTTTTACCACTGGCACTATCTACATAAGTGTAGAGTTTGTGCATGGTTTCCGAAAACGACTTCACAGTATTTTTGTGCAAATTGCTGATGGCAATACGCGATGCAAGCAAAGCATAATCAGGATGTTTGGTAGATAACGAAGCCGCTGTTTCGGCAGCCAGGTTATCAAGTTCAGTTGTGGGTACACCTTCGTATATACCTTCAATTACCTTTTTAGCTACGTCAATGGCATTCACCAACGGACTTAAGCTGTATGATAACTTTTCGATGCGGGCTGTTACTTTGTCGAATTTTACAGCCTCTTTGCGGCCACTTCTTTTGATTACAAACATAGGTAGATGTGTGATGTGTGATTTGTGATGTAGGATCTTTGATTTCCGGCATCTCAATCATTATTTATAAAATGAGTTAAATAGGGTAAATGTAAATTTGTGATCTGTGATTTAGGATTTTTGATGTCCGTTATCTTGATCATTTGTTTCAATAGGTTATTATTTCTTGTTTTCTTCTTTTGTTAAGCTTACTTCTTGTTATTTGCTTTAACGGTTTTGACTGTGGCCACAAATATGCTGGTCAACTCATTAGCCTCTTTTATTAAGGGTTGAGTAGTTGACGCGGGTAACATATTTGCTTCCGTTATCACTTCTAACCAATACATACTTTCATCAGCTTCTTCGATTACAATTTCTATTTTGTAAATGAAATCGGCTGTTGATTTCGCTCTGCTCGAAGCTCTGTAATTAGCACCAACCGAACCGGATGAACGAATGAGTTGCCTAGCAAGTTCATATCCTGCAGCACCCTTAGGCATCATGTCACATGCAGCGATTACTGCTACATTAAATGCCTTTGTTCTGCTTTTTAGTTCCTCTTTGGTCATTGTTTAGTACTTAGCCCGAATCATAAATCACAGATCACACATCAAAAATCCTCTTCAAGCGAGAATGTCTGAGCATCTTTGTTTCCGGTCATTACACCTGCTTTTTGATAGTCGCCTACGCGTTTTTCAAAGAAGTTGGTTTTGCCTTGAAGCGAAATCATCTCCATAAAATCAAATGGATTGGTAGCATTGTAAATGCGTGCATACCCCAATTCGCTCAACCATCTGTCGGCTACAAACTCAATATACTGCTGCATTAATTTGGCATTCATACCGATCAAATCAACCGGTAATGCTTCCGATACAAACTCTTTCTCAATCGTTACGGCATCACGGATAATGGTGTGAACCTGTTCTTCGGTCAGTTTGTTTTGCAACATGCTGTACAACAAACAGGCAAACTCACAATGCAATCCTTCATCGCGGCTGATCAGCTCATTGCTGAAGGTAAGACCCGGAAGCAATCCACGTTTTTTCAACCAGAAGATAGAGCAGAAACTTCCGCTGAAGAAAATTCCTTCGATAGCAGCAAAGGCAACCAAACGCTCGGCAAAGGTTCCGTTTTGTATCCAACGCAAAGCCCATTCAGCTTTTTTCTTCACGGCAGGTACCGTGTCGATGGCGTGGAATAGGTGGTTTTTGGTAGCGTTATCCTTGATATAAGTATCAATCAACAGCGCATACGTTTCGGAGTGGATGTTTTCCATCATGATCTGAAAGCCATAGAAACAACGAGCCTCAGGCAATTGCACTTCACTCATGAAATTTACTGCAAGGTTCTCGTTCACAATCCCATCGCTGGCTGCAAAAAATGCAAGGATATGCGAGATGAAATGACGCTCTCCATCATTGAGGTTTGCCCAATCTTTAAGGTCATCACTCAAATCAATTTCTTCGGCTGTCCAAAAACTGGCTTCATGCTTTTTGTACATCTCCCAGATTTGAGGATAATTAATAGGAAGGATCACAAAGCGGTCTTTGTTTTCTCTCAACAACAGTTCTTCTGATTGGTCTTGCATTGGTATTTCGTTATCAGTTATGAGTTGCAATATTCTGACTAACAACGACAACCTGACCATTATGCCGGGGCATGTAAGGATGGTTATGTTGTGCAATCACCTTTATTGCGAAGGGTAGGCACAAAATTGTTTTGAATAGTAATCTGACTTCCCGGAACCGGGTTACAGCTGCGCAACAGTTCATGATTCTCACATGATTCCCTATTTATTCGCCTCTTAGAGCACGCGACAAAACAATATTGAAAAGACCTGTTGCAATGATACAAACGAACAGGTTATGTATACGGGAAAGTTAATCACAGCCTTGTTGATATCAATTGAGATGTGCTGATTGATAAGCATTGGGGGGGGATTTAAAATAATTATGAAAAAAAATACCGGATGGATTTGGAGTTGTATAAGATGTTGTAAGGCATTTGTTTTTAGCTGGTTGTGTTGCAGCAAATACATTATGAACCTGCAAGTATTTTAATATCTTTTACCTCAATCACTTTTGAGTGATACCCCTTTTGTGTTGCATGTATCATGGCTTGTCCAACCTGTGCCAGTGTTGATGCAGCATTGGGAGCAATCACTTTGAGAATAGGGTACATCCAACTAAAATATTTGTAAGCAGACAATAGGTTTTTTTGTCCCGGAGTGGCTTTCATAAATGCCGGCCTAAAAGCAAATACCTGCTTGAATGGTAATTTCATTAAGTCGTTTTCTGTTTTTCCTTTTACTCTGGCCCACATTGAGCGGCCTTTCTCCGTGCTATCAGTGCCTGCACCCGAAACATAACAAAATGTCATGTCGGCATTTTGTTTGCTGAGGATTTCGGCCACATGCATGGTTAAGGTATACGTCATTTGGGTATACTCGGGTTCTTTTTTGCCAATGGATGTAACGCCTAAACAAAAATAACAAGCATTGTAACCTGTAAGTTGATGGGCTATAGGCGAAAGATCAAAAAAGTTCGAATGCAAAATTTCCTTGAGTTTAGGATGCGTTGTACCACAATGTCTGCGGCCAACCACCAATACAGCTTCTACATCGGGATTGTTTAAGCATTCCAGTAAAACACCTTCACCCACCATGCCACTTGCTCCGGTAACGATTGCTCTAATTTTCATTTGCTTACATTTTTAAATACACATATTGTATTGGATTTTTCATCTACCAAATGCAGTTTTCCTCCATCAGTAGAGTATGTTTTAGCACTAAAAAGAGCCTTTAAAAAAGCCGACTCTATATTGTCTTCCGTACAGGCCATGCGGGTCATAGGACCTGGGTTAAATTGAATGGCTGACTCGTTCTGCAATAAAAAGGTGCCATTAAAACGGTTGCACCCCGAATAACCGTTATATGTTTTATCGGTGGATTTTATCTCCACTTTGGGGCTTTCTGCGGTATAGTTTTCGGTTGATACTTCAATATTGTTTAGTCTTTCCAATACCCAAATACCGTCTATTGAAACTAGGGTTGGAGCAGTTTTAACGGTTTCCTTTGCAGGAGCAGATGAGATGTTTTTCTTGCTGGTGGAACATCCAATCAGTATTATCAATAAAACACAAAAGGATAAATAGCTTTTCATAGGATTGAAAGTTTAAACGAGTTGTTCGAAGATAGTAATAAAACAAAACGGACTAACCGAATGATCTTGATAGTTAATAATGAATGGGGTTATTTTATTTTCTTATTAGTTTTAGCCGGTGGTAAAAAATTCTCTCCGGTAACTACCTTTTTACCTGTTTTTGATTCCAAAGCTAGTCTGGCATTTTTGGCAATCGTGCCGCCCTTTTTTCCTGCTTTGGCATTTTCTTGTAATCCCTTAGCTTCTTCAGTTTCTGCAATTTGACGGGTAGATAATTCTGCTAATGCCGTGAAAATAAGCTCAGCCTCACTCATGTGGTCGCGAAGGTTTTGCTGTTTAAGATTTTTTATTTCTTTATGCTTTTTTACAGTCAACCCTGTCCATTCTTGATGGATAATATTGGTAATCAAAGCAAATTCGTCAGGCTTTTCCACTCCATTGTTCTTCCAATAATCAGTTAGCTTGTTTCTGGTTTCTTGGCCTGTCATTCGTTGCTGAATCCACTTTTCGCTCCGACCAAGCTTTTGCCAACTCTCTCTTGCTCTATCCAAACTCATTTCCGGATCGGAAATTTCTTGCATACGTTCATAGCCAACTTTTGCCAGCCATATTTTAAATGGCTCGGCTTTGGGTGAAGGTATGGATTGGATGATGCGAAGCAGATTCTGAGTATTAGCAAGATCTGTTTCCCTCATTTTTCCATCAGTTGCAACGAGTTTCAACTGTCGACAAATTGTCGACAGTTCAAGTCCATCTTCCATCTGAACTCTCTTTTTCATTTTAAACCAATAATCTCTTGGATTGGCACTATCTGTGAGAATGGCGATTACATCTATAATCGAAAAGTACCACTTTTCTTCTTTCTCATCCCAATGCGTTCGCACTGTTTTTTCTTCAAATAGTTTAATTTCTTTAGGCTGTTTCATGGCTATAAATTTAGAAGGGGAAGGTACGATTTAGAGGGTAAATTTACTTAACAAAAAATGCCCGGCTCTATTGAATGATGAGTCGGGCATTGGGATTTGAAAATAAGAATTACGCAGCTACCAATAATTGTTGTTTGCGCATACGAAACCAATACGATGCTCCTAAAACGATTAGGAAAATCAATGGTGCCACAAAAGGTGTTTGTGTTGAAAGGTGAAACCAAAACGCCCCAATGAACGTAAAGGCAAAACCTGCATACGCCCATTCTTTTAACGTTTCTTTTTTGATGGGAGCAATAAGTGCAATTGCTCCGAGTAATTTAGCGATACCTAAAAAGGGGATAAAATACCCGGGTAAGCCGAGCGTTTGGAATCCTTTGATAATTTCGGGATTACCCGATAAATACATCACGCTGCTTAATCCCATTCCCAATGTTATTAAGCCGGTAAATAGCCAGTACAGAATATTTGTTGTTTTCATTTTTAATAAATTTGAGCAACAAAGGTGGGATGGGTTCGGTTTACTTTTGGTATGGGTTTACTCTTGGAAACCAGTTTCCTCTAAGAAACTATCTTGATTAACAGTTGGTTTGTAGGTAATATTGCGCATGATTAAAGCAGAGAGTCAAACAGTTTTGGATATTGAAGCGGAAGAATTGGATCATCAGTTGTGTACAGGTGATCATAAACAAAAGCAGCTTGCCATTCGTGATGTGATGCAATTGCTGAGTGGAAAGTGGAAGTTTCAGATTATTGGTACCCTTAGATTTGGTGGGAAATTGAGGTTTATGGATTTATTGCGGGAAGTGGATGGGATTGCCGCAAAGATGTTATCCAAAGAATTGCAAGAGTTGGAGGCCAATCAATTGATTAAACGAACAGTGATGACAACCAAACCCATTACGGTTGAATATGAAATAACGGAATACGCTAAATCATTGGATCATATTATGATGGCCATGGTGAATTGGGGAATCACACACCGTCAAAAAATTATGCAATAGATGCCATTCGCTTAAACAAAAATGCCCAACCATTTAGAATGATTGGGCATTTAGAATTGCTTAATCTTAATATATTATTCTTCAATAGGTTCAGTGGCTTCAACCTCCGTTGTGTTGAGTTTTCCTTTGGCAAAGTTTTTGGCAAAATCCATAAACACTTTGTAAGCAGGAGTGAAGGTAAACTTTTTATCGCTGCTGCTACGGTCGATGATATTCCTGCGGTTGAGGGTACCAAAAAACTGTCTGCGGGCTTCGCTGTTTTTGAGCTGGTTATTGTTTTGGATCAGATCAACATACGAAGTATTGTCGAATAACTGATCGATATAATCGAATTCAAACTCTGCATACTGAATTTCCTCTAAGAAGTTTTTGCCTTCTTTATCCAGCTCGTAGCACAATAAACCAATGAAAATACAGATGTCACGGCTTAGCATTTCCATAGTCTCCTCACTAATAAGGTAGGCATAATCCGATTTGATATCGAGGTAATAATCAAATGTTTCCTTGAAAAATTTGCCATAGAAATCGGCACTGTTTTTCAACTCCACAAATTTGGCATCAGTGGCCAATATAAATTTGCCATCGAGTAGGTCGCCTACAATGGCTTTATGGTATCTAGGAAAGTCCATGTCGTTTTATTTTTATTTTAGGTACACGTAAATTCATTTCAGAGGTGCGAATCACCTGTCTGTCGGCAGTCGCATCAAATTCAAGTTCAATGGAATCTTCGAACAGCAGGGTAGAGAGTGAGAAGAATTTTTCGGTCTCAATCTCCTTGTACTCGCTGCGCAGGGTTTTACCGGCCCACTCAAAGAAGTTCTTCACAGGAAGCTCCTGAGTCAGTTTGGTCATATAATAATCCTTGTTAAAGATCCATTTATCGCTGGCTGTCAGTTCGGGGTCTTCGAGGTATACTTCGTAGGCCTGCATAAACTGATCAACAAACTCCTTGGCATTAAAGTACATGCTGTCGTTGTAAGGATACGTGCGAAGCGACTTAGGCACAAACGGAACATCTTTGGTGCGGTTCGGGTTTTTCAGGAACTCAATCCATCCGGTCAAAATCAACGATTCACTGCGAATGCGTTCAATCAAAGGTAATAACTCGTTGGTAAGGATCTTCGATTGGCGCAACAAATCATCATTGGTTTGCACCAAAAAACTGTACAATTTTTCAAATTGCTGACGAGCCAATTCATCCTCAAAGTTCAAACGTCTTACGTTGATATACTGTGAAATATCGAGCAAACGGTTGGTGATGGAATGCGCATTGCTCACATCCAGAATACTGTTAAGCGGAGTGATATAGTAGTCGATCCAGAAACTGGCTTTACGCACTTTTTCACGGTAATCGATCTTGTCAACGTTTGATTTGAGTTCTTTGGTTTCGCTGATCAAACGGATCGTATTTTTCTCAACTGCTTCTGTAAAATCACGAACCTCATTGTTCAAATCGGTGATGCGTTGCAATAAAATATTGCGGTCTTTGCTGATTCCTTCTTTGATTTTTTTGAACAAGCTCGTGATGGAATGCTCATATTTTTCAATGGTTTCGGGCAATAACGGTTTAAACTCTCTGAGTATAAATTCTAAAAACTTAAAGTATACCGGACGAATTTCATAGTCGTTGGCAATCTTCTTGAAGAATTTATATTCAATGAGCTTGTTCAGGATATCATGGTCGTGCTCAGCCAAAATAGCATTGAGCTCTTCCTCTCTAATTAACCCATCCTTCGACTGCGCATCAAACAGGTCGCGTATGATGTCGAAGTAGTTGGTGAGGAAATTTAAAATGGTCCTTGGTTCGGTTCTCATATTACACTTCCAGTTTCAGGGTTTTGTCTAATACTTCACCGTAAGCCGCATTCGTTTTTTCGTTGATATTGATCTTGCCGGCATTGCGGAAGATGAAGTAGTATTTACCGAAGCCCGGTACCGCATCAGGAGCCGCGAAGATTGGGATAAAGAAATGATCTTTACAGAAACGTACCAGCTCCGGACGGTTTTGTTTATCAATGGTTGCAACCTCGTCAATAAACAACGCAATACGGTTTTCGTGGTCGGCCAAAGCCAGACGGTTGATGATGTTCATCACAATGACCAAACGGATCATCTTATCCGTTCCGTCACTCTCAATCTGTTGTCCCAAATCCACCTGTTTGGTACTTCCTTTACGGCTCAGGTGCAGGGTGATATCAAACAAATCATCGAACTCAATTTTTTGTCCGCTTTCGAGGTAATGATCGAGCGCTTTCAGGTTTTCACTGTTGTCGAACTCAAACATCAACTGTCCGCTAATCTGCTGAATTTGCGATATTTTACGCACTTCTTCCACCAGTCGTTTGTTGTCGATCAGCTCAATGGTGAGTGATTCGATATCGGAAATACGGGTTTGCGAAAGTTTGGTATTGAACTTATTGTAGATGAATTCCTTGAACTCTTCGTACCGTTTGAGCAGGGTATAAGCCGGTGTTGCAAACTGAGAAGAGATACCTTCGAGTAACGATTGTACACTACGTTCTTTATCTTCAATTAAGGCAACTTCTTCCTCCACGTATTTGATAAAATCGTTTTCATCGGCAAATGTGCTTTGCAGTTTGTCGCGCAGTTTTTCAAACAAATGATCTTTGTTAGCCTTCAGCTGAATACGGTCTTGCCAGTTTAATTTTATTTTATTGAAGAGCTGGTCTAAAGGTTCGCTACTTTCATATTCTTCTCCAACTAATGCAAGCTCATCAATTTCGCGTTTCATTTCTATTAAACGATTGATACGTTCTTGACGTTTTTGCTTTTCTTCCTGTAAGTCACGCAATTCATTGCTTTTACGCGCAATGGTTTTGGCAATTTGTTTCTGCTCAATTTCAAATTTCTCTTTTTGAGCCATTAACTCATTAACATCGGCTTTGAGTTTTTCGAGCGATTTTACCAATACAGGCTTTTGTTTGATGCGAGCCAGTTTTACTTTAATGCCTTCAATATTGATTTGAAGCGCATTCAGTTCGGCCATCGATTTTTCAATATCCTTAACAACTTTTAATAAGGCTTCTTGTTGGGTTTTCTCTTCTTTGATGGTGGCTAACTCAACTTTTAACTCATCAACATTCTTAAAGTCTTTGATGACAATATTTTTCGAGATATCGATCTGCCCGTCAAAGATGGCAAGGGTTTGGCTGATTTTATGAATCTGTTTCATAACCTGATCACCCGGCAAACTGCTTACTTGCTCGCTCAAAATTGAGTTGAGCAATTTGCGGTTTTCAACCGACCCTGATATTTTATTGATGAGGAGATTGCCGTAGTTTTTTACTTGCATCTCAATGCGGGCAACCTGACCATTTAATCCTTCAATCTTGTTTTCAATTTGTTGGCTGTTCAGCTTTTGGAGTTCGGCCATGGTAATACGGCTTTCAATCTCCTTACGTTGCTGATCCAGATTGACCAATTGCTGGTTGAGGATATTTACCGGCTCATACGAGTCTATTTCTTTTAGCTCCTGTTCCTTCTCAGAGAAGAATTGAGACTTAGCATTAATTTCAGCTTCTTTACCACCAATTTTACGGTCTAATTCCCCCTTTTGAGGAATCAATTCCTCATTCATTTCAGTATTTAACCTGCCAATGGCTTTGTCTTTATCATGAAACTGAACCTGCAATTCGGGTAAGGTATGTCCGTAACTTTTATTAAATCCATAGAATAGTTCACTCAGAATTCTCGACTTGGCATTGTATTGACTCACAAGTTCCCGGAACTCATCGAACTCATTTTTAACCGAACGCAGGTTCCGAATTTCATTGGTGACACGTTTCAGGTCGTTGATATCTTTTTTGTTTTTCTGAGAGAAATTGAGGGTTTCATTTTCGCGGTTATCGGCAATAATGAGGGCCTCTTTCAGGTTTTTATTGGTGATAAGTTTTGTATTGATGAGGTAGCGGTAAATACGCGAGAAATTATTGCTGATCCCTTCGCTGCGCACGCTGTCATCCAGCCATACCACAGCATTATTACGTTTACCGCGCTGGTATACAAACTGAAACACCTCACGTTTGTCTTTAAACTGCTCTAAAGCCAATCCCGATGCAGCAATTTTTTCTTTTACTTCTTCAAACTTGAGTAAGCGTTTATCCTCATCTACAAAATACTCTTCCTTGTATTCGCTGTCAAAACGGTAATACTCCAAATTGCTTTCGCTATCGCGTTTCACAATGATGGAATAATACGATTTCTTAAACACCTCGAACACGATGAAACTTTGGTTGTGGTTCGGGAAATAATGGTGAATGGTTTCCTTATCACCCTTACGGTTTCCGCTAAACGACATTTTTTGTCCATCGATGATAAACAAGAAATTAAGGGCATAAATGAGTGTACTTTTACCAATATTGTTAGGCCCTACGAGTTGCAGGGAATCACAATCATCGAGCCTGAGTTCGGCTTTGCCGTACACTTTTGAATTGAGTATAATGAGTCTGGTTAGCATGTAGTATTGCTTAATTAAAGGAGCAAATTAGGGAACCCCTTTGAGCAGTTATCTACCTTTTTTGCACAAAAAAGAGGGGGATATTTGGGAAGGTGGAGGTCAATGGCTTAAGGGAGGAAATTCGAATATTTAATCCCGAAATTCGAAAGGGCGCGAACATCTTCACGCCTCCCAATTTGTATATCACCTCATTACTTATCGCGTCTGCGTACTAATCTATTTAATACTTCCCGTTTGCATCGGTTTTGATCAATTCGTTTTGTCCGGTAGAGTTTTTCTTAAATAAAATAACACCACCAGAGCAGGAAGGGGTTGCACAATACACAATATGCGAGAATGGCAATCGAGAGATTTGAATATCCCATAATAGCGTACCGGAAAAAGAATATTTAGCCACGTTTTTTTCTTCACTTAAAATAAGTCCACCAATAGTTGCATCAATCTTAGAATGGGTTATCAGCTGTTCGGGAAACGTATGGGATGAAACATCTCCATTCGAACGGCTTACCTGTAAATAGGGTCTCCTATAATAGGTTGAAGGATCAAATTCACCGCCAATACTGTAAAATAAATCGGCTTGGGATGTAATAGAATATGCATTTGCAGAGCACATATATACGCCCGGACGTCTGCGTTGAACTTGGTTTCCGGATTGATCCAATACAATATAGTCTTTATGGGTTTGGATACAGATATGGTTGGATGTAACTGCCAATGAAGCAACATCGGGATTGTCTTCTGGATTAGTATAATAGTTAGGATGGTAGATATCTTCAATCTTTTTCTCCCATAAAATATCTCCACGACTATTGATTTTATAAAGAGTCACGGTATTCTCTGTCAGTGGTGTTGAAATGCTATCCAGAAAAACACCATTTTGATCAAACGTTGCCGTTTGGTAAAACCCGGATGACTGATAGGTGAGCAGCAGCCAATTGCCATCAGGTGTTGTTGCTAGTGATTTTCCACTAAGCATATTTCCTTTAAAATATTTAGCCCATACCAAATCTCCTTGGTGATCAAGTTTGAACAATGTACAAGTGCTGTTGTTCACAGGAAGGGGGGAGCGACTAACGAATGTATCGGCACCAGAGCCAAAGTTTTTATTAATACGTTGATAGAGTGGGCTACAGCTATCAAGAATATATCCATAACTTCTATAATAGAAGGTAAGGTGTAATTCTCGCCCATTGTCATTATCCGAAAGATAGAATTCATTGCTTTTGAAATCGTCAACCTGTCTATTGGCTGCTGTTACAAAATAATTGTCGTTATCAGCCTGTATAAGGTTTTGCATGGTTCCTACCTGCAATAAGGGTTTGCTCCATTCAAGATGTCCCATCATATCATAACGCTCAATTTTATTTTGAGTGATGGCCACAATTCTTTTTCCCCGATCCTGAATCACATCTTTGTAGGTGTCTGTGCCTTGAAGGATCCTGTTGAACCGGGCAGTATCAAGTGCGCAATCCACCAAGGTTGAAACTTGAGGGACGGTTGGCTCCAGCTCCGTGGTGTTTGGATTTTTTTTTGCAAGCAGGCAATAAAAGCACTGAGGAAAGGAAAGAGAAAAGCAGGTATTGTTTCATCGGCTTGGTATGGGGTATTGAGCAAGCAAAATAATAAAAAAGAGATACCTTTTTATCTCACTCAATCTTTATTCATATTTAACCTACCTTCGACCCATGTGTGAACGCTTTTACCAACATCTTAAACCTGAGAATACCCTTTCGTATATTAAACCTAAAGTTACTGAAAATGCAGAGCCGAAAAGGCCTGTGAGTTTGGGTAAGAAGGCTTTTGTAATAAAATCTGAAGAGGGACCTACGGTTGAAATGCTCTATGGTTTTAACAAAAAAATCAATACAGGTGAGCGCATGATGCTCAATGCCAGATCCGAAGGAGCCCTCAATAAAAAGAATGAGGCAAACTATGAAGGTGAGATGGGCATTCATACCAATGGCTGGACCATGGAAGGTTTTTACGCGCAGCGCGTATTGATTCCGATTACCTCTTTTGTGGAAGGACCTGCCGGCAAACGTTTAAAGAAACCTTATGATGTTTCGCTTAAAGGTGTTGACCAGTTTTATCTGGCTGGCATTGCGGAGGAAGATTTTATTACTGGTGAAGTTGGATTTTGTGTGATTACCTGCTGGCCTAATGAGTTGATGCAGGAGGAGGTTGGCTACCAACGTATGCCTGTGATTCTCGAAGAACAATATGCCAAACAGTGGCTCAATCCCGATACCGATATTCTGGAATTATTACCCATGCTCAAACCTTATGCTTCGGAGCTGATGGAGATTAAACCTTTATTTACTACGGAAGGTTAACCCTTTACACTTTATTAATTAATACATTCTTGATGGGAACTCATTCTTAAAAGGAGGGATTCAATTACGTCTTGGCGTTAACTTGGTGACCTGGAGCCTTAGTGGTTAGGTCAGGATGCCACAAAGATTTAAGTAAAGAAAGGGCAGGAATGCCGACTTCATTCTTATTTTGATTAACGCCCTCTAAGCCCTAATTTAGCCCCTTCTTATGCACATTCAATCAGCAGCAATTATCGGTTCGGGCAATGTTGCCACGCATATAGCCAAATGGCTGCATGCTGCTGGTATTCGTGTGGAGTATGTATACAGCCAAACAGAAGAACATGCAGAGGTTTTGGCAAACACTGTTGGAGCCACCGTTTTAACTTCATTGGATTCTTTTCCGTTTACTATTGATCTCGTGGTGATTGCCGTAAGCGATGGTTCTATTGCATCGGTGTCGGCAGCGTTGCCACTCACCAAGGCATTGGTGGTGCATACTTCGGGTATCACTTCTATGAATGTACTCGGGGCACACGCACATTATGGTGTATTATATCCGCTGCAAACTTTATCCAAACGGACCTGTATTCAAGCAGAGCAAGTTCCGTTTTTGGTGGAAGCGCAATCATCCGAAGATTTGGATACGTTAACAGAGCTGCTTACTAAATTGGGTTCTGTGTATCACGAAGTGAATTCGGAACAACGCAAAGTGGTACACCTTGCAGCTGTTTTCGCCAATAATTTTGGCAATCACTTGTATTCAATAGCGGCTCATATTTTAGAAACCCATAAACTGCCATTTGATTTGATACGCCCTCTGATATTGGAAACCGCCCGCAAAACGCAGGAGCATCACCCCAATGAAGTACAAACCGGACCGGCTGTGCGTAATGATGGTTCAACCATCTCAACACATTTAAGGTTGCTGATGGAGTTTCCGCATTACCGTCAGTTGTACGAGTTGATGAGCACCAGTATTCACGAACAACACAGCAAAGATTGACCGTTGCATTTTGTATATTTACCCGATGGCAAATTATTTAACCAAACTCCAGCATATCCGCTGTTTTGTATTTGATGTAGATGGTGTACTCACCGATGGAAAAGTTTTGGCACTCGAAAGCGGTGAACAGGCCCGCAGTTTTTTGGTGAAGGATGGATATGGCATTGAACGTGCCTTGCTGGCCGGATACCATGTGGCGATTATCTCCGGTGGCAATCAGGTGGGCGTACACAAACGCTTATCATTCTTAAAAATCAAACATATTCACTTAGGGGTGAAAGATAAAATTCCGGTACTCGAACAACTTTGCACTGACCTGGGTATTTCAACCGACCAAATATTGTATATGGGTGACGACTGGCCTGATTATGATGCCATGAAAAGGGTAGGTTTGCCTTGTTGTCCGCAGGATGCCGTACAGGAAATTCAACAGATCTCCGACTATGTTTCGGATAAGAAAGGAGGGGAGGGCTGCGTGAGAGATGTGATTGAGCGGGTGATGAAAGTTCAGGGAACCTGGCGTAAATTTGAAGGAGAGAATATAAATAATTAGTTGATATGTTGAAGATGTTAATAATGTTAATAAGGTATTACGTGAATCGTTTAATCACTGTTTTTAAAACACCTTTGCGCCTTTGCGTCTTTGCAGTTAATAGTCTTATGCACACCCCAACCCTGAAGGGTGACCACGCGCACGTATTCTTTTCGAATTTTAGATTTCGAATTTCGAATTTGACATTTCTATTTTTTCTTCTTTTGAGCACTCAGGTATCTGCTACTCGCATTTTGATTCCGATGGATGAAGAACAAAAGAACCACCTCAAAGCTTATGGAATTGCATTTTGGGAATTGAAACGTGAGCAGGATGTGGATTGGTTACTGAACTACCGTGATGGCAGTTTTATGTTGATGTTTAGCGAAGCAGCCGAAAAAGAATGTCGCATTCGCGGGGTTAGTTATGAAGTGATTAGCGAAGGACAAACCTCACAAATTTTACAGGAAATTGCCAAACCCGAAGTGAATATGGAGCTGGTGAAACTGCACAAAGCACCTAAGATTGCCGTGTACTCACCTAAAACAAAACAACCCTGGGATGATGCCGTAACATTGGTATTGAGCTATGCCGAAATTCCTTATGAAGTGGTGTTTGATGATGAAGTACTGGATGGTAAATTACCGCAATACGATTGGCTGCATTTGCACCACGAAGATTTTACGGGACAATACGGAAAGTTTTATGCCAGCTTTGCCAATACCGCCTGGTATCAGGCTGAGGTGAGAGAAGCCGAAGCAACAGCAGCCAAACACGGATACAAAAAAGTATCGGAATTGAAACTGGCTGTTGCAAAAAAAATCCGCGACTTTACCATGGGCGGAGGATTTTTGTTTGCCATGTGTTCGGCAACCGACAGTTATGATATTGCTCTGGCTGCCGATGGGGTGGATATTTGCGAAAGGATGTTTGACGGAGACCCTGCCGACCCGCGTGCAGATGCCAAGCTGAACTTCGACAATACTTTTGCATTTAAAGACTTTAAGCTCATCATGAATCCTTATATTTATGAGTATTCATATATTGATGCCACACCCGAAACCCGCGCGGTAAATGAGCAGAATGATGTGTTTTCGTTATTTGAGTTTTCGGCCAAATGGGATGTTGTGCCTACCATGTTGTGTCAGAATCATACACAAGTGGTAAAAGGATTTTACGGACAAACAACAGCCTTCCGCAAGCAGTTTATAAAAAGTGATGTGCTGGTGATGGGCGAAAATAAATCGTTGGGTGAGGCCCGCTATATTCATGGCACCATTGGCAAAGGTACCTGGACTTTTTACGGTGGACACGACCCCGAAGATTACCAGCATCAGGTAGGTGAACCACCAACAGACTTGGCCTTGCATCCAAATTCTCCCGGCTACCGTTTAATTTTGAACAATATCCTGTTTCCTTCGGCTAAGAAGAAAAAGATGAAGACATAGGGGGAGGATGAAAGCTCACAGTTCACGAATGCCTTGTTCGCGTGAGCATGTTGCTCGTAAAATGAAACAATAGGATTAAGAACAGTATTTTTTGTGTGAATCCAGTGGTAGGGTAACGGACCGTAATCTTCATCTTGGCTACCGTATCAATGCTTTCAAGCTGACAGCAAAGTATTTAAAAATCAACCATCTCACGTTAACATCTTTGCGGTGGCTTCGACCATCCCTGAGGAAGCTCAGCCACCTGTACGAAGCTTTAGCGTACTAGTATTTGCGTTCATCCGCGTATCTGCGGGAACCAATTTAAGATTTCGCTCCTCCGGAGCTCCGGGCATTTCGTTAATGAATGAGCTATAGAGGTTTGCCTCCTCCGGAGGCCTCTGTGTCTCTGTGTCTCTGTGGTTAAGAGCGATGTTTCACACGGAGAGAAATCAAGGAATACACAGACAGAGAATACACGGAGTAGGAGGTGTTGCGACAAGGCTCTGTGCCCTGTGTGAACCACCACGAATGAAATTCATAGCTTTCCAATAATAAAGGGTTGGTAATCTCATGCCAACCTTTTACTTTTACGTTAGCCAATGATTATAGCCTATATGAAGCCAATACAAATCCTACTCCTTATTTCTACAACCCTGTTTACATCAAAGATTGTTGCGCAAGAAGCTTTGAGTAACAAGCCTGCAGTAATTATTAAAGCGGATATTGTTTTGCCTGTTGTTGGACTTGCAATAAATGCCAAAGGTGGTTCATTAACGCTGGAGTTCGGTTTCAAACGTAGACATAGCATTCAATTAACAGGTTTAGGATACACAGCTACTATAAGTGAATCACAGCATGATAAATCAATGCAAATCATTCCGGCCTACAAATATTTTCTGTCGAAAAAGAAGGAATATGCAGGCTTTTATTCAGGTTTATATTTAAGAAGTACACAATATCAATCTACCATAGACCATAAAGATTTATTTTATAGCTTCTATTTAGAATATAAGCAAAATTACCTTGGTGGTGGTCTAATCTTTGGGTACCAAAACTATATAAAAGAAAGAATTGTGATTGATGTTTTGCTGGGTTGGGGTGTAGGAAAAGTGCTAAACACAACAGTAGTTAAAAGTGAAAATGTAGAGTTAGTTGATATTGACAATTCCCCTGCATCTGGTATTATGGCTGTGAATATTGGTTACAAGTTTTAAACGGGCTATAGCAATGCTCTGTGTTCGTGTATGTAATGTTATACGACATGTATCAATCCCAATACAGGTTTCTGTGCCTCTGAAATCTCTGTGTGAACCACCTCAAAACCGTGTATTATCTACACTTTCACGGTTATTTTTTTTACCCTATAATGCTTATTATGTTAAATAGTGTTTGAATAAGAAAGGGAGCTATGCTCCCTGTTCTATGGTTCTTATTCCAGTTCCATCCGTTTGCGTTTCATTTCAACGGTGTTCTTCTCATCCCCTAAGTTGGCATAAACCTGTTGCATGCTCAGCAGGATGCTGCGCATGGTTCCGTTTTTATACTCTTTATCTTGTTCGTTTGTTTCAGGTAAACCTTCGGCATACTCCAATGCTTTACTGAAATACACCAATGCCTGATTTAAAATCACGTCCTGATCCTTTTTCAATACATTCCATTTTTTGTCGTATTCGGCTTGTGTTGGTGCATTAATCGCATTCATACGCTCTACAATCTCAGTTGCTTTGTTATTGGTTAAAGCTCCTAAGTTATAGTAAGCATCAATATGGTCTTCTTTCAGTTCGATTACTTTTTTGTAGTCGGCTTCGGCTTTGGCCACATATTCCTTGTTCATCCGGGTTAATGAATCAGACGTTTTAAGGTAGTTTTTGGACGCGGTTTCAAGCTTGGTTTTGGTTGCAGCATTGGTTTGCGCTTTTGCCTTTTTACTCAAAACAGCTGACGTATCACGTGCTGAACGTCCTTGTTTAACGGCATTGGCTGCGTAACTGTCAAATACATTTCCCCGAACAAACAACAAGGTCACATTCTCAGGGTCAAGATTCAATGCATCATCCAGCTTTTTAAGTAAAATATCCTGACGGCCCTGAGACATATAGATATTCAGTTCCATATTGATAAGGTCTTTATCCGTTTGGAATTTGCTGCGGCCTTGTTCTATATACCCCAATCCTTTAGTGGTATCACCTTCGGTAATGTATATATTTCCCATCAACAGGTACACAATCGGATCCTGATAATCCATATCAATCAGTTTTTGCAGATTGGCTTTAGCCATTACATTATCCTGAGTTTTTAACCCCAAATCAGCCATGGTCAATAAGATGTTCTTCTCATTGATATTGTTCTTTTTGAGGTCGTTGTTTTTATCAAAAGGCACAACATCAAGCGTATATTGAAAATACTTCGCAGCATTTTTTGCATCCTTTGCCTGTGCAAACTCGATTGCCTTATTATACGTTGCAAATGCACTGTTTACAATGGCGGCATCGCAGTAATAACTATAACGTTTTTTTGTATCTGTTTCAACACATTTTTTGCAGGCAATGGCTAGTTTCTCAACGCCATCGTTGCCGGACAGGTTATCATAATCCGGATTGCGGGTTAATGTATCATAAATGGCCACACGGTAAAACCACATTTTAGGGTCGTTTTTGGTGTCATCGTTTTCGGCAGCTGCATCAATTGATTTTTGTGCATCTTCCATTTCTCCGTTACGCAGGTAAATGGCCGCGCTCTCAACAGCACTCTTTTGTGCCGATACCATTAACCCCGATACTGAGGCAATGATGAACAGGATTTTTTTCATAATAAAAACAAGAATTTTGCCACGAAACTAAATGTTTTCCTTGATATAACCGAAGAGACATTTGTGATGTATGATTTGTGAATTGTGATGTACAAGTCTTGCGGTATAAGGAAATGCAGTACACGAAGGGCCACGAAAGGATTTAAGAATGGAAAGAGCACGAAGGCCGAGTTGTGTGGTGTCCCCTTCGCGTACAGGAAATACAGTACACGAAGGCCGAGTTGTGTGGTATTTCCTTCGCGGGCGTCTTATACCAAGCGACAACACTTTGTGCCTTTCTTCTTTTAATAAAATTTTGTGGCCTTCGTGTACAAAATATTGCTCAAGGTTAAGTAATGGTTAAATGTGCCGCGATTTCCCCTATCCGGTATTCGCTGATTGCTTGGGAAAGATTATGTTTGTAAGAGTTAGTTTATGATAAAAGAATACCACAGTTACTTATATAAAGACCGCGAAATCAGTTGGATGTTATTCAACGAGAGAGTTCTTCAGGAGGCCGAAAATCCGGCAACTCCCCTGCTTGAACGACTTAAATTTCTGGCTATATTTTCCTCTAATAACGATGAATTTTTCAGGGTTCGTGTGGCCGCTTTGCGCAGGCTTAACATGGGCAAAACACCCCGTAAATCCCCTATTGAAACACAGTTTTCGCCTGATATTACCCTTGCCGAAATTCAGCGTATTGCCGTTATTCAGCAAGACAGGTTTAATGCCGCCTACAATTCAATTATCAGTGAACTGGCGGCTCAGAAAATATTTATCATCAATGAGCTGCAACTCACCGAAGAACAAAAAATTCCGGTAAAGGAATACTTTAAAAAAGAGGTGTTACCTCATTTGTTTCCAGTATTGATTGACGATTTGAAACAAATGCCGCATTTGCGCGACCGGTCTATTTACCTGGCGGTGCGCCTGAGTGATACTACCGGACAACTCAAACCTAAACATGCATTGATTGAGATTCCCAATAACCCATTAAACCGTTTTTATATTCTGCCACGTACAGACGAGAACACTTATATTATGTTTTTGGATGATGTGATTAGAAGTTCACTCAAACATATTTTCTCCATTTTTGATTACAACGAGTTTGATGCCTATACCATTAAACTTACCCGTGATGCAGATTTTGTGCTCACCAATGAGGAGAATGATGTGATTAAGGAAACCTTGTTGGATAAAATACAGAAGAGCATCAAACAACGCAGCAAAGGTGTTCCCACCCGTTTTGTGTATGACAATGCGATTCCTAAAAGTATGCTGGATTTATTGTCGCTCAAATTGCAGCTTAAAAACGTAAACCTCATTCCGGGCGGACGTTACCATAATTTCAAAGACTTTATGGACTTCCCTAAGGTTGGACGTGATAGTGATTATTATACTCCGATGCCACCTTTGGCGGTTCCGCAATTGGATAAAGCCAAGACGCTTTTTGAGGTTATTAAAACCAAGGATTTTGTATTGCATCACCCCTATCAAAGTTTTGATTACCTGATTCGTATGCTGCGTGAGGCGGCTATTGACCCAAAAGTTACGGCCATCAAAATCACTTTGTACCGTGTAGCCAAACACAGCAATGTAGTGAACGCATTAATCAATGCTGTTAAAAACGGTAAAAAGGTAACGGTGTTGATGGAGTTGCAGGCGCGGTTTGATGAAGAGCATAATATTTACTGGACCAACCAGTTGCAGGAAGTGGGTGCGCGTGTGCATTTTGGCAAACCCGGACAAAAAGTGCATACCAAACTGTGTATGATTTACCGTGAGGAAGAAGGCAAAACACAACGGTATGCTCATTTATCTACCGGTAACTACAATGGTGTAACTGCAAAGTTGTATTGTGATCATGGTTTATTTACCAGCGATACCCGCATTATAGATGATGTGGAACGCTTGCTGGACATGTTGTTCCAAAGTCCGCGCAAGCAAAAGTATAACCATTTACTGGTTGCCCCCGATAATATGATTAAGCTGTTCATGGAACTGATTGACAAAGAAATCAGCAACTCAAAGGCCGGAAAACCAGCTTATATTATTGCCAAGATGAACAGCCTGATGGATGATGGTTTGGTGCGAAAACTCTATGAAGCCAGTAAAGCGGGTGTTCGCATTCAGCTTATCATCAGGGGTATATGTACCCTTGTTCCGGGTGTAAAAGGATTGAGTGAAAATATTGAAGTAATCAGCATCATCGACCGTTTTCTGGAGCATGCCAGGGTGTATATTTTTGCCAATGGTGGCGATGAAAAAATGTACTTATCATCGGCAGATTGGATGACACGCAACCTGTACCGCAGGATTGAGTGCGCTTTTCCGGTGTTTGATGAAAATTGCAAACAACAAATTCGGGATATCATCAATATTCAGTTAAAGGATAATTACAAAGCCCGCATCATCGACCATGAGTTTGATAATAAAATGGTTCCGCGAAGCAATTCGCATATTATACGTGCACAGTACGATACTTATGAGTATGTGAAGTTGCTTCCGTAGTAAACTTCACACCTATCCCAAATTATCCATTATATTTGCATTGCGTTACACAGGTTGTCGCCCCGGGTATTCTCGGGGAGGAAAGTCCGGGCAACACAGAGCACCGTACCACCTAACGGGTGGGCAACCGGATATAATGTTTGGTTGACAGAAAGTGCCGCAGAAAATTAGACTACCGCTTCGGCTTCGCTCAGCGACCGAAACGGAAAAGGTGAAAAGGCGGTGTAAGAGACCACCGCTCCGGCAGCAATGCCGGAGGCACGGTAAACCTTACGGGTTGTAAGGCCAAATAGGCCGGGTACTTCGGCTCCGCTCAGCATACGTACCTCTCTGGTTTGAGAGTGGCGGTGGTTGAGCGGAGCCGAAATTAGGGCTGCTCGCCCGATCCCGGTGGGTAGGCTGCAAGAGTTAACCAGTGATGGTTTTCCCAGATAAATGACAACCATCAGGAGCTTGTCTTTTGATACAGAACCCGGCTTATCGTCTAACGCAACAGATAAAGGAGGCTTCGGCCTCCTTTTCCATTTTACTGCTGTTTAGGTTTAAAGTTCTTTTTTCGGAAAGGCTTCTTTCCGCCACTGCGGCTAAAATCGCGCGGGGGCTTGGCATCCGGGTCATACTTAGGTGCTTCACCCAAGGCTTTGGGTAATGGTAATTTTACAATATCGTATCCAATTAAATTCTCAATAGATGCGAACCTGCGCATATCTTTGGGGTTGATAAATGTAATTGCCGTTCCGGTGGTTTCGGCACGGGCAGTACGGCCAATGCGGTGTACATAATCTTCAGGATCAGGTGGCACATCATAGTTGATTACCAGACTAATTCCGTCAACATCAATA
Organism: uncultured Bifidobacteriaceae bacterium; assembly: GCA_964392775.1. Classification (GTDB taxonomy): domain Bacteria; phylum Bacteroidota; class Bacteroidia; order UKL13-3; family UKL13-3; genus UKL13-3. The sequence continues at coordinate 98,225 of CAYMRD010000002.1, forward strand.
CCGCGCGACAAAATATCGGTTCCGATTAACATGCGTATATCGCGGTTGCGGAAACCTCGCATAATATCTTCACGTTCGGCTTGTTCCAAATCACTATGGAAGGCTTTGATGGGCACTCCTGCCCTTTTTAGTTCACGCTCCAAATCCTTCACTTTGTCTTTGGTTCCGGCAAACATAATGATACTGCCCTCCTTGTGTTGCTCCAAAACATTCTTCACCAGGGCAATCTTCTGAGCATCGTAAGCCATATAAGCCTGTTGTAAAATACCCTCAGCCGGTTTGCTGATGGCAATATTGATTTGTTCGGGATTGTTCAGAATTTTAGATGCCAGCGTTCTGATTTTAGGTGGCATAGTAGCCGAAAACAATAAGGTTTGGCGGTTGGTGGGCAGGTAATTGATGATGCGTACAATGTCTTCATAAAAACCCATATCCAGCATACGGTCGGCCTCATCCAATATCAGGTGTTGTATCGAACTCATGTCCACCGAACCGCTGGATGTAAGCATCGCCAGCAATCTTCCGGGAGTGGCAATCACAATATCAGCGCCTTCGCGCATAGCTTTTTGCTGTTGGGCAAATGCATTTCCGTCATTTCCGCCATACACACAAATTGAACTTAATCCGGTGAAATAGGCAAACCCTTCAACCTGCTGGTCGATTTGCTGAGCCAGCTCGCGGGTAGGCGCAATAATGAGGGTATTGAGCTTGCTGTGTCCTCCTGATGCAATGGCATGCATCACCGGCAATAGGTAAGCCGCAGTTTTTCCGGTTCCGGTTTGGGCACACGCAATTAAATCACGTTTTTGCATAATAACCGGTATTGCTTGCTGTTGTATGGGAGTGGGTTGTTCAAAACCCATTGAGTCCAAACCATCCTGTAAGGAGGTGTGGAAATTAAAATCTATGAAATTCACTCAGTATATTTTTGTGCAATGTAAGATAATATCCGATAGGATAATATATTGCAAGGTACAGAAGTTGGCTTTCCATTACCATGAAACTATACCTAATCTCGTCCATAGAACCTGAGTTTAAAGATGGTTTCAGCCATCAAACACGATTGCAAAATTTTAAAGTGGCCCAAATAATTGCCATTTTTTCAATTGTTGCGGGGTTTGTATGGCGTTCGCTGGTGGTATTATTCAACTACGATTCTGTTTTTACTCATTTTGACTCGTACCGTACAGTCAATATATCCTTTGGCATCATTTCATTTATCTATACGATTACACTCATTTTGATGCGAAAGCGCCTGTCTCCCCAAAAACTTGTCCGATACCACAATATTGTATGGTTGTTTGCGCTGATTTTTATTCTCAAAAATATCTGGATTGCTTTTATCGCCCAGCAAAATCCATCCAATACACTGGCAATGCTGATGATTGGATTTTTTATCATTGCAGCTACAATGGTTTTCTCCATTCGGGAAACGCTTCTGATATGTGTAATTAGTTTTACCATTTTTGCAGTAGGATTGGGATATTATCAGCTAGACCCAAGCCTCTGGATAACTAACTTTACGGTGTTTTGCATTTTGCTTATCACCTTTTTTATTATTTCCCGGCTGCTTTATACCTATCATAGCAACTATTACATCAAAGTGAAAATGATTGAAGCGAAAAACCGGGAGATAGAATTGGCCAATGAATCAAAAAATGAAATTTTGAGAATGGTGGCCCACGACCTGCGCTCGCCTATTGCCAATATTCAATCAATTGTCGCATTGTTGCAGATGCCAATACAGGAAGGCGATGAAGACACTTTGGTTTATTACCACCATATTAAAGAATGCTGCATGAATGCCGAAGGGATTATTCGTGAAATTATTATTGCAGCAAAAGATGAGAATTATGCAGTCTTGAATAAGGAACCCGAAGACCTGACTGTTTTTTTGAAAGAGGTTCATGATTACTGGAAAAAGGTGATTAACGGTAAACTCGAATTGTTTTTGGTTATACCTGAAATTCCCATTGTTATTACCATCAATAAAAATAAGATTAAACGGGTGCTTGATAACTTAATTGGCAATGCAATTAAATTCACTCCCGAAACAAATGGAATCATCACTATCGAACTGAAAAATACAGATACGCAGGTTCAGATTTCTGTAAAAGATAATGGTATTGGTATTCCGCAAGAACATCTTCCTGAATTGTTTAAAAAATATAGTCAAGCCGGGCGTGTAGGATTGAAAAATGAAAACCCGATAGGCTTGGGATTGCATATCAGCAAGCTGCTGGTGGAGGAGCATGGTGGAAAAATTTGGGTAGAATCAACCGAAAACCAAGGTGCAACTTTTTATATTCTGCTACCTCAATAACGAAATATCGTAAACACAATGACCGTACAAAAAAAGAATGCCCTCATTTTTATATTTATTACCATTTTGGTAGATGTAATTGGACTCGGAGTGATTATTCCGGTGGTACCCAAGCTTATTGCCAATTTAACGGGAGAAGGCTTGAGTGAAGCATCCCGTTACGGAGGCTGGCTGATGTTCTCATTTGCCATTATGCAATTTGCCTTCTCTCCTATTATTGGCGGCTTAAGCGACAGGTTTGGCCGAAGACCTGTTTTATTGTTTTCGCTGTTGGGTTTGGGTATTGACTATATTTTTCATGCCTACGCTCCTACCATTGGATGGTTGTTTGTGGGCAGACTGATTGCCGGAATGTTTGGCGCCAGCTTTACAACGGCTGCCGCATATATTGCTGATATCAGCACACCTGAAAAACGTGCCCAAAATTTTGGATTGATTGGTGCTGCCTTTGGTTTAGGGTTTATCATCGGCCCGCTGATTGGTGGTTTGGCCGGTAGTGCCTGGGGGCCGCGCGCTCCTTTTATGGTGGCTGCTGCGCTTACCTTGCTTAATGTAGTGTATGGTTATTTTATCTTACCCGAATCATTATCAACCGAACAACGCAGACCGTTTGAATGGAAACGCGCCAACCCGATTGGTTCATTGATGCACCTTCGCAAATACCCTGTTGTATCTGGTTTGGTTGTGTCGCTCGTGTTCATTTATATTGCAGCACATGCGGTGCAAAGCAACTGGAGCTATTTTACCATGTTTAAGTTTAACTGGGACGAAAAGATGGTGGGTTACTCACTGGCAGTAGTGGGCGCATTGATTGCGGGTGTGCAGGGAGGATTGATTCGTGTGATTATTCCCAAACTCGGTCAGAAACGTTCGGTGTATGTGGGTATTGGATTGTATGCAATTGGTTTGGTATTGTTTGGCGTTGCTTCAACCAGTTGGATGATGTTTGTGTTTTTGTTGCCCTATTGTTTGGGAGGGATTGCAGGTCCGGCCCTTCAGGGCATCATCTCGGCACAGGTTCCGCCTAATGAACAAGGCGAATTGCAAGGCGCACTTACCAGTTTGATGAGTGTAACATCCATCATTGGACCTGTGTTGATGAACAGTTTGTTTGCATATTTCACTGCGGCTAATACACCCGTTTATTTACCCGGAGTGTCTTTTTTCTTAGGTGCTTTCCTCACAGTGTTGAGTCTGTTATTTGCCTATAAAACACTGTCAACACGCTTAAGTAAAGATCATTTTTAGTGAAGATTATATAAATACGCCTTTGTTGTTTAACCCCCATTGCCATAATTATGCTGAAAAGAATCATAACCACCCTCTTCTTTCTTTCCTCTTCTCTCTTTCTTCTTTTCGCCCAGCCTCCCCGCTCCTATACTTCGAGTGAGATTTTGTTGCAACTCAAAAAGCTCAATACCGTTGGTTCGGTTTTATACATTGCGGCTCATCCCGATGATGAAAATACAAGGCTGATTACCTATCTGGCGAATGAAAAATGTTTGCGCACCGGCTATTTAAGCCTTACACGTGGTGATGGCGGACAAAACTTAATTGGTCCAGAGCAAGGTGTAGAACTAGGTGTAATTCGCACACAAGAACTTTTGGCTGCTCGCAGAATTGATGGTGGCGAACAGTTTTTTACACGGGCTTATGATTTTGGTTTCAGTAAATCACCCGAAGAAACATTGAGCAAATGGAACAAAGATTCTATCCTGAGCGATATGGTTTGGGTGATTCGCAATTTTCGTCCTGATATTATTATCACCCGTTTTGCAACCGATGGCAGTGGCGGACATGGACATCATACAACATCTGCAATCTTAGCCGAAGAAGCTTTTGATGCCGCAGCCGACCCTACCCGGTTCCCGGAGCAACTGCAATATGTGGAGGTATGGAAAACCCGCAGAATGTTCTACAATGCCACCAACCGTTTCCGCAACCCTAATGCCGACATGAGTGCGTTTATAAAGTTGGATGTGGGTGGTTACAATCCACTGCTGGGCAAAAGTTATGGCGAAATAGCAGCCGAAAGCCGCAGCATGCACAAGAGTCAGGGCTTTGGAAGTGCCAAACAACGGGGCGAAAGTTTTGAGTATTTTAAACCCATTAAAGGTGATACAGCCGGGTTGAAAGATTTGTTTGAAGGGATTGATTTTACATGGAAGAGAGTGAAAGGTGGTGAGAAGACTGGGGCAATGATTGCAAAGATTATGAAAGATTACAAGGTTGATGCCCCTGAAAAATCAATTTCAGGTCTGATTGAATTGTCGAATCAGTTAAGCAACAATTCATCATTCGATAGAACATCTGTACAAAACAAGAGCAAGGAACTCAATGACATCATTGTGAACTGTGATGGTGTTTTCTACGAGCTTACAAGTTCTAAACACCAATATTCAATTAATGATTCTGTTGTCTTATATCATAATACAATTCAAAGGAACAATATAACAAGTGGTGTCAATAGAAAGGACTCCTTACTTATTGTTGGTGGACTAAAAACAAGTCAGTTATACTGGTTAATCAACCCAATTTTAAATGATAAGTTTCAATATAACTTTCTTGTTACAGATAGAAAAGAGAGTCAGCCGCCCTTCATCATTAACGGGGGAAGTTCAATTAATATCAATAAAAAAATTTCCGTTAATTTAAACAAACCTCCTCAATACAAATGGACCGACCCCGAAAAGGGTGAACTCTATCGTCCTGTGGTCATTACACCTCCGGTGATCATTAATATGGGAAGTGGTGTAATCGTTTTTAATGATGAAAAAGCCAAAGTCGTAAACGTAACCGTTAGAGCAGGGAAAGACAATACAACCGGAACGCTCCAATTAGAAGTTCCTTCAAATTGGAAAATAGAACCTGCATCCATTGCGTTTGAATTGCTTAAAAAAGGAGAGGAAAAAACAATTCAATTTAACATAACGCCACCTGCAACTGCAAGCGAATCTGTTGTGACAGCGGTTGCCCAAATAAACGGTGAACGTTATACCAAAGGCATCAAAGAAATCAAATACGACCATATTCCGGTACAAACCTTATTCCCCGAGGCCGAAGCCAAACTTGTTAAGTTGGATGTTATTAAAAAGAGTAAACGTATCGGTTATATCCCCGGTGCAGGTGATGAAGTGCAGGCTTGTTTAAGTCAGTTGGGATATGAAGTTGTTATCTTAACCGATGATATGCTGGCCAAAGAAAACCTTACCCGGTTTGATGCCATCATTACCGGAGTGCGTGCATACAATACCAACGATAAACTTCCCTCTTTCAAACAAAAATTGATGGACTATGTAAACAATGGTGGCAACCTGATTGTGCAATACAATACCAATAGCTGGGCCGGTCCGATGAGCAGCGATATTGGGCCTTATAAGTTTAAGATTACCCGCAACCGTGTTACTGATGAAGTAGCAAAGGTTAACTTCGACTTGCCAAACCATCCGGTATTCAATACACCGAATAAAATTACGGATAAGGATTTTGAAGGATGGATCCAAGAACGCAGCATTTACCATGCAGGCGAGTGGGATAGCAATTATGTGGCTCCTATCAGCATGGCTGATCCAAATGAAAAGGCCGATAAAGGTGCTTTGCTCATTGCTAAACATGGCAAAGGAAATTTTGTATACACGGGATTGGTATTCTTTAGAGAGCTGCCTGCCGGTGTTCCGGGTGCTTACAGGTTATTGGTGAATATGATTGAACTCGGGAAATAAAAAAGACGATTAACCACAAGGATAGCACCAGGGACACAAAGAATGAATTCCTGGCTGAACTTTGTGGTTAGTCTCCTTCATTCTGCGAAGCAGAATTCTCTGTGGTTAATATTCCAACAATCAATATTGCTGATGCTCCACCTGCTGCGAAGTTGGTTTGCAACAATCCTTCACCTCCGTTTGAGTAGCATTCACTTGCGGACTCACATACGGAATACCCAGATTTAATCCGCGCAGGATAAACAAACAACCAATGAGCACGGCTAATACCGGAGTCATTTTATTGATATTGGAACGAACGGTTTGCGACAAAAACTGTCCCACCATCGACACACCAAACATCATGGGTAAAGTTCCCAATCCAAAAAACACCATAAACAATGCACCCTGTGATACCTGTTGGGTAGCCACTGCTCCTACCAATGCGATGTATACAAATCCGCAGGGAAGCAATCCATTGATAAGACCAATGGTAAACAACGAAACATAAGTGCGTGATTGAAACAACCGCGAGATAGTATTCCCCTTGAACAGACGAAACGGATTCCCCATCAAACTTTTGAGCCAACCTGACTGAACGAAAACACCCAGAATAATCAAAGCCCCCGCAGCAATACTGATGCTTTGTTGCAAACCTGCAAGCTTAAGTCCGCTGCCAAACGCGCCCAATACTGTACCCAGCACAGCATAAGTAACTATCCTCCCAATATTGTACAGCAATTTACCGAAAGCCCGCTGTGCAAATGTATCACCCACCACAGGCGTGGCCAACGCAATGGGGCCGCACATGCCTGCACAGTGAAAACTCCCCAGGAGTCCGGTTAAAAATGCGGTGAGTAAAATCATTCGACTTTAAATTCTTTTTCGGCAGCCATCAGCTTACCATTCAATGTCCACTCAAAGGTTGCCTTCCACATTCCTTTTTGCAAGGATGTTGTTGAATAGGTAAAGCCGTGGTTTGTATCGGTTTCAAAAGGGAGTGAAAAATCCATCATGGCATCCGAAGGGCGGTAAATCAACAATGTACCGGAAACCGGTTGTGTTCCTTCAATATTAAAACGAAGTTCACCTGCTACTGCATCAAAATCTACCTGAGGTTTCAGCACTTGTGCTGCGGTAAATTTATTCAACTCATCCTGATATTTCACCCCCCGTTCATAATAGTTGGTATCCACCAAATCTACTTGCTGCACACTGATACGGTATATCATGAATACGATAAACAGCATGAACAATACGGTGAAAAATACGAGCTTATGTCCCCAGTTAAGTTTCATTTGAGATGTGAGATTTGAGAATAAAGAGTCAAGATTAAAGAATTAAGAGCTTAGTTGGGTTATTTTACAGGAGCCACAAAATTAGTTGTAATCGTTTGCATCACTTTTCCGTTGCTCACCACTTCTATTTTTGTTTCGATATTATTGGCATGAATATCCTGCTGCGGAATGAGGATAAAAAAGGAACCTTTGACCAGCGCATCTTCTCCTAAATTAAAACGGGAGGATTCACGGTCAACCATTTTAAGAGATGCACCTACCGGGCTTACAACATTTATCTGCACATCCTGATTGGCAAAGGTTTTATTCACCACTTCAAAATTGTACATATTGCTAATCACATCATGTCCCTGATCTTGATACAACATACCCGGAGTGCGCAATACCGTTGAATCAATTTGTTTGCGAGTCAAAAGTAAATAACTCAGTACACCCACCAGTACCGTTAAAATGGCGGTATAAGCTATACTGCGAGCCGTAAAACGTTTTACGCCCCCTGTTGAAATTTCTTCCTGCGATGCATACCGAATCAAGCCTTTGGGCTTATGAACCTTTACCATCACATCATTACACTCATCAATACAAGCCGTACAATTAATACATTCCAGTTGTGTTCCATTGCGGATATCAATACCTGTTGGGCAAACCTGCACACAACGGTGGCAGTCTACACAATCACCTAAATTTTGCTCTACCGCTTTTCTGCGTATGCCGCGTGGTTCGCCTCTTATATAATCATACGCCACCACAATGGAGTTTTTGTCGAGCATAAGCCCTTGCAAACGGCCATAAGGACAAACAACAATGCAGATAATCTCCCTGAACTTGGCGAACACAAAATAAAATACGGTTGAAAAAACAATCAATGAAAAGAACTTGCCCGGATGCTCCAATGGCCCGTCTGTGATGAGTTTCCACACTTCATCTACACCAATCAAATAGCTTAAAAACGTATTGGCAATCCAAACCGACAACACATAAAACAACACATGTTTACTTGTTTTCCGGATGATCTTATCGGTATCCCAGGGTTGTTTATCCAGCTTCTGCTGGGCTTTAAAATCCCCTTCAATCCAATATTCGATCTTGCGAAAGAGCATCTCCATAAAGATAGTTTGGGGACACGCCCATCCGCACCATACACGTCCGAACACCACCGTAAACACAATGATGAACATCACAAACGAAAGCATGAGCAAGGCAAACAATGGCATATCCTGAGGCCAGAATGGAATACCTAAAATGATAAATTTGCGGTCGAGTACATTGAGCAACATCAGCGGATGCCCGTTGTATTTTAGGAACGGCCCCACAAACAACAAAACCATCAGGGCGATACTGAACCATGTTCGTCCGGTATACAAAGGCCCTTTCGGCTTTTTGGGATAAACCCAGTTCCGGTCGCCCTTCGTGTCTACCAGCGAAATGCTGTCGCGGTAAATATCGCCCTGTGGTGCTGTTGCCTTATGTGACATATAACTTATTTAGTTGCTGTTGAGTCGGAAGAAGTAGCACCGGAAACAAGCTCTCCCTGTGGTTCTTTAGCTCCCGGAGGATTGGTTCCCTGAAGCGTAAGGATATAACTAGCCAGCTCCTGCATTTGGGCTCCGCTCATCGAGTTTTGCCAGGCCACCATTCCTTTTGCAGGTATACCATATTTAATGCTTTTAAACACCGACTGAATATCGCCACCATGTAACCAGTACGCATCAGTAAGATTAGGGCCAACTTTACCTTCTCCTTTATCTCCATGGCAAACGGCACATTTGGCAACAAAGGCGGCAGCTCCTTCTTTCAGCTTAGCTTCATCACTCAACATTACCACACTGTTTTCGTCAATTAAGTTACCGGCTTTTTTCACATACTCCTGTTTGGCTTTTTCAGCTTCAACCATTGCAGTTTTGTACTCCTGAGCCTGCAAAGGAGCCGCATCGAATACATGGTACACCAAAAAGTAAACAATACCGATTACAACCGTTCCGTAAAACAGAATATTGAACCAGAACGGAATCGGATTGTTTAGTTCCTTGATGCCATCAAAATCGTGATCCAGCTCGATTTCTTTTTCGGCTGAAAGCGGTTTGAGGCTTAATAGTTTTTCCCAGGTTGTTTGTTCTTCAGCCGCTGGTGATAGCGGTGTTTCATACGATTCACCCAGTGTTTCTTTTCGGAGTACCTCAATCACTTTTTTGAGGGTAAACGCCAGCAGCAGCAATACAAAGGCCAGCATCACAAAGATGATTCCCAGCATTACCTGATACAGCGAAATATCGGCTGCGCCCTGGGCCGGCTGTGCCATCACAGAAGCCGACATCGCCAACAATACAGTTGTTAATATTATTTTATTCATGGTTTTGTTCATTATCGAGTGGAATATTTTTCATTTTATCAATGTAACTCTTGTCGGCTTTAAACACCCACCATAACAGGCCTACAAAGAAGGCGAAGAATACGATCAGCGAAAAAATCAGGTAACCGTCTACTCCTTGTACATTGGCTAAAAATTGTTTCATGTTTTTATTAATTAGCAGCTGTCGGTTGTTTTTTGATATCAATACCCAAACGTTGCAGGTAAGCAATCATCGCAATCAGCTCTTTATTGCTGTCCAGTTGAATACCTTCTTTTTTAAGGTTAGCAGAAATGCCTTTGGCTTGTGCCATCAACTGCTCGTTGCCATTGGCAATTTCTTCAGCAGTATATGGAACACCAAGAGTTTTCATGGCTTTCAACTTGCTTTCAGTTGTGCTGATATCCAGATCCTGCTCGGCAAGCCATTGGTATTTTGGCATGATACTACCCGGTGACATGGTACGAGGGTCAATCATGTGGTGATAGTGCCAGCTATCAGGATATTTACCGCCTTCGCGCATCAAATCTGGTCCGGTACGTTTGGATCCCCATAAGAACGGATGGTCATAAACATACTCTCCCGCTTTTGAGTATTCACCCATATACCGTTCGGTTTCACTGCGAAACGGACGAACCCATTGTGAGTGACAACCTACACAGCCTTCACGGATATACAAATCACGCCCCTGCAACTCAAGCGGTGAGTAAGGTTTTACGCTTGCAATGGTCGGGATATTGGATTTGATGGTGAAGGTCGGAATCATCTCTACTGCTCCACCTATTACAATCATTACTATAGCTAATACAGTAAACGTAACCGGTTTTTTCTCGAGCACTGCATGCCAGAATTCTCCTTTTTTAAACAAGGTTGATTTTTCGAGAGCCGGTGCTTCTGCAGGTTCATCAGCCACCAGTGAACCTTGTTTCATGGTTTTAACAATATTGTAAACCAATATTAGGAAACCTCCTAAGTACAAGGCACCACCCAATGAGCGCAACATGTGCAATGGCAAAATTTGAATGGTAATTTTCAAAAACTCAGGATATTGAAGGGTTCCTTCGGCTGTAAATTCTTTCCACATCAATCCTTGTGTAAATCCGCTCCAGTACATCGGAATGGCATAAAACACAATACCCAAAGTAGCCAGCCAAAAATGCACATTCATCAACTTTTTAGAGTAGATGGTTGTATTGAAAATGCGCGGAATGGTCCAGTACAAAATGGCGAAGGTCAATAAGCCGTTCCATCCCAAAGCCCCAACGTGTACGTGTGCAACAATCCAGTCGGTAAAGTGTGCAATGGCATTTACGTTTTTCAACGAAAGCATCGGGCCTTCAAACGTGGCCATACCATAAGCGGTAATACCTACGGCAAACATTTTCAAAACAGGCTCATCGCGCACCTTATCCCAGGCGCCACGCAAGGTCAGCAATCCATTGATCATCCCACCCCATGACGGAGCAATCAACATAATCGAAAATACCACACCCAATGATTGCGCCCAGTCAGGCAATGACGAATACAATAAATGGTGAGGTCCGGCCCAGATATATAAAAAAATCAACGACCAGAAATGGAGAATAGATAATTTATAAGAGTATACCGGACGACCGGCTGCTTTAGGCAGAAAGTAGTACATCATACCAAGGAAAGGCGTTGTCAGAAAAAACGCAACAGCATTGTGACCATACCACCATTGTACCAAGGCATCCTGCACTCCGGCATATACCGAATAACTTTTGGTTAAGCTGATCGGCAACTCAATAGAGTTTACAATATGCAAAACTGCAACCGTAACAAACGTGGCCAGATAAAACCAGATGGCAACATACATTTGTTTTTCCCTGCGTTTGATAATGGTTCCGATCATATTGATACCAAACACCACCCAAACCAATGCGATCATAATATCAATCGGCCATTCCAGTTCAGCATATTCTTTGGAAGTAGTTAAGCCCAAAGGCAGGGAAATCGCTGCGAGCAGGATGATGGTCTGCCATCCCCAGAAATGGATGCGGCTCAATACATCACTGAACATACGCGCTTTACACAAACGTTGAAGCGAATAATACACACCCATAAAAATGGCGTTCCCCACAAATGCAAAAATGATAGCGTTGGTGTGTAGCGGACGAATACGTCCGAAGGTTGTGTACTGGTTACCCAGGTTAGCGTCAGGAGCATAGAGCTGAACGGCTGCGAGCAGGCCGACCAACATGCCGACTACTCCGAAGATGAGAGTTGCAATGGCGAAGTCCCTCACAATTTTGTTGTCATAGTTGAATTTTTCGATTTGCATGGTATAGGTTATTTGGTTTATAAGGTTTCCTGATTTGGTTTTGCAGTTGGTTCTTCTTCTTTGGGTTTATCAAAATCATCAAATAAAATACGGACGGAGGGTGTGTAGTCATCGTCCAGCTGACCTGATTTAACCGACCAGATAAAGGCCGTTAAAAATCCGACAGCAAGCAAAAAACTACATCCTATTAATATAAACATCACGCTCATGTGAGTCCTCCTTTTTTAGCCATAAGTGTGGTTGCCACAGTTGTAAAAACAATAACAGTAACCGAGCTTACAGGCATCAGCACCGCTGCAAACAGCGGAGATAAAGTACCCTGAACAGCCAGCGACAGTCCGATAAGGTTATATAGTAATGAAATAACAAAGCTGATATGAATGACACGTAATGTGCGTTTAGAGAATTTCATAAATGCGGGTAAAAAGTCAAACACTTCCGCATCCATAATCACATCGCTGGCAGGTGAAAAATGGGCCGTGTTTTCGGTGACTGAAATGCCAACATGAGCGGCCTTCAATGCTCCCGCATCATTCAACCCATCACCCACCATCATGATTTGCTTACCCGATTGTTTAAGGTTCTCAATAAAAGTCAGCTTATCGGCAGGAGTTTGGTTAAAAAATAAATGAGCCGGATTGTTGAAGTAAGGAAGCAGGGCCAAACGCTCCTTGTCGTTATCGCCCGACAATAAATACGGCTGATAGGTTTGCAAACCATCCATCACCTTATACAATCCTGTACGATACGTTTGTTCAACTTCAAAATAACCCATGACAGCTCCATCCATATTTACATATACACGGGTTGCCTGATGAGCCGTTTCTTTTTGTTGCACACCTGCAAACGAAGCCGAACCCAAACGAATGGAATGATTGTTTACAAACGCTTCAATACCTTTGCCCGTATACTCTTTAAACAACAACACTTCGGTAAGGGACTGAATATTCAGGTAATATTTAATTTTTTGGCTGAGCGGATGAATGGATTGAGCAACCACCGAAGCCAACAAAGATTGTTGCTCCTCTGTTAAAGTTTGTCCGTTATAACGGATAGCCGATGCAGCAGGCTGAGTAAGGGTTCCGGTTTTATCAAACACAACGGTATCCATGTGGGCCATTTGTTCAACCACCGAAGGTGATTTGATATAAAACTTATGCCGGCCCAGAATGCGCATGGCCGTTCCCAATGCAAACGGGCTTGACAAAGCCAGCGCGCACGGACAAGCTATTATCAATACAGCCGTAAATGCATTCAATGCCAGTGACGGATCAAACACCAGCCACCACGCAGCGCTGCCAAATGCAATAGCCAACAAAGCCCATGTAAAATAGCGGCTTACCAGTTGCTGAAAACTTTCAATGGAGCTGCTGCGGTCTTTGGTAAACGCATCGTTGTTCCACAACTGGGTGAGGTAACTTTGCGATACCTTTTTCATCACTTCCAACTCTATGGTTGCACCTTTTTGCCTTCCTCCGGCATATACCATTTCGCCCAGCGATTTTTGTACAGGCTCCGATTCTCCCGTCACAAAACTGAAATCAATCTGAGCATCTCCTTTTAATAAGATAGCATCAGCCGGAATCAGTTCGTTGCTGCGGATTACCATCCGGTCGCCAATGGATAGTGCCGTTACAGGAACCGTTACCGACTCCCCTTCTTTTACCACCGTAACAGCTACGGGGAAATACGATTTGTAATCTCGCTCAAACGATAAGGTATCGAAAGTTTTTTGCTGAAACCATTTGCCTATTAACAAAAAGAAAACCAATCCGGCATGGGTATCAAACCACCCTATTCCGTTTCCGCTCAGCACTTCATAGGTGCTGCGGGTAAACATCACCAAAATACCCAATGCAAGCGGAACATCAATGCTGATGAACTGTTTGCGTATGCCCCGAATCGCTGCTTTGAAATAATCCTGCGCACTGAAGAAAAATACAGGAAGTGATAATATGAGATTGATATACCCGAACAATTTTGAGAACGCGGTTTGTGTGAAACTATCCAATCCGAAATATTCGGGAAAACTGATGAGCATGATATTGCCAAAACAAAACCCTGCTACACCAATCTGGTAACTGAGTTTACGGTTGTCTTCTTTCTTAACCTGCTTTTCAATATCATTTAAACTGATGGCAGGCTCATAACCAATGGAGCTGAGCAGTGTAACAACAGCCCGCAAACTGGTTTGGGCCGGATTGTATGAGATATGCAGTTCCTTCTTCAGAAACTGAACCCTGGCATTTAAAATATGGGGATTGAGTTTATACAAATGCTCTAGCAACCAGATGCAGGAACTGCAATGCATGGCAGGAATGAAAAACACAACCTTCGCCTGTTTATCGTCCCGGTAGCTGAGCAGCTTATGGGTTACCTTCTCATCATCCAAATAGGCAAAAGCCTCAGGTAAAATTGGGTTTTTGCGCGATTCCCCCGGAGTGTTCTCTATGGTATAATAGCTGCACAGGTTGTGTTGCGACAATAATTCATACACACTTTTGCAGCCGTTGCAACAAAATACATGGCCATCAAACTCCAGCCTGTTGCTGATACCATCTCCACAATGGTAACAGGTGCCGGTTTGAATATGTATGTTAGTTGCCATCCGGTTGTATTATTTATCCCTTAAAAACAACTTACTCATGCTTAACTCATCATGGTAATCAGATATACGTGTTGAGTTTAACATATTGCTGATGGTTTTGCGAATCGCTTTGTATTCCTCATGCACCGGACAAGGCGCTTTTTCGGAACAATCACGCAATCCAAGGCAGCAAGAAGTTATAATTTTATTTCCATCAACCGCAACCACAATATCCATCAATGTTGTTTTTCGTTGATTATCAGAAACTAAAAACCCTCCATTGGGTCCTTTGGCCGAAATCAAAAATCCCTTTTTCGATAACTCCTGAAGAATTTTGGCAATAAAATGCTGAGGTGCATCCAACCCTTCGGCAATCTCCTTAATACCGATAAACTTCCCTTCCGCACTTCGCTGCGCGATGAGGAACATGGCTCGGATGGCATATTTACAGGCTTGTGAAAACATTCAATCTAAAATCGTATTCAAATGTAAAATGTTTGTTAAATAATAAAAGACCTTTTTATCTTTATATTTATATACACCTGATTTGCAGAAAATAAATTTATACAATCTCTCTGTTATTCCATCAAAAATCAGATTAGAATACCTCAAAATTAGAGTGTACTTTTGCGGCCCCAACAACGTATGAATAATTTTAATCCCTGGCACAATGTTCAGTATGGTGATTCGGCCCCTGAAATTGTAAATGCCATCATCGAAATACCGCAAAACAGCAAAGGCAAGTTTGAACTGGACAAAACCAGCGGGCTCATTAAGCTTGACCGTGTACTTTTTTCATCTGTACACTACCCAGCCAACTACGGTTTTATTCCGCAAACCTATTGTGAGGATAAAGACCCTTTGGATATTCTGGTTATCACCAGTATCGAGCTTCCTCCTTTGTGTTTAATTGAAGCACGGGTAATTGGCGTGATGCGCATGGTTGATCAGGGTGAAGCGGATGATAAAATTATTGCCGTAGCCAATAATGATATGAGCATGAACCATATCGACAATATTGAAGATTTGCCAACGCATACTACTAGCCAGATCAGGCGTTTTTTCGAAGACTACAAAATATTGGAGCACAAAGAAGTGGTGGTTGAGAAGTTTTTGGGTAAAACCGAAGCAATGGAAATTATCAAGGAAAGCATTGAATTGTACAACAAGGCCTGGAGAGGTAAAATATTTTAAATCAAAGAGCTATATTCGCAGGTATGCTAACCATTAGTAAACAAGAAGCAGCAATATTTATGCTTTTACAAGCCAAATCGGATATCAGAAAATATGAAACCCAAATTCAGTTTTTTGAGAAAAAATATGCGCTTTCGTTTGCTGCCTTTGAATCGACCATAACCACATTTGAGCAGGAGAATGATTATATCGACTGGAAAGCAGCCATTGATTTATTAAGCAATGCAAAAAACACCCTAAAAGATATCGAGAGTGGAAATTTTAACATCGCTTAAGCAGTTTGATTTCATTGGCAAAGCGAAAATGAGGAATTACGAGTAAGATGGGACAATGCACCTCATCATTCCCAACTAACCACATTTCCTTTTCATGCACATACTCCAAATGGTGTTGAAGAAAGTTTGGAAATGAACTTACTGGACGTACTGAAATATATAAAAAGAACACAAGGTTAATATGCAGTTATTAAACGGAAACGAAGTTTCGAAACATATTCGCGAGCAAATCAAACAGGAAGTTGAAGCACTAAAACAAGCAGGTAAAAAAGCACCACACTTGGCAGCTATTTTGGTTGGAAGCGATGGAGCCAGTCAGACTTATGTTGCAGCCAAAGCAAAAGACTGCCATGAAGTAGGATTCGACTCTACCGTTTTGCGTTTTGATGCATCAATCACCGAAGCTGAATTGTTATTGGAAGTACAAAAGATAAATGACAATCCGGATATTGACGGCTTGATTGTTCAACTCCCGTTGCCTAAACATATTGATACCACCAAGATTACCCAAACCATTGACTGGCGTAAAGATGTGGATGGGTTCCACCCGATGAACGTTGGTTTGATGTTTAAAGGATTGCCTTGTTATTTGCCGGCCACACCGATGGGTGTAATCAAATTGCTTGAGCATTATAAAATTGAAACAACAGGTAAAAACTGTGTGGTGATAGGCCGCAGTGATATTGTAGGCAAACCCATGAGCGCGCTGATGTTGCAAAAAAATGCAACCGTTACAGTATGCCACAGTAAAACCAAAGATATTGAATCGGTGATCAAAGGTGCCGATATTGTGATTGCAGCTCTGGGTATTCCGGGTTTTGTAAAAGCAAGTATGATCAAAGAAGGTGCAGTGGTTGTGGATGTAGGCATTACCCGCACAGAAGATGCAACCGCTAAAAGTGGTTTCCGTTTAAAAGGTGATGTATTGTTTGATGAAGTATCAACCAAAGCAAGCTGGATTACTCCGGTTCCCGGTGGCGTAGGACCTATGACACGCGTAGGTTTGCTACTCAACACACTTAATGCTGTTAAACTAAAATAACCACAGAGACACAAAGTCACAGAGATCATGAACCTCCAACCTCCAACCTCCAACATCCAACATCTTCCTCTCATGGAGCACTTCTACACCATTCAGGGTGAGGGATACTACCAAGGACATGCGGCTTATTTTATCCGCCTGGGTGGATGTGATGTAGGATGTGTTTGGTGTGATGTAAAAGATAGTTGGGATGCCGATAAACATCCCTTGGTGGCCATTGACCAAATGGTATCGTTTGTCAAAGAAGCCAAAGCTCCGATGGCCGTTATTACCGGAGGCGAACCTCTTTTGCATAATCTTGATGAGTTGACCCAACAATTGCAATCAAACGGGATTCAAACCAATATCGAAACCTCGGGCTCTTCTCCCCTTTCGGGTTCGTGGAACTGGATTTGTGTTTCTCCTAAAAAATTCAAAGCTCCGTTACCAGATGTGGTGCAACAAGCCGATGAACTTAAAGTAGTTATCTTCAATAAATCTGATTTTGAATGGGCCGAAACACACGCGGCCATGTGCAAACCCGGCTGTAAATTATTCCTTCAACCCGAGTGGGATAAATCGGCTCAGGCATTACCACTGATTATTGATTACGTAAAGGCTCACCCACAATGGGAAATCAGCTTACAGGTGCATAAGTACATGAATATACCATAGAAGTTTTATTATGTGATTTGTGGAAGCCGTATGAATTGAAACTGTGTTCTGATTTAACTAACTTCGTTTAACAAAATACATTAAGTATGATTAATTATAAATCTATTCTAAATAGAAATCCGAATAAGCGATTTGGCAAACCTTGTGTGAGAGAAACAAGAATTACTGTTTATGATGTATTAGCTTGTTTGGCTTATGCCGCAGACAGGGAACACAAACTACAATATGCCTGATGAGATTGCTTTTCGACCAAAATATTTCATTTCGTATAATAAACTTAAAGATTGTTTCCGGATGGTAAACACTTGTCGCAGGTAGGATTAATAGACTGCGAAGACCCTGATATTTGGACTTATGCACGTAAGCATGATTATGTTATAGTTACCTTTGATTCCGATTTTTATGATATTAGTTTAATAAATGGGGTGCCGTCCAAAATAATATGGATGAGAACAGGCAACCTTACAACTCAGGAAATTGCTGATTTATTAAAAGTAAATAGAAATACCATAAGCGAGTTTATTCATAATGCAGAACAAAAGGATTCAGCTTGTTTAGAGATTGGTTAGGTTGCAATGTACATCCTACAAAAATCGCCATTCGCCATTCTTTATTCATTAGTTGATTATTACGAGTTTGTTATTGCGAGTTGACAGGTTGATTAAGTAATTAGGTTGGTTGCGTTATTGGGATTTGATAAACTCAGCCTGACGGATTTGTCACATCGAACCTTGGGCAGGTTGCGCGCAAGCGTTTGTATCGAGAAGTGATTGTAAGCACACTGTTAATAAACCTGTTCTCGATACGCTCCAAGCAAGGCCAACGCCCGCTACTCGAAGTGACTGGCAGTCACTTCGAGTAGCGAGGTGCAATGGTTGTCAGAACTTCTATTGTTATTCGAACTGACTACAACACACCTAATTTCTCCATCGCTTCGTTAGTTGATAAATGACAACCAAAGCACTCTCTCCCTCCTTAATCCCCTAATCCCCTAATCCCCTAATTTCTTAATTACCTAACCAACCCAATTACTTATCCAACTTAATTACTCAACTACTCCTCCAACAATTCCCAAAACTTTAGTAAGTTGCCCCTTCATTAATCTACCCATTAAAAATGCGCATCTTCCTTACCCTTTGTATATCCCTGATCAGCTTTGTTAGTCTGGCACAACCGCAACCCATGTTTACCGGAACCAAAAGTAAAAAGGCTGAAAAACTCTTTGGTGAAGCGCTGCAAGCATATACACGTATGGATTATCGTGTGGCTTTCGATATTCTCAAAAAAACAACGGATGAAGACCCTCAGTATATTGATGCATGGATGCTACTAGCTGATATCCGCGAACAAAACGAGCAATATCAGGAAGCCTTAACCGTATACCGTAAAGTGCTGGGCATCAAACCCGAGTTTCAAATCCCTTATTACAAACTGGCTAAAACAGCCCTGGACTTTGGAGAATACGACACCGCATCTTACTACATCGCAGAGTATACTAACCGCAATGGAACGCAGATTGAAAAATCGAAAGTGGAGCATATCAAACTCACCAGCGAATTTGGTAAAGAAGCGATGAAACATCCTGTTCCATTTGATCCTAAAAACATACAGGCTGTAAACACTGCAGAAAACGAATATTTTCCCGGCACCAGTGCCGATGACCAGATGTTGATTTATACACGCTTGGTTGGGGGCCAACAAGAAGATTTTTTCTACAGCCTCAAACAACCCGATGGCAACTGGGGGAAACCTCAAAACATGGGACCGCCTATTAACACAAGTGAAAATGAAGGAACCATTACCCTGTCGCCTGATGGGCAATATGTTTTTTTTACCGGGTGTAACCGCCCTGATGGTGCAGGCAGTTGCGATATTTATTTCAGTGCCCTGGATGGCAATGTATGGAAAGCCCCGAAAAACTTAGGTCCTCCCATCAATAGCCGCTCATGGGAATCACAACCCTGCCTGTCGTTTGACGGCAAAACCATTTATTTTACCAGCGACCGGCCGGGAGGTTTTGGAGGTATGGATATCTGGTTCAGTCAGTACAGCAAAGGTAAATGGAGTGTGCCGCAAAATATGGGCCCTGAGATTAATTCAAGGGGAAATGAACAATGTCCGTTTATAGCCAAAGACGATCAAACCCTGTATTTTAACACCGATGGACGAATTGGAATGGGTGGCGTTGATTTGTTTATGGCACGCAAACAACCCGATGGTCGCTGGGGCAAAGCCGAAAACCTTGGCTATCCAATCAATACTTATGAAGATGAAATTTGTTTGGTAATTGGTGCTGATGGGAAAACGGCTTATTATGTGAGTAAACGTCCGGGTGGCGCGGGCGGACTGGATTTATACGAATTTGAGTTGTACGAAAAGGCCCGTCCTCAAAAAACCGGATACATCAAGGGATTGGTATTTGATGCCCGCAACAAACAAAAGCTGCAAGCCAGAGTTGAGCTGATTGACCTGACTACCGGCAAAACAGCCGTTGAAGCCTACTCCAACAAGCTTACAGGCGAGTTTTTGGTGTGTTTACAGGGTAATAAAGATTATGCGCTCAATGTGAGTAAAGAAGGCTATCTGTTTTACTCAGAGAACTTTGCACTTAAAAATCAATCAGCAACCGACCCGTTGGTATTACAAGTTCCCTTACAACCGATTGATGTGGGCAGCAAGGTGGTTTTGAAAAATATCTTCTTCGATACCGATAAATACGCACTTAAACCTGAGTCGAAGGTGGAACTGGATAAACTGATTGCCTTTATGAAGTCTAACCCTACTCTTGCCATTGAGGTAAGCGGACATACTGACAATACGGGCATCAAGCAAAAAAACATAGATCTTTCGCAGAATCGGGCCAAGGCCGTTGTGGACTATCTGACCCAAAACGGGATTGCAGCCGACAAATTAACAGCCAAGGGTTATGCCGATAGTCAGCCTCTGGCCGATAATAAAACCGAAGCCGGAAGGAAGCAAAACCGCAGAACCGAGTTTAAAATAACCAGAAAATAAACACCTGAAAACCAACATCAACAAACATCTTCAGCAATTACTTGTATCTTTCAGGCAACTCAATGCACCCAAACAGGTACTAAACAATACAACCCAAGCGTTGATGTTTGGGTCTTAAACGGCTTTAAGCCAATATAAAATTTTCGTTAATCGCTTTAAAAATTGATTTTTTATCCTTTTTTTGCTCCACTTAAAAAACGCATAACAACATGAACAAGGTTCAAACACAAAAACAAGAAAGCAAATTCAAAAGTTTATTTGCAACATTAGCTATCCCGGTACTCATAGCCGTAGGTATTTGTATTTATATCTTTGTAATGGGAAATCCTTCTAACTTCGAAGGTGGAGATCCTAAAAACCACCCGGTACAAGAAGGTGTTGGTCATATTTTGGGCCTTATCTATAAAGGCGGATTCATCGTACCTATCCTCCTTTCATTGGTATTGATGAGTATCACATTCTCAATCGAGCGTTTCCTTACTTTGGCTAAAGCTTCTGGTAAAGGTTCGGCTGAGTCTTTTGTTCACAAAGTAAAAACTCAACTGGCTGCCGGCAATATCGAAGCTGCTCTGAAAGAGTGTGATGCACAACAAGGATCTGTAGCTAACGTTGTAAAATCAGCTTTGATCAAATATAAAGAAATGGAAGGCGTTGCGGGTATGGATAAAGACCAGAAAGTATTGGCTATCCAAAAAGAAATCGAAGAATCTGTTTCATTGGAATTACCAATGTTGGAGAAAAATCTCGTGATCATCGCAACCATGGCTTCGGTTTCAACACTCATAGCGCTTTTGGGAACGGTAATCGGGATGATCAAGGCGTTCTCGGCTTTGGCGAGTGCCGGTTCACCGGATTCAGTAGCGTTGGCAAACGGTATCTCTGAGGCTCTTATCAATACCGCTTTGGGTATCGGTAACTCTGCTTTGGCTACCATCATGTACAACGTGTTTACAACTAAAATTGATAAAGTAACGTATACCATTGATGAGGCTGGTTTTACCATCACTCAGCAATTTGCCGCTTCGCATAAATAATTTCTTTAGGTCGAGGCGTGATTAATCACGCCTTTAGTCATCTTTTAATTAAACAACAAAATGCCTAAAGTAAAAGTACCTCGTAAGAGTACCAGCGTAGACATGACCGCAATGACAGACGTTGCGTTCCTGCTCCTTACGTTTTTTATGCTTGCTACGAAGTTTAAACCCGATGAGCCTGTTATTGTTGATACACCTTCATCGGTATCGCAAATCGTATTGCCCGAATCTGACGTTATTCTGTTGACCATTGATAAAGACGGGCGTGTGTTTTTTGGTGTAGACGGTCAGCAATTAAAAGAACAACTCATTCAGAAAATGGGCGAGCGTTACAACGTAACGTTTACACCCAATCAGATTAAGGAGTTCTCGCTGTTATCAACCTTTGGAACAACCGTTGCCGGTTTGCCGGCTTTGCTTGATATGAAAAGTGAATCGCGCTTAAAGGCTCCGCAACCGGGCATTCCGTGCGACTCATTGAACAATGAACTGGGCGACTGGATCTGGCAAACACGATTGCTGAACAACAATGTTCGCGTGGCGATAAAAGGAGATGGACAACTGGCTTATCCTAAAGTGAAGCAAGTAATTGCTACTCTGCAGGAAAAGAAAGTGAACCGTTTCAACTTTATTACCAATATGGAAAAGGCTGAGTAATTAAGACATGCCACCGATTAAGCATTGATAAGTATATAAGCTGCATCAATCAGAAAATCTCTGGCGAACCAATTTAAAACAACCATTATTAAACGATAATATAAATGGCAGAAATAGCAACCGATGGTGGTGGGAAGCATAAAGGCGGGAAGAAAAGAGGCAAGAAGATGTCGACCCGCGTTGACTTCACGCCAATGGTGGACTTAGGATTTCTCCTGATCACCTTTTTCATGCTTACCACAAGCATGAATAAGCCAAAGACAATGGAACTGAATATGCCTGTAAAGGATGATATTCCAAAAGAAGAAGAGAACAAGATAAAAGCCTCTCAAGCCATAACTCTTTTGTTAACAAAAGATGATAAAATAGTTTACTATTTCATCAACTCACAAACAGGAGAGCCTGAATCACCTCAAATTACCGATTACAGTAAAAGCGGTATAAGAGCCGCTTTGTTAAAAGAAAACAAAGTTCGCAACCCGTATGTCGATTCAATCGCCATTTACAAGCAGCAACTGAATATTGGAAATATCAATGAGGCCACTTACCGCGCCAACACCAATCGAATCAAGTCTTGGAAAGACGGACTGATTGTGGTGATTAAAGCGACCAATCACTCAAACTATAAAAACATGATCGATATCCTCGATGAAATGTTGATTTGTAATATCGGCCGTTATGCAATCGTTGATATTACAGACATTGAATTAGATATGTTGAAAGGAGTTAACCTGGAATAGTTATGGCATTAGGAAAAATAAACATATTTGACAGCAACTGGGTTGACATGGTATTTAGCGGCCGTAACCAAAGTTATGGTGCCTATGTACTGCGCAAGGAAAGTGATAAAAATACAAACAAGGGAATCTTGTATGCGATTGTATTTTTTACCCTTGCGGTTTCAACTCCGGTTATCATCAACTACATCGAAGGACTGGTTCCTAAGGAAGTAGAAGAAGTAAGAGTTGTGGAGGTAAACACTTTGGAAGAACCACCTCCGGTGGACAAGAATCAACCGCCTCCCCCACCTGCCGAACCACCGCCACCGTTAAAATCAACGGTGAAGTTTACTCCTCCCGAAATTAAGCCTGACGAGGAAGTTCCGGATGAACCACCACCAACTCAGGAAGAACTGAAGGTTGTGGATGCCGGTATAAAAACTGAAGAAGGAGATCCGAATGGGGTGGATGCTTCTTTACTTTCGGATGGCGATGGACTTACCGGAGATACAGGACCTGAGATTGTAACCTTTGCCGAGCAAATGCCTGAATTTGAAGGTGGACAGGAAGCTATGATGAACTATCTCTCTAAAAACATCAACTACCCTCCTGTTGCCCGCGAAAATGGAATTGAAGGACGTGTGGTTTTGCAGTTTGTGGTAGGAACCGATGGTAAAATATCACAAATTGAGGTACTCAAAAAACTGGGCTGGGGATTGGAAGAGGAAGCCGTTCGTGTTGTGAAAGCAATGCCAGCCTGGCGTCCGGGAAAACAAAATGGTAAAGCAGTATTCGTTAAGTTTACTTTGCCTATTGTATTCAGATTGAACTAAATAATAAATGATTATCGGAATATTGTCAACTAAACTTCTTCTATCCTCCGCACACCCTAACCATAAAGGGTACAGCCCACATATTTGCTATGGGTGGGTTCCCTTTAGGGTAAGGGGCCAGGGTGGACATCTTCCCGATAGATTCATAAATAAATAATTATTCACTGATTTTGGAAACAAACCGCCAAAGCCGTGAACAGAAAGTAGCCATGATCCTGAAATATTTCGGAGTTATCATGGCTATTTTTTATTTCACGATGGGAGCCGCAGTGCTCTTTTTACCCATATTTACAGATGTTGATAGCTCAATTAGGTATATATTTGCAGCTATGCTCCTCATGTATGGAGCTTTTCGATTGTACCGCATTTTAAAAAAGTAATCCATGAACAAACTTATGATAACCGGTTTATGCATAACCGGTATGCTAGCCTATGGTTGCAGTGATAGCAATCAAACCGGTGTAAAAACGGATACCGCCACCAGTGGAACCATTACTGTGGCAGCTGATGAAAGCTTGCGCCCGATTGTGGAAGCCGAAGCCGAAGTGTTCCAATCCATCTACCCTGATGCGCATCTTGATATTGTATACACCAATGAGTATGATGCAATGCAAATGCTGATGAATGATTCGGCCCGTATCGCCATCACCTCCCGTCAGTTATTGCCTGAAGAAAAGGCTGTGCTCGACAAAGCCATGATTACACCAAGGTATGCTCCTTTTTGCAAGGATGCCATTGCCATCATCATGAACAAATCTGCTAACGATACCGTTCTTACCATGGAGCAGGTTAAAGCATTATTGGATGGAACCTACACAACCTGGAAAGACCTGAATGCTAAAAATGCAGCCTCCCCTATCCAAGTAGTGTTCGACAGTCCTAAATCAGGAGCTGTACGCCACATCAAAGACAGTGTGTTAAAAGGGAAAGAATTGGCCAAACATTGTTTTGCCGTTGCCGACAACAAAGCGGTGATTGATTATGTAGAGCAAAACACAAACAGCATTGGCCTTATAGGAGTAAGCTGGATTAGCGACAGGGATGATTCAGCCTCAAATAGTTTTGTGAACCGTGTAAAAGTGGTAAGCCTTGTTCCGGCAAATCCGGAAACAGCAGAAGCCCGCACGATGAAACCATATCAGGCCTATATCGCCTTGCAACAATATCCACTTTGGAGAACCGTACAAATCACGCTGCGCGAACCACGTGTGGGTTTAGGTACGGGGTTTGCGAGTTTCGTTGCCAGCGACCAGGGACAACGTATTGTACTTAAGAGCGGACTGGTACCCGCAACAGCCCCTATCCGTATTATAGAATTGAAAAACTAAATAAACAGATATAAACAGCATGAACATGAAAAAACTTGGTGTCCTTATCATCATGACTCTTGCAACTGTCGGAGTCTACGCTCAAACCTTAACTGAAGGTTTGAGAGCGCTTGATTTTGAACAGTACGAAAAAGCACGTGGTATCTTTACTACACTTATCCAAAACGAACCGGCCAATGGCGATAATTATTATTATCTGGGACAAGCGCAGTGGAATTTATTTAAATCCGAAGAAGCATTGAAAGCATACAAAGCCGGTATTACTGCTGCTCCCAACAACCCTATGAACTATGCAGGTTGGGGTGAGTTATTGCTTGAGGAAGGAAAAGTAGAAGAAGCCAAAGAACAGTTTAACCGTGCTTTGTCTTTTAGCAAAGGTAAAGATGGCAAATGTAAAGATATCAATGCTTTGCGCATTGTAGCCGATGCGATGGTTTCATCTGAAACTAAGTTAACCAATAGTGCCGCAATATTGGTAGAGGAAGCTTTGGAATTAAACCGCAGAGATTATGATGTTTTGATAACCACCGGTGATGTATACCTTGAGAAAGATCCGGGTAATGCCGGGCCTGCAGCAAGCATGTATGAAAACGCTATCTCTTTGCAAAAAAACAATCCAAAGGCTTATACACGTGTTTCCAATATTTGGTTACGCGTAAAAAATGCAGAGGCAACCAAATCGGCATTGGATCGTGCATTGGAGATTGACTCGAACTACGCTCCTGCTTTAAAAAACCTGGCAGAGTATTACTCACTGTCGAAACAATTTGCTAAAGCAAAAGAAACCTATGAACGTTACCTGCAAAACTCAGAACCGAGCAGTGCTAACAAAACCCGTTGGGCCCGTATCCTGTTCCGTAACAAAGAGTACAAAGCTGCTTTGTATGTAATTTTAGAAGTGCAAAAAGCTGATACTTCCGATATCTACTTATACCGTTTGGGAGGATACAGCTACTATGAAGTGGGTGTTGAGGAAAAAGACACTTCAATGTTCCGTCCGGGGATAGAGTCACTTGAACATTTTATGGCGAACATCGACTCTAAAAAAATCATTTCAAACGACTATGAGTATTTAGGTAAGTTATATTCCAAAATTAAAGGCAATGAAGATCTTGCAGTAGCCAATATCAACAAAGCATTGGAAGCCGACCCCGGTAAACTTGAATTGTACAAAGAAGCGGCTACCATTTACAATAATATCCGTCAATACGACAAAGCTTGCGAATCATTTGAATTGTATATCGCCAAATCGGGCAGAGGATCAGCTGCCGATTATTTCCTGATGGGGAAAGCCGCTTTTTTTAGCAAACAATACGCGAAAGCCGATTCGGCCTTTGCCAAGGTAAATGAGCTGAAGCCCGACTATGCTGAGGCCTATTATTACAGAGGCAATGCCATTGCTTCATTGGATCCGGATTTTAATACATCAGAAGCCAAAGATATGTGGGATAAATACCTGAGCTTAACAGAACCCACTCCCGATAAATATAAAAGGAATATCGTAAGCACTTACTCGAATCTGGCTACATATTATATCCAAAAAGACAATAACAACAAAGCCAAAGAATACTACAACAAAGTATTGGCATTGGACCCGGAGAACAAGGATGCCAAAGACAAACTGAAATTACTTAAATAACAGAAAGCAGCTTCGGCTGCTTTTTTATGCCTGTTTCAAATGGTGTTCAATGCCCTGTCCTATTTCT
Source organism: uncultured Bifidobacteriaceae bacterium (assembly GCA_964392775.1). GTDB lineage: Bacteria > Bacteroidota > Bacteroidia > UKL13-3 > UKL13-3 > UKL13-3. The sequence goes on from CAYMRD010000002.1 coordinate 125,241, forward strand.
TTGAGCAGGGCATCCAATTCTAAAATTTTACTTCCAACCCCTTCAAACATTCGTTGTTGTTTACCCATTTGCTCCAACTCGATAATACATTCGGATATTTGAGGAATCCCCAGCATTTGCAATGGCGCTTTCATTTTATGAGCGGTGCTTCCCAACGCAGTCCATTCCTTATTCAGAGCGTGAGTTTTCAATATTTCAACTTCCGGCAGGGTATTGTCCAAAATCATCTGAAGCATTTCGTTGATAAATCGCTTATCTCCTCCGGCTATACTCTCTAAATAAGTAAGATTAGGTTGAATCATTCGTTAAATTTATTCGGTCAATAATACATAAAATGTTCCTACTTTTGAACAAATGATTAGCACTAAAGGAATTTGTACTCTTAGCAATATACCTCTGCGCAAAGAAGCGGACAGCAGGAGTGAAATTGTTTCGATGTTACTTTTCGGAGAAATGTATCAGATGTTGGAAGTGAATACAGAGTGGGTACAGATTCAAACGGATCACGACTCTTACCTTGGCTGGATTAGCCTCAAACAACATACACAACTTCATAAAGCCCCAACAAAAATGGGGACAGTTACCGATTATCCTTTTGCTATACTCCAAGGACCAACAGGATTAGTAATGGCTCCTACTTCATCTCGTTTACCTGATATCGAACACAAATCGTGTTTTATCAATGGGCTTGAATACACCATTAACAATGCACCGAAAACACTCACACAAACCGACCTTGTTTATATAGCAAAACAGTTTACCAATACCCCTTATTTGTGGGGTGGGCGAACAGCCTTTGGAATTGATTGCTCAGGATTTGTACAGGCCATCTACAAATGCATCGGCATTCAACTCAAACGGGATGCTTACCAACAAGCGGAGATGGGTGAAACCATAGCCTTTCTGGAAGAAACCCAAGCCGGTGATCTGGCTTTTTTTGATAACGCAGAAGGCCGCATTACACATGTGGGCATGATGCTCGATCAACATACCATCATTCATGCTTCGGGCCGGGTTCGGGTAGATTCTGTCGACTCGCATGGCATTTTGAACAATGACGACAAAAACTATTCACATAAACTTCGAATCATTAAACGAATTATCAGTTAACTAATTTCAATTACAACTTAAAACAACTCTAATATGACACTAAAAAAAGGCGACAAAGCCCCTTCATTCAAATTATTTAATACCGATAAAAAAGAAATTTCACTCGAAAACTTTAAAGGCAAAAATCTTATTGTACATTTTTTTCCTGCTGCATTTACAGGTGTTTGCACCACACAATTGTGTACAGTACGTGATGCTATCAGCACTTACAAAAACGATTCATGTGATGTAGTTGCAATCTCTGTTGATATGCCATTTACCTTGGGCAAATTCAAAGAACTTCAAAACCTTCCATTTGAATTGTTATCGGATTTCAACAAAGAAACATCAGCTGCTTACGGAGCATTTTACGACAACTGGGTAATGAACCTGAAAGGTGTTGCCAAACGTGCTGCTTTTGTGATTGACGCTAATGGCATCATTCAATATGCAGAAATAAAAGAAAGTGCAGGCGACTTGCCAAACTTTGAAGCCATCAACGAAACCTTGAAAAGTTTGTAAGTCTAAATCTTATTAAACACAAAGCCGTGCGGATTTCCGTACGGCTTTTTTATTGCCCGCCAAGGAGAACCAGCTTAAGGGTATGTTCTATTCCCGAATGGTTCAAGCGAATAAAATACAAACCGGAAACTAGCTCTTCGAGGTTGAGTGTTTGATCTTTATAGGTCAATATTTTTGAAAATATTTTGTTGCCAATCATATCAATCAGCGTGCATTCAATGTCCTGGATATTTTCGGGTATCAATATCTTAACGGTATTGTTTGCAGGATTGGGGAACAACGATACTGTTGACAATTGCTGTTCGATGTCAGCCACCCCTACCACCGACCCCGTGGCTGCAATTTCGCAAATAGAACCTATAGCCAGTTGAGCCATTCGCGTAAAATAGGTCGTATCCAGTGTTTCAACCTTGTCGCCAACACGGTGCCAGTTGGGATTAAAGTCGTTGTCATAATCTTCGGTGAGTCCAACAGCTGTGGCGCCTGCTAACCAAAACGATTGCTGATCGGTAGCTGTTTCACCCGGATTTTTAACCTGCAGATTGAGGTTGATGCCAAACTTGCGATTAAGCTCAACTACCTTTTGTGCCAGTAAAACCGACTGGTTAACAGGTTTGGTATGCACCTGGGCCAACGAATCACCATTGCCTTCATAACCAATCATGTCTAAATTGATGACACCTTTCACGTCCCAAAATCCCAACGGGCCATCGGGTGCAAAAGCCGCGCTGCCTATTAAACCTTGTTCTTCCTCATCCCAAAAAGCCAGTATCAGCGTATATGGAAAACTCATATCCTTAAACACACGCGCAGCTTCGAGCAAAGCAGCCACTCCGCTTGCGTTATCATCGGCACCTTCAAATGCACTATTGGAACTGCCCACACAATCATAATGCGCGCACAGGATATATGCAGTTTTTTCAGTGGTTGTCCCCGACTTGTACATGACTATATTTCGACCTGTTGAACTGTAAGGAATATCTTCAACCTGAAAGCCATACCCTAAACATTTTTCCCTGAGATACGAAGCGGCAATATCATTACCGGGATGAAAAGCGTAACGGGATTGAATCAATACTTTTTGTCCGTTGAGAGAGGCCGAATCACGTCCGGTAAGTTCGGTTACAAAACGGATCAAACTGTCGGACGACACATTGTTTACGGCATCCACACATAAAAGTTCTTGCGCCCAACTATTGTTTGGATACCAAAATAATAAACAAATGACAAGAGTAATTCGGTTCATGCTAAGTTAAGTAAAGATTGATTCAAGGTATGAATAGTTGCTTGTATAATATAATACTACAGGAAACACTTTTTGCAGAACGTTTTACGAATTACCATTCAAAATGGTTTGTTTAAGAACCGGGGCAAGATAATAATACTGTCGTTTACCCCCGCACAAAAACGGCCTTGCATACGCAAGGCCGTTTGATAAAAGCTTATCACATCTTATCTCCATCCACCACCCAGTGCCTGATAAATACTAACCATGGCATTCATTTGCTGCATCTTGGTTTCAATCAAATCAAACCTTGATTCCAGAGCATCACGTTGCGTCAACAATACTTCCATATAATCAGCACGGGCCGATTTGAACAAACTGATTGAAATATCAATTGATTTTGTAAGAGCCTGTACCTGCTGCGCTTTCAAATCATAGCTTTGTTTCAGATTGTTCATGTTTGATAGCTGATTAGCAACGTCAATATATGCTTGTAAGATGGTACGTTCGTAATTGTACACTGCTTGTATCTGCCTTGAATTTGCCGAGTAATAATTTGCCTTGATAGCATTACGGTTAATTAACGGAGCAACCAAACCACCTGTTAAACTATACAGCATTGATTCAGGTGATTTGAGCAGATACTGCATATTAAACGCCTGATAACCGGCTCCGGCAGTGATCGTAAACGATGGATAAAACTCGGCCTTTACGGCTTTCACATTTAACTTGGCTGCGGCCAGTTCCTGTTCGGTTTGTTTTACATCCGGGCGATTGGCCAACAGTTGAGAAGGAACACCTGCCTGAATGGTATCAGGCTCTAAACTTGCAAACGATTCTGAACTTCTGGTTACCGGCTGCGGAAACCTTCCCACCAAAAAGTTAATGCGGTTTTCAGTTTCGGTTATTTTTTGCATGATTTCAAACTGGCGGCTTTGGTTCTTGAGTACCTCTGCTTCAAACCTGCGCACGGCTAACTCCGTAGCTTTTGCAGATAACTTTTCCAGCTTCACAATTTCCAATGCATTTTGCTGAATCCCGATATTGCGTTTCAGAATTTCCAACTGGTTATCCAAAGCCATTAACTCATAATAAGAATGAGCAATTTCAGATATCAGACGTGTCACCATAAAATTCTTACCTTCCACTGTCGACAGGTATTTCATGGCTGCTGATTTTTTAGCGTTACGCAGTTTTTTCCAGATATCCACCTCCCATGAAATACCGGCTCCCATCAAATAACCAGGCAACGGTTCAGGAAATTTCTTACCCGGCATAATCTCGTTGCTGGCATCGCTGGCTCCCTGACTGGTATATCTTCCCACCTTTTCAGTACCGGCTCCTACACCAATATTGAGAAAAGGTAAGTAAGCACCTTTACGTGCCTTAACCTCGTTTTGTGCAATATTGATTTCCTGCAAAATGATATTCAACTCCTGATTGCGTATCAAAGCCGAATCAATAAGCACCCGTAAGTTTGGATCGGTAAAAAAATCCGTCCATTTAGTCGTTGCGGTATTTGCAGAATCTTTCGAATCATTAAAACTCGAGGGTACCGTTTTATTCTCTGTATTGCGCCCAAAAAAAGGCACGCTGCAAGCGGTAAAGAGCAAGGCTATAAATGTTAGCCCTACTCCATTCACTATCTTTTTATTTTGCATGATCTTCATTTTCTTCTGTTACTGGAAAATTGTCTAATTGATGAACAAAGTCTTCGGTTAATGAATCTTCTTCTTCATCCCTGATCATTTTTCGGCCATGAGCAAGTGAACCAAAGATGTAATACAATCCGGGTACAATAATTACTCCGAAAACGGTACCGAAAAGCATACCTCCCAAGGCCGACGAACCGATGGTACGATTACCAATAGCACCTGCTCCGTGCGCAAGAATCAATGGAATGAGACCGGCTATAAAGGCGAAGGATGTCATTAAGATCGGACGGAAACGTACTTTGGCTCCTTCAATAGCAGCATCAAGCACCGTTGCACCTTCACGTTGTTTTTGCATAGCAAACTCCACAATCAACACCGCATTTTTACCCAACAAACCAACCAGCATCACCAACCCTACCTGAGCATAAATATCGTTTGCCAGCCCCATCGTTTTTAGCATTACAAATGAACCAAACACCCCGGCAGGTAATGAAAATACTACGGCCAGCGGAATAATGAAACTTTCGTATTGAGCTGCCAGCACAAAATATACAAACACCAATACGATAATGAAAATATACAATGCTTCGTTACCTCGTCTTACTTCATCATACGAAAGCGCTGCCCAATCAATATCAAATCCGTGAGGCAAGGTTTGCTCAGCCACTTCCTGCACCGCTTTAATCGCTTCACCACTACTGTACCCTTTTGCAGGTGCCCCCCTGATAGCGGCAGTGTTGTACATATTGTAGCGGTTAATTTCATTGGCTCCTTGTTTTTTAACCAGCCTCATAAAAGCCGAAAAAGGAACCATTTCACCACGGTCATTTTTTACATACAGGTTCATCACATCCGATGGAAGTTTTCTGTACTCAGGTGATGCCTGCACAAACACTTTAAAGAAACGCTGGTATTTAATAAAACCAAGTTCATACGTACTACCCACAAAAACAGAGAGCGTGTTCATAGCATTGCCAATCGAAACCCCTTTTTGCATGGCCAGCTGATTGTCAATCTCAATTTCGTATTGAGGATAGTTTGCACTAAAGAAGGTGAACAAACCGGTAAGCTCTTCACGTTTGCCCAGCGCTTTCATGAAATCATTTTTCACTTTTTCCAGATGATTGTAATCGCCCGAGTTGGTTTTATCCAACAACTGCAAAGCAAAACCTCCCGCTGCTCCATAACCCGGCACAGCCGGTGGATCAAAGAACTCAATGGTTGCTCCGGGAATTGCCCTTGCCCGCTCTTCCAGTTCATAAATAATTTCAGCCACTGTATGTTTACGTTCATTCCATGGTTTTAAGTTTATCAAACATGTTCCGGCATTCGACCCACGTCCTTCGGTAAGAACCTCATAACCGGCAATAGACGAAATGGATTGAACGCCTTCTACTTCTTGAACAATTTTTTGCAGTTTGTTAGATATATCATTGGTTCTTTCCAGTGTTGAACCCGGAGGTGTTTGAATAATCGCATAAATCATTCCCTGATCTTCACTCGGAATAAAACCGGATGGCAAGGTTTGTGTGATACCCAGAATACCCAACCCAAACGTGATTAAAATTCCAAACGTAACTACCCTGCGATTCACAATTAGTTTTAAGAAGCCAACGTATCTTCCTGTAAGCTTTTCAAATCCTCTGTTAAACGCATCAATGAACCGGTTGATGATTGTTTTCTTGCGCACATGCCCGTGGTGATTTTTCAAAATCATCGCACACAAAACCGGGGTTAAGGTAAGCGCTACAAAACCCGAAATCACAATAGAGGTTGCCATGGTGATAGCAAACTGTCTATAGAATATACCTACAGGTCCGGTCATAAATGCCACTGGAACAAACACCGCAGTCATCAATAACGTGATCGCAATAACGGCACCACTGATCTCTCGAATTACCTTTTGTACCGCTTGATAAGGAGTCAAGTGAGGCTCTTCTTCCATTTTAGCATGGACGGCCTCCACCACCACAATCGCGTCATCGACCACAATACCAATAGCCAATACCAATGCAAACAGGGTGATCATATTAATGGTAAGTCCGAAGAGCTGCATAAACATAAATGCACCAATGAGAGACACCGGCACAGCCAGAGTAGGAATGAGCGTTGAACGCCAATCACCGAGAAAAATAAATACAACAAGAGCAACCAAAATAAAGGCATCTCTCAAGGTGTGTAATACATTCTCTGTTGAGGCCTCGAGGAAGTTGGAAACATCATAACTGATCTCATATTCCATTCCCGGAGGAAATGTTTTCTTTAACTCTTCGAGCTTCGTTTTTACCTGTTCAATTACCTCGCTGGCATTGCTGCCATACGTTTGTTTGAGTACGATTGCTGCTGATGGATGTCCGTTAAGGTTGGAATAAATATCATAATATTCACTTCCCAGCACAACCTTGGCCACATCTTTCAATTTCAGTGTTTCGCCATTCGCATTGGCTCTTATAATAACATTTTCATATTGTTTAGGGTCGTTAAAACGATCGGAATAAGCCAGCACGTATTCGAGTGCTTCTGCTCTGCTTCCATCCCCTCTGCCAATACGACCGGGCTTGCCGATGATACTTTGATCGCTCAAGGCTTCCATTACCTCATCGGGAGAAACTTTATACGCACGCATCCGATCGGGATTGAGCCAGATACGCATCGCGTATTGTCTGCTGCCGAGAATCTTTGCCTGTCCTATACCATTAATCCTTTGCAGCTCGGGAATCATATTCACTCCGGCAAAGTTGAACAGGAATTTCATATTGGCATTCGGATCCTTGCTGTACAAGTTCACATACATCAACATACTCGGCATGATAGGCGTTACAATAACCCCTTCCCGTTGCACTAAGGTTGGCAGCCTGTTCAGTACCTGTTGCACACGGTTGGAAACCTGTACCAAAGCCTGATCAGGATCTGTACCTAAGTTAAATACGATTTGAATATTGGCTTCGCCCGCACTGGTAGCATCCGAAGTCATGTACTTCATTCCCCAGGCACCGTTAATGGCTTGCTCCAATGGAATGACAACAGACTCGGCAAGCGATTTTGCACTCGCTCCCGGATACGATGCGGTAACCATTACCATTGGCGGAGCGATGGAAGGAAACTGGGATGTAGGTAGCGTTTTGATGGCTAGCACTCCCATAAAGATAATCACCAACGATAATACGATAGCGAGTACTGGTCTCTTTAAAAATTTATTAAACATCTTTTTTGTGTTATTAAATTATTGACTCCGAATATTGTCAACTAAACTTCTTCTATCCTCCCCCCCCTAACTCTAAAGGGAGTTCCGGCCCATTTTTTTAGAAAGTGGGCGGTTGAGGACAAGAGTGCGCGAGGGCAAGTTGACATCTTCCCAATAGTCCGTTTAAATTATTCAACGTAAACCTTTAACTGAGAGATAACTTTCGCAGGATCCTCGTACTCATACTCTATCTTATCATTATCACTCACCTTACGAATACCTTCAAGAAGAATTCTTTCGCTTGCCGACACTCCGCTTTTGATAATATACAGATCAGGCAGTTCGGCAGCAATCATAATCTCTCTTTGTTTAACCACATTATCTTTACCCACCACAAACACATATCGCTTTTCCAAAATTTCAAACGTGGCTTTCTGAGGAATGATAATTGCGTTTTTAAGCGGTATCGACATTTGAATATTGCCGGTTTCACCATGGCGTAACAATCCTTTTGGATTCGGGAACGTTGCCCTGAAAGCAATATTTCCCGTTTCATTGTTAAAGTCGGCCTCAATGGTTTTTACTTCTCCTGTATGGTCAAACATTTCATTGTTAGCCATCAATAAACTCACGCTTTTTAAGTTTTCGGTTTTGATATCGCTTTTATAATCCAGATACTCAGCTTCCGGAACATTAAAGTACACCCACATCTGACTGTTGTCCGACAAGGTTGTTAATAAATCACCTTCGCTCACCAAACTTCCTACCCTTACCTGAAAATGATCCATGATACCATCAAATGGAGCTTTGACATCGGTGAATTGGAGATGCGTTTGAGCCAACAACAACTCAGCTTTCGCCTTATCGTATTTGGCTTTTGCCAAAGCCAGCTCGTTTGGCGATACCACATTGCTATCAGCAAGTTTTTTGGTATTCAGGTATTCTATCTCTGCAAAATCGGCTTCGGCTTTGGTTTTCTGCATTTCAGCCGTATAAATCAAAGGCATGATTTTGAACATGAGCTGTCCCTTTTTTACCAATTGTCCTTCGTCAACAAAAATCTTCTCGATATAGCCTTTTTCCAGTGCCCTGAGTTCAATATGTTGGATAGCATGAATTTGACAGACATAATCACGGGTGATTACCGTGTCTTTTTTCAATGGAGCAGTAACCAAAAACCTGGTTTCTTCCCCCTTGGTTTCGTGTTTTGATTCACAGCCTGTGCTGACCAATATGGCACACAAGCCTATAAGCATGAGTGTTCTCCTCATCATAAGTTTTTAAATAATTTGTACTGACTATCGGGATATTGTCAATTAAACTTCTTCTATCCTCCGCACCCCCTAACCCTAAATGACATTGCCCTAAAGGGAGTTCCGCCCACAAGTCTTTTAGAAAGTGTGCGGCTGGTCCCCGCCAGGGGCAGGGGTGCGCGAGGGCAAGTTGACAATATCCCGATAATCACTTAATGTGTAATTGATTTTGAAGACGCAAGCAAGGCTAACCATGCCCACTTACATCTTTGATGCGTTGCTGAACGCAGGAAAAAGAACTCACGAAAGCATATTTAGCCTGATTCGTGATTCCTGAATACGTTTTTGATCAAATCCGCAATACCTGCAATGTGAGGTATTGATGTGATGAATGAAATGAGAAATCCTTACAAACCGAAATGACAGCATTCAGTTTATTATTGAGGTAACAGGTAAACACATCATAGAATATGTGTTTGGTAAAAAACAGTTTCGCTTTAAAACAACTCTTATCTACAAAGTCTTCTTCACAAATTTCAATTGCCTCTGATTTGTTATTTCTTACACTTTCAAAGGTACCGGAACGTCTTCCCCTTTTTTGGATTGCTGAATAGCCGGACTTGCTAAAATGGCCTTGGGAAATACCATTTGAAGATGCCAGACTTATATTAACGAATAAAACTCTAAAGACAAACGCAAAACAAACGAGGATTGCTGTATATGTTTTAGGGATTCTTAACATTGAATATCAAATTGGCGGGGCAAAGGTATTTTAATACCAATATAAACACAACTAAAAATAAAATGATCCGTTTTGAGTCAACAATATTTTAACCGCAGCGTTCACAGCGAAAGACCGCAGCGAAGTGCTGCGGTTAAGCCACATAACAGATTTAACATTTAAAGATGTACTTGCCTAAAGCAGAGTCATTTTAAATTAAACACCTCTTATCCCCCCCTGTTTTTAAAAGCAGAATACTTGATTTACAGTTTGAAATTCCTTCGTTTTTTTTATACATTCGTTAGCCGATACATCTTATTTTTTCACTTTATTAAATCAATTCTTTAACCATGAAAAAAATCTTACGACTACACCTTCTATCGCTTTTAGTAATCTTATTTGCTTTTCGAACAACTGCACAGATTAATATCTTGTCTACTGCCGGAGCCGGCTTTGGTTCTTACACCACTCTTAAAGAAACGTTCGACAGTATCAACAGCGGCTATTTTCAGGGAGACATCACAATTGATATTGCCGGCAGCACCACCGAAACAGCCCCTCCGATGTTAAATGCCGATGGGTATGGACTGGCTGCTTATACCTCCATATACATTACGAATTCAGGCTTTAACGATACTATATCAGGCACAATGGCTCCCACTACTTGTACCGGTTCCATTTCGGGTACCACACTTACCGTAACAGCAATAACCACAGGCACACTAAAAGTTGGACAAATGATTTCAGGAGCCGGAACCAGTGTTAAACCAGGTACGATTATTACCGCACTGGGAACAGGAACCGGAGGAACAGGAACGTACACGGTTAATGCAACCCAAACCGTTAACCTTACAACAATAACAGGTGCAAGCAATTTCATAACCTTAAACGGAGCCAGCAATGTAGAATTTGACGGACGTATTGGACAAATAGGCAGCTCCGGATCGTTAACCTTTATCAATAAGGCTACCACAAACACGGCAAGCACCATTTTATTTATTAACGATGCCAGCAATAATACTTTAAGCTATTGCAATGTTGCCGGATCCAGTACAACAAACGCTACCGGAGCCATTGTAATTGGTGTTACCACCGGAACAACCGGTAACGATAATAATGTGATTGATCATTGTAATATTTCTGATGCCCCTAACGGAACCCCACAACACTGTATCAATGCAGTAGGTTCAACCACCACTACTGCTACTTATAACGACAACTGTACCGTTTCCAACTGTAATATTTATAATTTTTTTGCCACCGCTGCCGGTGGAACAAGAGGATTGAATATTGGAGTAGGAAACAATGGCTGGACAATAACAGGAAACAGCTTCTATCAAACTGCCACCCGAACTGGTCTGACTTCGGTGTTTCAGTTCTTGTCTATTGCACCTATCAACAATACTACGGCATTTACCATCACCGGTAATTATTTTGGAGGAACAGAACCACAGTGTGGCGGAACCCCGCTAACTGTAAGTGGAACAGGCACAGGATCTGAAATCCGAAGTGTTATCTTTGCAACATCTGCAAGTATACAAAACAGTTTTCAGGGAAATGTATTTCAAAACATGACCATCAGCGTGGGTTATAATGCCACTGCGAATGTAGAGTGTCTTTTGCAATCCAATACCAGTTCTATTGATATCGGTAGCGTTACACCCAATATTTTTGGAGATTCTACCGGGCAAACTTCAATCACAATTTCTACAGGAAACAATGCTTCCTTTTCAGCTATGGCACTCGCACACGGAGGGCCAACCAACTGTATCGTTAAAAACAATGTGATTTCCGGTATCAAACTGACTCAGGGTAACTCATTGCGTGGAATACAAATCGGTAATAGTTCCGGAGGAAATAACTATGCTATTAATTCATATATCGGAAACAATACGATTGGATCTGTTTGGGGAACAGGGTCTTTATCAGCTACCGGAAGTGCAACCATATATGGTGTGTATTACAACACAGGTGCTGCCACTACTGCTTTACAAACAATTGAATACAATCATATAAACACCTTACAGGCGAATACAGGAGCCATTATGGGTATAAGCGCAACTACAACTACCGCCAGGTTTTCGGTTAGAGGCAATACGCTTTCACGCTTTGCAACCGCCTCAACCACTACCAATAACACCATTGTAGGTATAAACTATTCATGTACTGTGGCAGGAGATACCGTTTCGAATAATACCCTGACAAACTTTTTATGTACAGCAGCTTCTGCTGCAACCACCATAAGAGGTATTGCCTATACCGGGGCTACAACCGGATCGAACTGGATTAGCAATAACCTGATGTACGGATTTGAGATGAAAACCTCTGGATTGGGTGCATTGTACGGCATCACCATTACCGGAGGTTTATATACCGTAGCCAATAATGTTATATCATTGGGCCGCGACACCGCCTACAACTCCATCTCTAACCCGTATGATATCAGGGGAATTTACCCAACCGCAGCCACCAACGGAAGCGCCTTTTATTACAATTCGGTTTTGATTACAGGAGATGCTGTTGCTGCCAATACAACTTCTACTTATGCGTTGTACAGTGGGATTACCACTTCGGGAGCTGTAGGTGTTACTTTCAAGAACAACTCATGGTATAATGAGCGCAACTATCAAGCGCCCCCAACAGGTACAATCAGAAATTATGCTGCCTATTATACCGGCTCATTGAGCAGCGGTGCTATTACAGGGTTAACTTCGGATTATAACTTATTCTCGGATCAAAGCACAAATGCCAGTGGCGCTGCAATTTTGACTTCTGCCGGCCCTGTCAGCTATGATAATCTTTCAGACTGGCAAACGATTGCAACACTAACTGATATCACAAGTATATATGGCAATCCATTCTATACGTCATTTATAGACCTGGCACCTCAGTTCGGTTCTCCATTATATTACGCAGGCACCCCGGTTGCTTCTGTTCCTCTCGACTATCTTGGCTTAACAAGAGGTAATCCACCAACAATTGGTGCAGGAGAAACAAGTCAATCGCTTACTCCTCTACCTGTTCAATTGGTTTATTTCACTGCAACCAAACAATCAGAAAACATCCAACTAGCCTGGATGACAGCAAGCGAATTGAATAACGCTTATTTTATGGTACAGCGATCAACTGATGGCAGAAACTTTGAAACCATTGCCAAAGTAAAAGGAAAAGGTACAACCCTTTCTACTTCTTCTTATTCATATTTGGATACCAAAACTAGTTCTGCTCCTGTACTGTATTACCGCCTTGTTCAGGTTGATTTCGACAATCACCAAGAATTGAGCAACATTGTAACAATTGTAAACTCGCAGTCGAGCAACAAACAACTAACGCTACAAACATTCCCTAATCCTTTTACCGACAATGTAAATGTTGTAATCAATGCTCAACAAACGATACAGGCACAAATCCTGATAACAGATTTATTAGGAAACCTGATTTCGGAGCAAACGATTCAACTTGAAGCCGGGAATAATCAGGTGCTGTTAAACAACCTGAATGGTGCACACTTATCAGGTATTTACTTCATAAAAGTTATCACCCCGTCAGAAACAACCACCCAACGTATTCTCAAACTATAAATAAATATCTTAAAAGACCCGGAATATTCATAAGGCCGTCAATAATTGACGGCCTTATTTTTTTGCTATATCTCAACTTCCATTTACCATACTGCAAACAATACTCGTATCAACCGGCCTGCGGCATTTAGCACTACCACCAGCAATATAAATGATACTATTGAAGAGAATTGAATTTGAACCCATCAGAGCAGATGAATCCACAGGAAAACGGTTTCCCTTCTTTACCAGCCCCCGAACCGGACTAACTATTGATCTTCAAACAACACATACTGTACATACATCGTATACACTCCCGGCTGCACATATACGCCAGCACCCTTTTGTACATCTACACGTTGCTGAATCTGACCTGTTGCATCAAATGCCATTGGAAACACAACCGGCAATCCGGGAACAATCCGATAATCAATACTGTAATAATAGCTATTTCCGGCAGTACCCGGATTCAAATAGCTTCCACCCGCAACTCCATCCGTTCCAAGTCCCAAAGCGCCTGAGTGACCGGCTATATACTTGTGCATTGCAGATGGAGGCGCCCCCGCTCCCGATGGATCGACATAAATTGAATTGGAACCTGCCGGACTTGCTATGGGAGGAAACGGAGCGCTGTAATCTTTAAACATACCGGTGGCTGATGTTGCAGATGGATTGGGGTTAGACTGATGCAACTCCAAGGCACTCAATGGAATTTGATTGGTGGTATTAGCACCCGCTTGTCCGTATACCATTTGCTGATCCCAATAACCCTCCCCCACATTTCCACTGGATTTAGCAACCGCATATAAGTCCCAGCTGACCGTTGCATTCACCTTAAGACTGGTAGCACCATAGAGCGTAACCCCGGATTGATAGTCGGAAAGCTGATCAAAATCGAATGTAATAGTGGAAGGAGAAGTTGTTTGTAACTGCAATACAGGCAACATATCGAGCGTAACCGTAACATCTGATTCTGACTTCAACTGAGCAAGTGCCGGAAATCTCATGCCACCCGCCAATAAACCAATCAATATGTAATTATAATACTTCACTGCCGTCAAATAAGCTGACCTTCAATAACTGAGCAGCAAAGCTAGAATATTCACCAGTTTTTTTGCTCATCCGGGCACATGTTTTATACAACCGGCAACAGGCTAATACCAATCACTGCGAATCAAAAACCAATACCACTTATCTTCAACCCAAAAGTAAATATTCACAAAATTTAAAAAGGATTCAATACCGGGTCATTTATGATGAACAAGCTCCAAAACCCTCCACCAACGGGCATAAAAAAGGCCTTACATCTGCAAGGCCTTATTGGTGGCGGAGAGTGAGGGATTCGAACCCCCGGTCCTGTAACAGACAACAGTTTTCAAGACTGCCGCAATCGACCACTCTGCCAACTCTCCGGTGCAAAAGTAAGTTTCCGGATCATTAAAGCAAAAAAATATTAAGAAAAATCTTTGTAAACAGGCTTCACACCTGATAATCAGATAATCAATTCAAACGAATAAGTTCGTTTGCTTTCTGAGTTAGTTTTTCTTCCAAACGAATGGCTCGTGGAATCAGCATATCCTCTTCAATAAGGCTGTGTGCCTTCAAATCACTTTCAAAACTTTTGAGTTCATGCATCAATACTTTGTAGGCAAGATGATCATCTTTCGACACCTCATAATTATTGAGGAGCTTACGGATATTGTGCATATCGTCATCATCATGGTGATGTTTCATGATAAAATCACCCATCGAAAAATCTTTAAGCTCCAGCCACAATGAATTGTTAAAGGTTACGGTGAACTTCTCCAGCTTTTTGATGTAAACAAATACCACTTCGTTTTCGTAGCGGATATGACGCAAAAAGTCCTGTTTGAAGGTTCCGAAAATTTTATCGAGCAATAACAACTGAGGATAGAGTTTATGAAAAGCCAATGCCGTTTGTTGTATATGGTGCTCAATAACAGGCAACATCCGCTGCGAATAATGATGATGCGTTTCTTTGAGGTGGTTGCACATTTCGGCAGGCGACATGCGCTGCAGGCGGTCAAAGCTGTACCTCTTGCGATTGTTTAGCTGCTGCAACGCTTCATGCACATTGCTCATATTGATATTTTTGATACGACACACATCTCCCAGTGTTTCTTCCAGATAATCAAATGCATCAATGCCACACCAGTGCAATACCGATGCGTATGAATGATTCTCTTCCAGCAATTCGTACAAACTTTTATCAATCATAAGAAAACAAATGTATGAGATGGCGCCCGAAAACAAAAGGGAATATTGGAAAAATTAACGGTGAAAATCGTAACATTGCTGCTTATGATGAGTAAAGAAATTGTTGTAAGCGGCATACGCCCTACCGGTAACCTGCATCTGGGGAACTACATGGGAGCCGTGCGTAATTTTACAAAAATGCAGCACGAGTATTCGTGTTACTTCTTTATTGCCGATTACCATTCACTTACAACACATCCCAATCCAGCAGATTTACACGCCAACGTTAAAACCGTACTGGCCGAATACCTGGCCTGTGGCCTGGATCCGGATGCCTGCACCTTATACATACAAAGCGACCTGCCTCAAATTCCAGAATTGTATATGCTGCTCAATATGCATGCTTATAAAGGAGAGCTGGAACGGGTAGCCTCGTTTAAAGAAAAAGCCCGTACCCAACCCAATAATATCAATGCAGGATTGCTCACTTACCCGGTTTTGATGGCGGCTGATATCATCATCCATAAAGCCACCAAAGTGCCGGTGGGCAAGGATCAGGAGCAACATCTGGAGATGGCCCGTACCTTCGGAAACCGTTTCAACCGTATTTACCAAACCGAAATTTTCCCTGAACCTTATGCCTTTAACTATGGAACCGAACTGGTAAAGATCCCCGGATTGCAAGGAGGTGGTAAGATGAGCAAAAGTGATGGTGATAATAATGTAATCGCTCTGGCTGATAGTCCGGAAGTAATTCGCAAAAAGATGAGCCGCGCAGTGAGCGATACCGGACCAACTGAATCGAACTCCACTCCTTCTCAACCGGTTCAAAACCTGTTTGATTTGATGAAGACGGTTTCTTCGGCTGATACCCTGGCTTTCTTTACCGAAGCGCATGCCAATTGCAGCATCCGCTATGGTGACCTAAAAAAACAGCTGGCCGAAGACATGATTACCTTCCTCACTCCGATTCGCGAACGTATCACTGATTTGCACAATAATACCGAATATCTGGCCAAGGTAGCCCACACAGGAGTAGAAAAAGCAGCAGAAAGTGCCAACCGAACATTGGCTGAATGCCGCTCGGCTATCGGATTTAAAAAATTCTACTAAAACCTGATTTTAATCTCATTTTAATATCTATACGGATTATCACAAACTCTTATTATTGTATATACACTAATCCATCACAACGATGTTTAAAACAACATTATATATTACTGTTATAAGTTTAACTGCTCTTCTTCTTACTGCCTGTAGCCAATCCAAAGACGGAGCAGCCAAACCATCAGCACCTCCTTTGTCTGTTGATGTAATGGTGATTGAACCCCAATCGTTCAGTTATAATATTAATGCCAGCGGAAGCGTATTGGCCAAAGAATTTGTGGAGCTCCGCCCGGAAATGAGCGGGCGAATTGTGAAGCTGAATATCAACGAAGGCAACAAGGTAAACGAAGGAGATTTACTGGTGAAGCTGAATGACGATGAGTTGCAGGCTCAACTGCGCAAAACCAACTCCCAGCTTGAGATTGCCGAGCGCAACTTAAGCAGGCTCAAAACCCTGAAAGAAGCCGAAGGCTTAAACCAACAGGAATACGATATAGCAGAAAACCAGGTAAACAACCTGAAGGCCGATCTGGATTATACCAAAGCTCAGATTCGCAAAACAGAAGTGAGAGCACCTTTTAGCGGATTAATTGGGTTGCGCAATGTAAGCATGGGTGCTTATGTCAATAACCTCACCATGCTGGCCACTTTGCAACAAACCGATTTGCTAAAAATTGATTTCCTCCTACCTGAGGGCCAGTCGGGTATTGTGCAAAAAGGTATGACCGTGTTTGTGAAATCAAACAATAAAAATGAACCGTTGAGGGCTACCGTATCAGCCATCGAACCACAGGTGAATACAGGCACACGCAATATTAAGGTGAGGGCATTACTCAACTCCTCAACCTCGGCACTTATTCCCGGATCATTTGTGGAGGTATCCATTCCTTCGGCTGCCAACAACAAGGCTATTATTGTGCCCACAAGCTGTGTTATTCCCGAAACCCGAAACAAAAAAATTGCTTTGATCAAACAGGGTAAGATTTCGTTTACGGTGGTAACTACCGGCTATCGAACGGCTGAAAAAGTAGAGATCCTGTCGGGACTTACACCCGGTGATACCATCATTGTATCGGGTATCTTATTCCTAAAACCAGATGCCCCCGTAACCGTAAAATCTGTTCGGAAATAATCACCTTTAGCCACACCACATGAATATTTCGGAACTGAGTTTAAAACGCCCCGTATTTGCCATTGTATGCAGCATTGCAATTATATTGTTTGGGGCAGTAGGGTTTAACTTTTTAAGTTTGCGCGAGTATCCGGCCATCGATCCGCCTGTGATTACCGTGCGTACCAACTATACCGGAGCCAATGCCGATATTATTGAAACCCAGATCACCGAACCGCTCGAAAAAGCCGTTAACGGAATACAGGGTATTCGCACCATCTCCTCTTCGAGCAATACCGGCAGCAGTATTATCACTGTAGAATTTAACTTGGATGTAAACCTCGACAATGCGGCCAGTGATGTACGCGACAAAGTGAGTCAGGCCATCCGTAACCTGCCTGCCGATATTGATGCGCCTCCTGTGGTATCAAAAGCTGATGCCAACAGCGATGTGATTATTATTCTTTCGGTACAAAGCCAGAACAAGTCGTCACTTGAGCTGAGTGATTTTGCAGAGAACGTATTGCAGGAAAAATTTCAAACTATACCTGAGGTAAGTGCCGTGAATTTATTCGGGCAAAAAAAATACGCCATGCGATTATGGTACAACCCCGAAAAGATGAGTGCCTACGGAGTGACTGTAAAAGATATCAAAGCGGCCCTCGACAGAGAAAATGTGGAATTACCGGGAGGAAAAGTATATGGTTCACAAACGGAGCTTACCGTACGCACCCTTGGACGTTTAACCACCGAAGAAGATTTCCGCAATCTGATTATCCGACAAGATGCAACAGGTGTGGTGAAGATGGGAGATGTAGCTGATGTAAACCTTGGAAGTGAAGTAGAAGAAGTTGGATTCAGGTTAAACGGATCTAATGCTGTTGCTCTGGCCATTGCCCCCCAACCCGGAGCCAATTATATTCATATAGCCGATGAGTTTTACAAACGCCTGAATGAAGTAAAAAAAGAAAAAGGTAACGAAGACCTCGATCTAAAGATTGTGCTCGATTCAACCCGTAATGTGCGCAGAGCACTATCGGAAGTAGAAGAGACGTTGCTCATTGCAATTATATTGGTGGTGCTGGTAGTATATTTCTTTTTCCGCAACTGGCTTATTGCCTTCAGACCTTTGATTGATATTCCGGTATCGCTTATCGGAACTTTTTTCCTGATGTACCTATTTGGTTTTAGTATCAATGTGCTTACGTTGCTGGGTATTGTGCTCGCTACGGGATTGGTAGTAGATGATGGTATTGTGGTGACCGAAAATATTTTCCGCAAATTGGAAGGTGGTATGAATATCAGGCAAGCTGCCCGTGAGGGTTCGAAAGAAATTATGTTTGCTGTTATCTCAACTTCCATCACATTGGCTGTTGTGTTTTTACCCATCATTTTTATCCAGGGATTTGTAGGCAGTTTGTTTAAGGAGTTTGGTATTGTAGTGGCCGGAGCTGTGCTGATCTCAGCATTCGTTTCGTTGACACTGACACCTGTTTTAAATGTATTGCTTCAACAGAAAGAACACAAACCATCATGGTTCTACACCCGTACCGAACCTTTCTTTGAAGCCATGGAAAGCGGATATAAAAATCTCCTCACCCGCTTTATTGCCAAACGCTGGATGGCCTGGCCCGTGCTGATTGTAAGTGCCTGCATCATCGGTTTGTTGTTTAAGGTATTGCAAACCGAACTTGCGCCTTTGGAAGACAAAAATCAGTTCAGGTTTAACACCAATACTCCTGAGGGAACTTCTTTCGATAATATGGATCAGTTTGTTCAGGGCCTGGCCGGATATTTTGAAGATTCGATTCCGGAACGAGAGTTTGTATTTGCCAGTACCAATAATCAGGGTTATGGAAGCGGATCAGTGAACAGCGCCTTCGGACGAATTGTATTATCTGATCCCGAAACCCGCAAACGCAGCCAGAGTGAAATTGTAAAAGCAGTGAATGCAAAACTGTCGTCCTTTAATGATGGCAGGGTGTTTTTGATTGAAGAGCAAACCATCAGCGTGGGACTTGGCTCGCGTGGAGCCTTACCTATTCAGTACGTAGTGCAGAACCTAAACTTCAATAAGATTAAAGATATATTGCCTCAGTTTTTAACCGAAGCACGCAAAGATCCTACCTTTCAAATGGTGGATGCCAATCTGAAATTCAACAAGCCTGAATTGTTGATTTCCATCGACAGGTACAAGGCCAAAGACCTTGGTGTAAGTGTGCTTGATATTGCCCAAACCTTGCAGGCAGCCTTAAGCGGAGGCCGGATGGGCTATTTTATCATGAACGGAAAACAGTACCAGATTATCGGGCAAATGGACAGAGCCGACAGGGATGAACCGACAGACCTGAACAACCTGTTTGTAAAAAATGCAAATGGAGAAAGCGTTCGGCTTAGCAGTGTAATAGATATGGAAGAAAGCAGCAGTCCGCCACAATTGTACCATTACAACCGTTACAAATCCGCTACAATTTCGGCTGCACTGGCCCCCGGCAAAACCGTAGGAGATGGTGTAGCTGCGATGAAACGTATCGGAAACAACTTACTGGACGAAAGCTTTACCACTTCCCTGTCGGGCCCTTCACGTGATTTTGCCGAGAGCTCATCCAATACCTTATTTGCTTTTTTACTCGCGCTGGTATTGATTTATCTGGTACTCTCCGCACAGTTCGAAAGTTTCATTGATCCACTGACCATCATGCTTACTGTTCCGTTGGCATTGGCAGGAGCCTTAATTTCGCTCTATTTCACCAAACAAACCGTAAATATTTTCTCGGAAATAGGCATGATTATGCTGATTGGGCTTGTAACCAAAAACGGAATTCTGATTGTTGAATTTGCCAATCAAAAACGTGAGCAGGGATTATCCAAAGTGCAAGCCACCATTGATGCATCCACCCAGCGTTTACGTCCAATTTTGATGACCAGTTTGGCGACTGCTTTGGGAGCGCTACCCATCGCGCTCTCGCTCGGAGCTGCTGCCACCAGCCGGGTTCCATTAGGTGTGGTAATTGTTGGCGGAGTCATGATTTCTTTGCTGCTTACGCTTTTCATTATCCCCGCAGTATACACGTACATGTCTCGTACCCCAAAAAACAACCACGGTGATGAATAAAAGAATAACACTGATCTTATTGCTCTTCTGTACTCCTCAATTGTTTGCGCAACAAATACTCTCGCTTCAACAGGCCATACAAGAAGCATTGCGCAATAACTATCAAATCCAAATGGCATATAACGATGCAGAGATTGCACGTAAAAGCAATTATGCGGGAGCGGCCGGAATGTTGCCAACAGTTGGTGTAAATGTATCCGACAACCTGTCACGGTACAATATCAATCAGGAGTTTTCAAACGGGCAAAACATTGTACGCGATGGTGTGCAAAGCAATGCACTGAATACCAACGTAGCCCTCAACTATACGTTGTTTGACGGGATGAAGATGTTTGCCACCCGCAAAAAACTCAATGAATTTGAACAGTTTGGATTGCAACGCACCAAAAACCAGATTCAAAATACGGTTAGCAATGTAATACAGGCATATAGTTCAGTGGTAAAAGAACAAAGCAATATGCAACTGGTGAAACAAACCTTGCAGGTAAGTGAAGACAGGATGTTACTGACACAAACCCGTTTTGCTGCCGGACTGGCCAACAAAACAGACATATATCTGGCTCAGCTTGATTTGGACACCCGTAAACAAGCCTTGCTTACACAAGAACGAAACATTGTCAACGCATTCATCACCTTAAATGCAATTCTTAACTTTAAAGCCGACACCATCTATCAGGTTGATACGGTATTTGTTTTGGGAACTCCTCTCAACAAAAAAAGTCTGGATGAATCCCTGGCGCAGAATCCTGAAATCAAAATGTCGCAGTCGCAGGAAATTATTGCCCTGCAAACCCAAAAGGAATTTCAATCGGCCAGATACCCGACACTCAAACTGAATGCTCAATATGGTTACAGTCTGGCCTCAAGTCAGGCAGGATTTAGCTTATTAAACCAAAGCACAGGTCCCTCAGCAGGATTAAGTTTTGGAGTGCCACTGTACACAGGAAGTGTTAACCAAAACAATATTGCCATTGCAAAATTGCAGTATAAAAATGCAGAGTTATATAAAAACCAGACAACCGTTTTTATTGCCGGATTGTATGAACAGGCCTGGGAGAATTATACCATAGCACTGGAACAGGTTAAACGCGATGAAGAAAGCGTAGCCCTTGCAGAACAATACTTAACGTTGATGCAATTAAGATATAAGCAGGGACAGAGTACAATACTTGAGTTCAGAGAAGCACAACGCAGTTTCGAGGAAACCAATGCACGCCTGATTAATTTTAAGTTTGCTTTAAAAATGGCCGAAACCGATTTGTTGCGCTTAACAGGTCAGCTGGTAAAATAGAATGGTTATGTATGTTGGTAGTCACTTCGAGTAGGCTGCAAGCCGTATCGAGAAGTATTTGGTCTCGATACACAATGCTCTACAAATCCTCAGCAATTGCTACTCGACCGGACTGATTGCTAAAAAACAACACTTTACTAATAGAATTAAGTCGTCTTCGCTTTGTTCTTCTTTTTAGCGGCTGCTTCTTTTTCTTTCTTCACTTTCTCTTCCTTATCAGCAATACGCCCAACATCGCCTAAAACAATATTAATACCTGTTCTAAAATAGAGGTTATTACGGGTTTCGGGCGATAGAAACAACATAATATCATCCGTCATAACATACCATTGAAGTGGGCCAAATTTCATGGAAGTTCCCACTCCTATATTGGCAAACTGCTTATTGTAAATACTATAGTTACCTGCTACTTCCCATGCTCTGCCAAATCTGTGGGTATAGCTAAAGGTATAAGCCGGTAAAAACTTGTTAATGGTTTGTTGCCCCTGAAACAAGAACCCAACCATATCACGTTTGGTTACCATCAAATCTGCTCCGGCAGTGTAACGTGTATTAAGCTTTGTAGTAAACGAATTGGTGGTAACAGTTGGCTTACCTAAAATATCCCCCAAACTATCCAAAAATGCTTGTTGAGCTTCACCTGATTTAAGATGTGCATCGGTAAAGCCGGCAAACTCTACATCTTTATTTTCCAGAGTATAGTTTAATGGTGTTCCTTTCCAATTGATGGCTCCTCCAAAGTCGATTACCGAACCATGTATGGTGAAACGTGGTAAAATGGTATACGTAAAACCAAAGTCGAATGCAAAACCCCTGTTACCCGGAGCATATAATGAAGCTGCTGTAAATTTCTTCATAGAACTTGACTCATCAGCACTCATTCCCGACACACTGTCAGTCAGAAGAGGTAACCCAGCTGTATTAACAGTTCCTCCTGTTTTTATAACCACTGGATCTAAATTGTTTTCTGGTGTAGATATCCCAAAACGGATGTCTTGTGTTTGTATCACCGCTATCCCTTGCAGGTATTTGGCTCGCACACCTAATGAAAGCTTCTTACCAAATTGACGAGATACAGAGAAGCCATTTTCGAGGTAATTAAAATTACTTACTTCAAAAGCCTTAAAATCTTGAGCCTGACCTTTAAAAAAGGCATTTCCACTTGTCATAAACCCTATGAAGTCTTTACTAAAAGCCTGAGTTGTTTGAATTTTAAGCGTACTGTTAAATCCAAACTGGGCCTTACCTATTCGGAAACTGATATGAAAAAGATCAGTATTCACTGTGGTACTTAAACCAATAGCATCTCCCTGTATTCTACTGTGAAAGGTATTCAAATCAACCAATGAATCCTTGATACTTGCTGTTACGTCTTCAACATTAAACCCCAACCGGGTATTGTTTATATAAAAATTAGAGATAACCGGCAAACCAATACTGAATTTATATTTTGGCATAAATGCAGGATTGATATACGTAGATTGATAGGTTCTACGAAGTGAAGGCATTGTAAAATCTGGCTGAGCAGCGGCTGATAAAATCCCCAGGCAACCTATGGTAAAAAGTAGTTTTATTGTTCTCATAGCTATTTACTCTTATAGGTAAATTTAATATCGCTGCCAATTCTCATATTAAGCCTCAGGTTTGTTTTTACCTTTACGAAACCCGGTGCCCCATTAAATTGGGCCGTGTTGGCTATCATTCTTAAAATATTATTGGGAGCAGATTGTATTCGTTTGTACCTATCGGCAGTAAGCGTAATAGTATTCTGTTTAATCTTAGGTGCAACCATTTCCCCATTGGCATCCACAATGCCACCCGGAATAAAAAGCGGTATACTAAATAAACTGTCAACAGGTATATTAATAGTATCCCCCCCAAAGGTTATCGAATCACGGGTAAACAACATTTGGGTTGTCAAATCAAATGGAAGTGTATTTTCCGTAACGACATTAAGTTTTACTTCCTGTACATTTTCCGGTAGATTTCCAAATGAACGATTGGAGGACTTATCCTCTACAACATAATTTATAACTTTAAGGTCAATAGGAACCTCCGCATCAATGTCTACCGCAAACATTGCAGTATCAAGTATAAAATTAGTAATACTTGAATCTTCCCGATAATTCGTTTCAAATTTCAGATCGAACCTGATAAACTTCGGCCTAGTATTTATTACAGAATCAATATTAGAATTGTCCTTATCAATTGTAAACTTACTCACTCCCTGTCGCCCCGGAGCCGCAGGCATATCAAACGTAAATGTGTCCGCGAATTGATCAATTGTAACAGGGAAGTCATGCTCAAACATATCAACCACACGAAGGTTGGACACTCTAGCTGTTACAGGCACCCCATAAGTATTACGCGCAGTTATTACCAAACGTGGGTCATTTATAAATACTTGTCCGGCTAAAGAGTTTTGAAACAAGTCAATTTCAGTTTCTTGAGATGCCTCTAAAATTATTTTTCTTCCCAAATATCCTTCAATTGAATTGTATCCTCTTATTTTAAAATCTTGTTCAATTGTCAATTTATCTTGAGGCGATACTATATTCCCAGGAATACGTGTGAACTTAATCGCGACCTCAAATCGCAGCGTATTACTTGTTGTATTATTATCGGTAAAATCAATATCATAGTCCTTTAAATCAATAGGAACTACAACTTCTTGGGGAGACACGCCAGTATAATTAACATCAATAACTTTTGAAAGGGGGGCTCCATTTTTCGTAATGGAAGGATATTCAAGTGTTATCCTAATATTATGTTTATAAGTGCTAACAAAAGAAAGATCGAAACTCCCCTCTTTAAGATTAATCTTCTTAATTTTCTCACCATCAGGAGTTGGTATCGTTACAACATTATCAATAGCTGGCATGCTAAACTCATCTATCAGCCCCATATTAAATGCATCAGCTATTGGATCTGGCAATTGTAATTCGAAAGATGACGAATTTCCCATCTGATCGAGAAGCTTCCCTGAAGGGACAGTATTTTGAGAACGATACACAAACACCAAAAGGTTGTCAGGGTTTTCCCTGATTAAAGCATTTTGGGAATACGATTCATAAAGATCCCTTAAGGTAAGTGACGAAGTCAAAAGAGGTGCAGAAAAGTCGGCAGTGGATTGAACACCTTTAATACTACTCAGTTCCTCAAACGTTTCTTTCTTAAAGCACGAAGTAATTACAGCAAATAAGCAAACTGTAAAAATCAGAGTATATTTTTGTTTCATAGTCCTGAACGATTGAATGGAACGAATATAATAAGCAAATCCGTTATTTCAACCTGTACAGTATTAAATTATTAGACCTGTCTCCGCATACCAAAAAGTTAGTATTATTAAGCATCACATCTCCCGTAACAAACGGAGTAACTCCTTTCACCGGCAATGTAGGATATGTTACACCACTCAAATCAATCCAGTTCACCCTTTCGTACTCTGTTTCCGTGTAACCTATCATCGGGGCTTTATTGATGGTATTCACGCTAAAGAAAGGCAATGTGGTCAATGAATCGGTAAATACTTTGCTTAATATATTTTTTCCATCAACACCATACACCGAAAAGCCTTTACGTGAAGCCGCAAGTGCCAGATAGCCCTGCGATGCAGGTATGATGGTATGGTAGCGATCCTGAGAATCTGCGGGAATTACTTGCCTGTATTCAAATTCGGAAGTACCTGTCATCCATAATTGCGTCAAATTACCGGTTGTATCCGTAATCCAAATTGTTACACCTGTTGTATCATTGGCAAACGTATAAGCCGGAAACATACCTGATACAGAAGGATAAACCGTTTGTTTAGGCTGATCGGGCCTGATGCCGATTACCAGTAACTTTTGAGAAGAGGAGGTGGCACACAAATACGGACCGGAACCCAGCATAAATGCATTTAACCGGGTTGTTACACGCGCCTCAATTGATTTAGGATTCCACCCTTGAACCGGTTTACCATTCAGGTTGTAGCCCATTATTTTATTATTTTGCAACGGAACGAAAAACTGAAAGGTACTGTCGGAATAAAAATCAAACAAATTAATGCCAGCGGTTGCCGTTCCCGGAAACAAAACCGGATATCCATATACGTTGAGTCCTTTACTGTTTACCAAACAAGCCATTTTATTGGTACTAAACAGGTAATGTATGTCACCGTTTTTATTTGGATCAACTTCAAATATCTGGCTATTGATTTTTCCGGAAAGTTGGGTTTGCCATAATATCTCTCCGCTGTTGCTCACATAATAAACGGTATTCAATACATCCTGAACCAGTATGCACGTTTGTTTGCGCTCGCTGTTGTATACCAAAACCGGCTGCATGTCAAATGTAGTATCGAGCTGGGTTTGCCAAAGCACCTTTGTACCCTCCTTAAAAGCCGGATTAAATTTAAGATTGATATGGGTATAAAATGTATTATTTGCGGTGTTTGCAAACTGAATCTCTGCAAATTCAAACTTCTTAAAATCGTAAGCATACCGGTTCATTGCACTTACAAAAGCGTCATTCGCGTAGATGGCAGGCAATTGAAAACATTTTCCGGGACTGAGAAACACACTCACATTATTTGACGCTGGGGCTGCTTTCCTGTGTTTTTGATAAGATTCATTTTCCGCCAACACGCCTCCATTGTTTAACTCATCTATTATAAGCTTTAACGTATTCAAGTTATTGGCCATCAAAAAGGCATCGTTATGGAGGATATAAAACGGAGACTCCAGATGCTCGAAAGGATGTCCGTAAAAAAGCTTAAAGACATTGCCTAAGGCTAATCTTCTGATTTCAATACCATTATAATACACCAATGAGCTGTCGTCCTGCGAACGATTAGCAATTGCTTTCATGTAATTATTGAATACGCCCTGAACAGCAGGTGTATTTTGCGTTTTAATAACAGCAAAAATCTGTTGTTTAAAATCCTCCCCTCCTCCTTCATGGATACCAAACAAAGCCGAACCGTTTAACAATGATGTAAGGTTGTCTGCCAGTGAAATATTGTACAATTCCTCAATACTGTCTGCATAATGAGCATATCCCTCTGATTTACCTGTATGCTGCAGGTATTCATTCAGATCACTGTTAAACTGACCATAATTACTAAAATTGAGCTGTAAAAAATAGGCCGTATTCAGTGGCAGGTTTCCACTCAAATCAATATCTACCGGACTTTGTGTTTTAAACAAATCCAGAAACTGAAAAAGTGAATCATCTGTAAAGGTTACTCCCGAAATACCAATACGTTCTTTTTCAAACGCTACATTAAGTACGCTCCAGTTTGCAAATGCTGATATATACCGGAACACTCCCTTGTATTCATCCTTATTAAACAAGGCCAGAAAAGACGGAAACTGATTGTAGTTCACATAAATGTTTAAATCTGCACCAACCTCTGCCAGTGTTTTGGCTTGTTCAAAGCCTTTCATTCCAATGTCAATATGGTATTTAAGTTTGCGAATAGATTCTTCAACAAGTGTTCCATCCTCAGAAATAATTAACAACTGATTGCGGAAGGCCACTGATAACAGCGACTGTTGCCGGGCATCCACTAAATCATAAACGGTTTCCTTATCGAATAAACGTTTATCCGCACGCGTGTGGGTTATCCCGGCAATCCACTTAATGAGTTCATCCGGCTGCTCTTCCATATCCGCGGCTTCTGTAATATACAACACGCCCAACTTGCTACCCTTATTGGCATGAAAGGATAAAACAGTGTGATTGTCGGCCAACATACTTTGCAAATCCGAATTTGAATTAATTAAAGAGTCGGCTGCCGTTGCGATTATGTTGAGGCTATTCATGGCTTCATTTTGTGCTAAATCCCTCCACATGTCGGTAGCCGAAAGAGAAGTCCATGCCTGCTGAATATTTTTAACTTCCAAAATCAAGGCAGCATCAGCCGGAACAGCTTTAACAGCAGACGTATATTTCACCTTCACAAAGTTGATATAGAAGAAAGCCGCCAACCCAAAAATGATGGCAAGTGTGACAACCAGACCAATAATCAGCGATCTACTCATTGAATTTTATCGTTTATCAAAAATAGTTGGTAGAGTTCCTTTAATAACCTTGAATTGTAAACAGAAATTTGTGTAAACTATGATGAATCGTACACTCCAGCGCAAAATGTTTCGCACAGGTGCCGCCCTTACCGGGCTTGCTGTTATTTTGGGTGCGTTTGGTGCGCACGGTCTCCGCAATATCGCCTCTCCTGCCGAGATAGAAACCTTCAAAACAGGTGTTCAGTATCAGTTTATACATGCTCCTGTTTTATTTATCATGGCTCTGTCGCTCAGAAGGATTAAAGAAAAGACAGCCAAAACAGTCTTTGTTTTATTCAATATCGGAATGCTTATTTTTTGTGGGTCCCTTTACATCCTTGGCCTTCGTTCAGTTTTTGCAAATGGGGAACAACTCCACTGGATTGGCGCCATTACGCCCATTGGAGGATTGAGCTTTATTGCAGGCTGGTTTTATCTGGCACTATATGGCTACAAGCCTGTTGAACATCTTCATCACGAAGATCATTCCCACTTCTCCAGATAAATAAACATTACAGTTGGCTGATGTTGGCAAACTGTAAAAAAGTACGTACTTGCAGGCCTCATATTTAAACCTGCATGCAACTCAAACTTAAACGTCCGTTTGTTGTGTTCGATCTTGAAACAACCGGTATCAATATTTCCCGCGACCGAATCGTTGAACTGGCTTATATCAAAGTTTTTCCTGACGGCACCGAAGAAAAAAAGACCTTTCGGTTTAATCCCGAAATGCCTATTCCTCCAGAAGTATCAATGATTCATGGCATTTACGATGAAGACGTGGCCAATGAACCCACCTTTGCTTCGAGGGCCAAAGAACTTGCCGAATGTTTTTCGGGTTGCGACTTTGGCGGATTCAATTCCAACAAGTTCGACTTCCCGATGCTGGTTGAAGAGTTTTTGCGTTCGCAGGTTGATTTTGAAACAGAAAACAGAAAGTTTGTGGATGCTCAGCGTATTTTCCACATGATGGAACAACGTAACCTGAGCGCTGCCTACAAATTTTACTGCGATAAAACGCTGGAAAACGCGCACAGTGCAATGGCCGATACTCAGGCTACTTATGAAGTGCTGTTAGCGCAAATTGAACGTTACGAAAACCTTGAGAATGATATTGACCAGTTGCATTCTATCTCGGGGCAATCCAATAACGTGGATCTTGCCGGCCGCATGGTATACAACGACAAAAAAGTTCCGGTGTTTAACTTCGGCAAACACCGAGGCCGCGCTGTACTGGATGTATTTAAAATTGAACCTGCTTACTACCAGTGGATGATGGACAATGATTTTCCGTTAGAAACCAAACGTAAGCTGACTAAAATTAAATTATCGGGATTCGGTAAATAACCCACGCAACGGTTTCCGAACTGTTGACTTTTTGAGGATAACAATCTCCGGAATTATTATTATTTGCAAGCTATTATAACAAGCTATATAAACCTGAGTGTATGGGAAAGATATTAATTATTGACGATGAAAAGGCCATCCGTAATACGCTGAAAGAAATTCTTGAGTATGAAGGATACCTTGTGGATGAGGCTGCTGATGGCCTTATCGGACTTGAAAAAATAGAAAACGAAGAATACGAAGCCGTTTTGTGCGATATTAAAATGCCCAAAATGGATGGACTGGAAGTGCTCACCAAAGCCAGAGAACTGGATGATGATGTGCCTTTTATTATGATATCGGGCAATGCCACTATTGACGTAGCCGTTGAAGCGACAAAAAAAGGCGCGTACGATTTCATCTCAAAACCACCTGATTTGAACCGTTTGCTTGTTACTTTACGCAACGCCATCGACAAAAAAACGATTGTGGTTGAGAACAAAGTGCTCAAGCGTAAAGTTAGCAAAACCCGCGAAATCATTGGTGAATCACCGGCTATTCAAAACATCACCGATACCATTGAAAAAGTGGCACCAACAGATGCCCGTGTGATGATTACAGGTGAAAACGGAACCGGAAAAGAACTGGTGGCCCGCTGGATTCATGAAAAAAGCAACCGTGCCAAAAATCAACTTATAGAGGTAAACTGTGCGGCCATTCCAACCGAGCTTATCGAAAGCGAATTGTTCGGCCATGAAAAAGGAGCCTTTACCTCTGCCATCAAACAACGTGTTGGAAAATTTGAGCAGGCTCATGAAGGCACTTTGTTTTTGGATGAGGTTGGCGATATGAGCCTCAACGCTCAGGCCAAAGTATTGCGTGCCCTGCAGGAAAACAAAATCACACGCGTGGGTGGCGAAAAAGATATTGATGTGAATGTCCGTGTGATTGCGGCTACCAACAAAGACCTGTTGAAGGAAATTGAAAAAGGGAATTTCCGCATGGACTTGTACCATCGTTTGAGCGTGATTTTGATTCATGTTCCATCGCTCAATGAACGTAAGGATGATATTGCCCTGCTGGCCGAACGTTTTGTGAAAGAAATTTGTGAAGACAATGCGGTGTCACGGAAAAGTTTCACTTCAGGTGCCCTCAACGAGTTGAAAAAAATTAACTATTCGGGAAATATCCGTGAGTTGCGCAACGTAGTAGAACGCCTCGTTATTCTAAGCGGAAACAAAATAACCGAAGAAGATGTGGTGCGTTTTGCAAGCCCCATGCACCAGCAAAATACAGAAAAGAGCATCTTTGAAAAATACGATACTCTACAAGAGTTTAAAGACCATGTAGAGAAAGTATTCATTGAAGAGAAACTCAAGAAAAATAACTGGAACGTGGCAAAAACCGCACAGGAGATAGATATTCAACGCAGTCACCTGTACAATAAAATTGAAAAATACAGCTTGCGCAGAGGGGAAATGAGCAGCACCTTGAATGATTAATTTGAGGAAAGAGGTTAGAAGTTGGATGATGGAACTTTTGAGCAATTAGCTTCATTGTAGCACAAAGCATCCAACATCTAACCTCCATAAACTAACTGTTATCATGAACAAAACCGTTCACTATATAGATTGGGGACTTATTGATTACAAGGAAGCCTGGGATAAACAGGAAGGATTGTTTAAGGAAAAGGTGGATTTGAAGTTTGCCAACCGGCAGGCAGAAAATCAATCAACGACTACCCTTCCCGAAAATCATTTGATTTTTTGTGAGCATCCGCATGTATATACACTTGGCAAAAGCGGCTCGATTGACAATTTGCTTGTAAACGAAACTGAACTCAAAGAATTAGGAGCAACCTACTACCCTATTAATCGTGGCGGTGACATCACCTATCACGGTCCCGGGCAAATTGTGGGTTATCCTATTCTCGACCTCGAACAGTTTTTTACCGACATTCATTTGTACCTGCGCACGCTGGAAGAAGCAATTATTCTGACAATAGCAGAATACGGCATCAAAGGTGAGCGGTTTGATGGTTATACCGGAGTATGGCTTGATGCTGCTGACGAAACCAAAGCCCGTAAAATTTGTGCGATGGGCGTGCGGTGCAGCCGTTGGGTTACGATGCATGGGTTTGCCTTTAACGTAAATGCCGACCTGAGCTATTTCGGACATATCGTTCCCTGCGGTATTGACGACAAGCAGGTAACATCTATGGAAAAAGAACTGGGCCACCCGGTGGATATGGATGAAGTGAAAAACAAGCTCAAAAAACATATCGCCACCCTGTTCGAAATGCAATTGATATGATTGTACGTATACTGCTGCTTCCCTTTACAATCCTTTATGGAATTGCCATTGGTGTACGCAACTTCTTATATGCTTCACGTATTATGACCCGGAGTCGTTTCGACTTCCCCATTATTTGTGTTGGCAACCTCTCGGCCGGAGGCACAGGTAAAACGCCCCATATTGAATGGCTTATACGCTTATTGGACAACGACTACAAGCTGGCTGTATTAAGCCGCGGCTACAAACGCAAAACAACAGGTTATGTATTGGCCGGTGAAACGGCAACACCAGAAACGATTGGAGATGAACCTTACCAAATTGCCCAAAACTTTCCGAATGTGACTGTGGCCGTAAGCGAAAACAGGGTACTCGGCATCCCTCATTTACTGGGCGATGCAGCAGAAACTGAGGTTGTTTTAATGGATGATGGATTGCAGCACCTGCCCATCAAACCCGGATTTTCAATCATCTTAACGGATTATCATCACCCATTTTACAACGACTGGTTATTGCCTTCAGGCCGACTGCGTGAATTCCGGTCAGGCTACCAAAAAGGGCAGATTGTTATTGTTACCAAGTGTCCTCCCGCTCTTTCTAAAGAAGAGCAACAGCACATCACGGATTGCATCAAACCACAACAAGGTCAGAGTGTATTTTTTACGACCCTGCAATACAGTGAACTCAAACCTGTTTTCAATCAACAACTACCCGCTAAAATTGATACTATTTTAGCTGTAAGTGGAATTGCTTCTCCCAACCTTTTTCACAGTGAACTCAAAACAAGAAGCGCTCATCTTTCTACCTTGGTATACTCCGACCACCAGCATTACTCCAGCCTCGTATTAACTGAAATCGCTGAAAAGTACAGCACTTTAAACAATGCCATCATTGTAACAACTCAAAAGGATGCCGTAAAGCTTCATTCTGAAACGGGTCAAAATATCCTTGGCAACCTTCCTGTATTTTACCTTCCTGTTGAAGTTAAACTATTGAACAACCACGAAGACGACTTCAAAAAACTACTCACATCTTACATTGCAAGCGAGCAACAAAACTTAAACGGGCTGACCGGACAGTAAGAACAATTTGCAACACAAAGCACTTATCTTTGTCTTGCATGATTCACAAAATAACCCTTATTCTATTATTGCTTCCATTTGTTTCGGGGGCACAATCTGCCTATAACCTTACACTGTTATCTCATTTCAACGACACCACATTGCAGCATGTAGACGGGGATCAGATTTGGAATGATGTGATGGGGTGGAAAGACACCGTTAAAAACCGGGAATACCTGATTGCGGGCAGTACGGATTCGATTTATTTTTTCGACATTACCAACCCTTCTCAAATGGTGAAGTGTGATGTAGAATTTGGTCATTCCCGCGGTGCCATTAACCGTGATTACGACACCTACGATCATTTCGTGTATTGTGTATCCGATAAAACATCCTCTTTGGGATCCCTTCAGATTTTTGATATGCAATACCTTCCCGATTCGGTTCACAAGGTGTACGATGACGATATGCACAGTGTTAATACCCATACTCTGTTTATTGAAGCAGCCAGTAAACGATTGTACTTATGTGCAAACTCCTACCGTCCATCCGGTTTCCGAACCATGGCGATACTGTCGTTGGAAAACCCCGAATCACCAACGCTTATCGGTCAACTGGACAACTCTCAAGGCTGTCCGTATACACACGAAGTTTTCGTAAAAAATGATACTGCTTATTGCTCATGCGGCAACAATGGATTGTTTGTATATGATGTGAGCAATCCCCAACAAACGGTATTATTAAGTTCGATTGTTGCACCTTATCCCGGCAACGGTTATAACCATAGCAGCTGGCTTGACAGCAGCGGGCGTTATTTGATGTTTACGGATGAAAACCAGGGATCACCCATAAAGGTATATGACATGAATGATTTTGGTGCGCCTGATCTTGTCACCTATTTTAATTCGCATCCCAATGCATTACCTCATAATGCCTACTGGAAAGGGCGTTTTGCTTATGCTTCCTCTTACGAAGATGGCGTATATGTATATGACATGCAATCCATTGCAGCAGGTGTAAAACCAACCATAGCCGGTTATTACGATACGTATCCTAAAAACACAACCGGTGTTTATAATGGGTTTCATGGGTGTTGGGGAGTTTGGCCATTTTTGCCATCAGGTGTTATTCTGGCAAGCGATATCAGCGAAGGGTTGTTTGTATTGCAAGCTTCGCCTGCAATGGGTTTAAACACTCTTGACAATCCTGTTGTGACCACAAACGTATTCCCGAACCCGTTTACCGAAACAACTACTGTAACATTGTCTTCTCCCATCAAACAAAACATTCAGATAGAAGTATTGAATATGCAAGGACAACTGCTCTGTCATTTGCAAACAGAAATTTCACCTGAACACGATCGTATTGAGCTAAAAGAAATTCCCGGACAAGCCAGCGGGCTGATGCAACTGCGGATTACAGGCAGTAATTTTGTAATTCATAAACCCCTTCTAAAAATCAAACAATGAAAAGAGTAATTGCATTCTTAATATCACTCGTATGGGTGTCCACATCAATCGCTCAAAATGTGTCATTGAGAATGCAACTCCTCGGCCATTGGAACGATACCAATCTGGCATCTCAAATCAACGAATTTGCGCAAGACCAACAGGTTTGGAATGATTTAACCGGTTGGACCAACCCCAATGATGGCAAAGAATATGTGATTATTGGCTCGATTGACTCTACGTATTTTTTCGACATCAGCAAACCTGATTCCATTGTTAAATGTGCTGTATACCCCGGACGAACACGGTCGGTGAACCGTGATTATGATGTATACAAAAACTATGTGTATTGCGTTTCGGATAATGGCCCGCCCGGTGTACTGCAAATCATCGACCTGCAATACCTGCCCGATTCCATTCATGTGATTGTAGAAGATTCGAGTATCTGTTCGCGGGTACATTCTTTATTTGTTGACAGTACCAGCAAACGACTGTATTTTCATGCCGGCAGTAAATATGATCCCCAACACACGGATGGTATCATTCGATACGACCAACTGGTATTGTCGATTGAAGACCCTGAACATCCAATCGTTATTGGTGAACTCAGACAACCTGTATGTGGACGTGTGCATGAAGCCTATTACAGGAACGATACTGCTTATTGCTCTTGCGAATACCGTGGTCTGCATGTGTTTGATATGCGCAACCCGGATAGCATGGTTTACCTGGGTGGAGTCTCCCCTCCTTATCCTTACAATGGATACAACCACACCAGCTGGGTAGACCCCAGTGGTAAATTTGTGGTGTTTAATGACGAAGTTCCCGTAGGGCTTCCCATGAAACTATACAGCATGAATCTTTCAAGAGGCGAATTTGATTTTGAGACCTTGTTCAACTCCCACCCCGGAGCAACACCTCACAATGTTATCTGGAAAGAAAACCTCTTATACACATCGGCCTACGAAGATGGTGTGGTCATCTGGAATATGAGCAACCCTTATAACCCGCAAATTACCGGGTATTACGACACCTATCCGCAAAACCCTGATGGAACATACAAGGGAATGACCGGTTGCTGGGGTATTTATCCTTTCTTCAAATCGGGCATTATTGCAGCCAGCGATATGCGCAATGGATT
The DNA here is from genome assembly GCA_964392775.1 of uncultured Bifidobacteriaceae bacterium. GTDB lineage: Bacteria > Bacteroidota > Bacteroidia > UKL13-3 > UKL13-3 > UKL13-3. Next base: position 160,603 of record CAYMRD010000002.1, read on the forward strand.
GTTTTTATTGAAATACGATCCCTCTCTGGGTATAGATAAACATCAACAAACCTCAAACCGGTTCAGCATCTATCCCAACCCGTTTACCGGTTCAGCTTCACTCCATATCAACAGTCCTTCGAGGCAAAAAACCAAAATCCTCATCCTCAACAGCAACGGCCAAATTCTGCTCAACAAACACTTTGATTTGTTTGAAGGCGAAAATGACCTTAAACTTGAAGAAGTTTCGGGATGGGCGCAAGGCGTGTATCTGTTGGAAATACAGACAGATAACGCAGTTATGCACCACCGGCTGGTTAAGCAATAACGGGTGATAACAACTAGAATACGATTTTATTTAACAGCATTTTGGATGACTTGCGGATGGATGGCCGCAGCGCAAGACTCCACCCGCATCATTCCTCCTTCAACCCGTGTTATGAATGAGCGTCAGTTTGACCGCAATCAAAACTGGAACGATATTGATACTTCCATCAATCGTCAGGAAATTTTCCAACCCACCTTTGCAAAATATATTGTCTTTCAGGATTTGGGGAACTTTGGGTCGGCCAACCGCCCCTTATTGTTTGATGTGAACCGGGAGGTGGGCTTTCAATATGCTTACAATCCTTTCGGTCTGTTTTTTTTCAATCCCGGAGAAACGCAGTATATCAATACCAAAACGCCTTATACCGATTTATTTTATGCCCAGGGAACCGAAAAACTTATTTTCCTCAAGGCAAAGCACGCTCAAAACATCACACCCCGGTGGAATATGGGTATTGATTACCAGCGCATCTCATCCAATGGTTTTTTACCACGTCAGTACACCAGTTTGTACAATGTTCAGTTTTTTACTGCTTTCCAAAACAAAAGCAAACGATATACATTATTAGCCAGTGTTACCTGGAACAAGGCTCTCACTGAAGAAAGCGGAGGTATCAGGAATGATTCATTGTACGAGAACCTAAGTGGCAACAATAAAGTGGTAAGTCCAAAGTTAAGTGCCGCTCAAACCCGTACCAAAAGCCGTGTTGGTTATATCAAACAATACTGGAGTCTTGGTTCGGCACACTACCAATACAAGGATGATGATACCCTGTACGATTTTAAACCGCACTCGCATATCTCATATACTTTGAAGGGAGAACAACTGAATTATATTTTTGAGAATACCGGCAATTCCGATTCCACCATTATGCCACATCAGTATTATGATACCGGAACCAGCACGTATGACTCTGCCTACTATGGCAATCTTGAAAACACTTTAGCCATCCACTTATTCAACGATAAAGAAGCGCAGCAAAAAGACAGTGTCAGGCGTTACCTCGGAGCCTCGATCAGCCACAACCTGATTGCGGTTGCTCAAAACCCGTTTATCCGCAACTACCAGAATATAACGGCCAATATGGTTTTTGAAAACAATGCGCTCAAAAACTATACACTCTCTTACAGTGCACTCGGAGGATTGACCGTTGCCGGCTACAACAGTGGTGATTTTAAAGCTGCCGGAACCCTGCGTTTCCGTTTCCCTTTGTTTGATGTGAGTGCCAGCGGATCGGTGCAGTATTACCGTCCCGATTACAATATGCAGTTATTTAAAGCCAATGCCTTCATCTGGGAAAATAACTTTAACAAGATTGGTATCACAAAACTGGGTGGAACTCTTAAAACCAGAAACTGGAAGCATAACGCCACCCTTCAGTTTAACAATTTCCTGGTAGACAACTGGGTATATGCCGGCACCGATGCCACTCCAAAACAGGATGCCGGTTCCTTTGTCATTCAAACCATTACCTTATCTAAAACGGTACAGATTTGGAAGTTTTTTCTGGAGCACGAACTCATGTTGCAGCAATCATTTAGCGATGTGGTAAGAGTACCAAAAGCCGGAGGAATGCTGCGTTATTATTTTGCTTCTGCTGTTTTCCGCAAACTCAGGTTTCAAGTCGGTGCTTCCGTGTTTTACAACACCGCTTATTACGGCAATGGTTACAATCCCGCCAACCGATTATTCTTCCTTCAAAACACAACCAAAATTGGTAACTATCCAATCATCGATCCATTTGTTGTTGCCGAAATCAAGCGCGCCAGCTTTTTTGCCAAATACGAACATGTAAATCAGGATTGGATCAACAGCGGTTATTATTACACCCCACATTATCCTGTTTCATTGCGCTCATTCAGGTTTGGTGTTCGCTGGCGTTTTTACGATTAATACATGAAAGTTTTTACCGGTTACCTCTCGCGTTTGCTGTTGTTTTGGTTATTGCTGTTTGTATTGCAGCAATTTATTTTCCTCATCATACATGCCGATACGACTGTTTACACACCTGCAACACTCCTGATTAATTTGTATAAAGGTTTGGTGATGAACCTTGCAACCTGCGTATACATTTTATTGTTGCCAATGGTATTAGCCATTGCAGGTTTATACATCAACATCTCCTCTTTCATCAACTCATTTGTGCTGTGGTACAACCGTGTGATGATTGTGGTTTGTTGCTGGATTGCAGCCATCGACTTAGGTATCTACCGCATGTGGGGAACCAAAATAACCAGCCGTGCGCTGGCCTATATGAATGACGCTTCGGAAGTGATTCCAACATTGTTTACCACTGATAATCTGGGTTTGTTTTTAGTATTGCTGGCGCAGGTTGCTTTTTTGATTTGGCTGGCGAACAACATTGTAACACCATTTTCGAAAGTAAATACCACTCTTGCACAACGTATAAGCCTTTCGCTTTTTCTTCCGGCCATTGCTTTTATTGGCTTACGCGGAGGAACCGAAAATGTACCACTCAACCGCAACCAGGTGTTTTACTCCCAGCACTCGGTGTACAATTACGCTGCACTCAATGGATTTTGGAACCTTGCCGACCTGCTCAACAAACCTTTGGAGAGCAACGAAAATCCGTACCGGTATATGGAACCTCAGCTTGCACAACAACTGCTTGCAACCATGCACCATGAAACGGGCGACAGCAGCCTGAGCATACTCACCACCACCCGGCCCAATATCGTTTTTATATTTTTAGAAAGCTGGTCGGCTGATGTGATAGAATGTTTGGGTGGCGAGAAAAATATCACACCAAAGTTTTGCGAAATAGCCAAACAAGGAGTTTTGTTCACCAACTGTTACGCCACCGGATTCCGCACCGAACAAGGAATGCTGGGATTACTGAGCGCCTACCCCGCTCAACCCGTCAGTTCCATCATCAAACAATTTGGCAAGTTTGACAAGCTGCCTAACCTGTACCGCACCCTGCACAATCAGGGTTATCATACTTCATTTTATTCGGGTGGCAGCTTACAGTTCGATAATATCGAAGGATACCTGCGCTCGGCCGGAGTAGATAAGATGGTGGGCGAACATGAATGGTCATTTACCAAATACACACATTGGGGCGCGTATGATGAAGAAACATTTGCAATGCATCTTGAAGAGTTGGGAACATTTCCTCAACCTTTTATGAGCGGCATGACGACCATGATTACCCACGAAGCTTTTGAGGGTGATGTTCCGGTATATTATACCGGTGATGCCGACAAAACAAATGATGCCTACCGCAACTCCATGCATTATGCCGACAGTTGCCTCTATGTTTACCTTACTCAGGCCCAACAACAACCCTGGTATGCAAACACTTTGTTTGTTGTGGTTGCCGACCATGGTTGCCGTTTCCCTAAAAAACGCAACAACTTTGAAGCCGGGCGCCATAAAATTCCGATGCTGCTGATTGGTGGCGCTTTAAAACCCGAATACCGTGGTTATGTAGACCGGCACATCGCTTCACAGCTGGATGTTCCGCATACGTTATTGGCTCAGATGCAACTGCCTGCCGGTGAATATACGCGTAGCAAAAACCTGTTGAATACCCGGACTCCACATTTTGCCTATTACGCTTTCGATAATGGATTTGGGTTGATTACCGACACCCAAACCGTTATTTATGACCATACCCGCCAGCTCGAAACCACCGGAAACACCGATACAAAGCTGCTGAACTTCGGTAAAGCCTACCTGCAAACCAATTTTCAGGACAACCTCGACTATGCCGAAATAAAGCATAAGTAAGCGCTCGTTTTTTACCCCGGTCGCCCCTTATATTTGCCATTCAATTGAATACATCATGAGTAACGAAAAGACAAACGAAATCGTAAAACAAACACAAATCCGCTTTGACGTGATGCTGGATAAAGAAAATCTCCCTGTACAAATCCAGTGGGATGCCGATGATGCGGATATAGATGGTAAGCAGGAAGCCAAATCCGTTCTGCTGGCTTTATGGGATGGCGTTCAGCAAAACGCTATGCGCATTGACCTTTGGACCAAAGACATGAACGTTGAAGAGATGAACCTGTTTATTTTTCAAACCCTTTCAACCTTAGGCGATACATACGAACGCGCTACCAACAATGCAGAAATTGCTGAAGAAATCCGTGAATTTGCGCACCACTTCGGGCACAAGGCCGATGTATTCGGACCGGATCATAAACATTAAAACAATAGTTGATTGGTTGATTAAGTAATTAAGTTGGTTAGGTAAAATCACATTCTAATGCTCATTTACTTAATTACCTAATTACTTTCCCAAGTTGATTAAGTAAGACCTTCAATAAGTAATTATCACCATCACAAAATACAATGACAGATTACAGAACATACGCAAAAGCAGTGTTTCAGATTGAAGCCAAAGCCGTGGCTGATTTGAGCAAACAACTGGACGACAATTTTAACAAAGCTGTTAAAACCGTGCTCAACAGCAAAGGTCGCTTGGTGATTTGCGGTGTTGGAAAATCGGGATTGGTGGGTGCTAAAATATCGGCAACACTGGCCAGTACAGGCACTCCGAGCATGTTTATGCATCCTGTTGAAGCCTTTCATGGCGATTTGGGTATGCTCAAAAAAGAGGATGTACTCGTGGCTATCTCCTACTCGGGCGAAACCGAAGAACTTTTAAAACTGATTCCGTATATCAAAGCGGCTTCCATCAAGGTAATCGGCATGAGTGGTAATCCCAACTCTACTCTTGCCAAAAACAGCGACTTCCACCTCAACGTAAAAGTATACAAAGAAGCTTGTCCGCTGGCACTGGCTCCAACTTCATCCACCACAGCAACACTTGCCATGGGCGATGCACTGGCCGTTGCCCTGATGAAAGCCCGCAATTTTAAACCTGAAGATTTTGCAAAGTTTCATCCGGGTGGAAGCTTGGGTCGTAAGCTCTTGACCACCGTTGAAAGTTGCATGTTTAAAGATAAACTACCAATGGTTGCTCCCACCGATTCCATTCAACAGGTAATCAATACCATGAGCAGCGGACGGTTGGGACTGGCAGTGGTTACAATCAAACAAAAAGTAACAGGCATTATCACCGATGGCGATTTGCGCAGGGCTATGGACAAGCACACTTCGAAGCTGTTTGATCTGAAAGCCAAAGATATTATGACGGCTAAACCCCGTACCATCTCCAAAGAAATGATGATGGCTGAGGCTGAGGAGCTGATGACCAATCATAAGATAACATCTTTACTGGTGGCCAATAAAACCGGCAAACTCGAAGGTATAGTGCAGATTTACAGTCTGACGAAATGATTGCTCCCGTCCTCTATTCACAACGTTTAGTATTAAGGGCCGTTACCCGTAACGACCAGCAAAAGGTATTTGAAGGACTCTCAAACCCTGATATTATCAAATACTTTGGCATCAGCTACAGCACCTTTGAAGATACCTCCAAGCAAATAGACTGGTACGAGAAAAGCCAAAACGAGAATACAGGGCAAGCTTGGGCCATTATCTTTAATGAACAATTTGTAGGCATCATCGGCATTTACAATGTAAACTGGCAACACCAGAATGCCGAAACCGGTTATTGGATATTTCCAGAATATTGGAATCAAGGCATAACAACAGAAGCTTTGCAAACCGTTTTACACCATGCCCAAACCGACCTTAAACTGCACCGCATTTGTGCAGATGTAGAACCAGAACATATTGCCAGCAAAGCCCTTTTACATAAATGTGGATTTGAACACGAGGGCACCAAACGTGAATGTGAACGCAAAGATGGGGTGTATATCAACCTTGAAACTTGGTCGGTATTGTTTCCGGAGAATTGACATCCAACACACCACATCTATCGTCCCTGACGAGACACATTAAGTCGATTAAAGAATATACAATCCCTACGGGATTTCAGGACACTTAAGCAGAGACTTTATACCAATATTTTGTCCCTAACGGGACGAACGCTTTACTTACTCTTCACTATTTCATAATCCCATAGGGATTATATACTGTTAACCGACACTACAACAAATCCTGCTAATCCCATAGGGATTTTATATTGGTAAACCCATACTTTTGCAGCATGACATTGTACGAAAAAATCCAATCCAATACCTTTCTGCTATCCGGTCCCTGCATCATCGAAAACGAAAGCATGGTGATGAACCTTGCCGAGAAAATTTCGAAGATTGCCGAAGAGCTAAACCTTACGTATGTGTTCAAGGCTTCGTTTGATAAGGCCAACCGTACTTCGGTGGACAGCTACCGCGGACATGGCATGAAAGAAGGATTGCGCATTTTGCAAAAAGTAAAAGATACGTTTGGATTACCCGTAACAACCGATATTCACGAAAGCTGGCAAGCTCAGGAACTGGCCGAAGTGGTTGATGTTTTGCAGATTCCTGCCTTCCTGTGTCGCCAAACGGATTTGTTGTTGGAGTGCGGAAAAACCAACCGCATCGTCAATATCAAAAAAGCGCAATTTTTATCGGGCATCGAAATGAAACATGCCGTTAAAAAAGTAGAAAGCACTGGCAATAAACAAATCATTTTAACCGAACGTGGAACCATGTTTGGTTATAACAACTTAGTTGTTGATTTCCGCAACTTAGTTGATATGAAAACCTTTGGATACCCTGTTTGCATGGATGTAACCCACAGCACCCAAAAGCCGGGTGGCATGGATGGCAAAAGTGGCGGAAACCGTGAGTACGCGGTATACCTGGCTTCGGCTGCTGCCGCTGTTGGTGTTGATGGATTTTTCTTTGAAGTACACGAAGATCCTGATCACGCGTTGAGCGATGGACCGAACATGATTCCGTTAAAAGATTTCAGACAGCTTTTGCTGGATAGTGTGGTGAAACACAAAACGGGATTGCGTTAAAACTGCTCTCCCGAAGCTGAACGAATGCGGGTTACCAAAAACAAGCACAATAAGGTAGCCGCTATCGACAAGTATCCTACCCAATCATAATGCAACAATTCTCCGTTGGGTTGTTTAACGATAATCAAACCTGCAATATAGGATGCAACACCTGCACTTATTTGTTGCATGGATGAGGTGATGCTCATAAAACTTCCTCTGTTTTCAGGCTTTACTGCGGCTGTTACCATGGCTTGGGCAGGAATAAACCGTCCGCCCGAGAACACAAAAAATGCAGCCGAAACAATTAACACCATCCATATTTCGATGCGTGGCATATTGGTTAACAACAATACAGACAGCGCGCACAGCGGAATAAAAATGGTGAACACTTTTTTCTTCCCGTATTTATCGGCCCATTTACCAATGAGCGGTGAAGTGAAGATGGTTAACAAGCCGCCTACTGCGTAAATATAAGCGATCTGCCCTTCTTCAAACCCCACATTACTTACCATATACGGACTTAAAAATGGAATAATGCTGAAATGCCCGAACATAATAACCATCATAAACGTTAGCGCTTTACGTTGATTGGCATCCGAAGTGATACCTTTTAAGATTGCAAGTGGATTGGGTCGTGTATCCTTATGGTGTATATGACCGGTAATATTGGGAACAAACTTCCAGATGAAGAAGGTAACCGGTAAACCACAGGCTACCAAAAATAAAAACGGAGCATGCCAGTCAAACTGGTTGGCTATAAACAACCCGAATGGAACGCCAAATACCGATGCTACCGAGAAAGCGGCCATAATCATTCCCATGGCTTTACCTCTGCGCTCAAAAGGAATCATATCACCAACAATGGAAAGAACAATAGCGCCAAGTACACCACCGAATAAACCGGTAAAAATGCGGGCGCTCAAAAGCAATTCATACGTTGGCGCTAAACCACAGGCAAGCGTTCCGATTAAAAAGCCCGCATACAAAAATTGCAGAAATTTTTTACGGTCAAACCTGTCAACAATAAAAGCCGCAAAGAATCCCGACACTCCCGCACTAAAAGTATAAGCCGAAACCACCAACCCAAATTGTTGAGGTGTAATTCCGAATATGCGCATCAACTGAGGTCCCAATGGCATCATGATCATAAAATCCATGATATTGGTAAAATTGATTGCCGCCAATGTTATAAGCAGTATCCGTTCATGTTTTTGCATCTGCGCAAGTAACATTTAATGTAAATGCTTAACCAATTTTTTCGGTGAGTGGTTATTTATCTCGTATAAGTGTAATCGTTCCGTGAACCGTTGTGGGTTTGCTTTCAGTTATCAGTTGATAGGTAAAAATAAAATAATACGTTCCGGCCGGACAAGGTTCTCCTTCATTTCGGGTCAATCCGTTCCAGTTGATTCCATCATTACCAATTCCATCCACAACACTTTCATAAACCAAAGCTCCCCAGCGATTGTAGATAGCTAATTCGTAGCGTGTATATCCAAGAATATCAATATCAAAAGCATCATTCTTATTGTCATTGTTATCAGGCGTAAATACATTTGGGATAACAAGCCGTGTTTGATTGATATGAACCGGCTCACAAACCGAATCCCAACACTCCTGTTTGTTGTAAGTGGTTAAACAAACAATATATGTCCCTGTATCGCGATAGCTGAAAGAACCATTAACTGCTGTTGAGCTATTGGATGCACCTGCATCGGGTTTACCAAAATCCCATACATATCTGACACCCGAAACCGATTGATTGATAAATGTGTATTCGGGAGCCTTGCTGCTGTCAATCACAAATTTTGCTTCAACCGATAAAGCCGTTATCGATTTGCGAACCGTATCCACGCACTGAAAACCCGTACTGTTAACAGGAATCAATTGCATTTGGTATATACCTGATGTTTGGTAAATATGCTCCGCAGTAGTATCAGGTCGAGTGCCATTGTATGAACCACCGTCACCAAAAGTCCATTTATACCCATTGTACACCGCATCTCCAACGGCTGTAAATAGTAAGGGCTCATTCGGACAAACAGTATCTTCCACAATCACATCCATTGGTGGGGTTCCCATTACATACACTTTGCGTTCTGGCAATCCTGTTGACTGATCAGGAAAAAAGGAATTACAGATAATCACATTACCCGTATTAGGATTGAAAACATTTTCGACACCCAGCAAACGCACATTGTATACACCAGCAGCCGTGTAGGTAAAATTGACATTCGTATCCGTGAATACAGTAAGGGTTTGATTAGCTGTATCTCCGAAATACCAGGTCCATGCCCTGAGTGAGTCTGCTGTTGTATTGATAAACGTAGTCGTAAAAGGCTCGCACCCTAACGTATCAGAAATCACAAACCATGGCTGAGGGCCTTTCATCTCAATGCCGGCAGTTGCCGTATCTACGCAACCTGCAACCGTTTGTATAACCATGCGAACCGTAAATTCGCCATTTGAAGTAAAGTTATGTGCCGGATTGGAAAAAACACTATTGGTTTTTTGATCACCAAAATCCCAATCCCATGTTGCAACTGCATCACCGGGAACTGAAATTTTATTCCCGAGGCTATCAACAAAAACCGTTGAATCCTTAAATGCCACAATCTGAGGCGCACAATAATAAGCAGACTGCAATCCGGCAATATGAGCCTTCGCTTCAACAATAGTCAGGTAATCAATCCGGACAACAGTATCCAAACAACCCAAACTATCCTGCATTGCAAGTTTAATGGTATACTTACCCGGTTTAGCATATCGTATTCCGGTTAAAGGAGAGGTTTCAGCAAACCCTCTTCCATCCCCCAAATCCCACCATACTTTTTCTTTATTTGCAGCGACCCGGCTTGTATCACCCCAATAATCTACGGGATTGAGTCCATCTAACGTTCCATATTTATAGTAACGCACAAATTCTCCCAAAGTCACCGAATCACCAACACATACAATTTGTTTAGACGCAGCAAAATCAGGTTTATAACCAATTCCGATGCCTGCTGTTGCTATTTTTCCACAACCTAAAACATTGGTATAAGTAGCGGCAACTTCATACGCTCCAGGTGCTTCATAAGTAAATTGTTGTTTGTTTATGATTGAATCATTGGGACCGAAAACCTGCACAATGGTATCGGCAGGACCCAGAAAATCCCATTTTACTTTTGCCAGTTTATATTGAATAGAATCATTCGGTTTCACTTCAACTGTATAGGGTGCACAGCCCGGAAAGGCTTGAATGGAAAGATTAGCATTGATGGGCACCATTTGCATCAAATAATGATACCAGGCTGTATCGTAACAAGGATTTCCATTTCGGTCGTTACCGTTTTTAATAATAAGACCTACAGTAATCCACCCGTCAGGGTCGCATGTGGAATTATAGGTATAATCATAAAAGCCTCTACCCAAAGTATCAACCAAAACAAAATTGTTGATGCCACAAGCCGAATCAAAATTAAGCCAGGCCTTTTCGTGTCCACACTCAGGCAAAGTTTCATTGAACACAAAACGAATATTTGAACCAATACAAGGATTGCCGATAAAATAAAGACCTCTTCTGGGTGGAACAGCATTGGTATCCGGTCCGGCATCGGGTGCCTTTAGCGCCAATATAACCGAGTCGTAACTCCAACAACCGGTTGCAGGATCGGTTATGGTTAGCAGGGTTTTATAACAACCTTCTTTGCCCGGAGTATAAGCATGTTTAACCTCCATCGAATCAAGTGAGAAGTTACAGTTCATCCCAACATTCACCCCATTTTTGGTATCGGTTGTACAGGGTGGAGCAAAGGCATCGCCAAAATCCCACAGATGATTTTTCGCACCGTTGCCCGAAGAACACGTTAAATAGGGAACCGGGGTTTTAAAATAAATGGTATCAAAAATTTCACATTGCGTGGTATTGACAATACTTGTTGCTAACTGACTTCTATCTTCAATCCTTGTTTTGGGACCATACACCTGAACAATGGTATCTCCTTCAACTGTACAATCGGGGAAAGCAGCTTTCATATACACTCTATACATACCACAGCTAGGAAACGAAAAACTCCATGTAGGATTTGTATAGGTAGCAACAATATTTCCATCCATGTCGTAGATGGTCCAGGTGGTTGTTGCAGGAACATTGCGCGATTCAAAGTCAAATCTATTTGTACGAAAACATTGCGTTGTTTGGGTTGCGTGGGTCAGATAAATAGTGGAATCGGGTATAATATTTTGAATCACTCCGGTTGGAAAAGCAGTATCTGAACATCCATCCATATCCGTTACCATCAATTTAGGTGCATACATTCCTTTACCAGTATAAGTATGGTTAACAGATGCCCAACTGCTTGTATTGAATGTGGTATCGCCAAAATCCCATTGAAACGACTTTACTCTAGATTGAGAAATACTTGAATGATTGGTAAAGGTGACTGTTGTGGTATAACAGGTTGGAGGCACATCAGCAGAATAAGATATGGCCGGCATTTGCGGTAACAATAACACCGAATCCGTTTTCTGCAAACGGTCTACGCAATTATTGGTATCGGTTACTTCAAGCACTAATGAATACAAGTGTCCACCAATATCAGTCGTATTTTGATAACAAAGATTCGGATTAAACGGAGGACTGCTTTCTAACTTGATATACCCGTTGCTCAGTTGAAAGATGCGCTTTTTCAATGGAGCATTTGAGTTACCCGGAGTTGATTGATCAAGTATGCACAGGTTGTTATTCTTAAAACAAAGGGTATCGTCAGACGTAATGGTAAACTTAGCGTTCGGTTTGGCAAACACCCGGATTGGGTTCCCACTTATTGAACAACTGGCCCCTCCGCTAAACGTTACGGTTACCGAAGGCGTGTAAGATCCTTCAAGAATATAGGTATGCCCCGGAGTAGCTGTTGATGCTGTAAATCCATCACCAAAAGCCCAGCTATAGGTTGCAGGTGTTCCGCTTGATGTTGAAACGGCAAAATTAACGGTTGTTCCGGCACATACGATAGAATCTGTTTGCACCAAAGTACAGGTTTGCGCCACGGTTCGGCCCGCAATAAGCAACAAACACAGAAGAAGGATTGGCCGTACTCGAATCACTGGGGTTGAATAAAGATTGTAATCTACAATATAAACTGTTTATCTCCACAACACAAACCCATAAAACCACCAGCAAGTCTTTTGATATGGTTTATGATAAGATTAAGAACATTCAATCGAAGTTGCATTGTTACATAGCTAAAATCATAACTGTTTCCTACTCACAGATATTTACTTAAATTTGCCGCGCATGAATAAAAGCGTAGCGTTTTATACTTTGGGCTGTAAGCTCAACTTTTCGGAAACCTCAACCATTGGCCGCCAGTTGATGGATGAAGGCTACCAGAAGGTGGCGTTCGAACAGGGAGCGGATGTGTATGTAATTAATACCTGCTCTGTAACCGATAATGCCGACAAAAAGTGCAAACGCATTGTAAAAGAGGCTTTGCGACACAATCCGCAGGCTTTTGTAACCATCATAGGTTGTTATGCTCAGCTTAAACCACAGGAGATTGCCAATATTCCCGGAGTTGATTTGGTTTTGGGCGCTGCCGAAAAATTCAATATCAACCAATACCTCACCGATACCTGCAAAAAGGAAGTAGCCGAAGTAAAAGACGGCAAAATCAAAGAGGTATTGGAATACCATGCCTCCTACTCTATTGGCGACCGTACCCGTTCATTCTTAAAGGTTCAGGATGGTTGCGACTATTTCTGTTCGTTTTGCACCATTCCATTGGCGCGTGGCTCAAGCCGCAGCGATACGATTGAAAACGTTGTTAAACAAGCCAAAGAAGTGGTGGATCAGGGTATACGCGAAATTGTACTTACGGGTGTAAACACGGGCGATTTTGGAGTGAACACAGGCGAAAACTTTTTAGGATTACTCAAAGCATTGGATGAAGTTGAAGGCCTCAGCCGGCTGCGCATCTCTTCAATCGAACCGAACTTGCTTACTGACGAAATCATAGAATTTGTAGCTGCTTCTAAAACCGTGGTTCCTCATTTCCATATTCCGTTACAATCGGGTTCCGATAAAATTTTGCAGAGCATGCGCAGAAAATACCTGACGGCTTTGTATACATCAAGGGTAAACAAAATCAAAACGCTGATGCCACATTGTTGTATTGGTGTGGATGTGATTGTGGGATTCCCGGGCGAAACACATGAGGATTTCCTCGACACTTACAATTACCTAAACGACTTAGACATCTCATACTTGCATGTTTTCACATACAGTGAACGCAACAATACAACAGCTAATAAGTTACCGGGACGAGTACCAATGCACGAGCGTGCCGAGCGTAGCAAGATGTTGCATATCCTAAGTGATAAAAAACGGAGGTTCTTCTATGAGCAGTTTTTAGGAACCGTTCGTCCTGTGTTGTGGGAGATTGAAAATGATGGCAGCGTGATGCACGGCTTCACCGACAATTATGTGAAGGTCAAAAAACAATACGACCCGCTTTCAGTAAACGAGATTATGGATGTAGAGTTGGGAGAGATTGATAGCGACATGGTAGTCGATACCAAAGTACCGGCACTCGTGTTTTAACAGATTCCACACTTTACATCTTTGCAAATATGTGTACATTGCAAGCGTTGAATTAAACATACAACGTAACACATGTATCCAACCATTTCCGATTTACTCAACGACCTTTTAGGACTCAATATTCCAATGCCCATTCAAACCTTTGGTTTTTTTATGGGCCTTTCGTTTTTAGCTGCTTACTATTTCAGTTCGTTAGAACTTAAACGCAAAGAATCGCTTGGTTTGATTAAAGCTTTTAACCAAACCATTACCCTTAACAAGCGGTTGACCACGCAAGATTTTGTTTCACAAATTTTAGTGGGTGCACTCATCGGATTTAAAGGACTTGAAATATTGCTTCACTATGGTGATTTGCTCAACGATACCCAGGGATTTATCCTTTCGCTTCGAGGCAACCTGATTGGTGCTATCATCGGAGGTGGTATTGCCTATTACTTTGCAAAACAGGAAGACGACAAAGCAAAAGCCAAGACCGAATCTACCAAAACAATATTGGTTCATCCTTATGAAATAATGGGCAATGTATTATTGATTGCTGCTGTTTCGGGTTTGCTGGGCGCCAAAATATTCCACAACCTTGAAAACCTTGATGATTTTGCAGCCGACCCAATTGGCACTTTGTTTTCGTTTAGCGGACTCACCTATTACGGAGGATTGATTGTAGCCACCGTCATGGTTTTGCGTTATACCGGCAAAAAAGGCATTCACTGGAAACACATGATTGATGCCACCGCTCCGGCCTTGATACTGGCGTATGGAATGGGGCGCATTGGTTGCCACCTGAGCGGTGATGGAGATTGGGGTATTGTAAACCTTGCTGCCAAACCTGAGTGGATGTCGGTTTTACCTGATTGGTTGTGGAGTTATACCTACCCTCACAACGTAATTGGAGAAGGTATTCCGATTGAAGGTTGTATTGGCCACCATTGCAATGTATTGCCCGAGCCTGTATTCCCAACACCGTTGTATGAAGTATTGATGTCGTTTGCCATCTTTGGCATATTGTGGGGCATTCGCACACGCATCCAAACTGCCGGATTATTGTTCAGCATTTACCTGATGTTTAATGGTGTTGAACGTTTTTTAATTGAGCAAATCAGAGTGAACACTACCTACAAAATTGCAGGCCATGCCATCACCCAAGCCGAAATCATTTCAGTATTATTGTTCACCGTAGGATTGATTTCAACCGTTTGGTTACTCTCTAAACGTAATCAATCGCCATCTGCTTAAACTATTGGCATCATTCTTTCCATCTGCTGCAACAACATGTTAAAACCGGGAATCATTTTTTGTATGCTGTTATTGGGGCTGCTCAAAGTGCAAGCCCAACAACAAGATACTGTTAAACAATACAACCTGCCTCCGTTTATAGTTGAAGCCCAAAAAGATCCTGAATATGAAAAACGTTATCAGAAACTAGTGAGGGATGTAAAAAAAGTATTGCCCTACGCAAAAATGGCGGGCTTTCGCTTTCAGTTGATGGAACAAAACCTCGAATTGCTCCCCACTGAAAAAGCCCGTAAAGAATATTTGAAACGCACCGAAGAAGCCATCAAGGATCAGTTTATGGATGATTTGGTGAACCTTACCGTATCACAAGGAAAAATATTGATTAAGCTCATACACCGCGAAACCGGTAAGGATACCTATACCCTCCTAAAAGAATACCGCGGAGGTTTTACAGCCATGTATTGGCAAGGTATGGCCAAAGTATTTTCGGCTGATTTAAAAAACGAATACAACCCTGTTGAGGATTGGCAGATCGAGCAGATTATCAAAACGTTGGGATTCGAATAGACACTCAATACAGTAGGCAAAAAAGAAAGTAGGCAGTAAGCAATAACGGAATGCTACAAATCAACTAAACAACCCAAAATAAACAACCCGCAATAATTGTCAGGCTGAGTTTATCGAAGCCAACTCGCAACCTTTGAAGTAGGCAAAAAAGTAGACAGTAGGCAATCTGCATACAGTGAATACACACCTACGCTGAAACTTCGGTGAACGAAAAATCAACCAAAATGCTGTCACCCTGAGTTTACCGAAGGGAGGCCAAAGTGAAGTAAAATGTCGGACTTCGATAAACTCAGTCTGACATCGCGCAACTCGACCTTGGTGTCTTTCTTATCTTAAAATTTTTGTGGCTTGGTGTACAAAAAAATAAGTCACTTCACCATTGCTGCTGCATCAAGCCGATGTGCATACTCCATAATCATATTGATGGAAGTAGGATGAACATCAAGTGAAGCTGATTCTACCAAAGAAACCGTTTCCTGTAATTGCTCATATTCCGCTGCTACGTTAGCATCCTGCTCTATCAGCTCATTGATAAATGCTGATTCAGATGTTTCTGTTTCGTTGTAAATAAAGCGGAGAAGATTGTTTGAAGTGTAAATTTCGGACATAGGCGAAATCGCTGTTTTAAATGGTTGATATCCAATTAAACGCAACGCCAACTAAGTTATTGTGCGAATGCTTTGACCACATCCACACAATAACACCCAACAGCCTTGTTCTCAATCCATTATTTTCACACCTTGCTCATTCATCATCTTGCGCAGGTTGTTAAGCGCATACCGCATACGTCCCAAGGCCGTATTAATGCTTACACCCGTAGCATCGGCAATTTCCTGAAAGCTCATATTGCCCCATTGGCGCATTACCAAAACCTCACGTTGCTCTTCGGGCAGACGTTTTACCAACTGACGAACATAATGCTCCGATTGCGAACGAATGATTTTGTCTTCGTTCGACTCCTCGGCAATCGTGATGTAGTTGAAGATATCATTCCCCTCACTGTCGGTAATCGTTACATCACGCTTCATCTTGCGGATATAATCAATGGTGAGATTGCGCGCCACACGGGCAGCCCAGGGCGCAAACTTTCCCTCATCGTTGTATTTACCCGAACGAAGGGTGTGAATGATTTTGATAAACGTCTCCTGAAAAATATCTTCAGCAAGCGAGCGGTTACGCACCATGATATAAATGGCGGAAAACACATTGCGCTGGTGGCGCTTGATTAACGTTTCGAGGCTGGCCTCATTACCCTGTAGGTATAGTCGGATCAATTCCTGATCACTTATTTTCTGAACATCCATAGTTGGAATGATTAAAGGTTAACTCAGATAAAAAAGTGTAGAATTAGACTATAGGCTATTGGTTGGTTTGGGTAATGGTTAAGTGATTTTTGTCATTCGAATATACGGATACATTTGAATAAACCAAAAAATTAATCTGTTGAGTAGCGTTGAAGGTTAACGGAGAACCCAACTTGTGCAGCAATGAACTGAACTGGTATCTTAACATCTACGGGTGACGAATAGTACATCCCCTGAGATTCATATTCTAACTCTCCATAATCAACCTTCCCTCCCCAGTATTCAACATTCACATTCAATGTTACCCTTTCGGAAACCGGAATCCTTACAAAACCTCCAAAGCTGTATATCATTCCTGCAACATTGTTAGGTTTTACCTTTACATAGTTGGTCGATTTCATATCATTCAATACAAATCCGGCCGAGGCATAATCAGCCACTCCGATATTTCCGGATACCCCTGCATTGATACCTTTTTGTTTGGACTGAACGGTTAGTCCAATGCCTGCACCAAACTGACGGTAAGGACTCAAAGGTATATAGTCGAGTCTTGGAAACAAGGCTTCAATTTCCCCGCTGGTCATTGAATTGTTGTTGAAAAATATAAATGCTGTAGGCGAAACGATACTCGTTGGAAAAAATGAATTGCTGATTTTAGCATTTAATCCTACTCCTGCCTGACTGCCTTTTGCGTTGGTAAACTCCTTGCTTCCGTAATCGCCAACAGCAAATGATGGCCCCATACTCACACTGATAAGCTGAGCGGAGGCAAAACGGATGCACATCAAAAATGCCCCTAAGTAGATTGATTGTTTCATATCTGCAATTAAAAATCAAAATAGCACTTTTCCTATCATAAAAAAGGGATTCGGGTGTACATTCGTACCTTGCAAATTCAGCACTACAGATACACGAGATAGCAGACCCATCGGCAATGAAATTTAAGAGCGAACCCAAAACCAAAGATATCATCATCAAAGGTGCACGCGTGCACAACCTTAAAAATATAGATGTAACCATTAAGCGCAATGCACTTACTGTGGTTACAGGTGTATCGGGTTCCGGTAAATCATCGCTGGTATTTGATACGTTGTATGCCGAAGGTCAGCGCAGGTATGTAGAAAGTTTATCGGCCTACGCCCGCCAGTTTTTAGGTAAGATGAACAAGCCCGATGTGGATTATATACACGGCATCTCGCCTGCCATTGCCATCGAACAAAAAGTAAATACCCGCAACCCTCGTTCTACCGTTGCCACCACCACCGAGATATACGATTACCTTAAATTATTGTTTGCCCGCGTGGGTACTACCTTCTCTCCTGTTTCAGATAAACCTGTTAAACGCGATACAGTTGAAAGCGTAGTGAACCACCTGCTAAGTTTACCCGAACAAACCAAGGTATGGTTGCTGGTAAATATTCAACCCGGCAAAGACCTCAACAAACGACTGGAGATCTATTTGCAAAACGGATTTAATAGATTACTGGTAAATGAAGAGACTATCGACATCGAAGATTATCTGAAAGAAAATTCGAATACAAAAATTCGAAATCCGAAATCCGAAGAGGGTAATGCAACAATTGAAATCAAAAAATCAAAAACCGATAAACCCCTCCAACCTCCAACCTCCAACCTCTATCTTCTCGTTGATCGTTTTGCAGTTCTTCATGGTGATGAAGATTTTCAAAACCGTGTGGCCGATTCGGTGCAAACGGCTTTTCACGAAGGACACGGAGACTGCCTGAGCCATGTGGCCAATGCCGAAGGTGGTTTCACCCAACAATCATACAGCAATAAGTTTGAGTTGGATGGAATCACATTTGAAGAACCCAGTGTCAACTTTTTTAGCTTCAACAATCCTTATGGAGCCTGCCCTACCTGCGAAGGTTTTGGTTCGGTGATTGGCATTGACGAAGACCTTGTTGTGCCTGATAAAAGTCTCTCTATCTTTCAGGATGCCATTGTGCCTTGGAAAGGTGAAAAAATGAGCGAATGGAAAACGATGTTCATCAAGCTGAGCACTAAAAATAAATTCCCCATTCACAAACCTTACTATGAACTTAGCTCAGAGCAAAAAGATTTTTTATGGCAGGGTGATGCCAGTTGGGACGGTTTAAACGGATTTTTTAAAGACCTCGAAAAACAAACCTATAAAATCCAGTACCGCGTGATGCTGGCCCGCTACCGTGGCAAAACCGGTTGTCCCGATTGCAAAGGTACACGCCTGCGCAAAGATGCCAACTATGTGAAACTGGTGGATGTATCGAAAAAAAAAGGACAAGCCCATAAATCACTCTCTGAATTGTTATTGATGAGCATTGACGATGCCGCAGTGTATTTTGGTTCGCTTACCTTGAGCGATTACCACCAATCCATTGCCAAACGTATGCTCACCGAAATCAACGCACGCCTGTTGTTTATGCAACATGTGGGACTTGGTTATTTATCCTTAAACCGTTTGTCAAACACCTTGTCGGGTGGCGAATCACAGCGCATCAACCTTGCAACGTCATTGGGCAGCAGTCTGGTGGGTTCCTTGTATATTTTGGATGAACCCAGCATTGGTTTGCACTCCCGCGATACCGAAAAACTGATTGGTGTATTGCAGCGCTTACGTGATATTGGCAATACCGTGGTGGTAGTGGAACACGATGAAGATATGATGAAGGTTGCAGATGAGCTGATTGATATTGGTCCGATGGCCGGTGTAGGTGGCGGACAACTCATTGCGCAAGGCACGGTAAAAGAAGTGACCAAACATCCAAACAGTTTAACCGGAGCATACTTATCAGGCAAACAGGAAGTTCCTGTTCCCACCAAACGCAGGCAGAGCAATGATTTCCTGACAGTGAGAGGCGCACGCCAGCATAACTTAAAAAATATTACTGCAAGGTTTCCTTTGCATACACTGACTGTTGTCACAGGCGTTTCGGGTTCGGGAAAAACAACGCTTGTTAAAAGTGTATTGTTCCCGGCCATTCAAAAACATTTAGGTAATTATGCAGGTGAAAAAACCGGAGCTCATGATGCCATCGAAGGCAATCTCAACAGCATTAAACAAGTGGAACTGGTAGATCAGAATCCGATCGGCAAATCATCCCGCTCCAACCCTATTACCTATATCAAAGCCTACGATGCCATTCGTGATTTGTATGCATCACAAACCATCTCTAAAAGCCGTGGATACAAGCCTCAGCACTTTTCATTTAACGTAGACGGAGGCCGCTGTGAAACCTGTCAGGGCGAAGGTGAAGTAACCATCGAAATGCAGTTTATGGCCGATATTCATTTGCCTTGTGAAGAGTGCAAAGGCGCACGGTTTAAAGAAGAAATTCTGGATGTGAAGGTTCGCGACAAACATATCAGCGATGTATTGAACATGAGCGTGGATGAGGCCATTGTATTTTTTGCTGATGAACATTCCATCGTCAATAAAATAAAACCCTTGCAGGAAGTGGGTTTGGGTTATGTGCAACTCGGGCAATCATCCAATACTCTTTCGGGTGGTGAAGCCCAGCGTGTGAAATTAGCTTCGTTTTTGGGGCGCGGTAAAAACAATGACCACGTGCTTTTTATCTTTGATGAACCCACTACAGGATTGCATTTTAACGATATCAACAAGCTGCTTGCTTCATTTGATGCCTTAATTAAACAAGGCAATTCCATCATCGTTATCGAACACAATATGGATGTAATCAAATATGCAGATTGGGTTATAGATCTTGGTCCTGAAGCCGGCACCACCGGAGGAAACTTGGTATTTGAAGGAACACCGGAGGATCTGGTGAAAGTGAAGGCGAGTTTTACGGGGATTTATCTGAAAGAGAAACTAAAGTAATTAAGTTGGTAAGTAATTGGGTAATTAAGTAATTGAGTTGGTTAAGTAAATGTGCATTAGAACGTGATTTTACTTAAGCAACCAAATAAAAGAGTTTCACACAGAATACACGGAGGCAGACACAGAGAAGCACAGAACCCTGTCGTGTACAATATCAAACTCTGTGGCCCTCTGTGCTTCTTTGAAAAAGTTTCACACAGAGCCCACGGAGGTAGACACAGAGAAACACAGAACCCTGTCGTGTACAACATCAAACTCTGTGGCCCTCTGTGCTTCTTTGATTTCTCTCTGTGTGAACTCCTTTACAGAATGCCACCTTACCGTAATGCTTCTCTGCATTAACTTCTCATTACTGCCTTCGACCATTCAGCTCCTCCATATCAACACAATTAACATCCCCCTCATTGTAAATGAACTAATATTCACCTACCTTGCAACCCCATTATGCCTAAACTCAAAGACGAAAATAAAGTAAAGGATATTCATGCTGCGGCCCTAAACATCTTGCTCAAAACCGGTTTCAGCGGACTCAAAATGGCTGAAGTAGCGGCTGAGGCGGGCATTGCAACAGGTACGCTTTACATCTATTACAAGAGCAAAGAAGAACTGATCAATGCCGTGTTCAAACAAACTAAAAACGAGTCGGTTTCAGCTTTTCTCGACCCGGCCCATGCCACCGGAAACTTTTACAGCACCTATAAAAACATGTGGCATGCTTACTTCCGGTTCTGTTTAGAGCATCCCCAAAAAATGCTCTTTGTGGAGCAGTATCTATTCAGCGGAGTGATTGCAGAAGATTTGATCACCGAACTTGCACAGCAACAAATCCCACTGAATCAGTTTTTGGAATACGGACAGCAAAACCGCATCCTCAAAATGCTCGACATCGAATTACTCAAAGCCCATATGTTCGGCAGCATTCACGGAACTGTTAAAGTAGCCACCCAACTCCAGAAACAACCCACTGACTCCGAAATGGATCAATTGTTTTCAATTATGTGGGATGGGATTAAACGGACGCAGATATACTAAAAATGAAGTCGGCAGTTAATCGGTCAGCAGTCCGCGGGTGGTTGTCGCAAGCAATATTTATTAGTATCGAACATAAAATAAAGCGGTGAATCAGCCGGCTTCACCTACGCTGATACTTCGGTGAACGAAGAGTCACTTCGAACATTGGGTGGCGTGTGCGTAAGCGTTTGTATCGAGAAGCGACTCCTCTTAATTTACCTGTTCTCGCCCCCCTACCAATACCTCAGCAAGCTGATGTGACTGCTACTTATAAAACAGACTTGACGTAGTAAAATAAAGGGTTCTGCATTGTTTTGCTTCATTCAATTCTACAATGCAAAACTTGCCTTCGTTGTTGAGTTCAATACGTGAACTTTCAACCTGAGCACTGGGATAAGAACTCGTTACTTGGCTTTGAATCTTTGCCATCACTTCATCATAACTAATTACTCTGAATGTTCGAACCCAACTTCCATTGGCACGAAATTGCGATTCCCAAAGATTACCTTCATCCAGATATTTAACCTTGAAAATATCGTTACTGTCTGTACTCCAATTCGTGTGGGTACTTCCATAAGAGTTTTGGGATAAGTGAGATTGAACAACTGCTTTGGGTACTTCATTCATTGCCAGTTTAGATTGGGCAAATGCCAATGACGACACAGCCAATAGCACTAAAAACAGGTTTAATTTTTTCATAAGGTTTGTTGTTATTATTTAACGGTACAAACCTATTTGTGCAATATTTAGAGAGTATTAAGGAATCTGTGTTAGCGTATTAAGGATGATGAATTATGAGAAGACTTTTGTCACTTCTTAGGAGTCCGCGGTAGTCACTTCGTGAACCTTGGGCTGGCATGTGCGTAGGCGTTTGTATCGAGAAGCGACTCCAACTCTCGTACTTAATTTACCTGTTCTCGATACACCCCCATCACAATACCTCAGCTAGCTACTCGAACTGACTTGACAAATTGAAGCAGAGTCCTCTCAACCCGTCAACTCGCATCCCGAAAGGCTATCGGAACAACCCGCAATAATAAGAAAGTAAGCAATTGGCAAATTAAACTAGTGAACTGAATGGATCAATCAATGTATTTGTACACGACACTAAAAAGAAGAAAGATGAAAGAGCACGAAGAAATGCCCTTCTATTCGTTATCAGTCAGCTCTCGTCTACACTTCGACAGGCTCAGTGCAGGTGCTCGATCTGACATGGGCATTGTGCTTTATTTAAGCGTAGAGTGTGGGCGGGTCATGTCGGAGTCGAGACGTGAGCGTGGGCCTTCGTGTTCTTTCCCTTCTTAAACATTTCGAGGCCTTTGTGTACGTATTTAACATATTAACCAATCAACACAATTAACATCCTCCCCCCCCTCTGGCACGAAGGTTGAACCCTGAATGGCCCGTTTAACCCGAACGGTGTTATTCACCTATATTTTTGACCATGAAAGAAAGAGATTCGTTTGTAATACAAAGCCTTATCAGTGATGAGAGCGATAACCAGGAGTTCATTTCATTGCTTTCTCAGGAAGAGGAAGAGGAAATGGATAAGGAAATTTTGCCTGATAGTCTGCCAATATTACCGCTTCGCAATACCGTATTGTTTCCGGGGGTTGTCATACCCATTACCGTGGGGCGCGATAAATCCATCAGCCTCATTAAGGATGCTTACAAGAGCAAAAGTCCGATTGGCGTAGCTACACAGCTGGATGCCAATGTGGAAGACCCGGAGTTTGCCGATTTATATCAGGTAGGAACCGTGGCGCAAATCATAAAAATGCTGCGCATGCCCGATGGCAATACCACTGTCATTATTCAGGGTAAAAGACGTTTCCGCCTCAAAGAATGCCTGAGCACCGAACCGTATATCCGCGCCAGCATTACCGCTTTGCCCGAGTACAAACTCGACAGCAATAAGGAGCAAACCGCTTTGGTATCGTCTATCAAAGATTTAGCCCTGCAGATCATTGACGTTTCGCCTTATATCCCTTCCGAAGCCAGCATCGCCATCCGCAATATCGAAAGTCCTAAGTTTTTGGTGAATTTTATCTCCTCAAACATGAACCTCGATGTAGCGGGCAAACAATCTATTTTAGAGATTGAAGCCTTTAAAGAGCGTGGTGAAAAGGTGCTCGAATACCTCACCAAAGAATTACAGCAACTACAGCTCAAAAACGAAATTCAGAGCAAGGTTCGGGGCGACTTAGACAAACAACAACGCGAATACTTTTTACAGCAACAAATACGTGCCTTACAGGAAGAGTTGGGACAAGACTCGCCTGAGCGGGAAATTGAAAACATGCTCAAGGCTGCCGAAGCAAAAAAATGGGGCGAAACAGTGATGGCAGCCTTTAAAAAGGAAGTTGAAAAACTGCGCAGAATGAACCCGATGGCTCCCGATTATTCGATGCAATCGAGTTACCTGCAAACCTTATTGGACCTTCCCTGGGGTGATTATACCAAAGACAGTTTTGACCTGAAACGTGCCGAGAAAATTTTGGATGAAGATCATTTTGGCCTCGAAAAAATTAAGGAACGTATCCTCGAATACCTTGCAGTGTTGAAGCTGAAAGGCAATATGAAAAGTCCGATTTTGTGTTTGGTAGGCCCTCCGGGTGTGGGTAAAACTTCCCTCGGAAAATCCATCGCCAAATCATTGAACCGCAAGTATGCGCGCATAGCCTTGGGTGGATTACACGATGAAAGCGAAATCCGCGGACACCGCAGAACTTATATCGGTGCCATGCCCGGACGTATCATCCAAAACCTGAAAAAGGTCAATTCATCCAACCCGGTTTTTGTATTGGATGAAATTGATAAAATTGGGAACAGCTTTAGGGGCGACCCATCCTCTGCCCTGCTTGAGGTACTCGACCCTGAACAAAACCATGCGTTTTACGATAACTATGTAGAGATTGACTACGACCTTTCGAATGTGATGTTCATTGCTACGGCCAACTCACTGGATACCATTCAGCCGGCTTTGCTCGATCGTATGGAGATCATTGAGGTGAACGGGTATACACTAGAGGAAAAAATTCAGATTGCCCGCAAATACTTATTGCCTAAACAAAAAGAAAACCACGGATTAAAGAAGGCCGACTTCGATTTAACAGACGAAGCCCTCGAAAAAATTGTGGAAGGTTATACCCGCGAAAGTGGTGTGCGTGGACTCGAAAAACAAATTGCTTCAGTGGCCCGCAATGTGGCCCGCCAAAAAGTAAGCACCGGCAAGGGCAAAAAGAAACTCGACAGCGAAGATGTGTACAATATCTTAGGTGTGGAACGTGTAGAAAAAGAAAGCTACCAGAACAACGATGTGGCCGGTGTGGTTACAGGGCTGGCCTGGACCAGCGTAGGTGGTGAAATTTTGTTTATCGAAAGTTCATTGACCAAAGGAACCGGAAAACTCACCCTCACAGGTTCGTTGGGTGATGTGATGAAAGAGTCGGCCATTACGGCTTTGACCTTCTTAAAATCGCATTCAGACTATTTGCAAATTGACCCGCTTGTGTTTGACCAATGGGACCTGCATATCCACGTACCGGCAGGTGCTGTGCCTAAAGATGGTCCTTCGGCCGGTATCACCATGCTTACCTCATTGGCTTCGGTATTTACCCAACGTAAGGTAAAAGCAAAACTGGCCATGACAGGCGAGATCACCCTGCGTGGCAAGGTATTGCCGATTGGTGGTGTGAAAGAAAAAATACTGGCCGCCAAACGTGCCGGCATCAACGATATCATCCTCTGCGAGAACAACCGCAAAGATGTAAATGAAATAAAGGCTGATTATTTGAAAGACCTGAACTTCCACTTTGTAACCAATATGTTAGAAGTGCTGGATATTGCCCTCTTAGAAGAAAAAGTAAGCGGGGCTATGAACCTTGCGGTGCAAGCTAAGCCAGTGACGACTAATAGTTAACAGCATATTCATTCCATACAAAAGCCCAATTATTCTATCAATCTGATGTGGCTAATTTTCTGATATGGAATGCTTTTTCTGTCTGTTGTAGTTGTGGATTAGGGGAATTTTTGGCTAATTCTTTACCTGCGTGAAAATGCGCGAACTTTCTTTTCAGTTTTAACATGCTTTCTTAGTTCCTGCTCTAAAAAATCAAAAACCGCCGTGAGTTTTCTGTTTGACTCCCGGAGGTTTTTGATTTACTGTATCAACTTCACTTTTTATCTTGGGCTTTGCAGCTTATTTATTATTGTTATGTATTAGTAAAGTGTTGTTTTTTAGCAATCAGTCCGGTCGAGTAGCAATTGCTGAGGATTTGTAGAGCATTGCGTATCGAGACCAAACACTTCTCGATACGGCTTGCAGCCTACTCGAAGTGACTACCAACAACATTACATTAATACATAACCTTTATTATTTACTCACAACTAAACGAACTACACCCCCGTCCAGTGTGCGGACAAAATAAATACCTTGTTTGTAACCACTCACGTCTAAAGTTAATCGGTTAGTTCCTTTATAAACCATTCTGCCCAAACCATCCGTTACTTCAACATCGGCCACTCTGTTGAAATAAACAATACCGTTGTTAGATGGATTCGGAAATATATTAAAGGTTGTGGTAGTGGCCGAAACTGAATTTATCGCAGTAGCAACATTATTGTTTTTGACTTCAAAAACCGAAAGTGTTCCGCTTATTTCATTTGCCACTATAATATAATCTTTACCATCTGGACTCTGAGCCGCAGGAATAAAAATAATGCCTTCCGGACCATGGTCGCCTGTATAGGCAGATACGCTACGGCTGTTTTTGTAGTCAACAAATTTTACATCATTGGGGTCGGTAACATCATATACCATCACACCGCCAATCCGCTCAAGCGAGATGAAAGCGTATTTTTTACCTGAAAGTTCTGCGATAATAACGCCTTCGGGTTCGGGACCTTTTGCACGACTGCGGGATTTCTTAGAATTGCTTTCGTGGTCGGAATTAAACAACGCTGAAATGGACGGCTCGGTTGAAGTGTATAATTCAAAATCATCACCACTGTCATACACCAATGTTTTAGTATCTGCATTCCAGATAGAAAATGAACGTGTTCCAACGCAATAAATTTCATCGTAATCACCATCACCGTCCGTGTCACCATTCAGGTTGGTTACACGCATACGCCCCAGATTGTGGCTTTGCTTGAGCATTGCTGCATTGGGAAACGTTGCAGAGTCTAATACATAATCGGCAGCGCCAACAGTTGTACGTTCAACCAATGCCGCATATTCTTTTTCATCACCTTCGTTGGCTGTGATAATATAGTTTGTTGAGCCAACCGAATAGGTTGCCAGCGCATCAGGAATATAAAACGCTTTCAGGGGCCAGTTGGCTATCAGTATTTCGTTGTTGTTATCAGAAGCATCAAACCCATTGCCCGTAGCATTAAAATCTTTTGTTCCCAAAGCCCATAAGTTTGTTACCGTGTTTGTTTGCAAGTTAATTTCGGCAATGGCATTATTTTCCTGTAAAGTAACCCATGCCTTTTGCGAGTTGCCGCTGATGGCAATGTATTCTGGCTCTAAATCCTGCGAAAGCGTGCTTGCCGACCATGTTTTACGCACTCCGCTTGCTATTAAAGCAGCTTCCTGTGCATTAAACGATGTGAAATATAATGTGGTAACATTTGCCTGTGTCAGCGATGTAATTCCACCCGAAATATCAATAACGCTCACCGAACCTTCGGGATCAACGCTATAATCGGTTTTGGGTTGTCCTTCATTGGCAGTTAAAACTTTTGTGCCATCGGGCGTAAAAACAATCATATCGGGCAATGCGCCTACCGTTAGCTGCTTTTGCAATGTGCCATTAATATCAAAAAACAGAACAGAACCGTCTAATTCTTCTGCCGCATTGGGCGATGCCACTGCTACTATACCATTATGAACGGCTACGCTTGTAATACCTCCATAAGGATTGATGTCTATTGAGTTGATGATGCCTGGCGATGCAGGATTTGAAAAATTAATGATGTCCAAATATCCGCTGATGGCGCTTGATGTAAACAGACGTTTGGAAGCCGCATCATAAGCCACTACCTCGCAAGTGCTGCTGCTCGAACCTGAAGGGTCGAAGCTGCCGACATACAACAGTTCTATGTCATTGGTCGGAACAGGTGCAAGGCGGTCGTTGTCTTTGATGTAAACAGTTGCTAAGGTATCGCCTGTAATATTGCACGAAACAGGGTTTCTCAATGCAAGTACAAAATATTCAGCCGTTTGCTCATCACTGTTATCATCAATGATTGGAATAGAAATTTGCAGGGTTGAAGTTGAGCCGGTGATGTTCAATATTTGTGTTGCCAACGTAAAATCATTAGCACCGGCAGTGCTGTATGGTGTTCCCAGCACAGCAAGCTCAACAGAAGCGGCAGACGGATTGGTAATATTCACTATAAAATTCAGTGTGCCTGCATCTTCATTTACGACTATGAAATTAGAAGCGAATGAAACTTGCGTGTTATAGCTAAAGCTGAATGTATAAGGACAACCCATCGCCAGTCCACCGGCATTTTCAACATTATTTACGGTTAAGGTATAGGAGGTTCCGCTTGCAAATGGACTGCTGTAAACTAAAGTTACTGTATCAACAGCGTTTCCGTTATTAGTAACATTAGCAGATGTTAAACCTGTAATACCTGTGTAGTTGGTGATGTCGGCTGCACTTACCAAATCCAAACCGGCAGTAAAAATTAACTGAATGGAATTGCTGCTGATTACAGTTGCACTGCTGATGCTTGGCGGACCGGGGAAACTGTAATTGGGCCAAACCTGTGGCGGAGTAGAGCCGCCAATGGCTGTCCAGTTAACAGGATTTAAAATAGCTGCTTTTAATTGCGCGGGAGTTCCTGCTTGTGTTCCGCTGTAATAAGCATTCACGCTGTTGCCCGAAACATTTCCGGGAGCAGAATTCAGATTGGCGGAAGTAATGCCATCTGCTAAACCTGCCGGTATCATGGATAAGCTGCCTCCGCAAGAGGTGTTGTTGCCAACCCAATTATTGGATGTTAAAGCGGTAATATAATTCGGGCTGGCAGCAGTTCCTGTGTAAACAATTACCTGATCGCCACCTGAGCTTAACCCGAAGCCCGAACCTGTAACCGTTCCTTTGTTGGCAACCAATGCTTCTGTTTGAATGGTAATCACTGTGCCTGCGGTAATACATTCGTTGGCAGGAGCAGTCCACACTATTCCACCCGAACATTGCGGCTGGGCATTGGTGGTGTATTTAGCATCGGTAAGATTAATCACCGTTCCGGGAATGATGTCAACAAATGTCAGCAATGCAATTTCATCCTCCGTTGCAGTAGCATTCATCCTGTATGCCACAAAAACCATATCGCCCGCACTGAAAGAGGTCTGTAATGAAATGGTAGTAAACTGTGCCGACTGCACCGAAGCAATTGCGTTATCGCTGAAATCTTCTACAACATTATTTAACAACGCCACATAATATTGCTGGTTGTTTGTTAGAGAAGCGTTCGGGATGATGGTAATTTCATCGTTTGCGAACGTGGCAGTAAAAGGAACCAATGCTCCTGACTGGTTATTCAACCGCAATTCTACAAGCGTTGCGACATTGCTGTTGTCGATGGCATTATCGTTAATTAAACGCACAGGTTCATTGAATGAAATTTTCGGATGAACGGTAATTGCCACATTAGATGTTTGATGAACAGGATTAAAAGCAACAACCGGAGGTGTATTATCAACACCGCCAATTGACGTAGCGTCTAACGTAAAATTATCAAAGCGGTTATTGCCAACCGTTCCGCCACTGCCTTGTGCAAAGCTTACTTTTAGTTTAAAATCAGGATTGTTGTTTGCAGCAGCAATGGAAGTAAAATCTAATGTTTCCAGAACAGGGTTGCCGTCAATGGGAGTAACTGTTCCGAAAGACGTATAGTTTGTTCCGTCTGTGGTGTAAAACCAGTTTTGCGTGCCTGCGCCCGAACCAGACCTGCGTGTAGCGAATTTTACAACAACATCTTTATATCCTGTTGTTGGCAAAGCAAAAACCAATTCTCCGCCAATAGGGTCGTTAAAACGCAAGTGTGAACCCGAAGCGTCACCATTGCGTGCATTAAGATTATCCGCATTAAAGTTTTGTCCCGTTCCGCCTGCAACATCTATCGAGCTGATACCACCTGCAATGTGTGTGATGGATGCTCCTGTAATAATTGAAGTGGAAGGTGTTAATAAATTGGTTTGAGAAGAGTTGTCATTAAAGCTCCAGTAATGAACTAAAGTGGGAGAAACTGAAACAGGCACAGCATCCAACGTAAAATTATCAAAACGGTTATTGCCAACCGTTCCGCCACTGCCTTGTGCAAAGCTTACTTTTAGTTTAA
>CAYMRD010000002.1:190738-195005 GCA_964392775.1 uncultured Bifidobacteriaceae bacterium
CTGTAATAATTGAAGTGGAAGGTGTTAATAAATTGGTTTGAGAAGAGTTGTCATTGAAGTTCCAGTAATGGATAAGCAGTTGTTGAGCATAGGTTTTTGTTCCTAAAAACAACATCGAAATTCCTACGACATACACGATTTTTTTAATTTTAGTAAGCATACTTGGGGATTTTTAAGTTAGGAACAAAAGTCTTTTCGTAAGATTGCCTGTATTTAAATGAAACATTAAATAAGTATTAAATAAGCAAGGGGTATATGTTGTTTTGCAGGTTAATTTTGAGTTGACAGATTTTCTGGCTGTGTCCAATAAATAGTTATGAGGCAGGAAAATACACATCTAAGCATCTTGGATTTACCAATGAGCAGAGCGGAACAAGCCGGGTTATTGGTTGTTTGAAGCAACAAAAAATCCCCGCTTCTTTCAGAAGCGGGGATTTGAAAGAAAATCGTCAAAAGTTTATTTGCTCACAACAAGTTTTCTGTGGGCAACTGCACCGTTGTTTTCAACCTGAATGATGTAAACTCCGTTTACAAAATTTGAAGTGCTGATTACGGTTTGTTCGCCTTTGGCAACTGAACTGTAAACTACTTTTCCTGTAATGTCTGTAACTTTCACAGTTGAGCCGTTGGGAATGTTGGTGATAGTTACAAAGTCGTTCGCAGGATTGGGATAAACGGCAAACGAAAATGTTTCTTTGGCAGTTGGCACCAATCCTGTTGAACTGCCAAAGTCTCTTTTGTAAACACTATAAAAAGTGCCCGCATACAGTTCTCCATTAAAAATTTTTATGGACTGAACATATTCTTCCAAAGGCAAACCCGATATGCTGATGTCTGTCCAAGTGAGTCCATTGTCATCTGATTGATAAATCAATCCTTGTCCACCACAGGCAAAAGCAATTCCATTTTCGTAATGCACTCTGTAAATATGATTTTTGGGGTCACCCACAGGTCCACCCAAAACCTGTGTCCAAGTGGTTCCGCCATCAACACTTCTGTGTACCCCTATTGAACTGCCGCCTGCCAGTAAACCTCCATTTATCGTACATAAAGTGCTTACTGTATTCGGTGAAGTTGTAACTTCTTCCCAATTTGCACCGTTGTCGTCTGACTTGAGTATGGTTTGAGCGGAGCGAGGGCAGTACAATTTGCCATTCAACTCCACAATGTCCCGAGTGGTTGTTTTGTTTGAGGAAGGAGGATAGGTGCTTGCTGTCCAAGTATTGCCGTTATCCACAGAAAAATATGTTCCCTGAGGGGGGCTTGGATACAACCCGTCATCCCCATAAATCAATATACTTCCGTTCTTATAAATACTATTCACTACACCAGAAGAAGGATTCATTGTGGGTATATTTGTCCAGTTTTGTCCAACATCAGAAGAAGTGTATAGTTGGTTCCCAAAAGCTTTTCCCACATACAGCACATCGTCAAATACTTTTACAGTATTTGCTCCTGACCCTACATCTGTTAAAATGTTCCACGTATCGCCATCCAAAGTTGTGTAAAGTCCACCATTTGAGATGTGTATGGATGCTACGAAAAGCTTGTTATCAACCACAGCCATATCAACCGATGCCCCTTGTCCGGGATAGTTAGTGTTTACCCATTGAGCACTTGTTGTTGTGGAAATGAACAACAATGCTGAAAATGTATAAAGTATCTTTTTCATTTTTTTTGAAGTTTAAAATTGCCCTACTCATAAGGCTTTTCGGTGCCTCCCGCTTTTATAGTAGTTGCTGCTCCACTTTTTGATTTTGTATAATTGTGTGTGTTTATATGAAGACAGTAACTACGTAATTTTTCGTGTTTTCACTAAGGTGGTGGTCGCCCGCCTTGTTTTGTTTGTCTGTATGTGCTGTGTCCCGTTACCATTGCTGCCAACCAGATTATTGCCACTATAAAACATTGTTTATCGCCCCATTTGGGATAAACACATGCTAATTTTCTGCGTACTCAAACAAGTTAAAAAAGTCAGAATACGCTCACGTAAAAATAAGCAATTGTGTCAAAGCCGCAAGAAATGAGTAAAGAAAAAAGACTAAAGAAACAGCCACTGAATACACAGATGAATACGAATTATCAATTGCAAAAGAATGTAACGAACAGGATTGCCTGCGCAACTGATATGGGATTCACGACAACGGAAACACCTATATAGATTTACCTCCTCCTGAGGCTGGTCTTCCGTATCTCTGTTTCCGGGCACCCACACCTTTGCGGTGACTTCAAACATTCCCTTCGGCACTCATCCACTTTTGTATTTTTCCTCCTTTCGGATTTCGGATTTCTTTATTCGAATTTCTTCCATTATTCCTTTATTTTAGCGGCCGCTAACATGAGCAAGTCCACCGTCAATATCGTTAACCGCAAAGCCTCGTATGAGTACCACCTGCTGGCCAAATACACTGCAGGCATACAACTTATGGGCAGTGAGGTTAAATCCATTCGGGAAGGAAACGCCAACCTGAGCGATGCGTTTTGCTTTTTTAAACTGCTGCGCAAAGATGGAACAGAAGAGTTATTTATCCGTAACCTGCATATTGGTGTATTTAAACAAGCCTCTCACTACAACCACGAAACACTCAGGGTTCGCAAGCTATTGCTCAAAAAAGGTGAACTACGTAAGCTCAAAAGTAAATCAACTGAAAAAGGTTTAACCATTATTCCACTCCGTATATTTTTATCCGACACCGGTTATATCAAAATTGAAATTGCAATCGCACAGGGTAAAAAGAGTTTCGACAAACGCGATAGCATTAAAGAGCGCGATGTGAAGAGAGATTTGGCGAGGTCGAGCGAGTACTAGAGAAAGGAGTCGTCCGATAAATCGGACGGGAATAAACTTCTCGCGACTCGGCACTATGGACTATGCTATGGACTATAAACTAATTTACTTAGATTTGTGGCCCACCCTCAGTAAGCTATATGCGTGCAGAACGATTTAAAGTTATAACAGTTGAAAGTGATTTCGGAGCCGGAAAAAAAGGCGCGGCCAAAGGTCCTCAGGCATTGTTAAGCCTCTTACAACAACAAAACTTCTCAGCCTTTGATGTATTTAACTACAACCGTTTAGTTCCTCAGGAACTACCTCAAACCGAAGAAACCCCTTACGGAAAAAATATTGAGAACATCAAAAACTATCAGGAAAAAATTGTAGAACAGATACAAGACACACTGCGTTTACATAAAACTCCTTTTATCCTTTCGGGCGACCATAGCAGTGCCAATGCGTTGATATCGGGCATCAAGGATTACCATGCCAACAGCCGTATCGGAGTGATTTGGATCGATGCTCATGCCGATTTACACAGTCCGTATACTACGCCTTCGGGCAATATTCACGGTATGCCCATTGCTGCCCTGATGGGTGATGACCACCGTGAGATGGCAAAAAATAGTCCGAAAGAAGTTACCCGTAATTTTTGGGAAACCCTGAAAAAACTGGGGCGCAGACGAATCACCCCAAAAATTCAGGGACGTGATCTGGTGTTTATTGCCTTGCGCAGCACCGAAGAAGAAGAAGAAAAAATCATCACCAAAGAAGGCATTAAAGCTTTTAGACCGGAAGATATTCGCCAGTTGGGCATTGAAGCTGTAGCCGAACAAACCCTGAATCACCTTCACAACTGCCAGTATATTTTCGTGAGTTTTGACGTAGACAGTTTGGATACACGTTATTCTGTTGGAACCGGAACGCCTGTTGAAGACGGGCTCACCACCGAACAAGCCGCACATTTGATCAAAACCTTTTGCAACAGTGATAAGCTGGTCGGCATGGAAATAACGGAAATCAATCCCGATTTGGATACCGAACACCCGATGCCGGAAGTTATTAGCAAATTAGTGCAGAATGTTTTTTCGGAGAAAGTCAGCGGTTAATCGGTCAGCAGTCCTCGGTTGCAGTTTGCTAAAGAAATAACTTGACATCTCAATAATCAAGCCTTCTCTGCTCACAGATGCCACAGATTTTCACGGAATAATTGACTATGCTGAAGCTTCAGTGAATGAACGTTTGTGTATAGAGCTTGTTTCGGGAATTGTTTCGAAGCGAAAGAATCAGTTTCACACAGAGCGCACGGAGAAGACACAGAGAACCACAGATCCCAGTCAACCGAAAGTTCAACCCTGTGGTCCTCTGTGTTTTCTTTGTATTTCTCTCTGTGTGAACTCTTACTGGGATATTCCTCCATATTTAACATTATTAACCATTCAACATAATTAGTCGCCCCTCAAAAAGTCGGTTTTGGATTTAATTGCATATTGA
>CAYMRD010000003.1:0-7180 GCA_964392775.1 uncultured Bifidobacteriaceae bacterium
GGTAACAGGGTAACGGTATCATCGGCCGTAATATTGGTTGTGAAATATATATTGGAAACCTGGTTATTGCCTAATCTGAGCTTGTGAAACGCGATGCTGTTGGTTCCACCTATGGTTTGGTCCAAAGCATCATACTCCTTCACAATAACATAGCTCGAAGATGCATCTACTGTACCGTTGTTGGTCAGATTACCGGCTATGTAGAGCGTATCAGGGAATGTTTTGACACCTGATCCGCTGATAACCAGATTGTAATACCCTGCGGGTGTACCATTAGGTTTGGGTAACGTTACACCACTGCTGCTGCTGAACTCAATCGTGTTGCTGGTTTGGGCAGCCTCAATGCGTCCGGTATTCGAAAATGATAAAGTACCCGATATATTAGCGGTAACCCCGCCCACCATCGTAAGTGTTGTAGAGTCTGAAATCGTCAGATTGTAAAACGGACAAAAACCTGCAAAATTGGTACTGCCATTGGCTGCAAAGGTAATCGTGCTGTTGCTGGGATTAAACGTTCCTCCGGTTTCTATTGACCATGAGTTTTGGGGACTGAGTAATGCAAGAGTGGCTCCACTGACTGCATCGAGCACTCCTCCATTTTGGATGAGTACATACGCAGCTAATGCCCCAACAGGCAGTTGGGGATCATTGTCGGTAGTTGTTGCGTTCGGAATCACAACCCCGTAGTTCGCACCGGGGTAACCAGAAGGTGTCCAATTGTCCGGATCATTCCAGTCACTGCTCACCGATCCATTCCAGATGAGCAACGAGTCGGTGCTTGATGCCAGCGTGATTTCGTAATCACCCAACGTTGTGGGTATATCAGCCAGATCAATTCCTATAACTGATTTCCAGTTGGCGGTTACATCGTAGTTGGCCCACCCCAGTTCTGTAACCGTACTGCCATTTAACCTGCTGAACAAAGACAAGACACTTTCATTCACACCATCAGCAAGTTCCTCTTCAACATAATTTACCCGCAGGGCCATACGGGTTCCTGAACCACCTGTTTGAGCAAGTTCATAAAGACGCTTGGAACTGTTTGCGGCCCAAGATGGAGCTGTGCTTAGCAAAGTAACTCGTAACATCACCTGTGCAGGTAATGTCTGGCCTGTTACTTCTTCAAAAATAACCCGTTGATTGGGGTTGCCAAACCGGTACAGGATATTGGTTGCAAAGGCATGGTTACGCACCATAAGACCCGTAACATCACTGGTAGCACCCGTGGTAATAGAAGACGCTCCAAAAAACAGGGTATCACCATCCGGTATATCAAAACAGCCCTTGGTAGCCGATGCATTGGCCGTTACCAGATTCAATGTATCCGTTATTGTTACATTGCCTCCTGCATCCTTACCCGAGCTACCCGATATGGTTACATTTCTATATGTACCCCCTACTACCGTTTGCACTCCCGTTGATGAATTGTAAATGATCGTTCCGCCCCATGTTTTGCCTGCGGCTAATGGCGTTGCGCTTGTAGCGGTTGGCACTGATGTGCTGATTGTTCCGTTGTTGGCGATTGTTGAAAGGGTTCCCGTCAGCGTGGCGGTTGTTCCCATATCCAGTACACCTGCCACTGTGGTGGTTAATGTGCCATTTACAACAAGGCTGCCGCTTGGTGTATTGGTTCCGGTGGTATTGCTCAGGGTTAAGTTATTATACGTGCCCGCCATTACTGTTTGGGTACCTGCCACTGCATTGTATTCTACGGTTCCACCCCATGTTTTGCCGGTTGGGATTGGGGTTGAACTTGTGTTTGCTGTTTGGATTGTACCATTGTTGGTGATGGTTGGCAGTGCCCCCGAAAGTGTATTAGTACCTAAGTTTAATATACCTCCGGCAGTTGTTGTCAACGTTCCGTTCACCACAAGATTATCTGCTGATGTTTGTGTATTACTTGTATTGCCTATAATAAGATTGGTATACGAATTGGCTGCTGCGATTGTTTGGCCGCCCGTGGCCGCGTTGTAAGAAACATCAAAAGGCCAGTCCTGATCTTCCGGTAATGCTGCAATATCTGTGGATTGTGTTTGCAATATTTTGGTTCCGGCTCCCTCAGCATCAACCATCATAAAAAAACTCCCATCAATTAATTTGGAAGCTCCCATATTAAAAGTTAAAGACCCTGAAGCTTCAGCCGACAGTAAAACCATATTATATATCGTAATATCGCCTAATGCATTTTTAGTGCATACTGAGGCACCTGTTATGCTAAGTATTAAGTTGGTATATGTTCCATCAGCAATATCCTGACTACCGGCATTTGAATTATAATTAACCTCCGACCAAGCCTTACCCGAAGGCAAAGGAGTGGTAACACATTGCGTACTAATCCTTCCGCTTCCGATAACAGCGGGTACTGTTCCACCCATCGCAAATGTAGCCATGTCTAACGTAACATCTGTGGCAATAAAAAGGGTTCCATTAATATTAAAACCTGCACCAGTAACAGTTTTTGTATCAGAACCACTAATGTCTAAATCATTAAATGTAAAAAGAGATGTTCCAAATGTGAGGGTTTGAGCATCACCTGTAAAGTCGATAGTTGTTCCCGTTGTTGTATACGAAACACTTGCTGAACTGGCGGTAAAGTTCCCTGATACATCTATGTTTCCTCCATTTGAAAATGTTCTGTTTCCTCCATTCACATTAAGTGATGCGTAGGTTCCATACGAAACGATTTGTGATGCTGCCGAATTGTAAAAAACAGTTGCTGCAGCCCATGTTTTACCATTGGGCAGGCTGCCGGCAGTTGTTAAGGTTCCGGTTCCGGTTTGTGTAAACGCCCCGGTTAAATTATTAGCGCCCATCACCAATGGTCCGGTCAATACCAATGAAGTGCTGACTCCTATGCTTCCACCGGCTGTTTGGTTACCACTTGTATTGCCTATTACTAAAGTCGTATAAGTATTACCGGCTACTGTTTGTCCTCCGGTGGCGGCATCGTATATAACCGTTCCTGCTATGGTGAGTCCTGATGGAATCGGTGTTGCCGAAAGGCTTTGAGTGCGAATCGTTCCTGCATTGTTTACAGTGGTGGCCGTAAGCGTAAAAGTTGTCAGATTCAATATAGATGACTCATTCGTATTATTATTTAATGTAGTGGCGGCAAGATTACCATCAGTTGTCTGCGTACCACTTGCATTGCCCATCGTTAAAGTCGTGTAGGTATTGGCGCGAATTGTTTGTCCTCCCGCGGCAGCATTATAATTTACAGTTCCACCAATTGTGATTCCTGTTGGGATAGGTGTTGCCGAAGTATTCTGCGTACAAATGGTTCCTGTATTGGCAATAGTGGTGGCCAACAATGTAAAAGTGGCCATATCCAATACCGAGTTTACATTTGCACTGTTGTTTAGCGTGGTGGCCACAATATTACCGGATGCTGTTTGCGTACCACTTGTATTACCCATTGTAAGCGTAGTATATGTAGCACCAACTACCGTTTGAGCTCCGGTGGCCGCATTATACAATACCCTTACATCATCCGGCCAGGTTATGCCTACCGGTAATGGAACCGCATTTAAGGATTGTGTTTGTACGGTTTTTACAGCGGCTCCCACAGTTGCAACCGACATCGAACCTCCATCAATTAACCGGTTCGCTCCCATCACTACTGTTAAAGAAGTAGTTGCTCCTGTTGACAATGTAAAAACGCCATTTACTGTAATATCGCCTAAAGCATTTTTATTACGCGATCCAGTTGTTGTTGTAAAAGTCAAATTCCCATAGGTTCCACTCGTAATATCCTGGTTGTTACCATTTGAATTGTAATTAACCAATGCCAGGGAGGTCCAATCCTTACCCGCAGGCAAAGGAGTTGTAATACATTGGGTAGAGAGTGTCCCTCCTCCTTCTATTCCTGTTAATGTTCCGCTCATGGGAAATGTAGCCATGTGTAATGTAGTACCCGGGGCAATATGAAGTGTGCCATTCACCACCAGCCCGGCTAAAGCAACGGTTTTGGTTGTACCCGAAATGACAGCAAAATTATTAAAGGTTTGTCCTCCGGAATTAATAGTTTGAGCTGCTGCTCCATTAAAAGCAACCGTTGAGCCGGTAGAAGTAAACACTCCGGAACCTGCAATAAAATTACCTGACACTTTAATGGTATCTGAAGAAGAAAGTGTTCTGTCACCACCTGTTAAATTTAAGATAACATATTGTCCGTTGACAACTGTTTGAGGATCTGTTGCACTGTATAAAACAGTTTGTGTCCATGTTTTTCCTGATGGTATAGGTGTTGCTGATACATTTTGGGTATTTACCTGTCCTGTACCTGTTATGGTTCCTGCAATACCTGTTAACTGATTAGTCTCCATCAGTAAAATGGTACTGGCATTTCCGGAAAAGGTTAAGTTATTAGTGATTGCGATGTCACCTGATGCTGTTTTAGTGGTTCCACTTCCTGTTAATGTAAGATTATTATATGTTCCACCAGCCACTGTTTGAGAGCCTGCGGCATAATTAACAGTTTGTGTCCATGTTTTTCCTGATGGTATAGGTGTAGCAGAAGTGTTGGTAGTCGTAATCGTACCGGTTCCTGCGTTTGTTGCTATGGTTCCTGATAACTGATTATCCACAAGCGCAAGGGTACGAGGGGCCATCACCTCCAGCTCTCCATCAACCACCAATGGTCCGGTTGATGCTACAACTGTTCTTGTTCCGGTTCCCACCACTCTGAAATTATGAAATGAACCACCGGCTCCCAAGGATATAGTTGAGTTTCCTCCTGTTAATCTTACATTGGATGTTCCGCCATTAATAGTACCCGTTGTTGCAGTTAAAACACCTGCAATTGTAATATCACCCAGGCCTGACAAATCTCTGGTACCACCACTGATATTTAAATGCGTATAGGTTCCATCAACTACCGTTTGAGATCCAGTTCCATTGTATTCAAAAGTTCCTACAATTGTTTTGCCTGCAGGTATGGGCGTTAAGCTTGTACATTGGGTTCTGATTGTTCCAGAAGCTGCATTTGTAATCGTGGTGGTTGATAACAATTCAAATGTTACCAGATCAAGAATCGTTGATGCCGCTATCGTTAAGGTACCGGTAACTGTTAAGTTGGCTGTTGCCGATTTAACAAAACTTCCGCCTCCGGAAACCGTAAGATTCGTGTAGGTACCATCTACGATGGTTTGATCGCCCGCTGCCAGATAACTAATCGTTCCAGGCCATGTTAGTCCTGCAGGAAAAGCATCTGTTCCGGCAGTATATGCAGTAGAAATTGTGCTGGTATTGGTAACTGTCCCTCCAACACTTATAAGTCTATGGGTGGCTAGAGCAAAACCTCCCGTAACCGCAAGGTTATTCATGATTGTAATATCACCTTGTGCGGTTCCGGGGCCCGTTCCCGAAATAGAAAGATTTTGATACGTTCCCGAAGGCACTTCTTTTGTAGCTGACGTAGCACTAAGCGTTACCGAATAAGGCCATGTGATACCTGAAGGTAATGGACTTAGAAGACAAGTTGATGTAAGGGTACCTGCACCTGAAAAAGTATGTCCGCCTCCAAGCAATAACCTGTTTGTTCCTAATACCAATGTAGACGTATCCGGAATATTTAAGTTCCCATTTACTGTGATATCTGCTCCTGCTGTAGTCGTAAAGGTTTTATTTCCGCTACCAGAAACCGACAAATTATTGAATACAAGATTTGTTTGTCCGGTTATAGTAATTGCTTGAGTTCCACCGATAAGAGAAATACTGGAACCTGTAAATGTTTGGTTTCCTGATCCGGTTGTCCATGCTCCACTGATTCTAATTGAGTCGCCTGTTTCATAAATACGATCACCACCTGTTACGTTCAGGGCAACGTAAGTTCCATACACAACTGTTTGAGGATCTGTTGCACTGTATAAAACAGTTTGTGTCCATGTTTTTCCTGATGGTATAGGTGTTGCTGATACATTTTGGGTATTTACCTGTCCTGTACCTGTTATGGTTCCTGCAATACCTGTTAACTGATTAGTCTCCATCAGTAAAATGGTACTGGCATTTCCGGAAAAGGTTAAGTTATTAGTGATTGCGATGTCACCTGATGCTGTTTTAGTGGTTCCACTTCCTGTTAATGTAAGATTATTATATGTTCCACCAGCCACTGTTTGAGAGCCTGCGGCATAATTAACAGTTTGTGTCCATGTTTTTCCTGATGGCAACGCTGTAGCAGAAGTGCTGGTAGTCGTAATGGTTCCGGTTCCTGAGATTGCCCCCCCAACCGATGATAAATCAAACGTTGTAAGCGCAAGGGTGTTAAATGTATCAACATTCAGATTGCCTGCTACACTAATAGCACCCTGTACTGTTTTAACTCTTACAGTTGTAGACGGGTTGGTAAGTGTGAGATTACCATAGGCTCCTGCCGCTATTTGTTGTGTATTATTTCGATTGTAATCAACCGTAGATGTGGCATGAAGTGAACCAACAGTAAAAGGAGCTGTTGCCGCTCCATAAGCAAGCGTTGCACCGGCTGCTATATCTATTGTTCCGGTAATTGTATTGGTGGTTGACAACACAACCGCGCTCACTCCATCGCCAACAACAATTTTAGAGCCCTCTCCACTCACCTCCCATGCCGCTCCTATTGATGCCGTTAATTCATCATCAATTAAAAATATTTGATTGTCCGTTGTAAAATCACCCGGAGCAGAACCGCTTCCATCAGGCTCACTGTTCCAGTTGGCCGTTAAGTGTAAACTGGTGGCAGGCTGTTGTGAATAATACGTTGTTTGCGCCCAAACTGAAACAGTGAATACACTAATGAGTAGGGTTAAGTATATAGACTTCATTTTGATTAATTTACCTTAAGTTCTGTTAAGGGTCGAATTTATACTACTTTAGGCTGAATTAGCAAATAACCATCAATAATTTAATTCAGAGCAGTAGTCCACTCCATTTATATATAATTAGCACCTGATCTTTTCTAAAAAAACACCACTCAGCCTTCAATATTCACCGTTCGGCAGCATATTAATCCTAATCAGTCTTTAAATCTGACTGCTATTCAAGGTGCTTTAGTTGAAAACCGGGAAGATGTCAGCTTGCCCCCCCCTCGCACCCCCTGCCCCCTGAAAGGGGAGCCAGCCGCACGCTTATCGGTTAAAATGGGCGGGGGCTACGCATGCCTGTTCATTAGAACTTGTGGATGGGGTGCCATTTAGGGTTGGGGGCG
>CAYMRD010000003.1:7280-167324 GCA_964392775.1 uncultured Bifidobacteriaceae bacterium
GGGGGCAACGCATGCCTGTTCATTAGAACTTGTGGATGGGGCGCCATTTAGGGTTGGGGGCGCGGTGGGGAGGTGGATAGTCGTACTATTTCAACATTCCATTTCTAACCGAATATCCTTATACTTGCCTATGCGATTATTCCTTTGGGCGCTGTGCTTCATTTTGAGTATAAAGGTTTGTACAGCTCAAACCACCATTCCTCCGCAGTATGAATTAGACCTTCAAAAAGCCCGTTTTGCTTTTGAGAATAAGAAATACAATACTGCTGCCGGGCTTTATAAAAAGCTCTACTCTAAAATCAAGGAAGAGGAGTTGCAAAATGAAATGCTCTATTGGCTTGCCGAAAGTTACAGGCGGTCGAATAATTACAAGGAAGCTTTCAACTGGTATGAAAAACTCGTAAACACCAGATATCCCGATATTCGGATTATTTATTCGTATGGGTTATTGCTCAAAAATTTTGAACGTTATGATGAAGCAAGCCGGCAGTTTGGCGATTATTTATTTGAGGTACCGGGTGATAAAAATGCAATACGCGAAATGAAAGCTTGCCAGCAAGCACAACAATGGAAAGCCAATCCTAAAAAGTTTGATATCACCGAACTCAAAGAACTGAACACCGAATTTTCGGATTACGCTCCAATATACAATCACAACAAGCTCATCTGGGCTTCATCCCGGAAAGAAGCAACCGGCAATGAAATTTTTGAATGGACCGGGCAAAAATGTTCCGACTTCTTCGAATCATCATTTAACAATGGAAGCTGGAGCCCCGCAGCAGGAATGAAAGGAGGAATTAACACCTCTTTTAATGATGGTGCAGGATGGATTGACAGCAGTGAAACCACCTTTTATTTTACACAATGTAATGGCGCGGATGGCAATGGTGTAAACTGTAAAATTTATGTTTCGTACAAACAAAACAATGAATGGTCAACACCTAAAATGTTACCTTTTTGCAGCGACTCTTTTTCGGTTGGTCACCCTGCCATGAGCCCCGATGGAAAACGGCTGTTTTTTGCAAGTGATATGCCGGGCGGACAAGGCGAAAAAGACATCTACTATATTCCTTACAAATCCTTTAACGATACCTGGGGAACACCTGTAAACTTAGGGCCCAACGTCAACACATCTGATGATGATATGTTCCCTTACATTGCTACCGATGGCAAATTGTATTTTGCCTCTAAGGGCTGGACCGGCATGGGCGGACTTGACCTTTATCAAACGGCTGACTCGGCCGGAACATTCAAAAAAGCTCAAAACTTACAATCACCCATTAACAGCGGTGGTGATGATTTCGGAATTACGTTTGTTCCCGAAACTGAACGTGTATCTCCGGTTGGCCCCATTGCATACATTAGCTCCAACCGTCCGGGAGGAAAAGGTGATGATGATTTATATGCCATTTACATTAAGCCTTATGTGTTCAGGGTTTCGGGTGTTGTTACCGATAAAGAAACAGGGCTTCCGCTTCCTTTAGTATCCGTTGTTTTAAATGACACCGCGCAAAAAAATATCTTCAATATCAAAACCAACGAAAAAGGAGAATACGCTGCTGAGATTCCACTCAACAAGGAACTATCGCTGCTTGCACAAAAAGATGCATACTTTGCCTCTGCTCCTCAGCCCATTTCATCTGTTGGACTGAAACAGGATTCGATCATGATTATAAACTTTGTTTTGGATCCCATTCCAACCGAAGATTATGAGTTCACACTTAAAGGAATTTACTATGACCTAGACAAATGGGATATTCGCCCGGATGCAGGAAAAGTGCTTGATTCATTAGTGTTTATTCTGAACAACAACCCCGGCATTACTATTGAACTGGCATCCCATACGGATAGCCGGGCGGCAGAAGATTACAATTTAAAACTGTCGCAAAAACGTGCACAAAGTTGTGTCGATTATCTGGTTAAAAAAGGAATTGCCAAAAACCGCCTCACAGCCGTTGGGTATGGCGAAACGCATTTGGTGAATGATTGTGCCGATGGTGTAGACTGTACCGAAGAGCAACATCAGGAAAACAGGAGAACAACATTTAGGGTGCTCTCCACCGATTACAAAAAGAGACGATAAGCTGAATTTATTGTACCTGATTCCAACGGCAAACATTACATTTGCGCCTAAATAACAGCCCGATGACCTCTGATAAATACATGAAGCGCGGTGTTTCGTCTCAGAAAGAAGATGTTCACGCTGCCATTAAACATATTGATAAAGGCCTTTTCCCGCAGGCATTTTGCAAAATTGTTCCCGACTACCTTGGTGGCGATGATGCTTTTTGCAACCTGATGCATGCAGATGGTGCGGGAACCAAAAGCAGTCTGGCTTATTTGTACTGGAAAGAAACCGGGGACCTGAGTGTTTGGAAAGGCATCGCTCAGGATGCGATTGTAATGAACACCAATGATTTGCTTGCAGCAGGTGTGTATCAGGATATTCTCATTTCATCCACCATCGGACGCAATAAAAATCTGATTCCGGGTGAGGTGATTCAAACCATTATTGAAGGAACCGAAGAGTTTATTGAACTGCTTCGGGGCTATGGAGTGAACATCCGCAGCACGGGTGGCGAAACCGCTGATGTGGGCGATCTGGTTCGTACCATCATCGTTGATTCAACCGTTACAGCCCGCGCCAAACGCAGCAGCATTATTGATAACAAAAATATTAAACCCGGAGATGTAATTGTGGGCTTTTCAAGTTTCGGACAAACCCGCTACGAAAAAGAATACAATGCCGGCATGGGCAGCAACGGACTGACCATGGCTCGCCACGATGTGTTGTCCGGCCACTATAAAACCATTTCCGAAAGCTACGACCCGCTGGTTCCGGCAGATTTAGTGTATACAGGAGGCTTAAAACTTACCGACAAAGTTGAAGGACATCCATTAAATGTAGGTAAGATGATTCTGTCGCCAACACGTACCTTCTCTCCTGTTATCAAAAAAATATTCGATGAATACTTTAGCGCTATTCATGGTATGATTCATTGCACCGGAGGTGCACATACCAAGGTGCTTCATTATACCAACGGCTTGCGTTTTGTAAAAGACAATCTTTTTGCAACACCTCCATTGTTCAGCATGATTCAGCAACAATCCAACAGCACATGGCACGAAATGTACAAGGTGTTTAATATGGGCAGTTTGCTGGAGTTTTATGTGGATGAAACCACCGCAAAAGGCCTGATTGACATCGCTCATTCGGTTGGTATTGAGGCCCAAATTATCGGGCGTGTTGAGGCCGCTGAGAAAAAAGAAGTCGTGGTGAAAAGTGCACACGGTGAGTTCATTTACAACTAAACTTTAATTTAAGGCCGATTCCCTATCTTGCGGCCTGCTATCAATTTACACATGAAAGTACTGGTTACAGGCGGAACAGGATTTATAGGATCGCATACAGTGGTTGAACTGCTACAGGCAGGGCATGACGTGGTTGTAATCGACAACCTCGAAAATTCCGACAGGGATGTTGTGAATCAGATTGA
Organism: uncultured Bifidobacteriaceae bacterium; assembly: GCA_964392775.1. Lineage (GTDB taxonomy): Bacteria > Bacteroidota > Bacteroidia > UKL13-3 > UKL13-3 > UKL13-3. The sequence goes on from CAYMRD010000003.1 coordinate 10,778, forward strand.
AAAAATAACAAAAAAAAGTCCGGTCTTTATTGACGCTGATATACGCGACAAAAAAGCCCTGCATCAATTATTCACCAACCACCCGGGTATAGATGCCGTGATTCATTTTGCTGCCTACAAAGCCGTTGGCGAATCCGTTGAAAAACCATTGGCCTACTACGAAAACAACGTAGGTGGAACTGCCAGCCTCTTGAATGCAATGATTGAGCATAAGATTCAAAATCTGGTATTCTCATCCAGTTGCACCGTATATGGCGATGTATCTGCAAATCAACTTCCAATTACCGAAAGCTCTCCTGTGGTAAAAGCCAATTCACCTTACGGCAATACAAAAAAAATATGTGAAGAGATGTTGCAGGATGTTGCGCAAACAAAATCCCTAAACATCGTTTCACTTCGGTATTTTAACCCTATTGGCGCACACGACAGCGCTTTGATTGGAGAACTCCCGAAAGGTATTCCCAATAATTTAATTCCATTCATCACACAAACGGCCATTGGTAAACGCAAACAACTAACTGTTTTTGGAAATGATTACCCGACACCTGACGGTAGCTGCATACGGGATTATATCCATGTGGTGGACTTAGCGCTGGCACATATCAAAGCCATAGAATACCTGATGCAAACCAAAACATCTTATGATGTATTTAACATCGGAACCGGTACCGGGCAATCTGTGCTGGAAGTGATAGCTGCTTTTGAAACCGTTAGTGGCATAAATCTTAATTATACCATTGGCCCGCGCAGAGCCGGAGATGTGGTTCAGATTTATGCTTCATGTGATAAAGCAACACATATACTCGGATGGAAAGCTGAACGCAGCTTGCAAAACGCACTTGAAACAGCATGGAAATGGGAACAACAACTAGCCAAACAAACAATATAGATTTAAAAAAGATGAGTAGTACGAAAACAAAGAAAATATTAATTACAGGAGGAGCAGGTTTTATCGGCTCACACGTGGTTCGCCTGTTTGTCAATAAGTATCCAGAATACCAGATTTACAATCTTGATAAATTGACGTATGCCGGTAATCTTAAAAATATCACCGATATTGAAAATGCGCCTAATTATACTTTCATCAAAGCTGATCTGGTTGATGCGGCACAAATCAATCAGTTGTTTGCCGAATATGGATTTACAGATATTATTCATCTGGCAGCCGAAAGCCACGTAGACCGCAGCATCACCAACCCGATGGATTTTGTAATGACCAATGTAGTTGGAACCGTTAATTTATTGAACGCTGCAAAAACTGCATGGAAAGACGATTTGAGCAATCACCTGTTTTACCATGTATCAACGGATGAAGTTTATGGCAGTTTACATGATGGCGGTTTCTTTTTAGAAACGACTCCTTATGACCCGCAAAGCCCGTACAGTGCAAGCAAAGCATCAAGCGATCACTTTGTAAGAGCATACCACAATACATACAAAATTCCGGTTGTTATCAGCAATTGCTCTAACAACTACGGTCCGAATCAATTCCCTGAGAAATTAGTTCCACTGTTCATCAACAATATCCGCAACAACAAATCACTTCCTGTATATGGCAAAGGTGAAAACGTGCGCGACTGGTTGTATGTAGTAGACCACGCAAGAGCCATTGATGATGTATTTCACAAAGGCAAAGTTGGTGAAACCTATAATATTGGCGGATTCAATGAGTGGACCAATATTGATTTGATCAAAGTAATTTGCAAAACGATGGACCGCATTCTGGGTCGCGCGGAAGGTGAATCGGAAAAACTGATCACTTATGTTACCGACCGTGCCGGACATGATTTGCGGTATGCCATTGATGCCAATAAAATCATGAAAGAGCTCGGATGGGAACCCTCATTGCAGTTTGAAGAAGGCATTGAAAAAACCATTCGCTGGTATATGGACAATCAGCAATGGATGGATGAAGTAACCAGCGGTGATTACCAGAATTATTACAACAATTTGTACGCAAAACGATAAGCACACCAAACATTATGAAAGGTATTATTTTAGCCGGAGGCAGCGGCACCCGATTGCATCCATTGACATTAGCTGTAAGCAAGCAGCTAATGCCTGTGTATGATAAACCCATGATTTATTATCCACTTTCGGTACTGATGCTGGCAGGTATCAATGAGATTTTGATTATCTCAACACCACATGACTTACCCGGATTCAAAAAACTACTGGGCGATGGAAGTCAGATTGGCTGCCGATTTGAATATGCCGAACAACCCAGTCCTGACGGACTTGCTCAGGCTTTTATCATTGGCGAAAAATTTATCGGAAAAGATAAAGTTGCTTTGGTTTTGGGTGATAATATTTTCTTTAGTGCCGGATTGAGTCAGTTGCTACAGGAAAATAACAACCCGGATGGTGGCGTTGTATTTGCCTACCATGTAAGCGACCCTGAACGGTATGGTGTTGTTGCCTTTGATGATAACATGAATGCGTTAAGCATTGAAGAAAAACCAACACAACCCAAATCCAACTATGCGGTTCCGGGATTATACTTCTACGATAATGAAGTGGTTGAAATTGCAAAGAACATCAAACCATCGCCTCGCGGAGAACTTGAAATTACAGATGTTAACCGTGTATACCTTGAACGAAAAAAGCTGAAAGTTGGAGTGCTCAAACGTGGAACGGCTTGGCTTGATACCGGAACATTCGCATCACTGATGCAAGCCGGGCAATTTGTTCAGGTACTTGAAGAACGTCAGGGTTTAAAGGTTGGATGTATCGAGGAAATCGCTTACAAAAACGGATGGATTAACAGGGAACAACTTAAAACAGAAGCGCAGAAACTACTTAAAAGCGGGTACGGACAATACCTCATGAACATCATTAAATAAAATGTATATCTGCAAGAACTTAAACTTAGTAATACTTAGTGGCTCCTGTGTTTGTTAGCGAAGTAATTATTTTTAAATATAAAAAATGACTATCGGGATATTGTCAACTTGCCCTCGCGCACCCCTGCCCCTGGCGGGGACCAGCCGCACACTTTCTAAAAGACTTGTGGGCGGAACTCCCCTTAGGGTTAGGGGGTGCGGAGGATGGAAGAAGTTTAATTGACAATATCCCGATAGTCAGTATATAAAGTGAAAAAGAATAAGAGCTGATTGGTGGCGAAAAAGAGTAGCCACAATGACACTAAGTTTCACGAAGGGAAATAGAATTTAGTGTTGCTTTGTGCTTGGTGTTAGTGGCAAAGAGCTACCGGACTCAAAGAATACACAAAACCATACCGAATATGCATTTAGGTAAGCTTGCGGATATACACCTCAAATTAAATAAACACAAAACCAATATCTGAATTCCAACTTGAATTGAGATATTTGAATCAGAACTTAGTTATTGTAAAAATAAACTTATATGAACGAACAGCACGAGGCCTTACGAAAATTTAGCTATCAGATAGAATACGCTATCAACAACTATAAACCACATGGATTATCAGCTAACAGCTTTAACAACCTTGTGATTGGTGGTTTGGGAGGAAGTGGTATTGGCGGGCGTATCGCAAAAAGTTTGTTTTCAAATGAATGTCCGGTTCCTGTTGAATGTATTGCTGATTACGCATTACCGGCTTATGTGAACGATAAATCTTTGGTTATTCTTGCGTCCTATTCAGGCAATACGGAAGAAACCTTAACCATGTATGAGGAAACCAAAAAGCGTGGCGCCAAAATACTCACCCTGTCTACCGGAGGAAAACTTAAAGACTTAGCCCTTGCCGACTCTCAATATTTTCTTCAGATAGAGGCCGGATTTCAACCCCGCATGGCGCTTGGGTTTTCGCTCACTTTTCTGGTTCAGATATTCGGTGAGTTGATTGGCAAAAATGTAACCTCCGACTTAAAATCCATTGCTCAGGAATTAGCCGTAACAACTCCTTACGAAGAAAGAGCAACAGCAATTTTCGAATCCCTTAAAAACCGCACAAAATCAAAATTTGTTGTGCTGACCGATGGCCCAATGGAACCGGTTGGGATTCGCTTTGCCCAGCAAGTGCAGGAAAACGCCAAACATGAGTGTTTTCAGCATGTACTGCCTGAAATGAACCATAATGTGATTGAATCGTACTATGGAACTTTAGACACCGTTTTCTTCTTCATCAACTCCGGAAAAAATGAGCGGGTAACTGCTCGCTTTGAGTTTATGGATGGATTGCTTGCTGTTCAAAATCACAAGGTGATACATATCGCTCAGGAAGATTTCTTGCTGTTATCTGTTTATGAAACCATTTTTGTACTCGACTGGGTTTCGTTATATGTGGCCGACCACCGCGGAGTCGATTCGCTTAACGTGCCCAATATTTCATCTCTTAAATCTTTTCTTGAACAGGTAAATTAATATGAACTGGTTAAACCGGTTATTGAGAAAATCGCCACCCGTTAAGGCTGAGCCTTTCGTTAATCCGATTACAACCGAACTGCATTCTCACCTGATACCCGACATTGATGATGGCGTTAAAACACTTGAAGAAAGTGTTGACGTTATCAGGCAGATGCATGCTATGGGTTATCGCAAGATTATCACCACTCCTCATATCATGGGCGACTATTACAAGAATAGCCCCGAAAACATTTTACCATTACTGGAGGAGGTGCGCAACAAGCTCAATCAATATAATATACCTGTTGAGATACATGCAGCCGCTGAATACATGGCAGATGATTTACTGATTGAAAAAATTGATACCGGAAATCTGCTCACGTTTGGCCGTAAATATGTATTGATTGAGATGCCTTTTATGGAGCCTTCTCCTAACCTCAGGGAGATTTTATTCGCGTTAAATATCAATGGGTACAAACCAGTTCTGGCTCACCCTGAAAGGTATTTGTATTATGCCGCACAGCCCTCAAAATACAATGAACTTTGGGATGCAGAAGTGTTATTCCAGCTTAATATTAACTCACTTGTTGGATACTACTCGCCCGTAGCCTCAAAAGCGGCTGAATACTTAATAAAAAACAAAATGGTGAATATGGTGGGCAGCGATTGCCATGGCATGCGCCATCTCCCTGCACTCGAAAAAGCGATTCAAACAGACTTGTACAGGGAAGTATGCAACCTTCCTCTGCTCAACAATCAACTGTAAAGTTTATCCAGCGCCTCAGCCAGTTCACGGTCTTTTGCAGTAACCGTATTACCGGCATCATGTGTGGTGAGTTTTACACTAACCCGGTTGTAAACATTCGTCCACTCCGGATGATGATTCAACTTTTCAATAACAAATCCGGCTTTCACCATCCAGGCCAAAGCAGCTGCAAAATCAGCAAACACAAAGGTTTTGTGCAATGCATTTTCGGTTTCAGTCCAGTTATTCATAATCTTTAGTGTTAGTGTTTTTCTTCTGTCATTTGGTAAGAAAGAGTTGATTTTTCAACTGCTCCAAATATGAAGCTATATTTCTCCTTTATGTGAACCAACAACCCTTCTTTATCATACTCATATTCGCTGGTCTCAATATCCTTACCCGACCTTTTTTCGAATCGAATCAATTGCCCCAACGAGTTGTAGTTCCAAGTTTTCACCGTGCTGCCTGCTTTTTGCGCTTCAACTTCCCTGACCTTTTTTCCCAATGAGTCGTAATCATATCTGATTGTACCGGTTGTATCAGCACCAAACATACTGACTTCGAAAACCAATTTGTCGTTTTCGTAATGATACTTCGTTATGTAGGGCATTGAAAAACCTCTCGGCTTATCCTGCACTTCTATAAGATGCTTATCTGCATAAAAATAGTTCCATTCCCTGGTTGTATGCGTAGGTGTTACTTCCTGCTTATTCACAATAAACCCTTCGGCATTGTATCTAAACAGCAGCTTTGTTTGAGGATTAGGGTCTGTGTAATACTGTACCATTAAGCCATTTGAATCATATTTGTAAAAATACTGATTCTCCATATCCAGGTTTTCTGATACGATCTTTCTGTTTGTTAAATTTCCATGTTCATCGTATTTAAAAATGGCAGAGTGGCTCTGTATTCCATCTTTTAACGACTGCCAATCCTCTCTGATAATATTACCCGATGTATCAAAATTGTATGTGATTCTCCATGAATTACTTTTTCGATGCCATCCCCAAAAATAATTTCTGCTTTCACAAACCAGAACACGTATTCTGTTTTTAACAATTACATCCTTTGATACCGGACTTTGAGGAACATCCTCATTCTGGGCATGAGAAAAAAACACACCTGAAAGCAGCAACATGCATAAAATAAAGTATCTCTTTCTCAAAATTTATTTCCAGTGCTTAATATATTCTTTACTCAACTCAACATACGATTGTGCATTGCGTTTTACCTTTTCGATATGTGCCTCACTCAACTGCTTCACCACTTTTGCAGGTGATCCCATCACAATGCTGTAATCCGGAATCACCATCCCTTCTGTAACCAATGCGTTGGCTCCGATGATGCAAAAATTACCCACCTGTGCCCCGTTTAAGATGGTTGCATGCATACCCACCAACACATTGTTACCAAGCGTAGCTCCATGCACAATGGCGCAATGCCCGATGATACAATCCTCTCCGATTGCAACCGGATAACCCGGATCCACATGCACAACAGCATTTTCCTGAATATTGCTCCTGTTTCCAACAACAATTGTATCTCCATCCCCGCGCAACACAGCCCCAAACCATACCGAACAATTATCACCCAACGTCACCTGCCCGAATACCCTTGCCGTATCTGCAATCCACACTTCATTTCCCTTTTGAATTGGTGTGTTTAAAATCTCTTTCATTTTGCTGAAATCTCTTTCCATAAGTATGCAAATTAGTAAAAAGAGAATACGTTATTTGCTACAATCTTTTACAGCATGAAAACGACCTATATTCTCAATATCAAAACCCTGTATGGTATCATCGAAAACCCGGCAATAAAGCATAAATCAGGAACTGAAATGTCGGACTTAAACCCCATTGAAAATGCCTTTGTAAAAATGGAGAATGGGAAAATTGCAGCATACGGAAAACAACAGGAACTCGGAACCGTTCCTTCGTCTGCCGAGGTTATTGATGCCAAAGGTGGTTTGGTTCTTCCTTCGTTTGTTGATTCACATACCCATATTGTATTTGCCAAAAGTCGTGAAGAAGAATTTGTGATGCGCATCAAAGGGAAGTCTTATGAAGAGATTGCCGAGGCCGGTGGTGGTATTCTGAACTCAGCCCGAAAACTTCAGGCTATGAGTGAAAATGAGTTGTTTGAGGCCGCCCACCAACGGTTAAGAGAAGTGATTTCGTTCGGGACAGGAGCCATCGAAATTAAAAGTGGATATGGGTTGACCGTTGCCGATGAACTTAAAATGCTGCGTGTTATCAAACGCCTAAAAGCTCTATCTCCTATTGACATCAAAGCAACTTTTTTAGGGGCACATGCCATTCCAGCCGAATACAAATCAAACCGTGAAGGTTATATCCGATTGATAATTGACGAGATGCTGCCACAGGTTGCCTCAGAACAACTGGCGGATTATTGTGATGTGTTTTGCGATCAGGGATTTTTTACGGTTGACGAAACTGATTTAATATTAAAGGCTGCTGCCCAATACGGACTCAAAGCTAAAATTCATGGCAACGAACTGGGTTATACAGGTGGCGTGCAGGTAGCCGTAGCAAACAATGCTATCAGTGTTGACCATCTTGAATACACAGGAGATGCGGAAATTGAAGTTCTGAAAAAGAGTTCAACCATTCCGGTTGGCTTGCCCAACTGTTCCTTCTTTTTAGGTATTCCTTACGCACCCGGACGTAAACTCATTGATGCCGGATTACCCTTTTGTTTGGCCAGTGATTACAACCCGGGCAGCTCACCCAATGGACGCATGAGTTTTGTAGTAGCATTGGCCTGCATCAACATGAAACTGACACCAGAGGAAGCCATCAATGCCTGTACCATCAATGGTGCTGCTGCACTCGAGCTAAGTGATACACTTGGTAGTGTTACCATTGGTAAACAAGCCAACCTCATCATAACCAAACCCATTCCTTCATTGGCTTATATCCCGTACAGCTTTGGAGTTGACTGGGTTGACAGGGTACTCGTTAATGGAAATCTGCAATCCTGATAATGGCTTACAATACCTCGTTTAAAGACTTGCAACAACTGGATGCGGGCGACAAAGAATGGGAAGCCTGTACGTTTTCAAACTGCACATTTAAAACACTCTCTCATCATGTTTTTATTGATTGTGTGTTTGAACACTGTAATTTGAGCAATACCCATGTAGCCAATACTGCCTTTCGCAACTGCACGTTTAAGGATTGTAAACTGATGGGTGTAAATTTTAGCAGTACGCGGGAATTTGGATTTGAAGTCCACGCCACCAACTGCAATATTGATTACACGGCATTTGACCGTAAAAAATTCTACAAAAGCACTTTTGCCAATTGCTCTTTTAAAGGTGCTAATTTTTCGGAAGCCGATTTGTCGAAATGCACACTGGAAAATTGTGATTTGACGGAAGCTGTGTTTATGGGGACCAACCTTTCGGGGTTGAACTTCACCACCAACCATAACTTTCACATCGACCCTGCACTGAACAAGGTAAACAAAGCCCGCTTCTCGCGTTTTGCACTCAGTGGTTTATTGTACAACCACGATATTGTGATTGAATAATAATACACTACGGGATTCTGAGTCGTCCCGTCAGAGGCATACTATCGGTATAAAGCTCCAATACAAAGCATTACACAAATCCCGCATCTGTGGCAATAAAACGACTCCATTCCTTCACTCAGCCAACTGCCTGCAACCAATCTCCAACTTCTAACCTCTACTTCACCGCAACCACACTGATCTCCACGTTAGCGTTCAAAGGAAGTTTAACCACCTGAACGGTTTCGCGGGCAGGGAAGTTGTCGCTGAAAAACGATCCATACACTTCGTTGATAGCGGCAAAGTTGGCAAGGTCAACACAGTAGATGGTGGTTTTCACCACATGTGTAAAGTCCATTCCGGCCTCAGCCAAAATAGCCTGTACATTTTCCATCACTTTGCGGGTTTCCACGCGGATGTCACTTTGCATCATTTCTCCGGTACGGGCATCTTTGGCTACCTGACCTGATACATACAGGGTATTGCCAATCAGGTTGGCATGGCTATACGGACCAATAGGAGCAGGTGCATTGACACTGGTAATTATTTTCTTTTCCATGGTTAAGGGTTTATTATTTTTGCCTACAATAATAACAGGCTAATATGAAGATTTTTGCACGAGGCGAAAAAATACGCACCGATGAATTGCAAAACCGCCTTTCGGGGCTTAACTGCGAGTGGCTGGTGGTGGATGAATTGCACACCATCCCCAATCAGATTGAAAGTTTTGATATCCTCTTTGATTTGAATTTTGACGAACAACAAAACAATTTGGCTTCTTATGCCGGATTAAAAGGAAAACCGGTCATTGTTTCGGCAGCTAAAAAAAGTCTGGCTCGGCAACAAAACGAATACGGCAAACCGGTTGATTGTGTGCTGATAGGCATCAATGCCTTGCCTACGTTTATCAACCGCAACCTTGCTGAGGTTTCGGTGTTGCATGAAGAGGATGCTACTAAGCTGCAAACCTTGTTTGCACAATTGGACTGGCCTTATAAACTGGTTTCGGACAGAGTTGGTTTTGTTACTCCGCGCATCATTATGATGATTATGAACGAAGCATGTTATACCGTGCAGGAAGGTACAGCAAGTATGAAAGATATTGATATCAGCATGAAGCTGGGCACCAATTATCCGTTTGGTCCGTTTGAATGGGCCAACCGTATTGGGGTTAAGCATGTATACGAAACGCTTGATGCCGTGTATGCCGATACGCATGACGAGCGGTATAAGATCTGTCCCCTGCTCAAAACGATGTATTTGACAGAACGTTCATTTGCTGTTTAGTTTAAAATGACTATCCGTCTATAGTCAACAATATTTTAACCCCGGAGTTCACAGCGAAAGAACGCAGCGTTTCGCAGCGTAAAACGTTGTGTATTCTAAGACTATTCAAACCCAGATAGCCATACAGTGCCCGCTGTGCCAACACTTATTCTTTTGGCTTTAGCATAAAAAAGCGAACCAGTTGGTTCGCTTTTCTATTTTCCGATACCTTGCAATTATTGTTTCTGGTATTGCACTTTCCGTGTCATACTATTGCCTTCGGCAGATAAAGTGATGAAGTATATTCCTCCGCTTTGTGCCGACAGATCAATGCTTGCTCCTTGCTCTCCTGCAACCTTCACATCCTTTTCAAATACAATACGTCCGAGCATATCCATTACAGCAATATGTGCCTGATCAACAACCAATCCCTGCCAGTCAATTCGCACCTCTCCATCAAGGGTTGGATTCGGATAGATTTGAATATTGGTATTGGCAAATACATCCGACAGGCCTACCTTTCCATGAATAATATTATCGGACAAGGTTTTACAACCGGCAGTATTGCCCACCAAAACCGAGTATGTTCCACTTTCTGTTGCTTCATGAACTTTTTGAGTGGCACCCGGAATGATGTTTCCATTTAATCTCCATTCGTAAGTTGCAGCAGTTTCCTGGCATATCAGAGAATCTGTTCCGGCAGGAACAACAATAGTAGGTTTGATTGGGAACTTATCCAATGTAATCACCAACGCTGCAGTTGTATCGGTTGTACAACCGGTTAATACCAATGCACGGTATTGGCGGGTGGTTAAACCTGCTACTGAAATGTTTGAATGAATAAAACTTGTACCACTGGCACCCGAAATGCGAATCCACGCTCCGCCATTATCATTGTAAACCCAACCCACTACTACTCCACCATTGATAAATCCGGTTGCAGAAAGTGAGATTGAAGATCCTTCACACGCTGTTGATGACGGTGATGTTGGTGCTATGCTGTTAGCGTTACCGGCAAGCTGTGGATTAATCTGAAGTTGAACCTCTGCGGTAGTATCATTGCTGCAATTGTTTGCATTATAGACAATTGCTCTATAGGTACGGGTTCTTGAATACGATACCAATGTTCCGGTATGTAATAACGTAAAGTTTATGTTAGAGATACTTGCCCATCCATCCACAACACTGTCGCGATACAACCATTTTACAACCGTTCCCGAAAAACCACCTACACCCACTATCGCTGTACCTCCCGAACATAAACTCGGAGTTGTTGTAGTTGGAGTAACTGAGAGATTTGTTCCTGCCGTAATCAAATTGATATTTACACTCACTACATCTGAGCTATCCAAACTGCAACCTGCCGCATTGCTCAAAACAGCTCTGTACATGCGGGTTGTGTTTGCTGCTACCACCGTGTTAAAGTCATTGACAGATGTGCTGCCGGTATTGCTCAACAATGTCCATACACCGGAAGCATCCGTGTACAACCAGCTTGTTACAGCTCTTCCAACAGGTGGATTGATAAATACATTTACCGGATTCCCGGAACATACCACAGGCAATGAAACCTGAGCCGGAGTAGAAATAATTCCGTTGGAAATTGGGCTCACAGAAACAGATACTTCACCAGTTGTGTCGGTGCTGCATCCCCCTGTATTGTTAATGATAGCACGGTACTGACGCGTAAAGGAAACCGATGTTTGTGTATTAAAATCGGTAATGGATGTGGCTGATGAATAGAGTATATTCCAGACACCTGCATTGTCATCACGGTATAACCAACGTAATACTGAAGAACCGCTAAATCCACCAACCGATACCGTAACATTTGACCCTGAACAGATAGCTGATTTGCTTGCAACAGGAACAATACCTGGTTGGTTTCCAAATCCGATTGGACTGATATTAACCAATACCAAAGAAGAAGTATCAATGCTACAACCGGAACCTTTTACTACAATTGCTCTGTACTCACGTGTTATAGAAGATGCAACCGTAGTGTTGTAATCGTAAACTGATGTAGCCGAGGTATACACAAAGTCGGTCCAGGCACCACCATTCTGACGGTAAATCCATTTCTGGATTGAATTGCCTGAACCCACTGAAACATTTAGTGTTACAACGTTGCCTGAACAAACAGTAGATGCATTAGCCGTTGGAACAATTGCTCCATCCACTCCTACCGAACGCGGATTAATGGTTACTGTAGCTGTTGCACTTGTATCGTAAGCACAAACATTCGACTTGCGAATCAGCGCTCTGTATTCACGGGTTGTTGATACAGAAACTCCCGTATTGTAATCAGTTACCGAAGAAGACGTACTGCTTGTAAGGGTTGACCATGCTCCTCCATTATCACTGTAATACCATGTTTGTACACTATGGGTTCCAACATTTGCTGTCAGTATTACTGCATTTCCAACACAAATTGAACTATTGTTTGGTGTGATGGTGACAGCATTGTCATTTCCATAGGAACGTGGGGTAATAGCAACGGTATCGGTAAGCAGGGTTGTATCCAGATTGCACGTGCTTGCTTTCCATAGAATAGTGGCGTATTCACGATTCACTGTTGACGATACAAAAGTATTGGCATCCGAAATATTGATACTTGAAGCATACAATGAATTCCACATACCTCCATCATCTCTGTATAACCAGTTGTTAACCGAACCTGAACCCGGACTTACACTGATATTGATTGTAGATCCGATACACACACCACTGCCCGAAGTAACTGTAACCTGTGAAACATTATCTGTTCCATTGATTAACGGATTAATGGTAATTGTTTTTGCTGCTGTTGTATCAATACTGCAAACACTTCCTTTCACAATCAAAGCCCTGTATTGGCGGGTAACAACCGTGTTTGTTGCAAACGCCTGACTGATGCTTGTTGATGAAGAATAATACGGAATCCACGTTGTTGCATCATCACTGTACACCCAATGTGAAACAGTATTACCTGAGCCCGGAGATACGCTTATTGAGAATGAAGTCCCGGAACAAGCCGAAGCCATACTTGAAGGAGTAATTGCATTATCGTTTCCATAAGTACGCGGAACAACAGAAACCTCAACAGGGTTTGTTGTATCAATATGGCAATTGCCCGACTTATAGGTAACAGCACGGTATCCGATTGTATAAGGCGAGCCGTTATAAGCATATCTCGAAATAGATGCATTGGATGTTGGATTAATATATCCTTCGTCTGACCAAACACCTCCGTTATAATTTGACAGGAATCGGATAACCGATGAATCGCCTGATACATTTAATGATACTGAGTAATTGCTACCCATACATCCATTTGTTGGAGCGGAAACGGTACGACTGCTGTTTCCTAATACAACAGGATTAATTGTAACGGTTAAGGCTGCTGATGTATCAAAACGGCAGGTGGTATTATTATTAATGATGGCCACGTAACTTCTGGTGACAACAGACCCAACATAGGTGTTGTAATCGGTTAAGTTATTAGAGTTACCTGATGAAAACACCTGCCATGCTCCACCGTTATCTCTTGATAACCATTGAACAATTGAATTTCCCGAACCGGCAGTAACCTGAATATTTTGAATAGCAGAAGCAGCACACACACCGGCACTTGCAACTGTTGGCACTTTTGTTAAATCTGTTCCCCTTGTTTTAGGAGAGATGGTAACTGTTAACGCATTGGTGGTATCATAGCTACAGGTGCGCAATACAATAGCACGGTACTCTCTGCTCACAGGTGCTGTTACTGCTGTATTGTAATCCACCACACTAAAGTTGGTTGTTGTGCTTAAAATGTTCCATGCACCAACTCCATTGTCTCTGAACAGCCAGCGTTGCATATTAGCTCCTGATACCGATAATGTAATACTTACAGCATTTCCGGCACAAACTGCTGCATTAGAAGTTGTAGGAGCTATCGCAATATTACCATTGGTTTGCACACGTATGTAAACACTATCATATTTAGCGGTATCGGCATTACAAGACCCTGTATTTAACATGGCTGTATAGTATCTCCATCCCGAGTTGGCGACTGCAGTTGCTGTATGTGATAAGAATGTTGAAGTCCCGGTTATTATATTCCAGCTTCCGGTTGAACCTTCGCGATACAACCAACGCTCAACCGAACCTGAGGTTGATACGGAGAGTGAATTTCCCGAACATACTGTATCTTGAGATATGAATACGCTGGTTAAGCTGTTGCCGTATGTTTTGTTTTTGAAATTGACCGTTTTTACCTTGGTGAGCGTGTCAATCCTGCAAACTGCATTTTTCAATACCAATGTTGTATATCCTCTTGTTGAACCGGGTGCCACCAATGTGTTTCCATCACTAATAGAAGTAGTTTGTGTATTGTTGGTGAAGTTTTTCCATGGACCATTATTATCCTTGTACAACCATTTAACAACGGAGTTACCCGAACCCGGACTCATACTTAAATTAACCGAAGATCCAACGCAAACCGAATCGCTTGCGGTTATACTTAAAGAGGTATCTACGCTGTAGCTGATGGGTGTAATATTTACCGCTACCGATTGGGTGCTGTCAAAGTCACATGAAGAAGTGTCTGTAATGATCGCTCTGTATAAACGGGTAGTAGCAGTTGTGAGCTGGGTAAGCTGATGTGTATATGAGGTTGAATTATAAGAACCCAGTACATCATACCACGGACCGGCATTTCCCATATCACTGAATGTCCATTTAATCAACTCATTACCGGTTCCCGGTGAAACGTTTAACGAGATATTGCTTCCTGCACAAATACCCGTTGCAGGATTGGCTGTAGGTGTTATTGTTCTTAATCCTATATTTCCACCACGCGGATTAATGACCACAGACAACTCGGCTGTGGTATCGCGCTGGCATGTATTGTTGTTAAGCATAATTACACGGTAAGCCCGACTTGTAACCACAGACACATAAGTATTGTTATCTGTAAGTACTGAAGATGTGGTTGAGTTAACAAAATCGTTCCATCCGGTACTATTGTCGTTATAAATCCATTTTTCAATATTATATCCTGATGGTACACTCACTGTAACCTGTACTGCTTTTGTATAACAATAATAAGTTCGGCTTGAGGTTGGTGTTACGGTTGCAAGCACTCCACGAATAGCAGGATTAATATTAGCACTGATGGTATTGGTTGAATCAACCGAACAGGTATTGCTGTTGTTAACGATCGCTCTGTAGCTTCTGTTAACCGGTGATTGTACAGCAGTATTATAATCAGCAATTGACGTGCTGTTGGTATTATACCCGAAGTCGGTCCAGCCGGTACTGTTATTATTGACAATCCATTTTGAAATGGTATAACCTGATGGCAAACTTACATTCAATGTAGGATTTGATGAGGCATTGCAAATATTCGTAGAAAAAATAGTAGGTGTAATAGTAGAGGCATATCCTTTTGCCGAAGGATTAATAGATACGCTAAACACATTAGATGAATCATAACTACAGGTAGTTGAGTTATTTACCACTACCCTGTATGAACGGGTTGTTGGCGTTTGCACATCGGTGTTTGAATGTGAAATAGATGTTGAAGTTAGATTCGCAATGGTTAACCATGGTCCGCTCATATTATCCATATACATCCATGAGCGAACACTTCCTCCACCTGGCATGGTAGCTGAAAGCACATTTACATTTACAGGTGATGAGGCGCAATACACTCCATTAGCTGAAGTAAGAGCAACACCATTGGCATATCCATAAGTGCGTGCATTGAGCTGAACACTTACCGGTTGTGTGGTATCATAACTACAGGTATTGGTTAAAACAATTGCCCTGTAGGTACGCAAAACACTTGCATTAACAGCAGTATTGGATACGCTGTAAAATGTACTTGAAGAGTTTGATAGCAGTTCACTCCACTCACTGGCTGCTCCCTCTTTCACAATCCATTTATGCACTGAGTATCCCGAACCCGAATTGATGGAAACATTGAATGAGTTACCACTGCACACTGTTGCTGCTGATGCAACCGGTTGAATGGCAGATGCAGTACTATTGCTCAATGGCCGTATCTGCACCGAAAGTGTTTGTGTGGTATCAATTAAACAGGCATTTTGCCGGATCAAAAATGCCCGGTATTCCCTATTGGTGATTGAGGTTACCATTGTTGTATTGGCATCCGATAAAAACGAAGATGCTGTATTATTGGAAAACTCCTGCCATACGGCTCCATTGTCTCTATACATCCATTTTTGTATCGTTCCATTATAGGTAAAATTAGCAGATATGGTTGAACCGGCACACGCAACCGGCATTGAGGTTGTTGGAACAATACCACTGTAAGCTCCGGTTTGATATGGATTAATAGACACCACAACTGCAGCAGAAGTATCACTTACACAATTATTATTATCGTTCAATATCACCTTATACTCACGTTGTGTTGGAACCAGTACCCGTGTATTGGTACTGTTTTCAAAATAGTTGGTTGATGAACTTGAAATCTCACGCCAAACAGAACCATTGTCCCTATACACCCATCTGAAAACATTTACTCCGGCTGGCAGTGTAATCGAAACATTGAAGGTTGTTCCGCTGCAAACAGAGCTAACACTGGCTGTTGGCAAATAGGAAGTATTGTTGCGCGATACCTTTTTATTTACAGGCATCATCAGGGTATTCGTAGTGTCGTATTTACACAAATTCGTATTTACCAATACAGCCCTGTAATAACGTTGATTGTTGAGGGTTGATACGTAATTGGAAAATGATGTAGAAGACGAACCCTGGCTACTCCAGGATGAAGAAACCGTATCGCGGTATATCCAGTTATTAACCGAATATCCTGTTGGTGGAACGATATTGATTGTAACATTATTCTCATTACAAACAGACCCATTGATTGAAGTTGGCGTAACAACAACTGATCCTCTGCTTAATGTATTAATATCTACAGAAACTTCCATTGAAGTATCAATTGTAAATGTTTCCAGTGTGCGCACCAATGCTCGATAAGAGCGGGTTGTGAACCCTGTTACGTTGGTATTGTTATCACTGAAAAAGGTGCTGGTGGCAAATGGAAGATCGTTCCAACTGCCCGTTTGCTGATCGCGGTACAACCACTTAACAATTTGACGGTTATTGTTAAGTGATATGTTGCCGGAGATTGTTGAGCCCGCACAATAGGCAGGTTGATTGATTGTAGGTGTAATATTTACAATGCCTCCAGGTACAGCAGGTTTGTATAGCACTTGCACTTCTGCTGTTGTATCTGCCCTGCAGGTTGCTGTATTATTTATAATTGCCCGGTACGAACGAACAGTATTGGATGTAAATGATGAAGTGCTATTATCGGTATAGGTATTACCTGATGAGAAACCACTGGTCCATGCACCTGTTTGATTGGTGCGATACAACCAGCTGTTTACATTTAATCCATTTTGAAGGTAAACAGTAGCTGAGGCACCAACACATAATTCGGCAGAAGCTACAAAGGGAATTGCTGAAGTGGTATTGCCTCTTGTATTGGCCTTAATGGTATAAAAAACCGGAGCTGAAGTATCATACGAACAAGTGGTTGATGAATTATTGATGATAACCCTCACCTCTCTTGTAATGGTTGATGCCAAAGAGCTTGAACTACTGATAGATTGAGAACCGCTGCTTCCGGATGTTACCCAGTTTCCATTGGCACTGTCTCTGTAAATCCATCCCTGAATATTGCTATAGCCGGGTATCTGAAAACTCATTGAACTGCCTGCACACACCGTTGTATTCGTTCCCGAAATTCTTGGCTGAATAGAGGTAAGAACTCTTCTTTGTGAGGCGTTAATCATCACCATACAAACTCCACTGGTGTCGGCACTACAGGTATTAGGATTTTTCAGAATAGCACGGTACTCCCGCATTCCTGAAACAGCAACATTTGTATTAAAATCACTTACCGAGGTAGAGCCCGAAGTAAATACCTGCCAGGTTGAACTGCCTGCATCTTTATAAATCCAATTGCCAATTTCAAGAGGCCAATCCACCTGTAGCGAAACTCCCGACCCTCCGCAAATGGAAGGTGTAGTAGTTGTTGGAACAATCGTTGTATTCATTCCTGCATCGGCAGGAGAAATAGAAACAGAATAAACTGCGGATGAATCAAGCGAACAGTTGCTGGCATTCTTAACTACTGCACAGAAGTCGCGAATTAAGGGGACTGAAGTAGATGGAGCAGAAACCGTAAGAGACGCAGACGTTGTAAATGAAGAGTAATTCCATGCACCTCCGTTGTCTCTGTATAACCAGAACATTGGCTGAACTCCCTGATTCATCATACGCAATGTAACCTGCCCACCCGAACATACCTGTTTGGAAGATCCTGATATTTGCAATGAACTGTTCGTTCCGTATACTGGCGGAGTAAGTGTAACGTCTACACCTTGTGTGGTGTCGCTTGGACATGACAATGAACTTACTACTGCCTTATAGGTACGTATAGTAACTGCGCTTACGTTAATGTTCTGTGAAGTATTATCCGTATTGAATGCCAGAGTTAACCAACTTCCTGTATTGTTATCTCTGTAGATCCAAGTAGTTACAGGTAAACCAGTTGCTCTGATATATACCTGGTTGGCAGAACATACCGTGGTTGCATTCACCGATGGACGATATGACGAAGCGGTTCCGCATTGAGCCAATGTTTGTTGCCAAACACTACCCATCAATATCAATAAAAGGAACCGTAAAATGGTGCGGGAGTAAAGTGTTGTTTTCATAATCTTGTCATTAATTTGGGCAGAATTTGCCCATATCAAATATAGAAAACAACAATAAGCAGGGAACATAACGGCCCTCGTATTTTACATACTACCATTCCGTAAATCACTAACTAACAATGGCTAAACGGCAATTCAACAAGAAGAACCCCCTCTTTACAGAAACAAATAACATTTGTTATCACAAGAGTGCAATTTATTTTTTATTTAAGCAGCAGTACCGTCTTGATCGTTCCAATGCAACGATTACGGGCAAATGAATGTTTGGAACCCATGCTTAGTCACTTTTTGAAGGCATAGTGCAATCCCGCATCACCATATAACAACAGGTGCGTTCATTCCTTACTAACACTTAAAGTCATTGGGAGTTTACCGAGTGTCTTGGGAGTTGTCAATCTTCTGTAACCAACGGGTTCAAATTTCTGAGCGAAACCTTTACCTTCATTTCACCGGTAATAAGATACTGCAACATGGGGCCCGCCATGATACTGGTAATAACAGCCATGAATACAATGGCTACAAATAGCTCTTGCGAAATCAGTCCGGCCTGAAAAGCCAATAAGGCTAAAACCATTTCCATGGCACCCCGCGCATTCATGCCAAAACCAACGGCCAGCGATTCTCGCCAGGATAATCCCCCCCAAAGCGCACCCAATCCTGCTCCCACCAATTTAGACACTACCGCCAGTGCTAATACAATAAGTGAAATACTCAAATCAAAATGCGTAACAAAATTGATTTTAAATCCGATGGAAACGAAAAACAATGGTGCAAAAATATTGGTGATAAACTGGTGAATGATATCACGTGTTTTTTCATTGAGGTGTACCGAATCACCAAAAGCAATACCTACAATAAAAGCTCCGAAGATGGCATGTATACCAATCTTCTCGGTAAAGGCCGCTCCCAAAAATGCAAACCCCAGAGAGATGGCCAATACCCCACCCGGCCACGATAATTTTTGTTTAGACCATGGTAGAAATTTATTGATCACAAACCGGCCGAACGTAAGCATCACCAATGCAAACAAGATGGTGAACCCTAATGTATACAGGAATCCCCACGACTCCGGTCCTTTCTTCATCATCCCCAATACCACCGAAAACAAAATCCATCCGATGATATCATCCATCATGGCCGCGGCTATAATAATCATCCCGATTCGGGTCTTGAATAAGTTCAAATCCATCAGGGTTCGGGCAATAACAGGCAGAGCCGAAATGGCCATTGCTGTTCCGATAAACAAACTGAACACCAAAACATTTTCGGAGTTGTGTTCACCAAACCAACTGTAACATTCCTGACCGGCAAAAAAGCCTAATACCAACGGAATAATAAGCCCGACAAGACTTGTTTTAAGGGCTGTTTTTCCCTGCTGACGAATAATGGCCAGCTCCACTTCCATTCCCGAAGCAAACAATAACATCACTACCGAAATGGTTGAGATGCCCTGAAGCACCGTTCCCACCGAACCTTTAACCGTAAAAATATGCTCGGTAGCATACGGGTAATAATGTCCCAAAACCGTTGGGCCCAGCAAAATACCCGCAACCAGTTCACCCACCACCAGCGGCATTTTCAGCTTCCTGAAAAACTCACCCAGCAACCTGCCACTAAGCAGCATTACACTCAGACATAGTAAAAAGTTAATCAGTTCTTCGTGGGTCATGGTGTTTGGGGTAAAGAGGGTTAATCAGTTTCAACGCGCGAATGCACAATCAATAAATCGCAGGGTAAATCTGCTAATGCATACTCGATATCATGTGGAAATACACGGTCAATTAAATTCAGTTTGGTATCAGGAGAGTTGAGTACCAGTAAATCCGCCTTTTGTTCACGCGCATATTGTGTGATTACATAACCGGGTTTACCATCCAACCGTTCTACTCCAATTTTAAGTGAACCACAATCCGTACAACTCAGAATTTCTTCCAGTCGCTTATCTTCTTCTTCAAATATTTTTTCCTTCTGCTCTTCCAGCTCTTCATCACTAAACGCATCACTGCGAATCAAAGCCATTTTGGTCGCTACACGTTCCTGCACAATTGTTACTTCAGATGCTTTGGCCTTTTGCGCAACATAAACTGCCGTTTCAATGGTATTAACCGTTTTGGCATGATCGCTTCCTTCAACCACAATTCGCTGTACAGATTTCGATTTAATATCGGGTTCACGCAACATCAATACCGAACATTTGGCTCTGCGTGATAATTTCCGGGCTACCGAGCCTAAGAAATACTTAAACAGATTTTCTTTTTCCAAAGCACCCGCCACCAGCAAATCCACACTATGAATCCTGCATGTTTCAAGAATCACATCCACCGGGTCGCCTTCTTCCCATAACAGGGTATGGGGACTTTGATCCAATCCAAAACGGTGCAACAAATGCTTAAGGTACTGCTCCTGCTGCAAATTTTTATCACCTACATGCACAAATAACATCTCGGCATCAAAAATGGCCTGAAGACGTTTACTTTCCGCTAAAATAGCCTCAATGCGTGGCGAAAAGGCCACGGCTACTGCTATTTTCCGGAACGGATAGGGAGCCTTTTTTTCTTCACTCATCATGCAGCAAAAATAACAGGCTAAACCAATTTTAAGTCTATTTTTTTCATGATGGAATTGTTAAGCAAATGGCGTAAAATTGCGGTTCTATCATGGTTAAAAAAGACTTATTACTCGAAGCTTATATGCATATATGTGAGGCACGTGCAATGGCCGAAACTTATGATGCCAACAGACCCATTTGTAAATACGTGCATTCAACCTCCCGCGGACACGAAGCCATTCAGCTGGCGGTGGGTATGCAATTAAGACCTTACGACTACTGCTCTCCTTATTACCGCGATGAATCAATGTTGCTGGGAATGGGTATCAGTCCGTATGAGTTGATGCTTCAATTGCTGGGCAAAGCCGAAGACCCGTTTTCGGGCGGACGAACCTACTATGCACATCCAAGTTTGAACCGCGAAGGATTCCCTAAAATCCCGCACCAAAGCAGCGCTACCGGTATGCAAGCCATCCCGTCAACCGGCATGGCTCACGGTATTGCCTATAAAGAAAGTCAGGGGTTACATACAAAAGGTGAATTTCCGGTGGTGGTATGTTCTTTCGGAGATGGTTCGATAACCGAAGGAGAAGTTGCCGAAGCCTTTCAGATGGCGGTACTAAAGGAATTACCGATTATCTATCTGGTACAGGATAATGACTGGGGCATTAGCGCCAGCGGGGATGAAATGCGTGCAATGGATGCTTACGAATACGCAGCCGGTTTTAAAGGAATGAAACGCATGCGTCTTGATGGAAGCGATTTTGTGCAGAGTTATGAAGGCTTTGCCGAAGCCATCGACTATGTACGAACCAACCGCAAACCAATTCTGGTTCATGCTAAAGTTCCATTGTTAGGACACCACACTTCGGGTGTGCGCAAGGAGTGGTACCGCACTGATGAAGATTTGAATCAACATGGCAAAGATGATCCACAGCCTAAGCTTCGCAAGCTGTTGCTGGAGATTGGAGTAGGTGAAGCAGAATTACTGGAGATTGAAAAAGATGCTGCCTATAAGGTTGAACAACAATTTAAGCAGGCTGTTGAGAGTCCGGACCCCGAACCTTCAACTGTTGAAGACCATATTTTCGCACCAAGCAGAGCCACCGAAGAAGTGGGAACCCGCACACCCACAGGAAAAGAACCAAGTGTGATGGTCGATGCAGCATTACATGCAGTGGATGAGCTGATGGCCAAACATCCCGAATGTATGTTTTACGGGCAGGATGTAGGAGCCCGTTTGGGAGGAGTATTCCGCGAAGCGGCAACCCTTGCCGGCAAATACGGAAACAACCGCGTGTTTAATACACCGATACAAGAGGCTTATATTGTAGGCTCAACTGTAGGGATGAGTGCCGTGGGCGTAAAGCCTATTGTTGAAATCCAGTTTGCCGATTATGTGTGGACAGGCGTTAACCAGTTGGTGTGCGAGATTACCAAATCATCTTACCTCACCATGGGTAAATATCCTGTGAGCGCTATTATTCGTATACCAATCGGAGCTTACGGAGGTGGAGGGCCATACCACAGTGGCAGCATCGAATCAACCTTGCTTACGCTTAAAGGAATTAAGATTGCATACCCAAGCAATGCCGCTGACATGAAAGGTTTGATGAAAGCTGCTTATTACGATGGAAACCCAGTGATTATGCTGGAGCATAAAGGTTTGTACTGGAGCAAAAACCCCGGAACCGAAGGTGCCCGTTGTATTGAGCCCGATGAAGATTATATTTTACCGTTCGGAAAAGCGAATACCGTTTTAGCTGCAAGCGATGAAGCAATGGATAATGGCGAAAGCTGCTGCATCATTACATGGGGAATGGGTGTTTACTGGAGCACCGCTGCAGCTAAAAACTTCCCGGGACAAGTTGAGGTTGTGGATTTAAGAAGTCTTCAACCTCTGGACGAAGATTATGTCATGGCTGCTGTTCAGCGTCATGGAAAATGTTTGGTGGTAACCGAAGAGGCATTATTAAATTCATTTGCAGAAAGTTTAGCAGGACGTATCGGGCAAACATGCTTTAAATATCTGGATGCACCTGTACATACCATTGGCGCTAAAAACATTCCTGCCGTTCCGTTGAATATGGGCTTAGAAGCAGAAATGCTTCCAAACGCGGATAAAGTAACCCAAAAACTTGAAGCGTTGCTCAACTACTAAGAGCCTGTTTAAATAATAAAAACCTCGGTCGATTGACCGAAGTTTTATAGAGAAAACCGGAATATTGTCGATTTTTTAAGGAATTACAGCTCATACTAAACAGGTAACAAAAGTATTAATCAATAGCCCATCCTTGTAAAAATATACTTTCCGGTTCTTCTGTTTGTTGTTTTTGTCCTTGACGAGCGCTTCTACAGGTTGAAAATTTCCATTATAGAAAAAACAGATCTTTTGTATGTTAGTATTATTGACTGTGGTAAAAATGCTGTCCGGATTGTTTGAAACACCACTATAGAAAAAATCATATCTGGCAATTTTATTATTTGGCATAAGTGTATATATGATTTTGGGTCGTGTAAGCAATTTGTCTTCATATATGCGAATTGATTTGACCTCGGAAGCGCCTCGGATCTTGATGCCTTTAGCCGTATCACAGGTGTGAATTTCCCGCGTGATTTTGTTCGTTATGGTATTTACGGAGTTCATCGTATAGCCGGTACTATCGTAGGTATAGTAAGTTATTGCAGAAGTGTCCATACGTTCCCTGTAAGACAGGAGCAGTGCCGCTGTGTAGGGGATTTTCGATAAAGTGATTAAAAATTCGCGGTCAAGTTTATTATCCCGGCCATATTGCATGTGCGTGAAATTGTACTGGTATTTACGAATAGGGGAATCAATCAATTTAATGGTTTGTATGTCAGACACCTGTTCGTTTTGATTGTATAAATACCTACTCTGTATAATGGTGTCTTTATTGATAAAATAATAACGGGATAGGAGATGAGCATCATTATAAATAAAATCATCATATACCGGATTTAGATAATGAACAAAATCAGCCGCTCGCGTGAGCTGATTATACTCATTGTAATGCAGTTCAAATTCGGAAGTATATTGTTGGGTTCTTCCATCAAATGTTTTTACTGTAATGCTTCTGATTTGATGATTTGCCACGTAGGCAGAATCAAACAACTGCATAACATCTGCATAATAAACGGAATGCCGGGCTTCAGTATTAGTGCCCATTATCAAACCTAGTCTTAATGTTATCCAAAAGAAAATATAGTCCATTCGGTGAAAAATAAATAATTCAGGCCTCCCGTTGAAGCGACTACTCTTGTGTAAAGCCTATCTTTTTTTTGCTTCTTGAACTCCAAAATACGGCTTCATAAGCGGGATAATTTCTGTTTCAAATCGTGTGATATATTCTTTTCTTAATTCTTTGCCTTGCTTTTGCAGGCTCTTCAACTCATAATCACCGAAACAATACTCACGCTTACCTTCTTTTAGGGTGCAAACACTACTTAATGCAAAACCATCAGCATATAAACCTAATGCAAAAACCAAATCTCTTTTTTGAGACTTTATATACCAAGTATGTAGTCCTGCCCAATTTACATATGGATACCATGAAGAAGGGTTTCTTAAAAGAGTATCTTTTCCAGTAGGAAATTTAGCGTCTTCGAGGTACTTAATAATTTCAACACTATCAAATTTAATTTCAGGATTTTCTTCTCCCATTTCTATCATTAGTTGATATGATATAATGGTATCTTTATTATATCCATGGGAAGGAAAGTACCCTCCTTTAATAGTCTGATAGCCTGAAGTGTAGCACGATTCTAATACTATGTAAATAAAGGCATAAACTAATATCTGAATACTATTTTTCATACTAGTAAGGGGGGCGTTTAACAAACCAACCATATGATATTTTACCAGCATTTAAACCTCCCAATGCCCCACCTATCCCTACCTCTAATAAACTGTTATGTTTTAAGCCCAAGTATAATGTACGTGACAGCAATCGTAAATCTGCACCCCAGGTATGATTGGATGCCAATAAATATTTCGCCCCACTTTCAATACCTTTCTGTATATATTCAGCATCATGTAAGTAGCCTGCATACTCACGCCAGCTCCAGTTATCAACCATTCCCATATAATCATCCCATTTATTTAAATCTGAATTCCAATATTTCGGATTTTTACCAAAATAGCTCGGGTAACTCCTTCCTGCATTTCTTCCTACGGTGCTTGGGTCTACAACAGCATCAGGGTTTTTACTTATCCAGTCGTCCATATATGCTTGCGCCTTTGCTGCGAGTTTATCTTCCCAGTGCGTATAAGCATCTACTACATTCGTAACATCCCCCAAATTTGCCAACGCTCCCAAAGCATATCCCCAATTTTCAGCAGCACTATTCCCTTTTTTTCCTAAATACCCCAATTGGTTTTTGCTTAAATTGTACGAGCCTGCACCAAACCCAACAACGTAATCTGACTGCATACCTGAGGCAATAGATCTTGCACTGGAATATACCATTGAATTAAACATAATCAGGTCTGATTCCGCTTAATTCTTATTTAATTGTAATGCCAAAGAATCTAATAAATCAAATTTCTGTTCATTAGTCATGTATAGAAAATTTTCGTGTATTATTTTGTAATACTTTTCTCTCCATGAATTATGTTCCTTTGTATTCCACTTTTCACTATTCTTGTAACTGCGAATATTATAATCAGAATTAACTTTTACGTTTTCCTTTAACGAAACGTGAAAGTTATTCGTTTTAATATCAATACTGTAAGAATATATTTTAAGAGTATCTGGCTTTTGCTCTCTTAGAAATAAGAAGAGAAAGTATCCATTGTCGATGATTTTATATTGTGTATGGAACAAAATAGTTTCCTTTTCTTGTTTATTAATATCTGTATTTAGCATAAACATAAATAACCCTATAACTCCAATTGCTTTCATCGTTGTTGTAGATAATAAGAATATAAATCTGGGCGAAAACCGCTATTGTAAGCCAGAACAGAATAATGTAATAAATAAGGATGTATTCCTATATTGGGTATTCCATTGAGCCAAAGAGATAAGGAAGCCATATTGACACAATTGATTGTTAATCCTTGATAAGGCAGTATCTTAGCCAAACCTTTAGTTAGTATAAAACTATGTTTATTAACCGCTATATCAATCGACTTGGATAAGCTAACAGGAACATCATAGTTTGACGTGCTCAGTCTTGGTTCTAAAGCAAATCCCAATTTCCCTTTAATATGTCCTCGTGAATTAGGTCCAAATGACATCAAACTATTGCCTGTTTCATTATCTACAATTCCTGAGTGCGAAATTTTATCTTTACTTCCATTATCATATCTTTCTTGAGTATATAAAGTCGCATCTGTACTATTTATTAATTGGTTGATATCTCTGAGATTTGCCAACGCTCCCAAAGCATATCCCCAATTTTCAGCAGCACTATTCCCTTTTTTTCCTAAATACCCCAATTGGTTTTTGCTTAAATTGTACGAGCCTGCACCAAACCCAACAACGTAATCTGACTGCATACCTGAGGCAATAGATCTTGCACTGGAATATACCATTGAATTAAACATAATAGCACTGGTATTTGCAAACATAGTAGACGAAGTTGCAATTGCCGTTGTCAAACCCAAAGTTCCTACAAGTGCAGCTACTGGTAGTGCAACTTGCAAAGCTTGAGCACCTGTATGTCCTGTCATTACCATTGCCGCACTTGTCGTAGTGAATGCTGAGATCGTCCAAAATAACAATGGTAATCCTAAGAATACAAGATTCCCATCAGGGTCTGTATAATTAGTAGGATTATTCCACGCATAACTATACCTGTTATAACTCTGCGTATAATCAGGAGCTTGCACATAGTTGTCGGGGCTCAACATTCTGCCTATCACCGGGTCGTAAAGCCGGGCATTCATGTTTATTAAACCAAATTCATCCAAATGCTCATGTCCGGTAAAGCCTCTGTATTGGATAGTTGGTAATGTCACATTGTTGTAGGTCCAGTCTGTTGGATTTCTGCGTTGCCCCCATGCATCGTAATTGTATTCTTCAGCAATGGTTCCGTTTTCATTTACCAATGCCTGAATATTCCCTAAATAATCGGTACAGGTATAATACATTTTTTGTGTTGAGCCGGTTTTAATCATAATGGCTGCCAAACCTGTTGGTGTATAAATATAATGATACTCTTTTATTTGTCCATCTTTTATTTCCTTCTCATAACTACCAACATATATATGTTCCGTAGTTGTAGAATCATAAGTATAAGTCGTTTTACGCCTTTCATCATCGGGTCCGTATACAAAGTTTAATGTTTTGTAGGGATAGGCATAATAGTCAACAATCTGAGTAATACGGTTAGCCGCGTTATACTGATACGTTTGGTTAAAAGACGGAATCATAATATCGGGTTTAAGACCATCAATATAGGTTACTGCATTTGTTTTATATGAGTCGTATCCCCAAATATTATCTGAAATATCCGTTTTGGTTTTGATATTGCCATTCGGTTCATAAGTGAGCCCCATTTGAACCAATCCGTTTACCTTTACTTGCGTAAGCCTGTTTAAGTTGTCATATTCATACTCTTCAGTAAATGGATCTTGTGTTCCGGAAACGAACTTTTGCAAATCTTTTTTCCAAACAATATTTCCTGACGTATAGTCAAATAAATATGCCTGATTGTATAAATAGGTATCAGAGGCTGTTTTCATACTCATGCCTGTTAACACTTTATTGGCATCATAAGAGTAGTTACAGGTAAATCCGTTTCCTATAATTGTCCTGGTAAGCATATCGTATTCATTATACTGGCCGGCCTGCCAAACAGGTTGGTTATTATCCGCTCTTCTAATAACTGCAACTCTGCCAATATTATCGTACTCGTTAAGAACTCCAAAACCTGACGGATATGTGATACCAATCTGACGACCGTTGCCATCATAGGTCATTGATGTTGTATAATTGACTCCATCAATTGTTTCTGTTACAGATGTTGGATTTCCCCATTCATCATAAACAAAGCTCTGGGTTATTTGTCCATCACTGATACTTTGAATTTGGTTGATTCCATTTCCTGACGGCACATACGTGTACAC
Source organism: uncultured Bifidobacteriaceae bacterium (assembly GCA_964392775.1). Taxonomy (GTDB): domain Bacteria; phylum Bacteroidota; class Bacteroidia; order UKL13-3; family UKL13-3; genus UKL13-3. The sequence continues at coordinate 39,007 of CAYMRD010000003.1, forward strand.
CGTTGTTTGGGCTATATCCGGGTTATTGGCATTAAGTATTCGTTTGCTTATCCTGCCTGCAATATCATACTGGAGAGCAATCTTATTTCCATCAGGGTTGGTTTGTTCCCGGAGCGTACCCAAACCATTATAGTCATAAAATGTTTCTCCTGCATTCTGGTCCTGTAAAAGCGTCTGGTTTCCCAATTCATCATAAACAAAAAAAGTAGAAGTAATTCCTGTGGTTATTATTCTGGGTTTCCCATCAGCCTGGTATATATATGATATTGTTCCCCCATTATCTGTTTTACTCTCTATCATTCCATCATTTCCAATTGTTGTACTATATATTTGGTTTTGGGAGTTATCAGAATATTTAACTGTGGTTGTAGTAGTTTTAGAGCCAATTATTCCATAACTGGTTTCTGTATTTCTGTTGTCATCACTAATGTTTACAACTCTGTTGTAAACATCATAGGTGTATATTACGTATTTACCTGCTGTGCTTACAAAGGGTTTCGATTCTTTTATGAGTAACCCAATAATGGTTCCGTCATATTCATACGTGGTTTGTAAGGTTGTTCCATTTTTTGTTAAGGTGCTTTTGGTCTTCCTGCCGTAGTTATCATAGAAATCTTTTAATATAGGTGTATTAGCCGTGACAGAATATTCCTGAAAAGTGCTTGTTGAAGGAGATGTGCTAACCCAATTCTTATAATACGTTGTTATTACACCTCTTTTGTCTGTGCTTTTTATCAGTCTTCCCAATCCATTATATACATATTGAGCAGACTTTCCGTCAATGTCCTCGTTTGTTAACAGAAGTCCAAATCTGGCATCGTATGTTTTGGTCACCCTTTGATTTAGTATATTGCGCTCTTCAATTACAAATCGCCCCTTCTCATCATACACATAGTTAACCCACTGGCTTTCATCATCAGACGAAGTGGTATGGTGCTTAACCAGCCCGAACAGATTATATTCATAACTATTTGTTATCGTTCGATTAGGATATGACTCATTATAACTAATCGATTCTCTTAGATTCCCTTTAGAATCGTATGAAAAATCAGTGATGGTTACAATGTCACTCTGATTATCACGCTGCTTAGTAACCTTTTGTTGTGATATACTATTAAGAACGGAAGAATTGTTGGTAAACGTGTATGAATTCTCTGTAGTGGTAATAGTACCCGAATTTAAGAAGTAATTTTTGTGTTTTACAAGATTTCCTCCCCAATCGTAGTCAATAAATTCTGTAATTGAAGTGATACCCGTTAGGGCGTTATAATTCGTTTGTTTTGTTGGTCTAAAAGAATAGGTATGGCCGGAAGAAGAGTCCTGGTCAAAGTTGTATAGATATTCATTAGACTCAAGAGTCTGCCCATCCTCGGATGAGGACCACATCCTTTTAATTGTTGATGCCGGATATAAAAAAGCATATTGTTCATTGAGATTATTTTGAGTGATTTCAGAATAATCACTCTTGAAACTTTTCGAATCAGTGCGTGTTATTACTCTGAATCCCAGAAAACCTTTGCCGTACTTATGATATATAGCATTTTGATAGCTATATGTATAGGATTTGATATATTGTTCATTTACGGCATTAGTCTGGAAAAAATGTTTTACAACATAAAGTGGGGCCACAAATAATCCAAAATGACCGGTAATTGGCATGGTGGGATTTATGCTGTAAACCTGATTTGTTTGAGAAACCTCTCCTGTGATGGGTATATAAGTAAAGTTGTAGTAATTATTCAATCCATCGGCTATCCAATTAACTGCGTGAGCCGGCTTTCCGGAATTAAACAGGAGAACCTTATACTTGTCTGCAAAACTGTCATCAATGAGATTCGCATAAAGATCGGCATTCCCATCTCCATTAAAGTCTGCTATGACACTTTCCTGCAAGCCCTGCAGGTCCTGTATTGATAAACTGCTCGCTTCAAATGTTGCCCCATTGCTTCTGTATAATATCAGGTTAGGATTTCCATAAACATACATTGGGCAAGCCCAATTAACAATAGTTGTGCCTAAGCCTATGGATGATTGAAATTTATCCCACCAATCTTGTTTCCTAGAATCAAGTGTTAGGTTATGTTTAGAAATTACGTACTGCTTTAATTTATTGAATCCAATACTCTTTATTACCACATTGGAACCATCTTTAAACATACTATAGTCTGACGAAAATGTATTTGGTTTAAAATATTGCCGTAATTCTTCAATTACATCATAATCGAAATTATATGTAAATGTAGCAGGGGGAAGATTATCTATTGCATTTTGATAAGGATTGATAACATTATTTGTGATCCGGTTAAATATGGCCTGATAGTTAGTTGATGGGGTCAAATATTGAGGCTTTATTATGGTTTTCAATATCTTTTGCATTTCAGCAGATACGGTAGGTGGTGCAGAATATGGATTGCATATTATGTCCGACTTTCCATCTCCATCAAAATCGCCAACAACAACTGATAAATAATCTGCCATCTGTTGGTCCAAAGAATTCATCAAGATACCGGAATTAAAAGTCAAGCCATTAAATGTAAAAGTATACCATGATTTATTAGAGGAATAAGGGGCTTTAGAACAATGCGATAGTATATCTATATACCCGTCACCATTAAAATCACCAAAATCAATATAGTCTTCCTGACCGAACATATCCGGTAAGCTCAGGATGTTTTGAAATGAACCGGACTGACTTGAATACTCGTAGATATCAATTTGTGTTTTTGAATAGGGTATACTCCCAAGAGGTATCTTTCGTATCTGAATGATATCGGTGCTTCCATTGGCATTTACATCCATAAATTTTATCACGTGGTCTGTGATATTCTTTAAGCTTGCAGGCAGAAGATTGGTTCCGGAAAATGGAGTAGACAAGGCTTCATCTTTTCCCGGAGATGAAGGGTCATCACAGATGGATGATAAAACGATAGCCGTGTTCAAATAATCCCCATCCAGTACAACCTTATTCAGTCTCACATACGAATTATTTACAGGACTACTTCCACAGGGAAATTCATAATTATATGACGTTACTGCATTTGAAATTGGTTGAAACAAAGTGGTTGAGTTGTACCTAAATGCCTTAAAAGTACCGGTTTCTTTCTCATAAACATATATTTCATCAATGTTATCATTACCGTTCAAATCCATAGCAATAATTGAGGGAACCTTTGTTCCTGTATAGCTATAAGGGATGTTAATTGGATCCCTCCTGGATAATTTAACTAAAAACTGGTTGGATGTCGCATCATAATTATGCAAAACGAGATCAGTCCTTCCGTCACCGTCAAAATCGCCTTTTGCCAGTATTGGTAAATTGTAGGATTGAGCCGGAGTGGATACAGCGGTTGCCGGAGTATTCCAACTAATTTTGATTGGATTATACCTTTCTCCACTAGCTCCAATTTCATCTACCTCAATAAGTTTTGTATAAATGTCTTTCCCATATTTAAAGGAATATGTTTTGGTTAGAGAGCCTTCTGCGTATGTTTTTATTTGCCGGAGAATAAATGAGTTCTTGATTTTAACTCCATTAACCCATTTAGAGCTCGCATCGGGCTTGGTATCATAATAGAACTGTATATAGTTATATGGAGTAATTCCCGCAATGTCATTTCCGGTATATTCTATTTTTTGAATAACACTTTCTGTTCCCACCGTAATATATTTATACCTTATATAATTGCCGTTTGCATCCATAACTTTATTTAGCCTCCAGCTCATTATTGCACCTCCACTTGCAAGGATTTTTGAGTCAGGAGTATTTCCAAACTCCATATAAGTTCCATTCTTGGTTTTTACCGAAAACCAATCCGGTCCATCACCAACCCATCCATGACTTTCGATTTCGCTATAAGATCTTGCTTCTGTTTCGTAAGTTCCCCCAGTATATATTAATCGTTGTCCATCAAGGCTGAAATTATCCCAGCCGTCAAAGTGAACAGTTCTAGCCTCATTATCGTGAAATATATCTCTACCTGTTCTTGATATTGACGACATTCCTGAAACATCCCAGCCATACCCCAGTATCCCGGATTCCTGTTGACTTTGGTAAACGACAGAAAGCTGTGGTTGCATACCGGCAGTACCCGGAGGAACTTGTATTGGAATTGAGCTTGTTGCCTGTCCTATTCCATTTACATCACAATTAATCGCAGATCCGCCTGCTTCAAGTGATGTGTTAAGTGTACTCTTAACGGAAATACTGGCAGATGAAGCGGGAATGAATGGTGCAATAATTGTTTCATCAAGTGTGGCTTTGAAAAAAACATTGGAAGACGATGGAGCGTAAGATATTCCAGGTTTAATTACAATCCTGTCTCTTGCAATTTTATTGTAGGACTGATTATTAGAAAGCAAAGATGAACCGGGCTCAATTATTAACTCGGCAGCTCCTTGCGGTTTTGCAGAAAAAAAGACCAATATCCAAGCAAAACGGAGTAAGTATTTAACTGTATTCATAAGCTAATCGTATCTTAATTTTTAACTATTTTCCACGTCTGCTTTTTGCCACTAGAATGTATCACCATAAAATATATCCCGGGGGAATATGATTGCATTTTATATGTTGTGCTTTTCTCAAACGAGAAACGGTCAATCTCTTTCCCATTAATATCATAAACAATTGTGGACAAGCTTTCTTCATATTCAGAAGCAATAAGAACTTCATCCACAACGGGGTTCGGATACAGTGAGCACGTTAGCGTAACACTATCATCTTCTTGAAGTATATTTTGTTGAGGTGTTGTGAAGGGAGTTTTTTTCTCAAGGGTAACTACCAGTGAACTTTTAATCCTGTTACCTGAAGCATCATAGGTAAACACGACTTGACAGAATAATACACCGGGGAACAGGAATATTAAAAATGATAATAGTGCTTTCATAATTGATTTTTTGTTAATGAATGTTTTAGTGCTTCTATTTCTTGTTGTTGCTTATCAAGCATTTGCTGCTGATGTATTAAATAAAGGGTAAGCTCTTCAATCTTTTCAAGCATCTGTAATTGTAATTCTCCCATGTTTACTGTGCCCTTACTCTCATAATCATTAGCCGAAGCAATTCCGGGAAGGTGTTTGTTTGTTTTAATAAACTGGTCTAATTCGGCAATACTTAATAGTTTATATGTTGGGGCAAATACATAATCAGGGAATGATGTGGTCAGCGTTATTTCAAATTCTCTTGCATATACTTTCCCTGCATTATTTACTTTAAACAAATCGTTTCCGTTTTTCGAGATTAAGAGATATTCGTCATCCTGATGTCCGTTGATTTTGAACTTAAATTGCGAGTCATCTCCGATTTGAAAATCAGGTTTAACAAAGTGATAAGTAGATGCCGGTTGATTTGTACCAAACCCAAATTGCTTTGATTCATCTATATACAATACCGGATCTACATTGTTGCCACAAGGATTAACTGTATTTATTTCAAATACCGGATCAGTATATTGACTGGGTACAACAAAAAAGGCAGGTAGTTTATAGTTGATTGCTACGTTGTCAAAATGTTGCTTGGTGTTTGAGTGGTTTTGAAACCAACAAGGATCGTATCTGTCCCAATAGGAACCTATCCCGGTAACGCCACCCGTTTTCATTACACGATCTGACGGTAAAACATCTAAAAGGTCTTTTAGTGCGCGTAACTGGTCTACATCATTCATGTTTAGCAATCCCCAGCTGCCATATCCAAATCTGGGACTATATAATATGTTCTGAAAAGACTCCCGTTCTCCCGGTATCCATTCATACGGCATATTCAATGTCGTTTGAAATTCAGGAGTGCTTATCTGCGATTGAATAGGAGGGTAATTTTGGCCATTTGTAACCAATGCAGTTGTACTTAAACAAATACAAAATAAGTAGCGATAAAAATTGTTCATAACGGTTATTCATTTAATTGATGAGGCTAGATGCTTATCTGTTACGAACTTATAATTTGTAAAAAGAATGTATTTTGATATTTTAGCACAAATAGCCTATGACTTATGAAAAATTTTCTAAAAATTAACTACCAAAAACTTAAAGCCCTCCGGGGTGAAAAAAAATTAACTCAAACACAAATCGCAGATTTGCTAAACATCCATCCTTCTACATATTCAAAATTTGAAAAGGGGTGCGACAAGCATATCGACATTGAAAAACTTAAAGGTTGCGCAGATGTGTTTGGAATCTCTTTTTATGACTTATTAATTGATGAAATTGATTTAAGCCATGTAGATATTTTAATAAGAAAAAAGGATGAGATTGATACCGAAATCCGGGAGATTAAAAGAAAGATAGATCGCTTATCGGAAATATTAAATTTGCCATAGAGATTCTTTGTGGATCAGCACATAGCAAAAAAAAGGTCGGTTTGGATATCCAAACCGACCTTTTCGTTAATGAGATTTTATATTACAAAATACCCAATTTCTTTTTCACGGCACCCATGATATTGTCACTATCCGGCTTGTACAATAAAGGAGTTCCCGGGCTGCTGTCGAACACATAAGTGTAAGAACTTTCTTTAGCCACCGCACTAATGGCTGTTTTTGCTTTTTCAATAATTGGCTTCAGCAACTCCGTTTCTTTTTTACGCATATTTTCCTGAGCATTTTCCTGAAACTCTTGCATACGGGCTTGCATATCGCCCAACTCTTTTTGTTTCAAATCCTTGATGGCTTCAGCCATCTTAGCTTCGTTTTTTTGCAAATCAGCTGATTTTCGTTGCAGTTCATCATACATGGTTTTAAGCTGATCCTGTAATGTTTTACCATAAGCTTCCATGTCGGTATTAGCCTTTTTGTACTCAGGCATTTGTTGCATCAAGTCCTGAAAATCGACATAGGCAAATTTCTGTGCTTTTGCCGATCCTAACCCCAGGCACATTACCAATGCCCCTGCTAACATAATTTTTACTGTGTTTTTCATTTGTGATATTATTCTGTTGTTATTGTTTTACTTATAAAAATGGCGCGGCTTTATTTGCCCGGTTTATTTTGTTGTTTTTTATCTTTATCGGCTTTATTTACGGCTATACCCAACTCACTTAACACCTCATCACTTTTATCGTATTTAGCATTGGAATACAGCATAATAAGCTCACCCGATTTGGCAAATATAAAATCTAAAGCATTGGTTTTAGCAATTTTTTGAACGGCATCAAAAACTTTATCCTGAATGGGTTTAACCAACTCCTGGCGTTTTTTAAACAAATCACCCTCGTAACCAAACTTTTGGGTGCGAAAATCCTTCAGCTCCTTCTCCTTATCTTTAATTTCCTGATCCTTCTTTTTCCGCAAGTCTTCAGTTAAAAGAACTTGCTCGGCCAAAAAATCTTTGTTCATCTTATCGATAGCAGCCTGACGCTTTTCGATTTCCTTCTGCCAGTCTTCGGCTAGTTGATCCAGTTGTTTCTGAGCGCTTCGGTATTCCGGCATCATATCCAAAATATACTCGGTATCTATATAAGCAAAACGCTGTGCCGATGAAGCTAAAGCAGCTGCCATGACAAAAAGGAAGATTGAAATTTTTTTCATGTTTTAAACATTAACAATTAAAACTGCTGCCCCAATAAGAAGTGGAAATTTCCGTGGTTTACACCCGCTCTAAATGGAACTGCATCAAACCCGTATCCGTAATCCAATCCAATCATACCAAACATTGGCAGAAAAATACGTACACCGGCCCCCACCGATCTATAGATATCAAACGGATTAAAATTTTGATAGTTCGACCATGCTTTACCTCCTTCAAAAAATATTAACGGAAACACAGTAGCCGAAGGATTGGTTGAGATCGGATAACGCAACTCCATCGTGAATCGGTCATAAATGATACCACCTTGTGTTTGCAGTGTTCCATTTGTAGCAACAATAGGAGTCAAAGAATTATCTGCATAGCCACGCAACGCAATCAATTCACGACCATCAAGATTAAAGCCCATTAAACCGGATCCTCCCAGCCAAAACCGCTCAAACGGAGTATACCCCAAAGCCGGATTATATCTGCCCACAAATCCAAAGTTCGTACGGGTCATCAACACCAACGGGCGTTTATTTCCAGCCAATCGGGTATACCAGGTAGCATCAAACTTCCATTTGTAAAACTCCAGCCAGCGGTAACGCTCAAATTCAGGAATCTGTGAATAATCCTTACCATTGATGAGTGAATAGGGCGGAGAGAACTGCCCCGAAAGCGAGATATTCGACCCCTCGTGCGGATAGATTGGATTCGGACCTGCCGAGTTGCGCGATAAAATAATTTTTAAACTAACACTGTTCGATCCGCCATTGGGCAAAAATGGAAGATAACTACCACCTGTTGGGCTGTTTTGATTGTTGTAACGCTGTAAATTCAACTGATACTGAACAACGAAATAATCATCCGGCCACTTAAGACGTTTACCAATTCCAATGGTAAGCCCCGAAGTTACTAACGCTGTTCTTCTAACATCGGCCTGGTTATATCCATTAGATTGAATAGAGTGAAAAATGGATACCGAGAGTGAATTAGGTTTTTTACCTCCTAACCAAGGCTCAGTAAAGGATGCACTGTATGATTGATATGCCATACCATTTGTTTGCGCACGCAAGGATACACGTTGACCATCACCACTTGGAACCGGAGACCATGCTTTTTTATCAAACATCCTCCGGGTAGAAAAGTTATTAAGGGTCAAACCAAGCGTTCCCACAATTGAACTTGCTCCCCATCCGGCTGATAATTCAATCTGGTCATTGGGTTTCTCTTCAACCTTATATTCAATATCAACTGTTCCGCTGGCCGGATTTGGTATCGGATTTACACCCAATGCTTCGGGGTTAAAATACCCGAGTTGCGATAGCTCGCGCAATGAGCGTGTAACATCCGAACGGCTGAACAATTGCCCCGGCTTGGTGCGAAGCTCCCGTAAAATAACATGATCACTTGTTTTGGTATTACCCACAACCGTTACCTTATTGATACGGGCCTGATCGCCTTCGTGCATCCTGATTTCAAGGTCGATTGAATCATTCTCAACCAATACCTCCACAGGGTTGATGGTAAAGAACAAATATCCGTCATCCATATAAAGAGTGCTGATATCAAGTCCGGCCTGATTCATGTGTAACCTTGTATCCAACAAACTTTGATCGTAAACATCTCCCCGTTTAATCTTTAAGATGGCCATCAAATCTTCGGTTGAATATTTTGTATTACCCACAAATTTGATGTCGCGGAAATAATACTTCTTCCCTTCTTCAACGGTTATAACAATTTGCAATGACTTCTGGTCGTATCTGTAAATAGAGTCCTTTACAATCTCTATATCACGATAACCAAGAGACAAATACTTTTCAATGACACGTTGTTTGTCGTCCTGATATTTATCTTCTTCAAATCTTGATTTGGAAAGAATACGGTATTTAGGTTTAGTATCTTTAAGTAATTTTCTGAGCTGTGCATCCGAAAGTTCGGCATTGCCTTCAAACTCTATGTCGTGAATCTTAATTTTATCTCCCCGCTTAACATCAATGCGAAGCTTGGATGTATTCTTCTTGCTGTCATCCGGAATTTGCGTAATCTCCGCATCCGCATCCAGGTATCCTTTTTCGGCATAATACTTCCTGATTTCATTTCGGGTGGATGAGATGAGATTCTCTGTAATGATTTGCCCCGATTTAAGGGTAAGCTCTTCACGTAAGGTATTGGCTTTACCTTTGCTCAAGCCTTTAATGGTAAAGCTTGATAAACGGGGTTTTTCTCTCAGGTATATTTCGAGGGTAATTTTATCATCCTGAATATCCATGATGCGCATACTCACATCATCGAATAATTTTTGCTTATACAGGCTGGTAATTGCCTTTGTGATATCTTCGGAAGGAATCCTGATTTTTTGTCCCACCTGCAAACCAGACAAAACCACCAGAACACTTTTATCATAATAGTTTGTACCCGTAATAACAATATTCGCTATTTCATAAGTACGCGGATTATCATAATTGACAAACTCCTTGGGAGGCTGCACTGAAGGAGTATCGGCAACCTGAGCCATTACGCCTTTCATACAAATCAAACATACAATAAATGCTAATTTCCCGATTTTGCTCATGAGGTGGTTGCTACTTGCTCGCTGGTTTTTCCAAACCTTCTTTCCCGCTGTTGGTAATCATAAATAGCCTCGTACAAATCTTCCCTTGTGAAATCAGGCCACAGTTTTGGTGTAAAATACAGTTCGCTGTATGCAATCTCCCATAATAAAAAATTACTGATACGCTGCTCACCACTGGTCCGGATCATAAGTTCCGGGTGAGGATAGGTGGCAGTAGAAAGGTTTGCATCAACCATCTTATCTGTAATATCCTCTATGCTGATTTTTTGTTCATTTACTTGTTTTGCAATTTGCTTAATGGCATTTACCATATCCCAGCGTGCGCTGTAACTTAAAGCCAAAATCAGTGTCAATCGTGTATTGCCACGGGTTTCATCCATGGCTTCCTTCAATTCACGCTGGCATTTTTGTGGTAAATCCGCAATATCACCAATCGCTTCCAACCTGATATTATTTTTCATCAGGGTTTTGGTTTCCTTGCGAATAGTCGAAATCAGAAGCTCCATCAAGGCATTTACCTCATCTTTGGGTCTGCTCCAGTTTTCGGTTGAAAATGCATATAAAGTGAGGTATTGAACACCTATTTCAGCACATGCCTCAGCCGACTCACGAACAGCCTTTACACCATTCTGATGTCCAAAAATCCGGAACTTCCCCTTTCCTTTGGCCCAACGGCCATTTCCATCCATGATGATCGCAATATGACGGGGAAGTCTTTCTGTACTTAATTTTTCTTTGAAACTCATGTGATTGACAAGCGTGCGAATTTAATAAAATCTTGCACACTTGTGCCTGTCAAAAATACGAATACTAAGCGATACACCTCCAATAACATACCAATCATTAAAGTCTGAATTTCCCCGCTTATAACCCTCCCTGAACTGGGGAACCCCATTGTTGAGCTCTGCCGAGCGATCTGTTAAAATGGCTGCTGTTGTCCCTCTTTCCTCTCCCTTTTTTACAGGGTCTGCATAAGTTTGGCTTACGTCATCCAGATAATCCGTATAGGTTTTACGAAATCCTATACTCGACTCTAATGCCAGATGACGGCTTATCCGCCATTTGATGCCCATTCCGAACGGAACTGCAAAAGAGAATTTAGAGTAGCTCTTATTCTCTGTTTGAATGGGCCTTAAATCCACCCAATTTCCCTCAAAATACGCTTGTGGATTGTACCTGAAAGCTCCCAATCCCAGAAAAAGATAAGACGTGAAATTTTGGTCTCTTACGCCCAAAGCATATTTAAAATAGTTAAATTCAAAAACGCCCGAAAATTCGGTGATACCAGACCGGAAGCTAAGATTGCGCGGAGCATTAAATGTGAAGTTTTGATCCGCTCCGGATACCCGGGTAAAAAGCATGCTTCCGGTAAAAGCGAATGAGCTTGACATATTATACCGTCCGAAGAAACCCAATGCAGGCTTCGTTTCTTTAACCACCATCGTTGGAGCAAGATCTCCCACATAATTTGCAGCCCCCAGGGTAACTCCAATTTCTATGCGTTGAGCCGATGCACTTAATGTACTCAGAACTATTACAGAAGCAATAAGAAGCCTCTTATACGTTTTTTTTAGAACCTTGGACATCTCATTCCGGCATTAGGGAAGATATATGTAAACGTTATCCCTGTCATAAAATATACATCATTGATGTTAATTTTTTTCATCGAGCGGGGGTCCCCATCTTTGAAAACATTTTTTCCATTGGCTGAAATTTCCCAACTGCGGTCACTCAGCAATTTTGCAGGTGTTCCATTTGATCTGCCCACAACATTCGCATCGGCATAAACACCTCCAACATCATCTAAATAATTTGTAAAGGTATACCGGGCTCCAAATTCAAAACCCATCGAAAGACGCTTGGTTAACTTCTTTTTAAATCCGAAGCCAAAAGGAATGCACACTTGCGTTAATGCGTACTTCTCCCGGTCATTATAGGCAGTGGTTCCTTGTCCCTCTGTCCCCAATGGCTGCAACTCATAGATCGTTCCTGTCAATTCTGTTTTGGGGTTAAAATTGAACAGTCCAACTCCGGCAAATAAGTATGGAATCAATTTTTTGGAAGAAGTGTACCGGTTGCTATTTTTCACCAGATTAAACTCCATTTGCAAAGAAGCCTCATAGATATCGGTTACAAAACTCAGATTTCTACTTTTAGCCACCGCATCTGAAGAATTTTCATCCGTTCCGGAAACACGTCCGTATCCAAAGAAACCTTTTAACGCCCAACGTTCGCCAAGGTTATAGCGGGCAATTACAGAAGCCGAGGGAGCTGTGGTTGATAAAACAACAGCGTCATTACTTAAATCTCCCATATAATTAGAGGCTCCCAGGAATAAGCCAAACTCAATTCCCTGAGCTTTTAGCTGAGAATATTGCCCCAAAAACAAGATTGCTGATAACCAAATCAGCTTACTACACAAAAATCGCATACTAGCGAAGATATGAAAAACGTGAAACTTGTCAACCCATTGGGTTAACTTTTTGATTAATAGAAACGTGGACAGCGGATAGCCTTGCCTCCGTAACTACGGGCACCACGAGGCCAAATGCGGTATGAAAGCGTTACGCCTCCAATAAAATAAACATCACTTACCAGCTCGTTTTTGCCTCTTACCTTACCTTCTTTGGCTGAAGGTGAATAGGTATTACCACTTTCTTTTATATGGTAGACCCGTTTACGGCTTGGATCAAACATCACCCGCGCATCATCACTTGCCATATCATTTATGCTCGGATATACAGAATTACCGGTAACATCATCCAAATGAGAAGAAAGCGAATAACGCGCTCCGATATCAAAACCTATTTGCCAGTTGCGGGTTAAATAGGCGCGAAATCCTACACCTAAAGGAATACATAATGCCACAGGAGAATAACCTCCTCCATCCAGTTTCAACGGACGAAGCTTCACTTCATTGCCCGTAACAGGATTGATTGCCCGGGGATCAAAATAAAACACACCAAGACCTCCGTAAACATAGGGAACAAAAAAGGAGCGCAATCTTCTTCCTTTGTTTTTATCCGGCAGCAGATTGTATTCAAGCACACCCGATAACTCTACGATATTGGTTTTAAAAGAAAAATTCCGTGCTACTTGCCATTTGCTATCCTTGCTGTCAACATCACTGCCTCCAATAGTAGTATAACTAAAATTACCTCTGACTGCCATTCTGGAGTCCAAATGATACCTTACAAACAAAGAGCCTCCGGGTTTTATGGTTGAGGGTTGAAAAGTATTAACAATGTCTCCCCAATAATAACCGCCTCCAAGCAAGACTCCTACCTCAGTTTTTTGCGCATGCGCACTCATGCCAAAGAAACTAAGCGCTGTAAAAACAATAAATGAAATACGAGTAGAAAAAATCATTAAAAAAACTTATAAGTTCCAAACTTACAGAATTAATTGGCTTAATCAAATAACCCTTTTATTAATTATTTCGATTGTCGTGTCCCCACATAAGCTTACGTCTTAACGTGTTGAGATAGTTTTCATCATTGAAACGAACGAGTGGAAAGCGGAAGTCTGCCTTTTTTACGGCCAACTGAACAGACGATGTAATACTCTCAGAACGAGAATCCAGAGTAATTAAAAAACCTGTACTTCTACCCTCAATTTCAAATGAAATTACATATTCGTCTGAGATAACCATTGGCCTCACATTCAGGTTATGAGGAGCTATTGGTGTTAACACCACACTATTAGCCGTTGGATATAAAATCGGACCTCCACAGCTTAAAGAATACCCGGTTGATCCGGTGGGTGTTGAAATAATCAAACCATCCGACCAATAAGAGTTGAGATATTCTCCATTTACATAAGTATGGATTGTAATCATGGATGAAGAGTCTTTTTTGTGAATGACAAAATCGTTCAAACCAAATGTTACACCATTAAACAAAGGAATACTGCTTTCCAATTGCAACACCGACCGGTAATCAATTGTAAAGTGCCCTCTTAGTAAATTATCAATTGCTTTCTGAATATCATGCTTGGATTCGCCAGCCAAAAAACCCAGTCTTCCTGTATTGATACCTAAAACCGGAATCTGCTTTTTATACATGTAAACCATTGTATCCAAAATAGTTCCGTCTCCTCCCAAAACTATCAGAAAATCAGCCTCCTGTTGTTCCAGTTCTTCATGGTTTGAAAAGGTTTGCGTCAGCCGGGGTTTGATTCCTGAGGCCACGCACTGAGCAAGAAATACCTCTTCCGTTACAAATTCAATTTCCTGCTCGTGCAAATAATCATAGAGCTGCTGTATAAAAACTGCATTCTCTTTCTTAAACACCCGTCCATATATGGCAACTTTCATTTTGCTGATTCTACTACGTATTTAGATATTTAAGTAACCAGTCGTATCTGTCATCCAGATTCGCATCTTTGGTTTCCATCTGATGAACTGAGAATATTTGATATTGATAGCGTTCCAGTGTTTGGATAACTGAAGTAATACTTTGTTTGTTGAGTTTCAGGGAAACCAATATTCTACTGGCATCCTCCACATCAGCCTGTATAAATACATTAATAATTTTACAATCATTGTATTCTACAATACGTGCCAACTCTGCAAGTGAATAATCCGGAGCATGCATTCTTAAAACCACAATAGCCCCGGGTTGTGATAAAGTTGACCCAGAAAACTGCCGGCTCATATCCGACATTGTAACCGCTCCTTTATAGTTTGACTCCTCGTCACAAACGGCTAAACAGGTATATCCTGAATCGGACATCTGCGCCAATACCTCAAACAGGTGGTGGCTTTTTAACAGATATAAATTCGTTAAAGGTTTAATGAGTGTATCAATCTTTTGACCTGCTTTATGATCATTCAAATCGGAAGCTGCTACATAACCCAGTAATTTCCCATCATTAACTACGGGCAAGTGTTGCACCTTCCAGTCATGCATAAACACTAAAGCTGTTTCACACGTATCCGTTTTTTTTAACGGGAAAATATCGTTTGATATAAAGGTTGACGCTAACATATCAGTTACGCTTTTTGAGAAAAGCTTCGGCAATTTCATTAAACGCTGCCGGCTTTTCCATCATAGGGGCATGCCCGCATTGATCTAAAAAGTGGAGTTCAGAATCGGGCAAAAGCTCGTGAAACTCGCTTCCAACTTCGGGAGGTGTGATTGTATCATTCTTTCCCCAAATCAAACAAGTGGGTTGTGTAATTTTAGGAATATCCTTGCGCATATTATGCCGGATAGCCGACTTGGCCATCATCAAAATACGCAGCACTTTACCCTTATCATTCACCGTTTCAAAAACCTCATCCACAAGTTCATCTGTTGCAGTAGCCGGATCGTAAAAAGTTAAGGCAACCTTCTCCTTGATAAATGCCTTATCTCCTTTCTTGGGATAACTCCCGCCCATCGCATTTTCATAAAGCCCCGAACTTCCGGTGAGAATCAGCGTATAAATATATTCGGGATGTTTTCGTATATATACCAGAGCAACGTGGCCCCCTAAAGAGTTTCCAATGAAATTTACTTTTTCGTATTTCTTGTAAACAATAAAATCATGAATAAAATCGGATAACCCTTCTACACTCAGCTTGAGTATGTTCATCTCAAAAATGGGCATCAAAGGAATAACAACCTTATAATCTTTTGAAAAATGTTCCAAGACATCCTTCCAATTGCTTAACGCACCGAACAGACCATGTAACAGCAATAATACAGGACCTTCTCCTTCTTCGATATAATTAAAATTGCCTTCTTTTTTTACGCGTACATCCATTCAATCTGTAGAATAAGCAATCAAATATAGGAATATCTACAGGGATAACTCCGCCAAGTGTAAAAAATTTTTGATGAGTTGGTGTCCAAAAGCTGTGGTGCATGATTCGGGGTGAAACTGTATCCCCCATACTGGCAATGATTTATGCGCAATTCCCATTACCTCCGCAGTCTTTGAAACGGCTGTTATTTCTATACAAGCGGGGATATCCTCAAGCAACAATGAATGGTATCTGGTAGCTTCAAACGTTTCAGGGATATGGCTAAACAATGAGCTCCCGTTATGGGAAATCTGTTCAACTTTACCATGTTTAGGTAAATGGGCTTTTACAAGGCTGGCTCCATACATCAGTCCAATTGCCTGATGCCCCAGACAAACACCCAAAATGGGTTTCTTACCGGCATAAGCTTCTGTTATATCCATCAGTCTTCCGGCATCCGAAGGTTTTTGCGGTCCGGGAGACAGAACGATTGCATCTGAAACTGCTGCTGCCGCAAACAGATTCTCATCATCATTCCTTATTACATGGCAAACTCCCCCACATTGCTCAATATAATCTTTGAGCATGTAGGTGAACGAGTCGTAGTTATCAATCAGCAGGATTTGCACAGAACCCTCCAAGTCTTTGGTGTCAATTAATCTGTTGGGCTCTTACATCGGCAAGCCGCTTTGAATCCTCCTGAGTTTTGCTTTGCAGAGGAAGAAACTTAGAAAATCCCCACTTTCCAAGTTTCATCAATAGTTTTATCCATAATTTGTTATGTTTTCTCCTGGAAAGAATATGAACACTATATCCATTGGAATAATAATGCAAACCGTATTTCCCGGCTATGAATGCAATTGTTTCTCTTGAATAAAATGCAATATGCTGTCCGTGTTGAAAAGAATAATACCACCAATCACCGGATGTGGGAGGAGGGTTGCTGATAAGCTCCGTAGAGAAAATAATAGTATCAGTTATACCCAACATTTCCTCAATTGTTTCAATAGGATTTAACAGGTGTTCAAAAACTTCGAAAGAGGTTAAGGCATCTATTTTGATGGTTTGATTGTACTCAAAACCCCTCGCCAGCACATTTACAGCATATTTATCGTCCCAATAAAAATCCAGACCTTTGTCTCTCATCAATCTTGTAAATACGCCATAGCCACCTCCCCAATCAAGATATTTCCCTTGTTTTCCAAACATATACAATAGTACCGGAGTCAATACATTCCTGAACTTAAGATTCCTTTGCAGCACTCCGGTATCTTCTATATTCAATGCGTTTTGGTATGACTCCTCAAGCCAGTATGGTTCTTCCGGAAAAACAAAAGCGCAGTTACTACATTGAAAATAGTCGGCATTGTATTTAGTCAACACTTTCGCATTAAACAGATGAACTGACTCACCATTACAAATTTTACATTTCATACATCAGAAGTATATTTTGGGGGTATCTGCCAAAATTTTGAAACAGCCCTGAAAGTGCAAGTATAATACAGTAAAACAGATATTGTATATGAAAATTGGGGGTAAAAGACAGGATCGATGATTCGGAATTGTTTTAAAAAAGATAAACTTGCCAAGCTTTTCCAAATAACTTGATGTCTGCACTTTTTAAACAATTGAAACATTATCTGAGAATCCGGTATATTCTGAAATGCTGCTATTTTTATGTAAGAGACCGATTCGGCATTAAACATGGAAAAGGGCCGTTTGAGAAGGTTATATTAATTGTTAAAACGGATGCAATTGGAGACTACCTGCTGTTCAGGAATTTGATTTTCAGCATTAAACATTCGTCCAGATTTAAAGATTACAAAATATATTTATGTGCGAATGAGCTGTACAAAGATCTTTCTGAGCATTTTGACAGTAAAGAGATCAGTAACTTTATCTGGTTTAACCGTAAAACATTCGTCAGCGATGCCGGTTATAGAAATCAGATTCTGCGGAAGGTAAATTCACTTCAGGTGGAATATGTGATTCAGCCATGTTTTTCAAGAGAGTTTTTGATTGGTGATGCAATTGCCAGAGCCGCAAATGCGGATAAAAAGATTACCGCAAAAAGCAATTCCGCAAATGATCTGAGCTTTTTTCTGAAGATCTCGGACACATATTATTCAGAGATATACGAAACACCTCAGGACCTTATTTTCGAATTTGACAAGAACAAAAACTTTATTGAACATTTTATAGGAGAAAAGATTCCGGTTTCATCTCCATTCATAGCAGGGCAAATGGCCCGGCCTAAAGAAGAATTTGTTGTAATTTTTCCAGGTGCAGGGGAAATCATAAAACAATGGCCACCAGAAAAGTTTGCTGAAACGATTGCATATATTGATACGCGGTATAAAAGGGCAATTAAAATATGCGGATCATCCAATGATAAGAATCTTGCCGAAACTATCATTGCTTTATCAGGTGTTGAAACGGTTAAAAATGAATGTGGCAATACAGATCTTGTACAACTTGTTAATTTGATTCAACGTGCTTCCCTGCTCATTACGAATGACTCCAGTGCCCTGCATATTGCGGCTTGTGTAAATACCCAGACAATCTGTTTGCTTACCGGAAGGCATTATGGTCGTTTTGCCCCATACACCGATCAATCTATTACCAATCTTAATTATGTCTATCCTAAGAAATTCAGACAATCTTTGGCCGATACTGAAAAGGATATTGTAAAAGCCACAAGGTATATCAGCTTATATGATATATCCACAATTGAAGTCGAAGAAGTTATTGCCAGGGTTGACGCTATTCTGTCATCATAAAAGGATGATGTCAATGATTTAAATAATCTGTGTATCATTGCAAATGACAGACGTTGTTTCTATTGGTACCGGATCATAAAAAATGATTATTCCGTATCAAGATAGCTCATGGTGTCTCCATCCTAATTATTAATTAAATACATTCTATGCTTTTGACCATTTGTATACCTACCTACAACAGGGCATCTATGCTTGAAACCCTGTTGGACAGTATCACAAGGCAAAGCAATGATGATAATAAGGACAAAGTTGAGATTGTAATTTGTGATAATCACTCAACAGACCATACAGATGAGGTGGTTGAAAAAGCCAAAGCATCCGGGTTATTTAAGATTACCTACATAAAGCATAGCACAAACACCGGATTAATCAAAAATGTATTTTCGACAGTTGACAACGCATCAGGTGAATATTGCTGGATTATGGGAAGTGATGATTGTATTTTGCCCGGGGCAATCGACAGAATGATCTTTCATATCGGGTCCAATAGAAACATATCGGTTTTTATTCCCCAGTTCAAGGTGCTGGATTTTACCCTTACACGCGAGCTGGCATCGGTACAGAGACCTATTTACCGGTTTCCTGATAAGTTTATCGTTTCGCCAATAGAGAAGTATGCGAAAGATGTAGTGTATGAAATCGGTTACATCTCTGTTCTGATATTTAAAAGATTATCATGGAATAGCGTGGAGCATGTTCCTGCATTTGAATTTAATAATTACTACCACGTATATAAGATTGTTAGAATTGCCCAAAAAGAGCAAATGATGCTGATTCAGGAAAAACTGGTGGGTTACAGAAGCAACAACGATGGCGTAAAACAGACATTTGGCGTTTACGAGCGCATCAGGATCACAATAGAAGAATATCATGATCTTATCAGGAAAGCTCTTCCGGCAGAAGCTTACAAACAATGCAAAAAACAAAATATCAGGTTTCACCTCAAGGCATTTCTGCCCGAAATACAGCTTCATTTTTCTTTGAAGGAACGGCTTAAATTATTGAATTTGTTTATTAGAAACTTTACGGGTGATCCCTATCTTTGGCTTTTCCTGGGACCTCGTTTTTTCTATCCGGGCTTTCTGGTAAAGCTCATCTGGAGGTTAAAAGCAGGAAAAAACAGATAATTATGCGATTAAAAGAATACATCAAAAAATTAAGTGGCATTAGTGCACTTATTAAACTCCAGCGTATGCAGCATGAAAGCAGCAAATTGCTTATTGCAAAAGGAATTGTGAGCCAAATGAGAGCGAATTATGCAAAGGTTTCGGATTTATCGGAAGTAGAGTTTTCTGTTTTTTCTCAATCAGGAGATGATGGCATTATTCAGTACCTGATTAATACATTGGATATTAAGGAGAAGTTCTTTATTGAGTTTGGTGTGCAAAATTACATCGAATCAAATACACGGTTTTTATTGATGAATGATAACTGGAGCGGCCTGATTCTCGATGGTTCGGAAGAGCATATCAATTTTATCAGAAATGATTATTATTACTGGGCCTATAACCTGCGGGCGAAAAAGCTGTTTATTACGAAGGATAACATAAATCAGGCATTTGAGGAAGAAAAGGTAAGCGGGGAAATCGGGTTGTTACATATAGATATTGACGGGAACGATTATTGGATATGGAAAGCGATTCATGTTGTAAACCCGGTTATCGTCATCGTTGAATACAATGCAGGTTTTGGAGCAGACCGGTCTATTACTGTTCCGTACAGGCATGATTTTGAACGTTACAATGCTCATTATAGCGGATTGTATTACGGAGCATCGCTTCAGGCATTTTGCGATCTGGCGGAAGAAAAAGGATATGCTTTTGTAGGAAGTAATCTGAATGGAAATAATGCCTATTTTGTTAGAAAAGATAAACTGGGTTCACTTAAGCCTGTTTCATGCAAAGAAGGATACCGTGTCAATTACTGCCGTCAGAATAAAGATGAGCAGGGGAATTTTACATGTGTTACTGACAAGGATGTGGTTAAGCAGTTTTCGGGGCTCGAGGTTTTGAATATCAGGACGAATAAGCCAGAGCCGTTAAACTGATTTTGCTTTGTAGAAAGTAATGATTTCATGAACTCCCTGAATCTAATTAATGAAGAGGCTGATTTATCAAATTTGGATAAAATAGAAATGACATGTTGTAAAAGTGTGTTGAGAGAAAATTGCCACAGATTAAATGGATAAAATGAAGTGTATATCTGCAAGCTTACCAGTAGAATTTAAACTTAGTGATACGTTGAGCCTCGTGACTTTGTGGCGAGAGTTCTTTGCCACTAAGACACCAGGGCACCAAGAAACACGAAGAAGAGACTCCACTAAACGATATATTTATTGCTCAACAATACTTTGTGAAACTTAGAGTCTTGGTGACTTTGTGGCAAGATTCGCATAGGCAAACATAGGAGGCTCAAAGAGTACACAAAGCCATGCCAAATATGCATTGGGGTATACTTGCGGATATACATTGAATGAACCATCAACACTATATTACAACATCACCAATAGAAATTATCATTTGCGACAACCACTCTACGGATAATACAGAGTGACATTTTTAAAAGCTATCGTACCTTTTAATACGAGGCTTCTAGTAGTATTGAAGCATTTATATAAACGATTGGTTAAGTAATTGAGAAGAAGAGAAAACCTCAAAGAACCATCCAATAGCAATGAGGCGACTTATAATTGCCACTTCAATGTCGTCCTTTTATTTATTCAAGAATAACGTTATCCTTGACTAAGTAAATAAATATCCATTATGAAAAAAATTATCCCCGTCTTCTCATTCCTATTTCTTGCACTTCAAATTGTTCATGCACAAATTAACTCATCATCATTTGCTGCAAAACAAGATTTCACTACAGGCTCTGGAGCATCCCCAGGACCATACGGAATCAAATCAAGTGACTTCGATGGTGACTCACTATTAGATTTTGTTGTAGTTAACAGTGGAGCAAACTCAATCTCTGTCTTCAGAAACACCTCAACATCAAGTTCAGTTAATATAGGCACCAAGACCGATTATAATACATTGGTAAGTCCAACCGAGGTAACAACTGGCGACATCGATGGTGACGGGAAAGAAGATATTGCAGTAGCACATTCCAATTCTAACAATGTATCTGTATTCCTTAATACCACTTCAAGTTTGGGGAATATTACATTCGCAGCTCGTGTTGACATTAGTACAACAAACAGTAATCCGGCAGGTATTGCTCTTTCTGACATTGATAATGATGGAAAGCCAGACCTTATTGTGTCTAATAATGGAAGCAATAAAATTTCAATTTTCAAAAACACTAGCACTTCAGGCAATATAAGTTTTGCAACAAAAGTTGATTTTGCAACAGGAGTAGCACCTGGTGCAATTGCTGTAGGCGACATTGATGGAGATAGCAAGCAAGATATCGCAGTCGTTAATTACGGAGGCGCAAGTGTAACGATCCTGCGAAACACAACATTATCCTCTATTTCATTTTCTTCATCAATACTCTCTGCGGGATCTGCCCCATGGGGAGTTACTATGGGGGATTTAGATAATGATGGAAAAAGAGACTTATTAGTGTCAAACTCGGCAAGCGGAAACATCTACGTTTATAAAAACAACAGTGATTCAGGTAATATTTCTTTTGCTTCCCCTTTCACTCTCACAGCATTTTCCTCATCAAATTTGCATGCTATTGTTGCTAAAGATCTAGATAATGACGGAAATTTAGACATCGTTTTCTGTTCTTCTAACAATACATCACCATACGTATCAGTTTACAGAAATAATTATGTATCAGGCCCACTAAATGCATTATCTTTTTCTTCAAGAATTGATCTTGTATCCAATACCGCTCCACAATGGTTAATCGTTCAGGATATCGACAATGATAGCCGACCTGATATTATTGAGACAAGTTATGGTTCAACAAAATTTTCAATTTTTAGAAACTTAATAATTGCACCAAGTCCTTCATTTTCATCAGAAAACTTTACTGTATCTAATGTAGAAAACACAAGTATGACCCTTACATTTACTAAAGGAGATGGTGAAAGACGTATTGTTTTATGTAAACAAGGAAATGATATTAGTTCAGCCCCTATTAATAGCACATCATATGTCGCAAATAATATTTTTGGAACTGGCTCTATAATTGGGACTGATAATTATGTTGTTTATAGTGACACTGGCAATACATTTAATTTAACCGGGATAACGCCTAATACAACATATTATTTTAACGTTTATGAATATAACGGCATAGATGGGTTCTCGAACTATTTAACTTCACCGTTTCTAACAGGAAATGCTACAACAATGTACGTAGGCATTAAAGAAGCAACAAAAAACGCCTTTCAAGAATCAATCTCAATTTACCCAATACCATTTGAAAATAATTTAACCATATCAACCAATAACGAAGAAAAAATCATATCAATAAATTTAATTGATATGAATGGTAGAATCATTCACACGAGTAACACAAATCAAATAGATGTTTCTAACTTAGCGAAGGGCGTTTATATAGTTAGTATTAATACAGAGAACAATATCTACAATCAGAAAATATTGAAGTAAACAACCACAATCATGCTGGCGCAATGGTTCGAGTAATTACAAAACCTAAAAACCTAATCAATTGCGCCAGTTTTATACTTATTACAAATAATAATCAATAATCTCCCTCACTCCTTCTATCAATCGGGGCTTTTCATAAAACGAAAATGTCTTATAGAACTTTTCGGCATTGCCTTCAATATGCATTACCTGATTCTTTCGATAAGGAAGTGCGCCAATATTAACAATTGGGTTAAAATGATATAATTGATCTGTAATAATTGAGATTAAATCTCTAAGCTCTATAGAGGTATTAGAACCTAAATTATACAAACCAGAGTTGCCTTGTTGGGACACAACGGCCTCTATTGCTTTCACAACAAACCTTACATCAACATAATCCAATCGTTGCTTACAACCTGTCAAATTAATCTCCTTTTTATTAATAACATTTTTAATAACATATGATGTCAACCATTGTTCATCTTCATATTTACCAATCATCGAGAACAACCTTAGCCATTGCCATTCTATACTATTCTGTTCACAAAATTGTTTTAGCATAAAATACGTAGAGACCTTTGCTGATGCATATGCAGAGTTCGGATTAACCATAACACCCTCATCAACTCTTCCATCACACAATCCATATTCAAATTGAGAACCACAAGCAATAACTTGTTTTATACCAACTGTCTTGGCTAAAGAAAGTAGCTTATAAGTCAAATTAATGTTCTCAATTTGAATCCCCCAATCATCTCTTCCATCTAATTTAACGCCATCCCATGCACAATGAATCAAAACACTGGGATTCATTTTCATTACGATTGAATTAAGATCACTTCTTTCTATGTATATTATATTAAAATTAGGGGCATCTATGAAACTCTTACATCTCCACAAATTGGTTGTTTCCCTTACGAGTGCAAGGATTACATACCCATTCGCTAAGAAAAACTCAGCAATATTTGCCCCAAGAAACCCAGAAACACCTGTTAAAAGAATAACCTTTTCTTTGGGCATATTCATCATTCAACTATTAAGCTAAGATTGACTGAAATGTTTCAATCATATAATCAATCATCTCGTCATTAATCATGGGTGTTACACCAATCCAAAACGTATTGTTGAGAATAATGTCTGTATTGGGCAAGTCACCACTAACGCGATATGAATAATTTTTGAAGTACGGTTGTTTGCGAATATCTCCGGCAAACAATAACCGTGTTGCAATATTGGCTTCCGTTAATTTTGCCACTACCTCATTTCGTTGGAGTTTAGCCTCAGGCTTCAGTGTAATTAAAAAACCAAACCAAGATGGATCAGCCCCTACTGTAGGCTCAGGCAATATCAACTGATTGGTTAATGAGCTCAGGCCATCTTTCAATCGCTTGTAATTATGACGTCTTTTAGCAACAAAACCATCCAACTTTTTAAGTTGAGCCAAACCCAATGCAGCCTGCATATCTGTAATCTTTAGATTGTAGCCCAATCGCGAATAGATATACTTATGGTCGTAACCGTAAGGCAAGTCGCCCAATTGCCACTCAAATCGTTTGGCACAGGTATTGTCGCAACCCGAAGCGCACCAGCAATCACGACCCCAATCACGGAACGATTCCATGATTTTAACCAACTTACTGTTACTGGTAAAAACAGCTCCTCCTTCACCCATTGTGATATGATGAGCAGGGTAGAAACTCAATGTTCCTATATCACCAAATGTACCAACATGTTTTCCATTAACGGTAGCGCCTAAGGCATCACAGCAATCTTCAATCAACCAAAGTTTGTGTTTACGCGCAATTGCCTGCACAGCTTCCACATCAAATGGATTGCCCAGTGTATGCGCAATCATGATGGCTTTTGTTTTGGGAGTAATGGCTGCTTCTATTTTGGTGACATCAATATTGTACGTTGGAATCTCAACATCCACAAATACCGGAACCACTCCATAAATCAATGCAGGATTAATGGTGGTTGGGAATGAAACGGCAACGGAAATCATTTCATCACCCGGCTTTAACGCTCTGTCACCTAACTCTTCAGCAGTCAGTGTTGCAAAAGCAAGCAAGTTGGCCGATGAACCAGAATTAACCGTGATGGCTTTCTTGCAGCCTATGTATTTGGCAAGTTTCTTTTCAAATGTTTCGTTGAAACGTCCGGTGGTAAACCATCCATCTAATGCCGATTCTGTAATATACTTTAACTCTTCTGCATCAACTACTTTACCACTTACCGGCACTGCACTTTTTCCCTTCTCAAAAGGTTTAGGTGTATTTTTAACTTGATGGTACTGCTCGATCAAGCTAAAAATTTGCTGTTTGATTTCTTCTTCTTTTGATTTCATAATTCGCATGTAGCCTAACTCTTACTGATATAAGTTTTAAGTTGGCTAACTCTCTTCTCGTAAATATTATTTCCTCCTTCGAGCTCATCACAATATCCATCAATTGTAAACTTCATTGTTTCATCAAAATCCAATAATGGTTTCCAGTTCAGAGCAGATGTTGCTTTTGCGATGTCCAATTTTAAAAATGTGGCTTCATGGTAATCCGGTTGTGTATATTCAACGGGAACATTTTCAAACCTCGGATGGTGGTGAATGGTTTGAATTAAATCATCAACCGTTTTGTGGGTACTAGGCAATGGACCAAAATTCCACCCGCCTTGTAATGGCTTCCCTTTTTCTAACATACCAGCAGCAAGCACAAGATACCCAAATAAGGGTTCTAACACAAACTGCCAAGGACGTGTTGCATGTGGGTTTCTGATGCTCAATTTAGATTTGGATTGGTAGGCCCTGAAAAAATCAGGAACAATACGATTGGCCGCCCAATCCCCTCCTCCAATCACATTTCCCGCTCTTGCAGATGCAACGACACAGGAGTGACTATCCTGGAAGAATGAGTGTATATATGACGCTGTTATCAACTCTGAACATCCTTTAGACGCACTATAAGGATCTTTTCCTCCCATTGCATCATTTTCTCGGTATCCCCAAACCCACTCTTTGTTGTCGTAACATTTATCGCTTGTAATATTTACAAATGCTTTCACCGAATCGCATATTCGAATCGCATCCAAAATATTAACCGTTCCCATCATATTTACTTCAAATGTTTCGGCAGGATTCGTATATGACTCCAGCACCAATGGTTGGGCTGCTAAATGAAATATAATATCAGGTTTTACTTCATTGATGAACGAAAACAATTTCGCACGATCGCGGATATCTCCATAAACCTGCTTGCATTTGGATTCGAGATTTGCCGTTACAAAATTATCCTGCGGTGTATACGGATGCAGCGCATAACCGAATACCTCGGCTCCCATTTCAAGAAGTGCAATGGTTAACCACGACCCTTTGAATCCTGTATTGCCGGTTACCAATACCCGTTTGTTTCTAAAACTATTTGAAAGCGAAGTATATGACATGATTATTAACCCCAGATTTTCCAATCAGCTTTTCCCAAACCCCACATTTCATTTAAATCCGTTTTGTCTTTGAGCGTGTCCATTGGTTTCCAAAAACCATGATGTTTGAATGCATTCAGCTCCCCTTCTTTTGCAAGCATTTCAAGTGGTTCGCGTTCCCATATTGTACTGTCTCCTTCAATCAAATCAAACACAGAAGGTTCCAACACAAAAAAACCGGCATTAATCCAACCGCCATCGCCTTTGGGTTTTTCCATAAAACTCGCAACATTATTGTTTGCATCAAGACTTAAGGATCCAAATCGTCCACTTGGTTGAACCGTTGTGAGCGTTGCTTTTTTACCACTGGTTTTATGAAAAGTCAATAGCTCCGGGATGTTCACATTGCTAACGCCATCTCCATAGGTAAGCATGAATGTTTCATTGCCAACATATTCCTGAATTCTTTTAATCCGTCCACCCGTCATCGAATCAACACCCGTATCTGCAATTGTTACTTTCCAAGGCTCGGAACTAGAGTTGTGAAACTCAACTGAATTGGATGCCAGATTAACCGTTATTGAAGAGTGGTGTAAGAAATAATTACAGAAATACTCTTTGATAATATATCCTTTATATCCGGCACAGATGATAAAATCATTAAATCCATATTGAGAATACAATTTCATGATATGCCATATAATTGGCTTACCACCTATTTCAACCATAGGTTTTGGTTTTGTATCTGTTTCTTCGCTAAGTCGGGTTCCTAACCCTCCTGCTAATATTACTACTTTCATCCGTGGAGCAAAATGCAAGTATAACAATATCTCCCTTCTGGAACAAAGAAATAGAATAGCCTTTAGGACTTTAAATACTTCACCGGCAGACCTATTGGTGAAACCATAAAAGGTGAGATGATTTTATTTGCGCTTAAAAAAACAAGTATTTGCCGTTTTTTTCTGCCATCCTGTATTGTTTATCAGGCAGACAACAATACATTTCAGTTTGTGTAATTGAATCAACATCTGCACCCAAACACCCTACCGGCAACCTAGGCATTTTGATAAAAATATGGATAAGATATCGAATTATCTGATGTCTTATCCGTAACACAAGGAAACAGATGTTTTGCGGTTAATTTAAAATCAAGATTATGTTCTCCTTTGAGCTTCCGATAATCGGCCATACACCAGCCAATACCGCAAAAGGTTTAAACACAAAATGCTATTTTAAGTGCGTATATGCGTATAATAGTTGTCTCATGTAATCAGGCAATGTTTTCGGGCGAAATTGAAATTTATCAGGCATAATGCTACACTTACCGTGAAAGTTGCCGTCACAGCACCAAACACCCCGAAAGAAGGAATAAGCATTATACACAAAACAATATTTAAGACTGTTGAAAAGATTGATAAAAAAATGGAATAATAATTTTTGTTGAAGTAAATATAAAAATTAGCAAAAAGAGTTGAAAGAGATTGGATGATTTGAGTAAGGAGCATAACAGGCATTACTGGTAGTATTGCACCATATTCAGGCTTTAATACTTTAAAATATATAAGAAAAAAAGTGAGGGAAAACATGCCAACCGAAATCACAATTAATAATAAAGTGATCTTTTTTGCGGCTCTAATTATTCTCTCATAGTTTATCATCTTATCCTTCTCTTTAAAAAAAAATGGAAGTAGTGAATTTTGGAAAGCTCCAAATATTAGATAAATAATACCGGAAAGGGTAATTCCTAACGTGTAAACACCTAACTCTTCGTGAGTACGATATTGCTCTATAAATTTCCTGTCGGCCAAAGAATAAAACACTCCGATGATTCCACTACACATGGCAGGAAGTCCAATGTACAAGGCCTCTTTAACATATTTGATATTAAAGGAGAATTGTATTTTTCTTAAATAAAGGAATAAAAAGGGAATAAGAATAAGTGTTTCTACGATATAGTTATACTTAATTCGTACCAATATATTATCCCCATCATCAAGTTTTAGGTATGTAACTACCACTATATTCACGAATATAAGCTTCAGTACATTTTGTATCTGGTAGTATTTAATTTGTTCACTGGTCATAAAATAATTGTACACCATTAAACTATAAATACTGTTTACCACGCCCAGAATAATCCAAGGCCTGTAGGCTGCATAATCGATCGGTTTTTTGAACAAAATCGATACAATTGCCCCATCAAGATGAGTAATAAAGACAAGCGCGAGTGCAGCAGAAACGGCTATAGCTAAAAAAAGATTGATGCTAAATATATATGAGCCCCGTTGAGACTCTTCAATATCATGGTATTGTTTGCTTTGTGCTAAGTAAATTCCAAAATTGAGAGCCAACGCAAACACCGCAATGATATTAATTAAATAACCATACACTCCATATTCATCAACCGTCATTAAACGTATGTATATCGGATAAAAAAAGAACATCCCTCCTTTTACCAAAATATCCAAACCTAGAATATTGGCAAACCGATTGGTTAGCTCATTATTTTTATAATACTTTACGTATATGTCTTTAATAAAATCGGGGGTAACAGATATAATGGCCTGTTTCATTTATGAGATTATAAAGTAAATAGATTGGTTAACAAAACATTCGCACAAAAAGTTGTACCTCTTTTAAATGTTCCTATTTCAATAAAAATTTGAATATTTAGCTTGTTCCTAAGATTTAAGAGTCAATTACCGAGGTGTTCCCATTCTAATAATTCCCATAGTTTCAATGTGTGAATTAGGCTCGCAATATACTGTTAACCTTGGTTTGTGCAATAAAATAGCCACAAAGCCATGCGTTAAAAGTTATCTGCGATTTAGAACAAACTTAAGGAGTCAACAGTACGCACAAAAAAACCTCAACCAACTGAATGGTTGAGGTTTTTAGTTTTATTAAGAACTGCGCTTAAGCTTGCGCTTCAGGTGCAGCAGGAGCACTTCCTTCTGCTTTTGGCTTAGGTTCAGGACGTGGCGGACGAGGTAACAATACCTTGTGCGACAATTTCACTTTACCTGTTTTTTTGTCGATATCAATCAGCTTCACTTTCACTTCCTGACCCACCTGCAACACCCCTTCCATGGTTGGAAGACGTTCCCAGCTGATCTCGGAGATGTGAAGCAAACCGTCTTTACCCGGCATAAACTCTACGAATGCACCAAAGTCAACGATGGTTTTCACTTTACCAACATACTCTTCGCCAATAACCGGAACGGCTACGATACCTTTCACAATGCGCATGGCATTTTGCAAGGCTTCGCCATTGGTTGCCGCGATCTCAACAATACCATTGTTTCCAACTTCGGTAATTGAGATGGTAGCACCGGTATCTTTTTGAATTCCCTGAATAACTTTTCCTCCGGGCCCGATTACCGCACCAATGAAGTCTTTGTCAATAATCAGGGTTTCGATACGTGGAGCGTGTGGTTTGTAATCGTCAGCAGGTTTAGAGATGGTTTTGTTCATCTCACCCATAATATGCAAACGGCCTTTTTTAGCCTGCATCAACGCTTCTTCTACCATTTCCCAACGCAATCCGTTGATCTTGATATCCATCTGGCAGGCAACGATACCTTTGCTGGTTCCTACTACTTTAAAGTCCATATCACCCAGGTGATCTTCATCACCCAAAATATCCGACAATACGGAGTATTTACCTGTTTTTTCGTCAGAAATCAATCCCATCGCAATACCGCTCACGGCATCTTTTACCTTGATACCTGCATCCATCAATGCCAAAGATCCGGCACAAACAGTAGCCATCGAAGAGGAACCGTTTGATTCCAGAATATCGGAAACGATACGGATGGTATAAGGACTTTCGGTTAAGCTAGGCAATACACGTTTCAAACCGCGCAAGGCTAAGTTACCGTGTCCGATTTCACGTCTTCCCGGACCACGGTTAGGTTTTACCTCACCTGTACTGAAAGAAGGGAAATTGTAATGCAGTAAGAATTTAGAGTAACCGAACATCATTGGAGCATCCAATAATTGCTCATCCAATTTGGTTCCCAAAGTTACCGTTGTTAACGATTGTGTTTCACCACGTGTAAATACGGCACTTCCGTGCGCTCCCGGCAAATATCCTACTTCGCTCCAGATTGGGCGAACCTGATCCAGTTCACGGCCATCCAAACGTGTTTTTTCGTTCAGAATCATCGCACGTACCGCATCATACTCTACGTTGTGGAAATACTTGTTTGATAAAAATTTATCCAACTCGGTTCCTTCCGGCAACGATGCTTTGAATTCTTCGCGGATAGCTTTGAAAGCAGCACTGCGCTCGTTTTTACCCAATTTGGATTTTGCTACTGCATAAATTTTGTCGTAGGCAAATGCTGTGATTTGTTTTTCCAGTTCAGCATCGCTGCGCTCGTGGTTGTACTCACGTGCAGGCTTGCGCCCACCCAACATTTCACATAAATCCCATTGTGCTTTACACTGAGCAATAATGGCTTCGTGTGCAAAACGCAGGGCTTTCACCATATCCTCTTCGGTGATTTCTGCCATTTCTCCTTCAACCATGTTCAGGTCCTTTTCGGTACCCGCTACGATTAAGTCGATATCGGCAGTTTCCAGTTCGCTAATGGTTGGGTTGATTTTGAATTCACCGTTGATACGTGCAACACGAACCTCAGAGATTGGCCCGTTGAACGGAATATCACTCACCATCAAAGCAGCCGAAGCAGCTAATCCGACAAGACAGTCAGGGTTTAAGTTTTTATCGGCTGAGATCAATTGCAGCATTACCTGCGTATCGGCATGAAAATCCTCAGGGAATAACGGACGAATCGCTCTATCCACAATACGGCTTACCAATACCTCATAATCCGATAGTTTAGCTTCACGTTTGTGAAAACTTCCCGGAATACGACCTACGGCTGCGAATTTTTCCTGATAATCTACCGTAAGCGGCATAAAATCTACATCTTCTTTGGCCTCTTTAGCTGCTACGGCAGTTGCTAAAATCATGGTGTCACCCATTTTTACCACTACTGATCCGTCAGCTTGTTTTGCCAGTTTACCCGTTTCGATCGAAATTTCTCTTCCGTCACCTAGGGTAAAGGTTTTTGTTGTTGCTTTCATTTTTATTATGATTTCCTCTTGCCGCGAAACTTCTGAAAATGCTTGCCAACGCGGCTGATTGGCGTACATTATTAAAAAACAAAAGCAGGACAATAGCCCTGCTTGTTGTTAGTTTTTTAGACGAAATAAGAATGAAATCGCGATGTGAGCATACATCTCAAATCAAAAATCCCAAATCCTAAATCGTTCATGTTACTTACGGATCTCAAGTTCTTTGATGATGGCACGGTAACGGAAAATGTCTTCGCGGATCAGGTAATCCAGCAAAGCACGTCTTTTACCTACCAGTTTCACAAGGCTCAACTCAGCCGAGAAATCTTTTTTGTTAGCTTTTAAATGCTCGGTGATGTGGTTGATGCGATGTGTGAACAAAGCGATCTGACTCTCAGCCGAACCTGTGTCTGTAGCAGACTTAGCTCTACCGTACTTAGCGAAAACGTCTTGTTTTCTTTCTGTGGTCAAATACATGTTGTAATTGTTTAATTGTTATAAATGGGCTGCGAAGATAGGTAAAAGTATGAATGAACCAAATCAAACCTTAAAATCAATACTCTCAAATCCACTGCTTTATCGGTTTCCGTTTACCTACGAATTAAACCCTTTCATCTAAATTTTGTCTGATACAACACCCAGAAGCCCTAATATTGCACCCTTATCTGAATCCCGAATGAGAATTATACTGTTGACCCTGGCGGGTATATTTATTTCATATTTATCTGTATCTCAACCCACAGGAGGCGGACGCCCCATGTCGGGAGGCGGAAAACCGATTGGGCGTGTGTATGGTAAAGTAATCGACTCGCGGACCAAAAAACCGGTGGATTATGCTTCGGTAACCTTGCTGGCTGCTCAAAAAGACAGTATGATCAGCGGGGTATTGGCTCAGGGAAATGGTGATTTTAATATGGAAAAGTTGCCCTTGGGACGGTTCAGGCTCCGTATTCAGTTTATTGGCTACAAAAACTATACACAGCCTGTAATCATTACGCCCAATACTCTTGAACAGGATTTAGGGGATTTAATGGTAGAACCTGATACAAAACAGTTAAATGATGTGGTTATATCGGGCGAAAAGGCTCCGGTATCCATGAGCATCGACCGGAGAACGTATAATGTCGACAAGGATATTTCATCCCGCGGAGGCACGGCCATTGACGTGATGAAAAACATCCCCGGCCTCACGGTGGATGCCGATGGAAATGTTGCACTGCGCAATAACTCTCCCACTATTTTTATTGATGGAAGACCAACCACCTTAACCCTTGAGCAGATCCCGTCCGACCAAATTGACCGTATTGAAGTGATCACCAATCCTTCGGCAAAATATGATGCCAGTTCCAGTGGAGGAATCGTGAATGTGGTGATGAAAACCAATACTAAACCCGGATACAACGGAATGGTCGGTGCCAATATCGGAACCAATAACCGGTATGGGGTCAACGGAAATATCAATATCAAAGAAAAGCCCTTCAATTTTTCGGCTTCGTATAACCTGAATGCACGGCAAAACCCTTCGAAGGGATACACCAACCGTACCAGTTTATCGAATGAGGCGCCCACCGGTTATTACGAGCAAAACAACCAGAACCTGTCGTCAAACCTGATGCAACATGCCCGGCTTGGACTGGATTACAGCGTAAACAACCGCAATACTTTAACCCTTTCTCAAAGCATCGTGCATGGTAATTTTGACCAGAATGATGAACAAACATTTACCCAGCTCAATGCGAGTGACAGTATTCTAAGTTCGGGAAACAGGGCTACCGATCAGGAAACCCGATTTCAAAACTATACAACTCAGGTACTATGGAAACGAACGTATCCTAAACAAGGCAAAGAGTGGACAACGGATATCAGCTACAATAACGGCAAACAGAGCAGTGATGCCCTTTTTACTACCTACAATTATAACGGCATGGGTATTTTACTGCCTAACAACCCTCAATTACAGCAGAATATTGGAGGTGGCCGGAATCAGATGGTGAATTTCCAGTTTGATTTTACCAACCCGCTGAGTGATTCTTCAAAGTTTGAATGGGGTGTAAAAAGTAATTACTCCCAAAGCCGGACAGGGCTTGATGTAAGTGCTTTTGATTATGCCACGGATACCTATATCAGGGATACCTTTTTAACCAACGATTTTAAAATTACTAATTTTATCAGTGCGGCCTATGTTAATTACAGCGGTTACCTGTGGGGCATTGGTTATCAGGCGGGTGTTCGTTTTGAGCAGACAAACTTTACCGGAGAGCTTGTAAACAAAGGGTTGTCGTTTGAATATATTTATCCCAATGGTACAGAAAATCTGGCCAAAGCATTGTTTCCAAGTCTTTATTTATCCAAACGGCTAAATGAACGTAATGAGGTGCAACTGAACTTTTCGCGCAAAATTGACAGACCGGGGCGCATGCAGGTTATGCCATATATCATGTTTAGTGATAAGCTCAATTACCAGATCGGGAACCCTGCCCTTGCTCCCGAGTTTATTAACCTTGCCGAAGCAAACTACAATAGTATATGGGATAATGTGAGCTGGCTTACATCTGTGTATGTAAGATACAACCAAGACCCGATTACACGCTATGTGTACCGCTCAACAACAGATTCAAATGTATTGATCACCACCTTTATCAATGGGGAAGGGAGCGCATCGTATGGATGGGAAAACACGGTTAAGTTTTCATTTTTTAAACGGAAAATGGATTTAACATTCAGTGGAAATGCTTACCATGTAAATATTAGCGCAAACACAGTAAACGGAACAATCCAAAACAGCGGATGGAGCTGGAACGGAAAAGCAATAGCGAGCTACAAATTACCGGCTGCATTTACCGTTCAGTTAAATGGTTCTTACGAAGCACCGAAAATTATCACGCAGGGAACAACCCTGCCCGTGTATTCAATGGACTTTTCGCTAAACAAAGATGTAAGTAAAAAACTCTCGTTTAATTTTACCATCCACGATATTTTTAATACCCGCAGGTTTGGCTCAAGCTTCGAAACAGACTATTTTACTCAGGATCTTTCGCGCAGGCGTGATGTACGGTTTTTCCGCTTTGGGTTTACGTACCGCTTTGGCGAATGGGATACTTCATTGTTCCGCAAACGTAAGAGCAACTCCGACAATCAGGGTGGTGGAATGGATATGGACTTCTAGTAGATGTGTGTCGCGAGGCTTTGCTCGCGATGGCGAGCAAAGCCTCGCCAATTTGTGATGTGTGATTGAGAATTTCAAATTCGAATATTGAAGCACGAAATTCGAAAAGTACATCCTTTGTTGCAGACAGTACAATGGAAATGGCTTTTTAGAAAAACAGTATCCTTTTTGCACGATGCTGAAATAAACCGTTTCTTTGAAACACATGTTTAAAGGCATCACCATTGGTTTCTGTCTGATTCTGTTTGTGCAGATTGCTATATATGCACAATCCGACAGTACGGGTAAACTATCGTTTTCAGGGTATCTCGAAGTGTATTCAACCCGGGATATGAATGCAACTCCCAATAACGAGCGTCCTCCCATTTTTTATAACTACAAACGAACCAATGAAGTTGCTGTTAACCTCGCGTTTATCAAAGCAAATTATCAGGCAGGCAGAACCCGGGCAAGTTTAGCATTTATGGCCGGAAATTATGTTACATACAATATGGCCAATGAGCCTGCAAGCTTACGTCCGTTGTATGAAGCTTATGCCGGGGTAAAATTGAGTGCTCGTAAAAACCTTTGGATTGATGCCGGGGTTCTTCCTTCACATATAGGATTGGAAAGCCCGGAGGGAAAAAGCCAGTGGACTCTTACCCGCAGCATAGCCGCTGAAGCATCCCCATATTATGAAACAGGTGTGCGGTTGCATTACCAAACCGACAATAAACATTGGCTGATGGGTCTTTTTGTGCTCAACGGCTGGCAACGTATTCAGCATATTCCGGCAAATAGCACTCCCTCCTTCGGAACCCGGTTAACATACACTCCATCCGATAAATTGATGCTAAATTACAGCACCTTTATTGGCAATGAGTTTCCCGATTCGGCCCAACAATGGCGTTACTTTAACAACCTTCACACCGTTATCACCCTATCCGAAAAATGGGCCGTAAACGGAGGCTTTGATATTGGCTTTCAACAACGCACTCCGTCAAGTCCGGCTTATGCTATGTGGTATACACCATATATGAATCTGCGGTATCAGTTTGCAGAAAAATGGTATGCTTGTTTACGGGGCGAATATTATTCGGATCCTGATCAGGTGATTGCCAAAACAAAAACGGCTAACGGATTTCAAACATTAGGGTACTCAATTAATATCGACTGTCACATTACCCCCAAAGCAATGTGGCGTATCGAATACCGAGGATTCAACAGCAAGGATGCCATTTTTTACGGCACAACCAATCAAACCCAAAGCAATTTATACAACGGCTTTACAACTTGTTTAGCCTTCTCATTTTAATTGCCTCCAAGTCGCTGGTATTCTTGCATGCAGAACTGAGCCTCCTGTGTTTTCCCTTGTTTGGTAAACACTTCGGCCAATATCCTGTAACCCATTGTGTAATTTGGATTGATAGTTAAACACAGTTTGAGATTTTCTTCGGCTTTATTATAAGATCCTAAGTTATAATAAGCCGTACCCAGATCATAGTAAATCTGAGGGGCTCTATTTCCTCCACGTTTGAGTGCCTGTTCAAGGTATTTGATTCCTCCCTGAATATTGTTTTTAGCGAATTCAATCCTCGACAAATAATAATAGGCATCGGTATAATTAAACTTATAGTCGATAGCTGTTTTGAAGTATTCCTGTCCTTTATCCAAATCTTTTTTTGCATTGGCATAAGCCAACCCCATATTTGAATAAGCCGTGTAATTTTCAGGATATATTTCGATGGCCTTTTTGAAGGCAACAATTGCCTCATCCGGATGCTGAGCCGAGAGCAATGCCAATCCTTTCATGCGGAATGCTTCTTCATCCATCGGATTCCATTCACATGCTTTGGTAAAATAATAGATTGCAGAATCAAATTGATTCGACTCAAACGCCTTGTATCCCAATGGCATATAATACACCTCTCGTTTTACCACCACCGCTATCGGAACACCATCGGCTTCCACTTTATATACGGTTCCTTTGGGAGGATATCCGCCTTCGGTTAACAGTTCATTTTTGGAATAGGTGCGTGAAGTATAAATCGCATAATCCCAGAAAGGTTTTCCCTCCTCATACTCCCGTACCCACTGAAACTGAATATTCGGATTGATGCGTTGCGCATAATACGCGGCAGTTAATGGCTCGTTGTTAATCGCAACAACGATACTTCCGGTTGGTTCTTGTTGGGCAATCCACTCGGCAGCTTCGCGACAGGAATTTGAATAATAATCAAGTTCATAGTTACCGTAAGCACCTCTTGTTCCTCCAACCAATTCATTAAAATACACAACTTCATTCGGGTGGTTTTTAACCATCCAGATAGCAGGTAAACTTACCATACCTAACGCCACCGATGCAATCACTTTAGGTACCCAGATATTTTTAGTTAACCTCATTAAACTTTCCCAACCCAAAGCCGTGAGTACGATCAGTGGCGGATAGGTAAACAGGTAATGTCTCCATCCATTGTAATAATACATGCTTTGTACTTCGGCATACACAATCGGAAATAAAAACACGAACAATACTACCGGGATCAGCATATAGGTTGACGTAAATTTTTTCTTCCAGGTAAATGCCAATATCAATAACAGCGCAAAACCTGCCAATACAAACAACGGAGAATTGATAAGGATGAACTTTGGTAAATAATACCAGGGCACGTTTGCCATATACATTCTTACACCTTCAAACAACTCGTGATTGTACGTAAAAAACTCCGCGCCCGTTGATTTTTTGAGAGCCACATACCAGTTGGTTAACCATTCTTCCTGTCCGAACGGCCATAATGAAATACCAACGATATGTGCAACAAATACAATGGTTACACCCGAAATAAAATAAGGTATCAGTAATGTTGAAGCCATAGCCCATCCGTGTTTACGCATATACGCCAACCAGCTTAATCCCATAAACAAACCTGTATACGCATAAAACACAATTCCCCCGATACGCGCCCCAATCGCAATCCCAATTCCGACACCACACCATAACAGGTAGGTAAATTTAGGTACCGGTAAACTTCGCAATACTTTTAGCAGGTAAAACATGGCCATGGCACAACCGGCTGCAAACGGAATATCCGTTGGATTGTTCATGCTGTGCCCAAAAAATACCGGACTGAAAATAATAAACAACAGCGCAAACACTCCCGCTCTCCAGCCTCCTATTTCCTTAGCTGCCAGCGATGCAAACAACATTGCCAGTAAACCATACAATGCATTCAGAAAATGCCTCGTTTCAAATTCGCCCCACGGTTTAATATTGGTATTGAGCCAGGCCGAAATCACATTAAAATGTTCGCCATAATAACGGAACTCATTCATACTCGAAGTTTCACTCAAAGCAGTTTTGTCTTCGCCATCAGTATCAAAATATTTGAGCATCTCATACCCGTACATATTATGCCGTTTGGCATCCCAACTGATTCCATAATCAAAACTCAATTTTGGAATGAGGATAATGGCTGCCAGTAAAACTACGATATAAGCAAGCCTGTTGATCGGTGCATTTCCGGGTTTTGATTTGCCAAACGGTTTTGAAAGCGGCTCCAGCACAAACCAGTTAATCCTCGATAAAATAGCAGTTTTAAGTATTTCTCCCAATCTGTTAAATTGAGGAATATTATCTTTCTGAGTCAGCGAAAAACGACCCATTGTCTCTTCTTCGTATATCGAAGTGCACATCATGTTCAAAGCAGACAAATTGCGTTTCGCAAGATTTTCTTTGATACTTTGTTTGCTAAAAAAAACAAATTGATGTGTATAGTCCTTTACCGGCAATGGCAAGGTTAATTGTCCTACCAAGTTGTATGCCCACTTCTTCATTTTGGTAAGCATGGGTAATGATAGTTTACCGGATTGCCTGTTAAACTCACCAATATACATGTGCTTATCCGTAAACTGTTTTTTATGCAATTGGAAAAGCGCCAATACAGCCGGAATATTTGTCTTGGAATCTGCAATATATACCCAGTTAGCTTTAGCATTTTCAAGCTCTTCCTTTGCCTGATCCAACAATACCACCCTGCATTTTTGTTTCGCGATAAGTTCAGCAATTTCTTTCTGAGTAGCAATCTCAGATAATTCAGAATTCGCTACAAGCAGCAAATCAGATTCACCTTTTGAGCGTCCTAATGCACCCGCAATATTTTTCCCGATTTCCTCAATATTGTTAGAATTGACATAGGCTATAAAAACCAGTTCATTCGAACTGGTTGGTGCTGCCTGTTTAACCTGATGGGTCTGCTTTTGTTTTTTCATGATAGCTGATTTCTGAACAATTAATGCGCAACGAATCTATAAAAAATGTTGAAAGCACGATAATCCGAAATGAGGTTTACCCAATCCGTTGTAATCTATTTACCCTCAACAGCAAGATGAAGTTTACATCACCCCCTTTTTTGAGTTTCGAGTATTGAAAAATATCACTATCCTTGCGTGATTTATGACGACACAAACTCAAACCAAACGCGTTGCGGTAATTGGTGCCGGTCCTGCCGGTATTACCTGTGCCTACCAGTTGGCCAAGCAAGGCGTAGAAGTGCATTTATACGAAGCTGCCCCGCAAGTGGGTGGTCTTGCCAAAACCCTTGACTTATGGGGACAACGGGTAGACCTAGGCCCGCATCGTTTTTTTAGCGATGATACCCGCGTAAATAAATTGTGGCTCGAAGTGGCAGGACGCGACTACCGTATGGTGGACCGCCTTACCCGCATTTATTATAAAAAGAATTTTTACTACTACCCTGTTAAAGCGTTTGATGCTTTAAGTAAACTGGGATTGTTTACATCAGCACTTTGTGTGTTGAGTTATTTTAAAGAAAAAATTGCCCCTACCAAACAGGATGGAACGTTCGAAAGTTGGGTAACCAACCGTTTTGGAAAAAGATTGTATGAGATCTTTTTCCAAACATACACTGAAAAATTATGGGGTATTAAATGTAACGAGCTTGATGCCGATTTTGCCGCTCAACGCATCAAAAAATTCTCATTGGGCGAGGCCATGAAAAATGCTTTGGGCATTGGTGGTACCAAACACAAAACACTGGTTGACCAGTTTGCGTACCCAACAGGAGGAACGGGAATGATTTATGAACGGATGCAAACATTTATCAATGCCAATGGCGGAAAAGTAATTTGCAGCCAACCCGTAAAACGTGTGGTAAAAAAAGGTGATACAGCAACGGGCATTGAACTGATGAATAGCGAAGTATTGGAATACACCGATGTGGTGTCGACCATGCCATTTACCATTATGGTGAAACAATTACCGGACGTTCCGCAACCAATCGTTGACTTCGCCAATAAATTAACTTTCCGCAATACCATTTTGGTATATTTACAAGTTGACGGAAAAGATCTATTTCCGGATAACTGGTTGTATGTACATTCGGCAGATGTTGAAACCGGACGTATTTCCAATTTCAGAAACTATGTTCCTGAGATTAACCAGGGTAAAGAAACCACGATTGTGGCAATGGAATACTGGTGCTACGATGAGGACAAAATGTGGAGCATGAGCGAATCAGAACTGATTGAGTTGGGTAAAACAGAATTGATCAAAACAGGCTTGCACAAAGGTTGTCCGATTACCGATGGGTATGTTTACAAGATTCAACGTTGTTACCCGGTTTACAGCAATAATTATAAAGATGTGCTTAAACCCATCGAAACCTATTTAAGCGGAATTAAAGGTTTAAGTGTGATTGGACGTTATGGCGCGTTTAAATACAACAACCAGGACCACAGTATCCTGATGGGATTGTTAGCTGCCGATAATATTGTAACCAATGCCGGTCATAATTTGTGGGATATCAATACCGATTACGATAATTACCAGGAGCGTTCAACGATTACGGCTGCAGGGTTGAGTAACGGGTAAAAATCCGAATATTAAAGCACGAAATTCGAAAACAGATTAGCAATGCAATTCAAAGATATTTACGGACAGGAAACACTCAAGCAAAAGCTGATTCAAACCGCTAACAGCGGGCGTATCAGTCATGCCCAGTTGTTTTTAGGGCCCGAAGGTGCGGGTACGTTGCCTTTGGCTATTGCCTATTCGCAGTATATCAATTGCCTGCAACCCACTGATACTGATAGTTGCGGAGTTTGTTCATCGTGCATAAAGTTTGGCAAACTCGTTCACCCCGATTTGCATTTTACCTTCCCCACCATTGCAGTAGAAAAGAAAAAACTCAGCAATGATTTTATCGAAGAGTGGCGGGAAGCCTTGGGCAACAATCCCTACCTTTCGGAATTGCAATGGCTGCTCAAACTCGATGATGAGGGCAAAAAACAGGGAAATATAACAGCCGAAGAATGCCGCGATATCATTCGCAAGCTGGGCCTCAAATCATACGAAGCCAAATACAAAACGGTTATCATCTGGCTACCCGAGTATTTGCGACTCGAAGGAAATATCATCCTGAAACTGCTGGAAGAACCACCTCCGCAAACGTTGATTTTGCTGGTGGCTCAGGATGCGGATAAAGTGATCGCCACCATATTATCTCGTACCCAGATTGTTCGCGTTCACCAATTGCAGGATGAAGAAGTTGTAGAGGCTCTTGTTGGCGGTTACCAGATTCCTCAGGCCGAGGCCGAAACCATTGCCCGTGTTTCGGAAGGAAACCTGAGCATGGCACTTACATTGATTGAAGCCGGGCGTTCGGATTACCACCAACTGTTTGCCACCTGGATGCGGGCCTGTTATACCAACAGCGTTGCCGAAGTGGATAGTTGTGTGGCCAAAATAACCGGAACCGGACGAGAATTTATAAAGAGCTTTATCGGATACTCCCTGCACATGCTGCGGTCGGTGTTTTTATACCATTATGCCGATGCCCGGCTGATTAAGCTAAGTGCTGAGGAAAAAGATTTTATGGTGAAGTTTGCCTTTACCATGGACAACCGCAATCTACCTGCTATTGTGAAGGCACTAAACGAAGCCACCTACCATATTGAGCGCAATGCCGACCTTAAGATAACATTTTTGAATCTTTCTTTGTATATTGGCTCCCGTTTGCACAAGGTGCAAAAGGCTTAATATTGTTTCACTTAAGTTGGTTTACCGATGGTTACCAATTGATAAATATAAATAGATAATGGGATGTGGATCAGGAGGAGGTTGCTCGTCAGGTGGATGCAGCACCGGAGGATGTAGTAAACTCAATACGTATGACTGGCTGGGCATGATGGAGATGCCCGCATACATGAAACCCTTTGATGTGGTTGAAGTGCGCTTTAAAGGTACCCGCAAAGAATTTTACAAAAACGTTAACAACCTCGATATCACCTTGGGCGATATGGTTGTGGTGGAAATGGAAACCGGTTACGATATCGGGCACGTAAGCACCAAAGGCGAGATGTGCAAGTTGCAGTTACGTAAAGCCGGACTCAAAGAAGAAGGTGAGTTTAGAAAAATTACCCGCAGGGCTAATGATGCGGA
The DNA here is from genome assembly GCA_964392775.1 of uncultured Bifidobacteriaceae bacterium. Classification (GTDB taxonomy): domain Bacteria; phylum Bacteroidota; class Bacteroidia; order UKL13-3; family UKL13-3; genus UKL13-3. Next base: position 81,239 of record CAYMRD010000003.1, read on the forward strand.
TGTAAAACGTCATGCCGAAAACAAGGAGCTTGAAGTTCCTACGATGTATAAAGCGCGTAGTATTTCAATGGAACTCGGACTTTCGATGAAGTTGAGTGATGTTGAATACCAGGGCGACAGACGTAAAGCAACGTTTTATTATACAGCCGAAGACCGTGTAGATTTTAGGGAGCTAATCAAACGTTTGGCCGACTCATTTAAAGTGCGTGTGGAGATGCGTCAAATCGGTTACCGCCAGGAGGCAGGCCGTTTGGGTGCTATCGGGTCGTGCGGGCGCGAGCTGTGTTGCTCAACCTGGCTTACTGATTTTAAACTGGTACAAACCAGTGCTGCCCGTTACCAAAATCTTTCGTTGAATCCGTTGAAGCTTTCGGGCCAGTGCGGACGTTTAAAATGTTGTCTCAATTTTGAGCTGGATGCCTACACCGAAGCTTGGAAAGATTTTCCGGAACAAGATTATGTACGTTTGGAGTTCAGCAATGGAGCCTACAAATCGGTTAAAACAGATATCCTTAAACGCTTGATGTGGTTTATGCCATTGGATATGAGCGGAGGTGAGTGGATCAACCTGCCGGTGAACAAGGTAAAAGAGTATATCGAACAAAATAAACGGGGTGAAAAACCCGAACTCGACTTTAAGAAACCGCTTCCAAAAATCGTTGAACTTGAGTTCAAAAACGATATGGGTACCGAAAGTCTGACCCGTTTGGATGAGCGCAATAAAAACAAGAACCGCAATAAGAACCGGAACAAAAGCCGCAATAAGCCGGGCGACCGTCCAAATAAACCCGAAGGACAATCAACCTCTACAAAACCGCAGGACAGACCACAACGCAACGAACAGCAACCGCGCGAACCAAGACCGCAACAGCAAAACCGTCCGCCACGTAACGACCAGCAACCTCGTGAGCAAAGGCCGCCTCAGCAAAACCGTCCACCCCGTAGTGACGATCAGCAGCCTCGTGACCCTAATAAACCACAACAACAGAACCGGCCGCCACAACAGCGCAACCGACAAGGTAATAACCGACCGAATCGTCCACCGCAAAACAAGCCGGACTCTAACAACAATCCTCCTCCTCAAGTATAATATGAAGTTGACTCATAGGTTTTTACTTTTTACAACAGCATTGTGCTTGGGTTTGATGCTTGTTTCTTGTGACCCTGCAAGGATTTATGACGACAATAAACTGATACCGGAAGATGCCTGGTTTTATAAAAATGCCATTCCGTTTGAGGTACAGGTAAAGGATACAACCAAACTTTACAATGTGTTTGTAAACGTGCGAATCAGTTCCGACTACAAATACAGTAATTTGTTTATGTGGGTGAACACCACCAATCCCGATAAAAAAACAGACCAGCGCAGGGTAGAAGTTAAGTTGGCTGACGAAACGGGTAAATGGCTGGGTAAAGGATTGGGGGATATTTACGATTATCAGTTTCCGGTGTTTCAGCGCATCAAGTTTCCCAATAGTGGGTTTTACCGTTTTGAGCTGGAACAAAATATGCGTGAAGATACGTTGATGGCTGTAAAGGCTGTGGGAATACGGATTGAAGAAGCCGCACAATAATTTTTACACGTTCAAAAACGGATCAAACTTTCGGTCGTATCCAATGGTGGCGGGTTGTTCATGCCTCGGATTAATTGACCCATTCTTACTCTTCACACGGCTAAAAACACTTGCCTTTGGGCATTAGCCCTAAACACCTATTTTCGTTCACAAGAACTGAATAAGATGTACAAAAAACTTCGCATTCATACCAAGCTGCTGATTTACCATTTTACCAAACAAAGGCATAAGTATATCAGCGATAAAAACTTCCTGATCATTGCCGCTATCTGGGTGGGGATATTGGCCGGGGTTGCTGCTGTACTGCTTAAAACAAGTGTTCACCTGTTGCAACAAACTTTGGAAGGCGGCTTTAATATCCGTTACGCAAACTACCTCTACCTCATTTATCCTTTAATCGGTATCGTATTAAGTGTTGTGTACGTGCAACTGTTTCACCGTAAAGTTGTTTACGACAAAGGTCTCAGCAGCATCATTTATGCCATCAATAAAAAGTTCTCTAATATTGAACTGCATAAAACCTATTCGCACTTAATGACGAGTGTATTCACGGTAGGCTTCGGAGGTTCATCGGGACTGGAAGCACCAATTGCCGTAACAGGTTCGGCCCTTGGCAGCAATACTGCAAAAAACCTGCTGATGAGCAAATCAGACCGCACATTGCTGCTTGCAAGCGGAGCCGCTGCCGGTATATCAGCCATTTTCGACAGTCCCATTGCAGGTGTGGTATTTGCCTTTGAGGTTCTACTTACCGAAGTTTCAATCCCGGCTTTTATTCCCTTACTGATTGCATCGGCAACGGGAGCAGTGATATCAAAACTGTTCAGTGATCATAAATTATTTTACCTCGTCACCGATTCATGGAGCCTGAATGCTATTCCATTTTACGCTTTATTGGGTGCCTTGTGCGGGTTTGTATCAACGTATATGATACGCACCTCCCTCAAAACCGAAGGGTACTTTCACAAACATAAAAATCCTTATGCCAAAGCAATAGCCGGAGGCATCGCATTGGGTGTACTCATCTTTGTGTTTCCACCTTTGTATGGTGAAGGGTATGGGCTTGTCAATAAACTAATGGCAGGCGAGTTTGGCAATTTGTTTAACAACAGTCTGTTTTTTGATTATAAAGACAATACATGGTTTGTACTTGGATTTACAGCTGCCATCATTCTGTTAAAAGTTGTGGCAACCTCCATCACCCTGGGAGCCGGAGGCAATGGCGGTATCTTCGGACCTTCTCTTTTTACAGGATCCCTGCTTGGTTTTTTCTTTTCGCATGCCATTAACTTTTCACAAATCACAACCCTAAACGAACGGAATTTTATTGCGGTAGCTATGGGTGGTTTAATCAGTGGAGTGCTGCACGCACCTCTTACCGGTATCTTTTTGATTGCCGAAATTACGGGTGGTTATGCCCTGTTCATTCCATTGATGATTGTGTCGGCCATATCGTATTTCATCACCCGGTATTACGAGAGTAATTCCATCTACACCAAAACACTGATTGAACGCGGATTTATCACCAAAGATAAAGATGCTGCCCTGCTCAGTGAGTTAAGCATTTCCAATTTGGTTGAAACGGATTTTTCAATGGTATACCCTCAGCAAACCTTGCGTGAGCTGGTGGATATTATTTCCAAATCATCGCGAAATATTTTTCCGGTGATCAATCAAAAAAACCAGCTTGTGGGTATTATTGCGCTGGATGATATACGTGAAGTGATGTTCAAAGAATCATTGTACGACACAACCTCGGTTAAGGATTTGATGAGCATTCCGAAGGTTACAGCCATGAGCACCGACCGCATGGAGCAAGTAATGCAACACTTCGAAACCCATGAAATTTGGTATATGCCGATAGTAGAAAGCAACAATGAATATGTTGGATTTATATCCAAAACGGCTGTGCTGCACCAATACCGTGAGCGCATCATTGAAGCCACCGAAAATATTTAGCGCAACAAGGTTACTGTTCCCTTTTCGCTAAAGTCGATATTCCCTACATACTTCCCTTGCACCACCCATACGTATGTATCCGGTGTGGCTGCATCTCCGGCAAAAATACCATCCCATCCTTCATCAATATTAGTGGTTGAAAACACTTTTTGTCCCCAGCGGTTGTATATCTCAAACAGATAATCATCACTGAGCACACCTTGCAAATACGGCTTAAATGAATCGTTTGTTCCATCGCCATTGGGTGTAAAGGCATTGCTGATATAGGTCTTTCCGCCCTTAATAACGCTAATCAGTTGCGGACGTTCCAGTGTATCCGAACAACCTTTATCCGTAAGGGCAATCAGTGTTACCGTAAATTGCCCTTCGACAGGGAAAGTATAAGAAGTGTTTTGTGCCGTATCGGTAAAATAGTTGACTTCATCCAAATCAATACGCCATTTCCACTTTACCGCATCTGTAGAAATATCGGTGAGCGAAACCGTTGAGTTGGGCAAAATCAAACGTGTTGGTGTGGCAAAAAAGTTCGCTCTTGGCAAAGCAAACACTTCTACGATTTCATCTTTCCTCATTTGCTGTACACCGCCCGGGCCGGAGGAACGCAAAAACGCTCCGTATTTACCCGGATACTTAAACGTGATCACCGGATCTTTATCGGTTGAGTGTTGCCCGTCATCAAAGGTCCACTCATAATAATCCGAAAACTGTGACTGATTGGTAAACTGAACAGTGAGCGGAGAACATCCGAATGGCGGATCTACCGTAAAATCGGGAACCGGAGGATGCGGGCGAATACGGATGGTTTGAATGGACGTATCTGAGCAATTATGAATAGAAGTGGTAATCAGTTGCACCTGAAAATTTCCGGAGTCAGAAAATGTATGAGAAGGTTCATGCACAAATGATGTATTGCTACCCGATTCCGGATCACCAAAATTCCACACATAAGACAGGATACCATTGCTGATGAAGGACAAGTTGCGGAAATTGATGCTTGAATTAGGCATAGCCGCATCAGGTGGTGAGTACAGGAAATTAGCAGAAGGCACCTCATATACTTCTACTGCATTCAAGCCGTAAGCCGTATCGGAACAGCCATAGTTGTCATAGGCTATCTGCTTCACATCATAGCTTCCGGTTTGGGTATACGCATGTTGAGGTGTGGTTTGAGAAGAACCCGTTCCATCACCAAATATCCAAAAATGACTTTGTGCATTGCGGGACTGGTTGGTGAAGGCCACCGTTAAGTTGGAACAACTGGATGCTCCGTTTGAAGTAAAACCTGCCTTTACAATAGGATGCACAAGTACGGGCTTGACAATGCTATCGCGGCATCCATGACTGGTTACAGCCACTAACTTTAGTTGGTGAGTGGTATCGGCTGAAAGAGCAGTTCGGAAATACAATAAAGGAGCAAACTGGTTACTTAAAGTTTGAGAACCCAAGCGCCACGAATAAGATGTGGCGCCCACCGATCCATTATTGGTAGTATACTCAGCCGTATCGCAGTTGAATGTTTTATTGGCCGTGAAGTTTGCCAGCGGTAATGGATACACTGTAACCACTTGTTTGGCGGTATCAAGGCATCCGCTTGCCGAGTAAGCCGAAAGTGTAACCGTATAATTTTGGTTGGCCAGTGCCACCGGATTGGTAAACACCTTGGTTGGATTCACGCCCACATCGGTTGTACCATCACCAAAATCCCATTCAAAACGAGAGGCTCGTTGTGAAGTATTGTTAAACACCACACCATGTGGCGTACAGGCTGCTGTTACATTAGCAAATCCTGCTACAGGAGTTGGATTTACTTTGATGGTTTTGTAAACGGTATCGCGGCATCCCTGAGGTGATGAAGCGATTAACCGCGTGGTATATATCGTATCGCGGGTAGACGGACCTGTATACGCTACAACCGGATTAACGGCTGATGAAGTAGTTCCATTGCCAAAATTCCAAGCCAACGAGGATGCTCCCTGTGAAGCATTAAAAAACAAAATCGTACCCGGATTACAGGTAGAGTCGGCCGAACTCAATAACCCTGCAATCGGAATAGACCGGGCAGTAATTACTTTGCGGACAGTATCGCTCACACATCCAAATGCCGATTGGGTAACCAGCGTTGCGGTATACAATGAATCGTTTAATGGATACGATTGATAGGTATGGTTGGAAGAAGTGCCTTGTGCTGATTGTCCATCTCCAAAAGACCAATTGTATACTGTACTTATTTGCGATGTGCTGTTAAACGTAACATCAAACGGCCCGCAACCTTCATTGCGGTTGGTGGTAAACGATGCAACAGGCTTGGGTTTAACCGTGATGGTATGTATGGCAGTATCGCGGCAACCATGCTCGCTGGCTGCCATTAATTTTACCTTGTACACGGTATCAGTTAAGCCCAGATTATTAAACACTGATTGCGGTTGGGCTTGTACGCTGCTAAATCCATTGGCAAAATCCCATACAAAACTCATGATGGCAATTGTGCCGGTATCAAACGGAGTAGATGTATTGGTAAACTGAACAGACAACGGTCCGCAATCAACCGAATCGGAAACGGTAAACACCGCAGCCGGTTTCGGAAATACACGAACACTGCTTGTCATCGTATCTGAACAACCAAACTGACTGAAGGCAATCAGGCTCAAATTGTAGAGTGTGTCTTTGGTAGCATTAGACATCAACACCACATTGGGTTGACGGGCGGTATCGGTTTGCCCGTTGCCAAAATCCCAGTGGAAGGTCATGCCATTGCTACCCGAAAAATCGGCAGCCGACTGGTTGGTGAACGTTAACGGCAACGGACCGCAACCTTCAACCACATTGGATGTATAATTGGCAATCGGTAAAGGATATACTAAGGCTGTACGCTTGGCCGTATCCATACATCCAAAAGGAGAATACGCCCTGAGTGTAACTGTATAATTGGTATTGGTTAGTTGCGCATTGCTTTCAAATGTTTTAGCCGGATGGGTTGTGGTATCGGTTGTGCCATCCCCAAAATCCCATTCGTAGGTTGCTCCACGTAACGAAGTGTTCAGGATATTAGCCGCAAGAGGCGTACAACCCGGAGTGATAGCAGCAAAACTTGCATCGGGAACAGGTTGCACATTGATGGTCTTATAGGCTGTGTCTTTACACGATCCGGGTGACGTAATAATTAACCGGGTGGTATACGAGGTATCGGTTGCAAGTGGTCCGCTAAAGGTAGTTACAGGATTACTGCCCGTTGCGGTATTTCCGTTGCCAAAATCCCAGCTATTGGACGAACCTCCCTGCGAAGCATTAAAAAACGAAACACTTCCCGGATTACAAACCGTATCGGCAGATGTGCCAAAATCGGCTATGGGCAGGTAACGCGCGGTAATCACCTTGCGTGCTGTATCACTCACACAACCGAAAGCCGATTGCGTAACCAGTGATGCCGTATACAACGAATCGGTTAACGGATACGACTGATAGGTATGGATGGCTGATGTGCCTTGTGCCGATTGTCCGTCACCAAAGTTCCAGTTGAGTACACTGCTTATTTGAGAGGTACTGTTAAAGGTAATATCAAACGGCCCGCAACCTTCATTGCTGTTTGTGGTAAACGATGCAGTTGGTTTGGGTTTTACCGTTATGGCATGTATTGCAGTATCACGGCAGCCATGCTCGCTTGCAGCAATTAATTTCACATTGTATACCGTATCGGTCAGCGACAGGTTGTTAAACACCGAATGCGGTTGGGGTTGTACGCTGCTGAATCCATTGGCAAAATCCCATACAAAACTCATGATGGCAATTGTGCCGGTATCAAACGGAGTAGATGTATTGGTAAACTGAACAGACAACGGTCCGCAATCAACCGAATCGGAAACGGTAAACACCGCAGCCGGTTTCGGAAATACACGAACACTGCTTGTCATCGTATCTGAACAACCAAACTGACTGAAGGCAATCAGGCTCAAATTGTAGAGTGTGTCTTTGGTAGCATTAGACATCAACACCACATTGGGTTGACGGGCGGTATCGGTTTGCCCGTTGCCAAAATCCCAGTGGAAGGTCATGCCATTGCTACCCGAAAAATCGGCAGCCGACTGGTTGGTAAATGTTAACGGCAGCGGACCGCAACCTTCACTTACCGATGTGGCAAAAAAGGCCGTTGGTTGCGGATACACGGTTACTAAATGTTTTGCGGTATCGCTGCATCCGCTTTGGGTATACGAGCGCAGTGTAACCATAAATTGCTGGTTGGCCAGTTGTGTACCATTCACAAAAACTTTGGAAGGATGCAAGGTGGTATCGGTAGCTCCATCACCAAAATCCCATTGCTGACTTACTGCCCTCAATGATGTATTGTTAAACACAACAGGTAATGGCGTACATCCCGGAGTAACCGCATTAAACGAAACATCGGGAAGCGGATTTACCTTAACCGTTTTGTAGGCGGTATCGCGGCAGGTATATGGTGTTACCACAACCAACCGTATGGTGTAAGTGGTATCGCTATCGGGTAAGCCTGTATAAGAAGCTACCGGATTAATAGCTGTTGATGTTTGTCCGTTTCCAAAATTCCATTGATTGGTAATTCCTCCAATACTTTGATTGGTGAAGGATACCGAACCCGCACTGCAAATTGAATCGGAACCCGGTACAAAATCGGCAACAGGTAAGTACCGTGTGACAATATTGGTAAACACCGTATCACTCAAACAACCATGAACCGACTCTACCGATAAGCGGGCTGTAAACACCGAGTCGGCCAGCGGGTAGGATTGAAACACATGCAACGGATGAGGTTGATGTGAGGTATCACCATCTCCAAACGACCAGTGATAAGTTGATGCCAGTTGCGTATTGGATGTAAACTGAACAGGCAACGGACCACAGCCCTGCGAAATATTATTATTGAAAGCTGCAACCGGTAACGGATGGGCTGTAACCTGTTTGGTTACCGTATCTTTACAACCATGCTCGCTGGTTGCAAACAATGTAACCGTATACGCGCTATCGGCCAATGGTTTGGAGATATACTGACCAAACGCATCCTGTGTGATATTGCCGAAACCATTGCCAAGGTTCCATACAAAACTCATGATGGAAATATCGCCCGTATCATACGGAACAGATGTATTGGTGAACAAAGCGTTAAACGGTGTGCAGCCGTTGTTTTGCGGCATCACAAAATCTGCTTTGGGTTTAGGGTATACCCTTATGTTTTCATAAGCTGTATCACGGCAACTGTGTTCACTGAATGCAATTAACCTTACTTCGTACACGGTGTCTTTTGTGAGGTTGGCTATAAATGTTTGTGAAGGCGAAACAGCAGCGGTACTTGCTCCATTGCCAAAATTCCAGTCAAAACTCATGATGCTGATACTTCCGGTATCATTAGGCACAGAGCTATTTGTAAATGAAACTGGCAACGGACCACATCCATCAGTATGATTGGTGGTAAACGATGAACGCGGATTGGGATACACCCGGATGATTTGTTCTGATGTATCCCTGCAACCAAATGTAGAAGCAGCAATCAACCTAACGGTATAAAGTGTATCCTGTATAGATGCGGCAGTAAAGGTTTGTACCGTATCCTGACTTGAGGCTGTTTGCCCATTTCCAAAATCCCACGCAAACAACATATCGGCAATGGTTCCTCCAAACTTATGGATGGAAGCATTGGTAAAAGCCACAGGCAGCGGCCCACAACCGGACTGTACATCAGAACTGAAACTACTCACCGGTTGCGGGAATACCCTGATTGTTTTAGATATGGAATCCTTACATCCCGGACCATTAAAAGCAATGAGTTTCACACTGTACAAACTATCATTGAGTGCCGAAGGCTGGTATATGGTTTGGGTATCGGTTGCAGTTGTTTGCACACCATTTCCCAGATTCCATTGATAGGATGTAGCACCTGTACTCGCATTGATAAAGTTAACCTGCAATGGTCCGCAACCACTATCCACACTGGTTGTAAAAACCGGAACCGGATTGCTGATGGTTTGAAGCTGATGTGAAACTGTATCGGGCCTGCACCCAAAAGTATTGGTGGCAATTAAACTAACGGTAAACGCTTGTCCGCTGGTTGCCACAAACGTATCGGGTCGGTTGACGGCTGTGCTTCCATTAATGCCATTCACCTGCCACACGTAATTGTCGGACAAGATAGATGTATTGGTAAATACAAAGTTCTTAGGCGCACATGAAATCGTATCGTTTACCGTAAAGGATGCCAAAGGCCATGGTCTTGAAGTAACGGTTAAGGAAGCCGAATCTTTACAACCCAAAGCCGTGGTTGCAATCATTTTGACGATAAATGTTCCGCTATCGGTATACGCTTTTTTGATTGGGGCCAAAGACGTTGTTAAAGAGTCGTTCCCTTGTCCGAACCGCCATAAATAATTTGCAGCCCCTGTTGTGGTGTTGCTGAAGGAGAAAGAATCCAGTTTGCAAAGGCTGGAAGTATCTTTTGCAATCGCCACAGCAGGAATAGGGTTCACCGTAATATCTACCGAATCGGTATTGAAACAATTGTTATTACTTCCCACTCTTAGCCGCACCCGATGTGTTCCGGGAGTGAGAAATTTATATGTTGGATTTTTTGTAATACTATCTGTCACCCCATTATCATTCAAATCCCATTCCCATTGTGTGATGGTATTGCCAAACCCAACCGTAGAGCTGTCTCTGAATTGTGTAAACTGATTAAAGCAGGCCACATTCGAAGTGGGTCTTGAATCAGGTATGGGGTTGATGGTAATATTTTTGGTGACGGTGTTCGAACAGTTGATGCTGTTATTCGCTTTAAACTTTACTGCATACGTTCCGGGTCCGGGGAAAATATAGGCAGTATCCTTACCGCGCGCGGTATCCGAAATTCCTGTGCCAAAAGTCCATTGGTACGAAATAAGCGGAGTACCGCTTCCTGCCGTATCACCGGTAAAGGTCATCACACTTCCATCGCAGACAGAAGCAGGCGTATTATTGATAACAAGAGAGGGTGAAACTTTTACGGTTACAGTTTGGGTATCATAATCGATACAGCCTTTGTTGGAAGTTGCTTTTAAAATCGCCCTATACGTAAAACCCGCTCCGTTATAAGTATAATAAGGGTTAACCGTTGTTTTGCTGCTATCAGCGATTGGATTAACAAAATACCATTTGTAGGTAAGCGGACCATCCCCCACATTAAACACGGATGTGGAGGCATCAAAAGAAGTAGAGTCGAATTTACAGACGGTTGTAGTCGTGAAGTGTGCTGTGGGAACAGAATCTACACGTATGGTTTTAATAATGGAGTCAATACCACAAGTATCCGTTACAATCAATTTAACCTGATACGTGCCTGCAACAGTATAGGTAACTGCAGGTGGGTTCTTGGCTGTGCTGGTTTGTCCATTGCCAAAATTCCAGGAATATGTTGCTCCCGAAGGCCTCAGGTTTTTTGTACTGTCGGTTAAGGTAACTGTAAGCGGAGCACAGCCGTTTTTTAAATTCCCGATGAGCACGCGCGGTTTTCCATAAACGGTTACTGTTTTAATCAGTTGTACATAATTAGGCGTGCTGGAAGCTGTACAAGGATTGGATACCCTGAGCCTTACGTTATATGTACCTGAACTATCAAAACGGTGTGATGGTGATTTTGCAGTAGACGTATTAGGATTGCCTCCGTTTGCATTCGCATCTCCAAAATTCCATGCATAGGTATTACCATTACCCAGAGAAGTATCATTGAAGTTTACGGTTAACGGCATACAACCCACCTGGGGAGTCAGGGTAAAACCAACTACAGGAGGAAAATTAATGGTGATGGTTCTGGTGGTAACACTCAGTCCACAGTCGTTACTATCCATCAATGTAATGGTGTAAGTTCCTGTATCGGCATAGGTATGTGTACGCGACCCGTAATTGGTATTCCAGGCGGCATCGTGCGTTCCATCGCCAAAATCCCAGTACACAATCCGAAAAGCATGAAGGCTTGGGCAATTCACCACGGTATTGTTTGGAAAAGTATACGTTCTTGAAGGGCTACAAGGGCCCGGTGTGGGAGGGCCGATAACTGCCTGATTCTTGTCGAGGATAAGGATGGGAGAAACCGTATAAGTAGATGGGCCGATGGTGCAGTTTGCATTATTGGCTGTTAAACTTACCTGTGTGGTACAGGCAGGAACAGACCCACTTGCATAAGTATGGGGAATCGTTTTATTGGCACTGTCATAATTCCGGGTGACAGTGGTTCCGTCACCGAATGTCCAAACCAGTGTAGTACCCGGTAAAGCGTTTTCTGTTAAATCTTCGAAGACGATGGTATGCGGGGCACAACCCACATTTTGTCCCGAAGGTAATGGCTTAATGGATGAACTCACCGGCCTGAGGTTTCTCACCGTTCCATAAATGGTATCCTGACATCCGCTTACTGTACTGACAATCCGAATCGTAAAAACACCCAGACTATCATAAAGATGCGGTACCGGAGAGGCTGTGGGCAAAGTTGCTCCTGTACTATTGGCCTTGCCATCACCCCAAATGATGGTATAATTTGAGAGCGCAACATTCGCGGCAACCGAAATATTAAAATTATTTACCGGGCCGGGTAAGGTGATACAGTTACTCCAAAGAGGTGTACGGCTTCCGTTTATTGTAGGTAAAGGTCCGGGGCAGGCCGCAAACACATTCATCCCTGTCATCCACAACAGAAAAACCACCAAACTGGCAGAACGGATGATGCGTTTATTTTTCAGGTTAGCGTACACAGACAGTGCAATATATGCTATTTATACTTAAAAGCAACCGCTTGCGTAAACAAAGGTCAGGAAAAACCATTGTACGGTAAAATGGAAAAAGAGTACGCAATCTCCCATTCTTCATTCCTGATAAATCCAGTCTAAACAAGTAAGGCTTATTTTTTACGTACCAGCATCAATCCGTCACGCACCGGAAGCAATACATTTTCAACCCGTTCATCCTGCTGAACTTTTTCATTGAGGGCATGTAAAACCTGTGTGTCTTTGTCCTTGGCCAACTCCTTTTCATCCACAACTTTACCGCTCCAAAGTATATTATCAATCAGCATGTAACCACCGGAGTTTAACTTATCCATAGCCATTTCGTAGTAGCGGATATAGTTGGGCTTATCGGCATCTACGAATATCAAATCATAAGTATAAGGAAGTGTTTTAACGATATTGAGTGCATCCCCGATAATATGTTTGATACGGTTTTGCAGGCCCGCCTTTTCAATATAGCTGTTCACCATTTCTTCGCGTTCTGCATTCACATCAATGGTGATGAGCAAACCGCCCTCGGTTAACCCTTCGGCCAGACACAAGGCCGAGTAACCCGTGTACGTTCCGATTTCAAGGATATAGCTGGGCTTAATCATATAACTGATCATACTCAGCAATCGCCCCTGAAAATGCCCGCTCAGCATACGGGGTTGCAATACATTGGCAAACGTATCGCGGTTGAGTTGTTTGAGCACATCTGTTTCAGGTGAAGTATGTTGGTCGCAATACTCTTGTATAAGCGGGTTTATCAATTCCATCCTGCAAGGTTAGCAAAAAAGATGCGGCTGCTTTGTCAAAAATATTCTCCGATGCTAAAAAAATAATTCCAGCTTTCCCGTCCCACCGCAACATCAAAAGCAAGATTGGTATTGGTGTATTTATTAAACTTGAGGCGAAGCCCCACTCCACCGGCAGGGGCCAACCGGCCAAACCTGCCATATTCTCTCAAGCTTTGCACATTGACAAATGTTGTACCTCCCCACAATCCATTCCGGGATATATCAAACCGATATTCGGCTTCCCCGTACCACATTGCAGTTCCCCTAAAACGGTTGGGGTAATACCCTCTGCCCGAACGATAGGTTGGATCTGCAAATGTTGAAGGCAAATCGAGGTAAGGAGCTTTGCCGGCAAACACATTCCAGTAATACGTCCAAAAAGCTAAAACGTTTTGTTTTTTAGGATTAAAAGAATGGTATGTTTTGATCTCGGCAAAAATACTTTGCCAGGTTGATGTACTATTCATCCATGTGGGTGTATACCAATACGTGAGTCCCGCATACATCCCCTTTTGCGCGTTGATAGAATTTAACCTCGAATCGAAAGCAGAAGTAACGGCAAAGCCATTCGATTTGGTTTTGGTTAGCACTTCTCCCTGATACTTCTCCATGTACCGGTGATTTGAATCGGCCCGGGTTTCGTCAATAGAACTGTACGTATCAAAATGTAAACCTCCCCCCAGTACCCAATAACTGATTACCTTATGTAAAATACTTTGGTGAAACCTGAAATGATTGTAGTCGAGCGGTTGCTGATCGGCTTGTTTGGTATTGGATCCCAATCCGTAATTGTTATCCGGAAAAATCAGGTAGCGGTAATCGCCCACCAGATTCCATTTATTGTCTTTTGTCCAGATATACGACCGGAAAGGAATTACATACTTACCTTTAAAGTTGGTATAAGGCGTAAAATAAATGGTAGAAAGGTTGGTGGTTTTGGGCGATCCCAAAATAAAGGTGGCTCCAATGGTTGTAACAAACGCTAATCCGGGCGAGTGGGGACCACTTCCAACAGAAGGTAAAACCGACACAGAAACTTTTTTGCCAACCCTCTTTGAGTGTGTTAATGAGCTTCCGCTGCTGTCCTGAATTTTCAACGATATCATCAGGTCAATAAAATCCTTTTTATCATTGAAGATAGTTGAGTCGAGAATGCGGGGCTGTTGCGAAAACGCCCTGAATGTGTGCGATACCATCATCAACAGAATCAGTAACCGCAAACAAGCAGGACGTTTGAGCATAGACAAAAATATTTAACTACTTCACCGCAGGTTGTATCACATGACTTTTAATCAACTGTTTGGTGATAGCGATGGTAAAATCCTGAGAAAACTGAGTAATGCTGGAAGGGTTGTACGTTTTGGATTGAACACTCCATACCAGCTTTTCGGTTTTTACATCATATAAATTGGTTTCAATAAAATAGATTTCATCCTGTGTATAATATCCCGGATCATACATACGCCCTCCATTATAGCCATAGTAACCACCGAAGGTTCCATAATAACCATAAGAAGCCGGAGGCGAATAAACTGTTCCCGGAACATAACGTGTTTCATCTTTTTGTTTTATCAATGTAAAGGTCAAGATCCCATCATTCCCGTTACCGCGAACTTTATCCAGAATCAAATCTTTCTCATTGGGTGTTCCTGTAAATTTATACGGAAGCAAATCCACGATACGGGTCGATTTCACACCCTGTGCCTTTAGTTGATTGTGCATCTCCTGCTCAATCACCTGCTTGTTGGATGCATTTTCGGTAATGGCCGCAATACAAATATCTTTATACTGACCGGTAGTTACCTCAGGACTGCGCCATACCGCCATAATATCGGTAGAGGAACTACAGGATACGACAAATCCCGAAACAACAAAAAGTAAAGTGGTAAACAGAATCGATGGTTTCATATTATTCTACTCTAAAGGCTAAGCCCATGTTAAAGGCGATATAGGTTTGCGCATTCAGATGGTCGGTTTTAAAGCCATAGTAATATTTAGCCGACAATTTCAGGAAGGTATTTTCCGAAAGGTTGATAGCAGCACCCAGTTCAGGCTTTAAGCCAAATTGCCACCCGTTGGAGATAAAACTATATAAACCCACATCATTACGCTGTTCGGTATAGATTGTTCCCAGGCCCAATGCCGCATAAGGTTTGATGAAGGATTCCGGCATTAGAAAATAATTTAAGCCAACAAACAACGGAACACTTTCGGTATAGCGGTATTGGGTTCCGGTAATTGACATTGTACCGCGTTCATAAGTTGCCTCATCAAATTTTTCGTAGAAATTATTCCAGCCCCCTTCAAAATGAATTCCGAAGTTATCGTCAGGAATATACGTGTATTCAAAAGATGCACCTCTGAAACTTGCATCACTTATAAAGTCGGCACTATTACCCGTTGGTATACTGATATTGTAATTCAATCCAAATGTACTCACCTGAGCGTTGGCTAATGTGGTTGCACAAAGGGTAACCATCAGTGCGATATGTTTTACTATTTTCATAAACGTGTTTTTCGTTAAGGTGATTACTTTTTCAAATACGGTGATTGTTTGAAAGCCTGATCAATCGTGTTGTTCACACGAACCTGTATCTCGGCATTTGTTCCCTCTAGCAAGCCATTCACCAAACCGGTCCACAACACAGAAACACGTCCTGTTACAGCGGTATCAGAAGGATACGTCATTTGCATTAATAAAGAACCCGTTTTGTAAGATGTGGCAACCGGAGGATAGTACATAGGGTAACCCCAACCATATCCCCAGCCCGGATAATATCCCGGGTAATACCCACCCCAGTATCCCATACTATAATAATAATACACGTTGGTTGTTTGTGTTGTTGTTGGCAATATAATAACATCCGGACCAACCGATTCGTCTACTTCAACCCAACCATTTGCGTTCATATTTCTTCTGATTGCGGTTAAGATGGTATTGGATATTGCCGGAGTGGCGTATTGGATATTGCCATCGGCTTCTTCTCCGGTAAGCCGAACAACACTATCCGGAAGTGCATACTGTTTAATGTTCCCAAAATTAAATTTGTTGTCGTAATTGGTAATTACCAGATCCAGATCCTCAGTGTAAACCGGATCATACTGAGGGTAACATCCTGTGAGCGCGAAACCCACAAAAAGGAGAAACATAAAATTGATTCTTTTCATAGTGTATTGAACAATTAAAAGTTTAATGACGTTAATGTATCACTGCTGCTAAGTTAGTAAGGTTACGCTTTAAAACAACCAGAGATTCCCTGATTTTTAAAAAACTTCCTGTAAGTTAAAAAAGATGCCTCTGCTGTTTTTTCCGAAACCAACATCAACCGTAAAATTAACACGGGCTCTTTTGTCCATTTTCATCCTAAGTCCAAATCCTCCGGCATAAGCCGTTTTATCGAACAATTTCTGACCGTTATCAGGAGCCACAGATGGCCGTGCGGCATTGGTTGCATTTGCAAATACAACGCCTCCTAAAAATCCATTTGAGGTGAGCGGAAATCTGTATTCAATCTCGTTATACAACATTGCTGTTCCTCTAAACCGGCCCTGAATATACCCTCTCCCACTCCGGTTGTATGTATCCCATCCGACAGATGGCAAAGCCAGATACGGAACATTTCCTCCGGTTACAAACTGCCCCCAGCTCCAAAATGCCAGGATATGACGTGGCCTGTGACGATCCAAAGGCATATAATAGCGTGCATCATAACTTATCATATCACTGTTTTGCGAAGAGGTAAGCTGAGTTGGGTTGATACGGTAGGTTAACGATGCATAATATCCTTTGTATGGATTGGCCACATTATCGCGGGTATCCGTCAACACATTAAAGTTAATTCCGGCTGTAGTGTATTCATTAGAAGCAAATCCAAAAAACCTTGAGTACGCTTCATGACTTGTAATAAAAGGATTTGGCTGAGCGCTGTCCAACTGCAACCTCTGGTCGCGGATATCATAATGAAACTCATACGCGAAGCCCATACCCACATACCAGTTTTTACCAATATTGCGCACCACATCTTCGTAAATCCTGAAATAGTTAAACCGCATGTCCTGCGCGCTGGATGATTCGGACACATCCGGCATACCGTTAATAGAAAGCAGGGCATTGCTTCCTGAAACATCATTAATACCCAGCCCATACGTTGGTTGTGCAAACAATAAAAAGCGCCAGTCACCCTGCAAAAACCATTTATTGCTGAGCAGGTAAACCTTGCTGCGGGCATTGACAATAAATTGCTTTTTGGATGTTACCTGAAAATTTAACATCCCTGATGAAAGGCTCGTGGGGCGCGGGTCCATCAACCGTGAAAAACTTACCGCAGCTCCCAACACAAATCCGTTGGCCGGAGCATACCCAACAATAGGTAAGAATGAAATATAGTTTTTATCAACCTCTACATCTAAAAGTGAATCCTTACCGCCCGGCTTATCCGGATGCAGCACATCAGACAAATCTTTATTCTCTACCATTACCTGACTATATGCGGCCTGTGTAACGATAAGCACAATGCCTACCACAAGTAATCCGACATTTCTGACAATCGTTCTTCCCATGACTGTGACAAATATATCCATGAATTGCAATAATCAAACTGTATAATTGTATTAATAAACGGACCATCCGGATATTGTCACCCCCTAGCCTAAAGGGAGTTCCGCGCACAAGTCTTTTAGAAAGTGTGCGGTTAGCCCCCCTTCAGAGGCAGGAGAAGCGAGGGCAGGTTGACATCTTCCCGACAGTCAATTAATAATATCAGCCAATAGTGAAATTCTCCGCGATTTTATTCCTATTGTTCACCTCTCTCGGCCTAAGGGGACAAGACACGCTTTTTCTCAACAACAAATCTGTTTTGGTAGGAAAGCTTAAAAAAATTGACCTTGCTACCATCACCTTTAAGGCCAATGATATTACGACTCTGACGCTTGAATTAGATAAGCTCAAAACCCTGCATGTTTCCTCAAAGCTCCTTCGGGTTGAAACCATCTTTAAGGAAGTTCATATCGGATACTTGCTGTCAAGCAAAGAACCCGGCACTACCAAAGTTGCATCTTTGCACGACACAACGGATATCTCCCTCGCCTCCATCGTTAGTATTACAACAATTGGCAACAATTTTTGGGATGCCACCAGCGGGCATATCGGAGCCGGGTACAGCTATACCCGTTCAAGTTCCATCGGTCGTTTTAATTTTGACGGAAATATCAAATATGTTAAAGAACATATTGAAACGGGATTGGGCGGATCGGCAATCATGACTCAGGAAAATGAAACGTTCTCACGCGACCGCGAGGATCTTATGTTGCAGGGAAGCTACTATTACAGTCCTGTATGGTACAACCAATTGTTTGTAAACTACCAGCGAAACCTGGAGTTGAGCCTCATCAGACGTTTGCAGCAAGGTGTTGGATTTGGTAGCCGTTTTTTGGTGCGCAGCAATATGCAGGCTAATCTTGTAACAGGTATGGTTATTAATCAGGAGTTGAGTACAGAAGGAAACCCAAGCGGAACTCTTTCGGAGATTCCCGTAGGGGTCAATTACAATTTCTACAAATACTCCAAGCCTAAGTTTATCTTTTCCATTGTACAAGTAGTTTACTTTGGGCTTAACCAAAATGGCCGTATTCGTCAGGATGGAAAAACTAAAATTACCTGGAAACCCTTCTCTGACCTCTATCTTTCAGCCGATATATACAACAACTACGACAGCAAACCGCCCGGAAGCACAGGAAGCAATCCATCGCTGGATTATGGTATCGTATTTAATATCGGGTACGACTTTTAACACCATCATTTAGTATACTTGCAATCAAATTATACTTGTTGTGAAACTCCATCGATTTCTCTCCGTTTGTATCTTCACTACCCTGATGACTGTTACGTATCAAACAGCACGCGGACAAGCCGCTTTGCTGGTATTGATATTTGGTGATAAAGTAGCTTCCGAAAAATTTCATCTGAGTCTGGATGCAGGTGCTAACTATACGTCAATGCCCGGGCTCAGCCAACAAGAGGCACGCCTTAATCCATATTTTGGATTGGGTACTTTCTTAAAAATAAACAACAAATGGGCCTTTACGCCTGAGTTCAAACCTCTTTCAACACGGGGCGCTCAAAACGTAAAACCTTTCAGCGACTACTCCACTACCCTCAACGAAATTGAATACACCATCGCGGCCAACTATATTGATGTGCCGATTATGTTTCAGTATCGAATCACTCCTCGCTGGTTTGTATCTGCCGGTGGCCAAATCAGTTTTAAAGTGGCAAGCAAACAAATTGCAGAAGGTAAACTGATTGCCGGAGGCAATGATGTTAGCATTGTTGAAAACAACATCGCATTGTTTAACAGACACTATTATGTTATTCCGGTTGAAATGGGATACTCACTGGTGACCCAACGTGGCGGCAAAGGGTTAGACATCAAAGTACGGTACAACTGGGGATTGACCGATATGATTTCGGATGCGTCTTACGGCTCAAGTTATGGCTCAACTTTCCAGTTCTTCCTGTCGTTTCCGTTTGTGAATCTTCCTGCCGAAAGCAAACCCTGAGGAATAATATCTCCTCCTTTATTAACCTTGCCTTAACTTACAGTTTGATTTTCATCAGCTTATTGTTTATTGTTTATTTTGGTGTTAAGTTCGTTTACCACTTTTTTAAACCCTAAAAACTATCAGTATGAAACACCTCAATCTCCTGGCTTTATTGTTGCTGGCTGCAGCAGTAACCTTCGCACAAAATTTACCACGCGTTAAAATTCTTGCCACAGGCGGAACCATTGCCGGAGCAGGAAAATCGGCCGACCGCGCAGGCTATCAGGCGGGAGCCTTGCCCATTGATGATTTATTAAATGCAGTGCCCGAAATTCACAAGGTAGCCAAAGTAACCGGTGAACAAATTTCATCGGTAGGCAGTCAGGATATCAGCATTGAAATCTGGCTTAAGCTCACCAAACGCATCAACGAAATCTTTGCCAAAAACGAAGCTGATGCCATCGTTATCACTCATGGTACCGATACCAAAGAAGAAACTGCATTGTTCCTGAACCTTGCTGTAAAATCGGACCGCCCGGTAGTCATTACAGGCTCTATGCGTCCTGCTACAGGTATCAGTGCCGATGGCCCTAAAAATTTATACGATGCTGTTGTGGTAGCCGCCAACCCGGCAAGTGCAGGCCGTGGCCCGATGGTATTGTTCTCCGAAAATATTTTTGATGCCCGCGATATTTCCAAATACAACTCCACGCATGTGGAAGCCTTTACAGCTCCAAATGCCGGACCAATTGGTCAGGTGTATGATGGAAAAGTAAATTACTACAATACCAATACCCGCAAGTCGGATAAAAACACCGATTTTGATGTAAGCAACCTCACCAAAATGCCTAAGGTTGAAATCGTATATATGTATGCCGATGCAGACCCAATCTTAATCAATACCCTTGTTGCCAACAAAGTGGATGGCATTGTGATTGCCGGTGTAGGAAACGGAAATTTCAACAAAGCATATTATGATGCTATTGATAACGCAGTAAAAGCCGGGGTTGTAGTTGTACGGGCCACCCGTTGTTTCTCGGGCCGTGTGGTATTGGAGGATGAAGTGGACGACTCCAAATTGGGCACTATTGTAAGTGATGATTTTAATCCACAAAAAGCGCGTGTGGTATTGATGCTTGGGTTGACTAAAACAAAAGACAAAGCTCAGTTACAAAAATATTTCTTCGAATACTAAACCATTAGCCAAACAAGCCTATGTTTTGGTTACAGCTATTGGTACTGCTGGGATTTATCCTGATAGGTGCCCGCATGAAAGGAATGGGCCTTGGCATCATGGGTGCTTTGGGAACCATCGTATATGTGTATGTATTTGATTTGGCCGTTGGCTCACCGCCCATCGAAGTAATGCTGATTATTTTATGTGTGGTGACCGCTGCTGCATCATTGCAGGTTGCAGGTGGCATGGATTATCTGGTTGATATAGCCGAGAAAATCATTCGGAAAAATCCGTCATCCATAACATTCATCGGTCCGCTTGTAACATTCTTGTTTACGTTTTTAGCCGGCACTGCGCATATCAGCTATTCACTTCTACCAATCATTGCAGAGGTATCCGCCAAAACGGGCATCCGTCCCGAACGCCCGCTGAGTATTTCGGTGATTGCAGCCGATTTTGGTATTGTGGCCTGCCCGATATCCGCAGCTACCGTGGCAATGATGTCGGAACTGAACCAAATTGAAGGCAATACCTATGGATTGTTACATATTATTTCAATTGTGCTTCCGGCTTGCTTAGTCGGCCTCATGGCCGGAGCTATTGTAGCCAATATGCTGGGCAAATCACTAAAAGACGATCCCGAGTTTCAGGCCAGACTTGCCGACCCTGAGTTTCGCAAACAGATTGAAGGAAACAGTTCCAATGGTGCAAAAGAATTCAGCCGCGAATCTAAAATTTCGGTGCTCGTATTTTTAACCGGAGTTGTGAGCATTGTATTGTTTGGCTTGTTTCCTGAGTGGCGTAAACTGGGCATGATTGAAACCATAGAACTGGTGATGCTGAGTGTGGTACTCATCAATGTATGGCTTGCTAAAATTAAAGCGACTGCCGTTGCCTCCAGCAGCATTTTCAGAGCGGGAACCGAAGCCGTGGTCAGCATTTTTGGAGTGGTATGGATGAGCAATACTTTCATTACAGCCAATCAGGAAACACTGACATCAGCGCTGCAAGGGATGGTAGGAGCCTACAGCTGGATCTTTGCCATTGCTTTATTTTTAATGTCTGCACTGCTATTTAGTCAGGCTGCTACGGTAAAAGCCATCATGCCTTTGGGTATCAAACTGGGCTTGATGCAACCTGCACTCATAGCCATGTATCCGGCCACTGCCGGTATCTTTTTTATTCCCAGCTATCCAACATTAATCGCTGCTATTAACTTTGATAAAACAGGAACCACCAAAGTTGGTAAATATTTGCTCAACCACAGTTTTATGATTCCCGGACTGGTGACATCTGTTATAACCATCCTCACCGGATTTTTACTTGCCTATCTCATCCTCTAATCATCATCTATTATGAAAAAATTATTTATACTTCTCGCCATTTTAAGTTGTTGCGCAAACTTCTTATTTGCCCAGCAACAAATTGAAAACAGCTACAAACGGTATGAGCCTATCATTCCTGAACGCAAACAGGAATTACTCAAGAACATGGACGTAATCGCCAATATGCGTTTTGGACTAAACAACTATTTCCAGAACGGGGAATACCAAAATTCCAAGTTCAACAACGACCAGTTTCGATTAGAGTTCAGGGGTAAGGTACATGAAAAAGTATCTTTCCGCTTTCGCGACCGTTATACCCGCGAACAAAAACCGGGCGACCTTGACAACTTAAGTCGCACAACCGATATGGCATTTATACAGGTTGATATGGGTGAACGGCATTTTATACGAGCCGGTAAAATGTGTGCCGACTGGGGTGGTGTGGAGTTCGACTTAAACCCGATTGATATCTATGAATACAATGATATCGTTGAGTATGCCGATAACTTTTTATCGGGATTCCAGTACACTTATAAAGCAGGTGCCGACAAGAAACATGAACTCACAACGCAATTACTCGACTCCAGAACCCAAACCTTTTCAACGCTGTATCCAAGTATTACTGATTCAATACAACAATCCGGCTTCCCTGCTGCAATTGTATTCAACTGGAGAGGAAATATGTTTGATGGCAAATGGCAAACCATTTGGAGTTACAGCATTTTTAATGAAGCCCGCAAAAGCACTATGAACTATATTGCTTTGGGTAACACCTTTAACCTTGGCAAAAAGTTGCAAATCAATTACGACTTTAAACTAAGTGATGAAGATATCGACCGCAAAACATTGGTGAGCAGCATGGCCAAAAACGGATTTGGCGACCATAATAATTCGTACTTTAATGCCCGTTATATGGAACACTGGTTGCAAATTAATTACCGCTTTACCGAAAAATGGAATCTGGCTGTAATCGGAATGACCAGCGCCTCGTTTTGGGGAAGCGCTCCCGGAGAAAGTGGTTATGTAAAACTGCGTGATGCGTATGGTTTTATCCCTACCCTCGAGTTTTATCCGTTCAATGATTTGAACCTTCGCTTTTTTGCAAATTATGTGGGTCGTTTTTACCAATATACCGACTATGCCAAAACACATAATATGCAAATCACAGGAGACAATACAGCCCGTATCAGCATTGGATTTGTGTCACCATTGTTAATCTTATAATACCATCAACTCGTTTTTTTGCTCTCTGCCTTATTATTTTTGATTTTACCGAAGCCCAACCCTCAGCCTGACAACACGGTATCAACCTTCAGGTTCTGGTTTGGGCTTCCGTTTGCATACCGTTTCCCAAACCCGGTATTCCTTCTCTTAACAGGTGATGAGGAATAATCACAACAAAATGTATATTTGACCTGTAGCTCAATAAACACCATTCTTTTGAACATTAATCGTATGAAAAATACATTCCCTTTCCTTATTATCTCTTCGTTGCTTGTGGCTGCCTGTGGCGAAGCCGAGCAGAAAAAAGCACTTGTGCCCGAAGTGAACGTGGTAGCTGCCGGACAATATGATATTCCGGTTTTTTCGGAATATGTTGGTCAGGTATTCGGACAATCGGATGTGGCGCTTCGCCCGCGCGTGGAAGGCTGGATTACCGAAATTCATTTTAAAGAGGGGGATGAAGTGAAGCAGGGACAGCTGTTGTATACCATTGAAGATATTCAATTGCAGAATAAAGTAGCATCGGCTCAGGCGCGGTTAACGGAAGCGGAAGTGATGTTTCAAAAAGCCAAAGCCGACCTCGACAGGGTTGAGCCCCTGGTTTCGGCCAATGCTTTAAGTCAGCGCGATTTGGATGAAGCCCGCGCAAATTATAAAGCCCAGAAAGAAAATGTAAACAGTGCATTAGCCATGAAATCAAATGCCGAAGTAGAACAGGGATATTCACGTATCTCGGCTCCTATTTCAGGTATCATCGGCATTTCAAAAGTGCAGGTGGGCGATTATGTGAGCCGCAGCTTTGCCGACAACTCCATCAATACCGTTTCGGCTACAGTATCGGTTCGGGTGCGTTTCTCCATTACAGAAAATGATTTCCTTGAGTTCAGAAGAAAACGAGAAGCCACAGGAGCCACTAAAGATTCGATTCAGATTCAACTCGTATTGAGTGATGGAACCATCTACCCCGAAATCGGTAAAGTTGATTTTGCCGACCGCAGCATCGACCCTCAAACCGGAACCATGATGGTGCAGGCGTTGTTTAGTAATAAGTCTAAGCTGTTACGTCCCGGACAATATGTAAAAGTGCGTTTCAAATCAGATGAAATGAAACAAGCCATTGTGATTCCGCAACAAGCCATTAACCAATTGCAAAGCACCTACCGCGTATTTGTGATTAACGATAGCAATCAGATTGTACCACGTACCGTTAAAGTAGGCCCCCGCAACGGAAGCAACTGGGTGATCACCGAAGGTGTTAAAGCCAACGAAAATGTTGCCGTATTGGGCAATGCCATTGTCAAACCAAATATGGTTGTAAGTCCTGTGAACATGAATTGGAGTTACGATTCAACACTGGTTAAATAGTTTTTATCCCTTAGCTGCCACAAACATGAGTGAATTTTTTATACGCAGGCCCATTGTAGCGATGGTGATTTCAATCCTCACGGTGATTCTAGGATTGCTGGTATTATCGGGAATCCCTATTTCGCAGTATCCCGAGATTACACCTCCTATGGTAAAAATTACAGGTTTGTACAATGGTGCAAATGCTGTGAACATGGAACAAACCGTGGCTGTACCATTGGAGCAACAGGTAAACGGTGTGGAAGAAATGTTGTACATGCGCTCCATCAACGCGGGCGATGGAAGCACGACTCTCGAAGTATCGTTTGAGGTTGGAACCAACCTCGACAATGCGAACATGCTTACGCAAAACCGCGTGTCGCAGGCTTCTCCGTTTTTGCCAAACGAAGTAAAAGAACTGGGCGTAACCACTAAAAAATCGCTCACCTTCCCATTGATGCTTGTGTCGTTAAGCTCTCCGGGCAACTCATACGACTCGAAGTTTTTGAACAACTACGCTTTTATCAATGTGGTGGATCACCTCAAACGGATTCAGGGTATTGGTGATGTGGTGGTGTTTGGAGGATCTGAATACAGTATGCGTATCTGGCTTCAACCCGATAAACTGGCACGTTACAACTTAACTGTTCCCGATGTAATGAATGCCATCAAGGAACAAAACGCCATCAAGTCGGGTGGAAGTTTTGGAGGCGAGCCTTCGGCTCCGGGTACGCAAAATACATACTCAACCATCCTGCAATCCCGCTTAATCACCGAAGAACAGTTTGGCGATATCCTGCTTAAAACAAGTCCCAACGGTGCAGAAGTATTTATGAAAGATGTGGCACGTATTGAGTTGGGAACCGAAAATTATAACCAGAACAGCCGACTCAACGGAGCATCAGCATCAACCATTGCCATCTTCCAGATTCCGGGTTCCAACGCGTTGGAAGTTGCTGAGAATGTTCGGAAGAAGATGGGTGAACTGAAAGAGCGTTTTCCAAACGATGTAGAACTGAGTTATGCATTGGATACCACAGCAGCCGTATCGGAAGGTATCAACGAAATTATCCATACCTTGTTTGAAGCCATCCTGCTTGTAATCATCGTGGTGTTTTTATTCCTGCAAGATTGGCGTGCTACCCTGATTCCATTGCTTACCGTACCGGTTTCGTTAATCGGAACATTTATCCTCTTCCCGCTTTTCGGATTCTCCATCAACGTACTTTCTTTATTAGGATTGGTACTGGCCATCGGGCTTGTGGTGGATGATGCCATTGTGGTGGTTGAGGCTGTAATGCACCATATTGAACATGGCCTCTCACCTAAAGAAGCAACCAGCAAAGCCATGAAAGAAGTGGCCGGACCGGTTGTGGCGATTGCATTGATTCTATCGGCTGTATTTGTTCCGGTAGCGTTAACAGGCGGTATCACCGGCCGGCTCTATCAGCAGTTTGCCATCACCATTGCCATATCCGTTTGTTTGTCGGCATTCAACGCGTTAACCTTAAGCCCCGCCCTTTCGGCTATCCTGCTGAAACCTAAAGACCCGAACGCTAAGAAAAATCTATTGACAAAATTCTTTGATGCCTTTAACCGCATGTTCGAACGGTTTACCAACAGCTACGGGAATGTTGCGGGATTTTTTGCACGCAAGGTGGTTATCACATTGGTTATTTTGGGAGGCATTGTGGGGGCTACTGTATTGCTCGGCAAAAAAATTCCATCGGGATTTGTGCCCGAAGAAGATCAGGGGTATTTTATCATTGCCGTAAACCTTCCGGATGCTGCTTCGCTACAACGTACCGATTCGGTTACCCATAAACTTGAACGTATCCTGAAAGATATTCCGGAGATTGATTTGTATACCTGTGTAAACGGAAACAACCTCCTCAACAATACCGTAGCTCCGAATGCAGCAACGTTTTTTATCACACTCAAACCTTGGGAAGAACGCGAAAAGACAGCGCTTGATATTGTGCAACTGGTGAACGCCAGATGTATGAAAGCCATTACCGAAGCAACGGTAATTGCCGTAGGCCCGCCACCGATTCAGGGATTGGGAAATGCCGGAGGATTTACCCTGATGTTGCAGGATGTTGCAGGCAACTCTCCTCAATACCTGGCCGAACAAGCGCAAAGGTTTATTGCCGAAGCAAGCAAACGTCCTGAGATTGCAAAAATTTATACGTTATACCGCGCCAATGTTCCGCAAAAAAGTATTGAGATTGATAAGGATAAAGTGCAGAAGCTGGGACTGAATCTAAACGAAGTAAACCAAACGGTTTCTACTTTATTGGGATCAACTTTCATTAATAACTTCAACTTATTTGGCCGCCAGTACAAAACATATTTAATGGCTGATCAACAATACCGCATGCGCACCGAAGACATGAGTATGTTTTTTATGCGCGATAAAGACGGACGCATGGTTCCGCTCAGCACCATTGCTACGGTTAAAGATACCAGCGGACCACAATATGTAAATCACTTTAACATCTTCCGTGCTGCCGAGTTGAGCGGGGTTCCGGCTCAGGGTTACAGCTCTGCCGATGCACTCAATGCACTTGAAGAAGTGGCCAGAGAAACATTGCCGGCCGATATGAGTTACCAGTGGAGCAATATTTCGTATCAGGAAAAAGCCGCAGCCGGAAAAGGTGCTGTGGTGTTTGGCATGGCTTTGCTCTTTGTATTTTTGATTTTGGCCGCGCAATATGAAAGCTGGAGTCTTCCATTCTCTGTACTACTTGGAACACCATGGGCCGTGATGGGAGCCTTTGTGGGATTGTTTGTGGGAGGCTTATGGTCGCTGAGTTATGTGAACAATGTATTTGCCCAGATTGGGTTGGTAATGCTCATTGGTTTGAATGCCAAAAATGCGATTTTGATTGTGGAGTTTGCCAAGATGAAACACGAAGAAGGCGAAGAAGTAATGAAAGCCGCACTGGATGGAGCCAAGCTGCGTTTCCGCCCAATCCTCATGACATCCTTTGCCTTTATTCTCGGTGTAATTCCGTTGCTTACAGCAAGCGGTGCAGGAGCCGAAGGACGTAAGGTAATGGGTATGGCCGTGTTTAGCGGAATGACGATTGCCACCTTTATTGGTGTATTATTGATTCCATCATTTTTTGTAATGATTACCAAAATGACCACAGGTAAAAAGAAAGGAGCCGATCAATGAAAAAGATAGCAGGACTGATATTGATGAGCTCGCTGTTGGCCTGCCGTGTAGGCCCCGACTTTAAAATACCCGAAACGGTAAAAACCAAACAAGAATACAGCGAACTGAACGGCTCCAAAACCGATAGTTTAACCCGTTTAAAATGGTTCGATATATACAAAGACGAAGCCTTAAATCAGCTTATTCAAAATGCGCTGGATAGCAACCGCAGTTTGATGAGTGCCGTGGCCAGTGTGGAAGAAGCCCGTGCCAACGCATCCATTGTGAAAGCCGATTTGTTTCCTCAGTTCAACTATGGCTTGGGTGCGCGCTTCTCGGAGTTTGGAACCAATGCGCCTCCGGGATTTGCCAATATGAATGTGTCCAATTACAATGCCCGCATAGGCATGAACTGGGAGATTGATTTGTTCGGCAAAGTGCGCAGTTCCAAGCTGGCAGCCGTTAACCAATACATGGCAACCGATGAAATTCGCAAAAATGTGCAAGTGAGTCTGGTTGCCGAAGTAGCCTCTAATTATTTTTTGCTGCGCGATTTGGATAACCGTTTGATGATTGCCCAGCGTACCCTGGAAAGCCGCAAAGAACTCTTCCGCATCATCAACGAACGTTTTACCAAAGGCTATATTTCAGAAATCGACAAGCTGCAGGCCGAACAACAACTGGCAATTGCCGAAGCGATGATACCCAATATCAACCGTCAGATTGTTACGGTTGAGAATATTCTGAGACGTTTATGTGGCCGTTTCAGCGGACCAGTTAACCGTGGTAAAACCCTCTATGAACAATCATTACCTCCAACCATTCCCGTTGGATTGCCTTCGGAATTGCTGGAACGCAGACCTGATATCAAAGCTGCCGAATACACCGTGGCTGCGCAATACAACCGTATTGGCGTATCGCAAGCCAATCGTTTCCCGAGTTTATCATTAACCGGAGCCTTAGGACTGGTAAGCCCTCAGGTAAGCACTATTGTGAATAGCAACTCCTTGTACGGAACAGGGTTGGCTGCATTAACCGGACCCATTTTTGAGTTTAACAAAAACAAAAACCGCGTTGAAGTAGAGCGCAAACGAGCCGAAGCTGCAACCCGCAAATACGAAGAAGCAGTGATTGGTGCGTTTTCGGAAGTGGAAAATTCACTCAGCCAGATTAAAAATCTGGATGACGAATATACCGCTTACAAAAAGCAGGTATCCATTACCGAAAAAGCCTATACGTTGAGCAAACTTCGCTACACCACCGGCTACACCTCTTACCTTGAAGTATTGATTCAGGAAAGCAGTTTGCTGCAAGCCGAGATGCAGGAATCATCAACCCTGCAACAACGCCATACGGCTATCGTTAACTTATACAAAGCGCTTGGAGGCGGATGGTAAGGGGAAGTTGATAGTCCATAGGCACCACGTCACGGGCAACTCTGCGTGCTGCGTAACTTTAGCGTAGCAGCATCCTCCATCTGCGAAGCAGATTACCCTGTGCCTCTGTTTCTCCCTGGTTATCTTCTCTTCACTCTGCGTATTCTGCGGCTCTGCGTTTAATCCTTCATACTGCGAGTTCTGACGAGCAGAACCTTTGCTCTTCACGGTCTTCCTTTGTAGTATCCGTGGTTAAATATTACCCTTTAGCTCAACACATTAAACACCAGCAAACTGCTCAGGTAAGCCAATGCAGTCATATACCCAAATTGTATAAGCGCCCATTTCCAGCTTTTGGTTTCGGTTTGCACCACACTCACCGTACTCATGCATTGCAGGGCAAAGGCATAAAACACCATCAACGATAACACCGCTGCTACCGAGAACACAGGTTTACCGGTTTCGGGATTGATTTCGTTACTCATTTTGGTACGGATGGTTTGCAGGTTATCAATATCTCCACCCACACTGTAAATGGTACTCATGGTGCCTACAAATACTTCGCGTGCGGCCAGTGAGGTAAGCAAGGCAATGCCCATTTTCCAATCAAAGCCCAGTGGTTTAATCACCGGCTCAATTAAGCGGCCAAACTCTCCCGCATAACTGGCCTGCAGCTTCTCGGCACTTTTTTGAGTGGCCAACTCCTCCACCGAGAGCACCGTTACAGTATCATGCATAATCATTTGTGCATACTTATCATCAATGGCCTTCATATTGTTGCGCGGACCAAAAGAAGCCAATGCCCAAAGGATAACCGATACAGCCACGATGATTTTTCCTGCTCCCCACACAAAGGCCGAACCTTTGTCGTATAAGGTGATGAGCAGGTTTTGTACAATTGGCAATTTGTATCCGGGCAATTCCATCAGGAAGAAATTTTTGCGCTCGGCTTTGATGAAAAATTTAAAAATAAATGCACTGAACAAGGCTGCTGCAAATCCGAGCAGGTACATAAACATCAATACAATACCATGCAAATTAAACGGGCCCCATTTGGCACTTTCGGGCACCAGCATGGCTATCAATAATGTATAAACAGGAAGCCTTGCGCTGCAACTCATCAGAGGCGTTACCAAAATGGTGATAAGGCGTTCCTTTTTGTTTTCAATACTCCGGGTGGCCATGATGCTTGGTACGGCACAAGCCATTCCACTAATCAACGGTACGATTGATTTTCCGTTCATCCCAAACGGACGCATAATACGGTCCATGATAAACCCTACACGGGCCATGTATCCAACATCTTCGAGAATGGCAATGAAGGCAAACAAAATGATAATCTGAGGCAGAAATACCATTACGCCACTCAATCCCGCTAACACGCCATGTACCAACAAATCATTGAGTATGCCAGCAGGTAAAGTTCGTTCTATCCATTCGGATGATTTTAAAAAGCCAAACTCTACCCATTCCATTGGAACCGTACTCCAGGTAAAGATGGCCTGAAAGACCAGAAATAACAGGCCAAGGAAGATGGCAATGCCGCCAACTCTATGGGTCAAAATTTTATCGGCACGCTGGGTGATGGATTTAGCCAGTGTACCAGCTTTTTGTTTGCGGCTTAAACGAACGGCATTATCAATCAAATGGTAACGTTCCAGAATTTCTTTTTCCTGAAACGCCCGTGCATCAAAGCTGTGACGGGCAAAAAGTTCACGCAGTTGTTTTGATTTGGTGCTGATGAGTAGGGCAGCGTTAATCGCATATTGCAGCGCTGCATAGTGATTTTTCTTGTCCGTAAATTCGCTTACTTCTTCTAAAAAAGTTTGCGGCAAAAAGTCGAGCGGAAAGTATTTTACACGGTTGCGCACATGTTCGTTCAGCAACTGTGATTTGATATCTTCAATCCCATGGCGCTTACGTGCATTGATAGAAACGATGGGAATATTGAGGGTTTTCGACAAAACCTCTGTATCGTAAAAAATACCTTTACGTTCGGCAATATCCACCATATTGAGAGCCAGAATCACCGGTACTCCTAAGTCGGCAACCTGCGTAAGCAACAATAAATTGCGTTTGAGGTTGGATGCATCGGCAATAAACAAAACCAAATCGGGGAAGTTGGTTTCCGACTTGTTGCGCAGCAACTCATAAGTTACCAGTTCATCGGCTGATTTAGGATACAGGCTGTAGGTTCCGGGCAGATCAATGATTTGGGCATTGACAGAAGAGCTTAGTTTAGAAGTTCCTGTTTTTTTTTCGACTGTGGTTCCGGGGAAGTTGCTCACCTTATAATTAAGGCCTGTGAGGGCATTAAACAGCGAAGTTTTACCGCTGTTGGGATTTCCTACCAATGCAACTGTGAGTTCCTGTTTCAATCGTTTTATCGTGTTGATGCAGCAGAGCCGCTATTCCCGTATTATTTGAGTTTTACTACTACACAATCGGCATCTTCCAAACGCAAACACATCTTATACTCGCCTACCCGGATGGCAATGGGATCACCAAAAGGAGCAATGTTTTCGAGGGCCACGGTTTCTCCGGGCAATAATCCCATCTCAAGCAGTTTAAGCGACAGTTCATTGTCGTTAATCTGCTCCACCAGGGCTTCTTGTCCGAATGTAAGTTCCGATAGTTTCATGATACAAACACAACCGCAGAGCCCGCCAAAACAGGCACTACCGTTTTATGGTTGCGAAAATAGGGTATTTTTGGAATCAATCTAAATAAGATTTTACTCATAAATCCGATTGGATTCATCATTTTTGAAATCATTCACAAACCCATTTGCATCTATGAAAATTGTTGGTTTTACCATTGTCCGAAATGCTGTCAAATACGATTACCCGATTGTTGAATCCATTCGCAGTATTTTGCCGTTGGTGAATGAATATATAGTGGCAGTAGGCAACTCCGAAGATGAAACGCGGGAATTGATAGAATCCATAAACTCTCCTAAAATCCGAATTGTTGATACGGTTTGGGATGATAGCTTACGCGAAGGTGGGCGTGTACTTGCTGTTGAAACGGATAAGGCTTTTGATGCCATTGCCGATGCTGATTGGTGTTTTTACCTGCAAGGTGATGAGGTGGTGCATGAGCAATACCATGAAGCCATCAAACAGGCATGTGCTCAGCATCTTGATAATTCCAGCGTTGAAGGATTGCTGTTTAAGTACGTGCATTTTTATGGAAGCTACGATTATGTGGGCGACTCGCGCACGTGGTACCGCAACGAAATACGTATGGTGCGCAATGATAAATCCATACGCTCTTACCGCGATGCACAAGGTTTCAGGAAAAATGGAGAAAAGCTGAAAGTGAAACAGGTAGATGCCTGCATTTACCATTATGGATGGGTAAAAGACCCGCGGTTTCAGCAAGCCAAACAGGAAAATTTTCACAAGATGTGGCACGATGATGCGTGGGTGAAAAACCATGTTGCCGAAGCCAATGCTTATGATTATTCAACCATTGATTCATTGAAGCGTTTTGAAGGAACCCATCCTGCTGTGATGGCCGAACGACTGAAACGTATGAACTGGAACTTTACCTGGGATGTAAGTCAGAAGAAATTTAAGCTCAAAGAGTGGTTGCTGTATACCATCGAAAAACGGACGGGTATGCGCTTGTTTGAGTATAAAAACTACACCATTATTAAGTAGCCAGATTATCTTTTAAGTACACTTCCCGTTCGCTGTCTGTCCATTTTTTAGCAAGCGGAATCATATTGCCGGCATCTGCAAATACAGGAGGTTTGGATTTGGCCGTCATACGGATATAATGATGATGAAACACATTGAGCGCAATGTGGCAGGGTTTTATATCGCCCACATCTATGGCTCTTTTTTTACTGCGGATGTACAAATCAAAATCAGCTTCCTGTATACGCTCGTCCCACAGCCCGATTTTTGCAACAGCATTTTTATTAAATAAAACAGAATTACCTACAAAGCCTTCTACTACTTTTCCTTTAAAATCGGTTTCGCGTTTAAGGTTAAACCTTTCCCAATTACCGTACATTAAATAATGCATGAGTTTTAAAGTGCTGGCGTTTATTCCGCCAATGGCATTAATGGTATTTTTTATTCGTTTCCACCTGCGGCCTAATTTTTTTGTAGCTTCTGCTGTTTCAATACGTTCAATACCACAAACGGTAAGCACATCCAAATGCTGTTGCTGCATTGCATCAAGCAGGCGTTTGTCCCACTGTGGCGAAACAATAATATCATTGTTTAAAAAAGCATAAGTGTCAAATTTTGCTTCTTTAATGCCCTGGTTCTGGCAAAATGGATAAGAGTAATTAGCATTATTGCGGATAACTTTAGCTCCGTTTTGTTCAAAAAAATTGGCCGAACCGTCAGTAGAGTTATTGTCAATCACAATTAATTCATAGGGATAAAAAGTATAACGCTGGATGGATGCCAGAAACAGCTTATTCATATCCAGTTGGTTGTGTACCGCTGTAATAATACTAATCATTAAAGGAAGAAATCAATGGGCAAAAGTAACAATTTTCTGTGCTTCGGAATAAAAAACTATTATTGTATCTGCAACGCATGAATACCTATTTTAAACTTCTTTCTTTTGCCAGACCGTTTTCCCGGTTTATTCCCAAGTACGCTGTATTGGCTATATTAGCGGTAATTTTTGGGTTGCTTAATTTTACGCTGCTTATTCCTTTGCTCAATGTAATTTTTGAAAAAGTACCTGTTGAGCAGCAAATTGTATTGCCGGAATTTGCATTAACCATTGATTATTTTAAGAGTCTGTTTAACTACAATTTTGCTAAAATTTTTAGTGAATACGGCCAGATAGGTGCGTTAAAATTTGTATGCATTATTATTATAGTGTCGGTATTTCTTTCCAATGTGTTTAAGTATTGGTCGCAACGTGTGCTTACCAATATGCGAACCTATGTAGTTAAAAATATCCGTGAAAGCCTGTTTTATAAAATTACCGATTTAAATGTCGGGTACTTTCAAAACCAGCGAAAAGGAGATATTATGTCGAGCCTTTCCAATGATGTAAACGAAATAGAAAACTCGGTAGTAAGCTCGGTACAAATTGTATTTCGTGAGCCGTTAATGATTATTGGCTACGTAATATTACTGTTTGCCATGAGTGTTAAGCTCACACTTTTCTCCTTAATAGTATTACCCGTTTCGGGTTTAATTATAACCACCATATCGCGCAGGTTACGCAGGCAGGCTAAAACAGGGCAGGAGTTGCTGGGCAATATTTTAAGTATTATAGACGAAACCATTTCTGGTGTTCGCATCATCAAAGCGTTTAATGCTCAGGCGTATGTGCGTCAAAAGTTTAATGTACAAAATAGTCTGTACAGGGGTATTCTCAAATCAATGTGGAATAAACGGGAGCTGGCTTCACCTTTGTCGGAATTTTTGGGAGTGAGCGTTGTTGTCGGATTATTATTATATGGAGGTCAGCTTGTATTGACAAACGAATCGGAATTGAATGCCAGCGAATTTATGACGTATATAGTATTGTTTTCACAAATACTTGTTCCTGCCAAAAATATATCGTCAGCTATTACCAATATCCAGCGTGGATTAGCCTCGGGAGAACGTATTTTTAGCATTATTGAAGCTCAAATAACCGTTACCGAAAAACCGGATGCCGTTTCGGTAAATACATTTGAAAAAAAAATTTCGTACAAAAATGTATGGTTTAAATATGCCGAATCGGACGTTCTTAAACACGTAAATATTACTGTGCCCAAAGGAAGTACTGTTGCTCTTGTGGGTCAGTCGGGGGCGGGTAAATCAACCATTGCCGATTTATTGCCTCGTTTTTATGATGTAACGCAGGGCAGTATCAGTATTGACGGAACAGATATCCGGGCTATTACTTTCCATAGCCTCAATCAATTAATGGGAATTGTAACACAAGAACCTATTTTATTTAATGATACGGTATATAACAATATTGCTTTTGGCATAAACGAGGTGAGCGAAGATGACGTAATAAAAGCGGCCAAAATTGCCAATGCACACGAGTTTATAGTGCAAATGGAAAATGGCTACCATACCAATATTGGTGACAGAGGCGGTAAGCTATCGGGTGGGCAGCGCCAACGACTATCTATTGCACGGGCAGTTCTCAAAAACCCGCCTATTTTAATTTTGGATGAAGCTACTTCGGCACTCGATACGGAATCGGAGCGGCTGGTGCAGGATGCGATTCAAAACCTGATGAAAAGCCGCACATCTATTGTTATAGCACACCGGTTATCTACCATTCAGCATGCCGACCAGATTATTGTGATGCAGCAGGGAGAAATAGTGGAACAGGGCAAACACCAGGAACTGGTAGCATTAAACGGGGTTTATAAAAAATTAACGGATATGCAAACATTTGCATAAGCGCAATGCTATTTTACATCCTATTTTTATCCCATATTTGCGCCATGAATATCAGACAGGAAAAATTTGGGAAAGTGCTGCAAAAGGAGTTGGCCGATATTTTTCAGGAAAACCGTTCGGCCCTGTTCAATAACGCTTTTATCACCATCAGCAAGGTGGAGGTATCACCCGATCTGGGGTATGCCAAGGTGTTTTTAAGCCTTCTCAATGCACCCAACAAGGAAGAAATGCTGGCTGTTGTAGACTTTCAAAATAAACATATACGCCACGAACTGGCGCTACGCATCCGCAAACAGGTACGCATTATTCCGGAACTGCATTTTATTATAGATGATAGTCTGGATTATGTATTTCACATGGAAAAGGTGTTTGACGAGATCAAAAAGAAAGACGAAGGCAAAACCTCGTAAAGCACAGCATTTGGTTAATCAGTGTTGTTTCTATATGTTTACCCGACTAAGTAAACACAGTATTGGATAGTTTTTGGGACTTATTTAAACCGGAAGAACTGATTCGCTTTGGCGGATTGGCTTTGTTGCTTATTGTGATTCTGGTTGAGAATGGAGTATTCTTCGGTTTTTTTCTTCCGGGCGATTCGCTCCTGTTTACAGCAGGCTTATTGTGTTTTTTAGATGTGCTCGATGTTGATTTGGCAGTGCTTGAGGCAAGTATCGCCAGTGCAGCCATTCTTGGGTATTATATCGGTTATTATTTTGGCTACAAAACAGGAGAGGCTCTCTACAAACGCCCCGACTCTCTGTTTTTCAAGCAGCAATACATTCATACAGCCGAAAGCTTCTACAAAAAATACGGAGGAGCAGCCCTGATTCTTGGCCGCTTTTTACCCATTGTACGCACGTTTGCACCCATTTTAGCAGGTGTGGTAAAGGTTGATCCGAAGATATTTTTTATTTACAATGTACTGGGCGCCATTTTGTGGCCGGCTGTTGTGGTTTCGGCCGGATATTTTGTAGGAAGTGTTTTTCCCGATGCACTCAATTATCTCAACTATATAGTGATTGCCTTTATAGTGGTAACGGCTATTCCGGTTTACAACAATATCAGAGCCCAGACTAAGAAGCGTAAAGAGAACGCTTAAGCAGTAAGTTGTTTGGCTTTGTAAGCCGGATACAGAGCGGTAATCAATCCCAGTGAAAGCACGGTTGCAAACACCAGTAACACATCTCCCAAACGTAATTCCAGCGGATAAGAGTTAAACATAAATGAAGCCGTTTGGTCGAGTTTGATAAATCCGTATTGCTCCTGTAAATAACAAACAACAATGCCAGCAAGAAGGCCGATCAATGCACCGGTTGCAGCCGTCAGCACGCCATGAAACATAAATACCTGACGCGCTTTGTTGCCTGTAAAACCTAAGGCCGACAAGATATGGAGGTCGCGCTTTTTCTCGATCACCAAAATATACAGAGAGCCGATGGTATTGCCTGCCGCAATAAGCAGAATGAAAAACAATATAAAATAGCTGATGAGTTTTTCCGATTTCATCACTTTGTAAAACGCTTCGCGTTGTTCAAACCGGTTTTTAACGGTAAAGTTGTTTCCGCATATTTCTTCCAGTTCTTGTTTTACCTTATTCTCGTTAGCACCTGCTGTCAGCGACAATTCAACAGACGAATACTCATCGGGACGGCTGAGCAGTTCATGTAAAAAACGAATGGGAACAATGATGTATTTGTTGTCTACTTCTTCCTGCACGCTAAACACGCCAACCGGAAAAATGGTGGCCTTTGAAAAGGCTCCCGAAGGATTGAGCATATCTACCTCACCACGGTTGGGTACATATACATGCAGTCCCATAAACATATCATTTGGGTCAATGGAAAGCTGATAACCGACACCCTGTCCAACAACAGCATAGTTGGAGGAATCGCCTTCCTGCAATACCAATGTTCCCGCCACCATGCAGCTGTCAAGTCCGGTTAAGGACACAAACTGTTCATCTACTCCCTTAACGGTTGCCAGATTTTGGCGTTCGTTGTATTTGAGCAGTACATTTTCCTCGAGCACCAGCGACACTTTTTCAATGCCCTGTATCTGTTTGATGCGGTCGAGCGGAATTTGTGTGAGGTTGAATGTTTTGCCCACGGTTGCCGATACCTGCATATCGGAATCAAAATTGTGGTACATGCTTTGAAACAGCACTTCAAATCCGTTGAATACCGAAAGCACCACTAATAGAGCCGCTGCACCTACAATATACCCCAGCAGCGACACGCCCGAAAGAATGGTGATGAGGTTAAACGAGCCTCCGCTTTTGCGCGAAAAGAAATACCGTTTCGCTATCTTAAATGAGAGGTTCATGTTTAGTGTTAATAGGATGAAAAGTTAATGGTTGATATGGGAAAACCAATCTTTTCTCTATTTCCAGGCTTTTACGATCAGTCCGGTTCCGGTTTTGTGGGTCGTGTACGTATCCATCCAGTTAAGGATGTAAGCAAACGGATAGGTAATGATATAATAGAATGGCAATACCACAAAAAACGCTTTGCTGGCATTGAGCATGCTCATCGGGTATTTCATAGATAGTTTCCATGCAATTTTTCCGGGAGCACCATACGAATACAAAATCTCAGATTTATCGAATCCGGCTTTTTTCAGTTTCTCCCGCATTTCTTCAACCGGGTATCCATCACGAACGTGTTCTCCAATAAACGATTCACCGTGCTCATCGGCATTGCTGCCTCCTTGGTCGCTTGGTGTTGAAATCAACAACATGGCTCCGGGTTTCATGCTTTGGTGGAAATGGGTGAATACGTCCACATCTTCCAAAATATGCTCCATCACATCCACACATAATACCAGATCATAGGCATTTGTAGCGTGGGGTTTGGTTAAATCGCCTACTTCAAATTTCACATTGTTCAATCCGCATTTGCCAAAAAAGTCGTTGCAATCAGCAATTTGTTCGTCTTTAACATCTACAGCTTTAATCGCACATTGTGTGTTACGGTTGGCAATATAAAAAGAGTATTGTCCGAAGCCCGAACCCGCATCCAGCATGGTGAAGGCCTCTTTAAACTTAGGCCAGGCACGCAGTTCACGGTGAATATGCCAGCTGCGCAGCAACAGCAAATCGAGCAGCTTGTAAAACAGCTTGCGCAGGCCTGTTGAACGGTTAAATACACTTCCGAGGTCTCTTTTTATTGGATCGTATTCCATAGTGGATGTCTTAACAATTTTGAAGGCCGCAAAATAGAAAAACCCCGTGAATATCCACGGTTTTTTTGTGGGGTACTTACAACACAACCTCTGCTGTTTGAACTCCCCGCCAAAAAACTATATTTGCCCCGTTATGACTGATAGAAGAGTAAGAGTTCGTTTTGCGCCAAGTCCTACAGGAGCCTTGCATATTGGCGGGGTGCGCACCGCTTTATACAATTACCTGTTTGCTAAAAAACATGGTGGCGATTTTATCATCCGCATTGAGGATACCGACCAAACACGTTTTGTGCCGGGTGCCGAGCATTATATTATTGAATCGCTCAAATGGCTGGGTATCAATGCTAATGAAGGTATTGGTTTTGGGGATGGCCCCCATGCTCCGTATCGCCAAAGCGAGCGTAAGCCGATGTACCGTCAGTATGCTATGCAACTGATTGAGAGCGACCATGCCTATTATGCTTTTGATACTCCCGAAGAACTGGATGCCATGCGTGAGCGTTTAAAAGCATCGAATGTAGATGCCAAGTATGATGCAATCACGCGCAGCGCCATGAAAAACTCACTCACATTGAGTGAGGATGAGGTGAAGCAACGTATTGAAGCGGGAGATCCGTATGTGATCCGTTTTAAGTTGCCGCGCAAAGAAGAAGTGAAGTTTCACGATGAAATCCGCGGTTGGGTGAATGTAAACACCGGCCAGATGGATGATAAGGTTTTGTACAAAAGCGATGGAATGCCAACCTATCACTTAGCCAATGTGGTGGATGATTATCTGATGCAAACCACGCACGTTATCCGTGGAGAAGAGTGGTTGCCTTCGGCTCCTTTGCACGTGTTATTGTACCGTGCTTTAGGTTGGGAAGAGGTAATGCCTAAGTTTGCGCATTTGCCTTTATTGCTCAAACCCGAAGGAAACGGTAAACTAAGTAAACGTGATGGCGACCGTTTAGGATTTCCGGTATTTCCGTTGGAATGGAAAGACCCGAACACAGGCGAAACCTCCAGCGGTTACCGCGAGAGTGGTTATCTGCCCGAAGCCGTTGTAAACTTATTGGCTTTATTAGGATGGAATCCGGGAAACAATATTGAACTGATGACCATGGACCAAATGGTGGAATTGTTTTCACTTGAACGTGTGAGTAAACACGGAGCCAAGTTTGACCAGAACAAAGCCCGGTGGTTCAACCAGCAATACATTCGCCACACCGATACGGCTGTATTGGCTGAGGCGTTGAAAAAAGAAGTGACAGCAAAAGGATTGACTTTCAGTGATGCTTATATCACCCGCACATGTGAGTTAATCAAAGAGAAAATCACATTTATGAAAGACCTGTGGCCAATGAGTGATTATTTCTTCATTGCACCCACTGCGTATGATGAGGCCGTAATTCAAAAACGCTGGAACTCAACATCACCTTTGGTATTGACTGACCTGATTCAATTGGTGGAGGCCAGTTCCGGCTTTTCAGCCGAATCGTTTGAGGCAGCCTACAATCAGGCATTAACCAATCAGCAGGTTGCCGGAAAAGATTTCCTGCAGTTGCTGCGTGTGTGTTTGTCGGGAATAGCAGGTGGTCCTCCAATTTTTGAGATGGCTGCTTTGTTTGGGAAAGACGAAACGCTCAAACGTTTGCAACAGGCGCTCAATACCATTAAAAAGTAAGTATGAAAAAAAGCCTTTGTGTTTTGTTGCTCATCACCACACTTGCTTCATGCAAGATGGCCATGTTTAATCAACTGGTGGATGCTGAGCAAACTGTTTTTCCCGACACCCTGCAAGGCAATTATTACCTCAAAGTGCCAACGGGATGGTTTAAGAAAACAGACAAAGACACATTATTCATTGATATTCGTACAAACGAGTATGCACTTCGCGACAGTGGCGAAACAGTAGTAACACAACTTAACGAGAATCACAAACTGGTGCTGCTGCAAAAACGCTATTATGTGTGGGCCAAT
Source organism: uncultured Bifidobacteriaceae bacterium (assembly GCA_964392775.1). Taxonomy (GTDB): domain Bacteria; phylum Bacteroidota; class Bacteroidia; order UKL13-3; family UKL13-3; genus UKL13-3. The sequence continues at coordinate 121,999 of CAYMRD010000003.1, forward strand.
CATCATGACGAATATCAATCGTACTGGAATTATACGTTTGTAGAGCCCACTAAAAAGGGTTTGAAATTGTATACAATTCTTGAAGATGACAAAACCAAGACATTGCCAAAGTATTTCGGCAGGCAGTTTGTGCAACTGAACAACTCCGGTGATTCGGTGTTTGTATATAAGGCAACCGAAAGCCAGCTGGTAGCCTATTTCGAAAAAGTATTGAAGAAAAAAGACGCACTCGAATTGGTGCGCATCAAAAAATAAAAAGATGAACAGACCTGTCAGAGTATTGGTAGCCAAAGTAGGACTGGATGGTCACGATCGCGGAGCAAAAGTAATAGCCACCGCTTTGCGTGATGCCGGAATGGAAGTTATTTATACAGGGTTGCGCCAAACACCCGAAATGGTTGTGCAAGCTGCCTTGCAGGAAGATGTGGATGTGATTGGTGTGAGCATTTTATCAGGTGCACACAATACAGTTTTTCCACGCTTGATTGAGTTGATGAAGCAGGAAGGATTAACAGACGTTTTGCTCACCGGAGGCGGAATTATTCCGGATGAAGATATGCAGCAGCTTAGTCAATCAGGGGTGGGAAAATTGTTCGCACCGGGTTCTCCAATGCATGAAATTGCCCAATACATCAAAGATTGGGTAAGTACCCATCGTAGTGTTTAAGCATCACCTGTGTGCATAAAAAAATTGCGGGTATGCTACACATGCTCCTAAATACAGTTAATGTTGCGCGTCCTATACTTTGAAACAAAAAACTACTCAGGTTATTTTATTAAAGTAAATTTATCTTAAACAGATGACAACAGCAGTTATGTACGAAACGATTCTTACAGAAGTTAAAAATGAAATTTTTTACATCACGATTAACCGGGAATCGAAACTGAATGCATTGAACATTCAAACGTTGACAGACATTAAAAATGCTATTCTAGGCATTTATCAAAATGCCGAAGTAAAAGGCGTTATCCTTACAGGTGCAGGGCAAAAAGCATTTGCCGCAGGTGCAGATATTGCCGAGTTTGCCAACTTCAATGTTGAAGAAGGAACCCGCATGAGTGCCGAAGGACATGCCGTTTTGAATGCTATTGAAAATTGCCCTAAGCCTGTTATTGCAGCCATTAATGGTTTTGCACTGGGTGGAGGGAATGAGCTGGCTATGGCCTGCCACATGCGTGTTGCAGGTGAAGGAGCCCGTTTTGGTCAGCCGGAAGTAAACCTTGGTATCACACCGGGATATGCCGGAACACAACGTTTGGCTCAATTAATTGGTAAAGGCCGTGCCCTTGAGGTATTGATGACAGCCGATATGATTCCGGCTCAGCGTGCTTACGAAATGGGTTTGGTAAACCACGTAGTGCCCGCTGACCAGGTGATTGCGAAATCGGAAGAAATTTTAGGCAAAATCAAAACCAAATCTCCATTAGCTATTGCATCAGTTATTCGTTGTGTAAATGCACACTACGAAAAGAAACTGGATGGAAACAATGTAGAAATTAATGAGTTCGGAAACTTCTTCGGATCAGAAGATTTTAAAGAAGGAACCGTAGCGTTTATGGAAAAACGTAAAGCTGATTTCAAAGGAAAATAATCCAGTCAATAAAGGGAAAGCCGAACAAACTGTTCGGCTTTTTTTGTGCTGTTTCATTTCAAAAAAAATAATAACTTGCCCTCAGTGGAACAGCATACTACCTCCAAAGAAAAAATACTTAAAAAAGTACGGCAGGCCCTTATCTTTAAATCAAAGGGCAAGTATGCTAATATCGATCTGGAGAGTAACGTGTATGCCCACAATGAAGCTGACGAATCTATCTACGAAACCTTTGCACGGGAGTTTACCCAGCTTACCGGTCAGTTTGTAATTTGCGATAACCGCTTTGATTTTATTGATAAGCTGCTCACGTTAATTGAGCGCAGAAAATATAAAAACATGTATTGCTGGGATGCTCAGATTCAAGAGCAACTGCGGGATGCCGGGGTCAGTTTTCAGGACCAAAAACATCAACCTGAAAAAATGCAGGCGGCCATTACCGGTTGCGAAGCACTCATTGCACGTACAGGTTCAGTGATGGTAACATCGGGTAAAAATTCGAGAGTGCTTACCGTGTTTCCTCCGGTGCATATTGTGGTAGCTTATACTTCACAAGTGGTTATGGAAATTAAAGACGGATTGCAGGTGATGCGCAATAAATATGGTAGAAATACGCCATCCATGATTTCATTTATTTCAGGCCCCAGCCGTACCGGAGACATTGAAAAAACATTGGTTATAGGCGCTCATGGCCCCAAAGAGGTTTTTGTTTTTTTGATTGATGATACCCACACAGACCCGGCATAAGCGAATATTGAAAGGATATTTTGAGCAACAGACGTAATATATATTTTGCATCCGATTTTCATCTCGGTGTTCCCGATCAAGCATCCAGTCTGGAAAGGGAAAAACGTATTGTACGCTGGCTCGATTCGATTGCTGATGATGCAAGCGATATTTATCTGGTGGGCGATTTGTTCGACTTTTGGTTTGAGTTTAAAACCGTTGTTCCCAAAGGGTTTGTAAGACTGCTGGGTAAACTTGCCGAGTTGAGCGATGCCGGTGTTCGTCTTCATGTTTTTCATGGCAACCACGATTTATGGCAGTTTGGTTACCTTGAGCAGGAAATAGGTTGTACTGTGTATCCCAAGCCTATAACAGTAACCTTAGGAGGCAAACAGTTTCATATTGCACATGGTGACGGATTAGGGCCGGGACAGCACTGGTTTAAGTTTATCCTGAGCATTTACCGCAACTATTTTTTTCAGCGCCTGTTCGCATTCTTTCATCCCAATATCGGAATCCGGATTGCCAACTGGTTTTCGAGCCGCAGCAAAGAACAAACCTTTACTGAGAATCAGGAGTACCTGAGCGATGATAACGAGTATCTGGTATTGTATGCCAAACAAATGATGCAGAAACAACCCATTGATTATTTTATCTTCGGTCACAGGCATTTTCCCTTCAACAAGAAATTTGGCAACAGCAACGTTATCAATCTGGGCGATTGGATGGGATACAATACCTACGCAGTTTTTGATGGAAACACCGTTGAGCTCAAAAAGTATGAAGGATAGTTTACTGTTTGTTGTTTGTTGTTTGCTGTTTGCTGTTGTTGCCTCAGCTGCGCAACTAGGAGAAAAGAAAAAAGAGGAAAGAGAAAAGAGGAAAGAGGACGCTCTAATATCCAACCTCCAACCTCTAACAGCAACCTCCAAAATTCGAAATGCAAAATTCGAAATCCGAAAGGAAGACGTAAACCTTCCAACCTCCAACTTCCACCTTCCAACCTCCAACCTCCAACCTCCAACTTCCAGCCTCCAACTTCTAACATCACAAATCACAAATCCTCCCGATTCCGTTTTTACCCTCATCAAAACCATCACCATTGATGCCAAAGATTTACAGACCGACCGTTTGGGAAATATGTATGTGGTGAGCAAAACCAATCAGTTGTACAAATACAGTCAGGATGGAAAATTATTAAGCACACTCAACTATAAATACCTTGGTAATATCACGCAAGTAGATGCCACCAATCCACTTGAAATTTATGTTTTCTATAAAGAGCTGAATCTGGTGGTGTTTTTGGATAATAATCTGGCTTACCGGGGTGAAATGAGATTAGCCGATTTTGGAGTTGGGCAGGCAACGGCTGTTGCACGCTCATTTGACAACGGCTTATGGGTATTTGATCTGGCCGATTTGCAACTCAAAAAAATGGATAAGGATGGAGGGAATCAGCAGGCCAGTGGCAATGTGCGGCAATACATCACTCAGGAAAGTGCGGTTACCTATTTGTACGATAATGACGATCGCATTTTTGTGAATGATTCGGCCAATGGTATTTTAGTATTTGATGTGTTTGCCACTTATGTTAAAACAATCCCCGTAAAAGGCTGTAACGAAATTAAAATTATTGATAATGAGCTGTTTTATCAGCAAAAGGGATCTCTGTATAAATACCAGTTTAAAAACTTCACCACACAGTTGTGGGCCTTGCCGGAGACCGAAGCCATTCGGGATATCAGCATCGAAAAAAACCGTTTATTCCTCCTGAAAGCAGGAGAAATACGAATTTATGGCTTCTAGTCATTATCTTCGCGGCCCTTATTATTTGCCCTCATCATGCTAGATAAATTAGAAGCGATTGAACAACGTCACACCCGCGTAGGCGAGCAACTTACCGATCCGGGAGTATTGGCGGATATGAAAAGGTTCAAGCAACTGAATAAAGAATACAAAGACTTACAGCGTATCGTGGATAAATACCACGAATACCGGAATTTGTTGGGGAATATCGAAAACTGCAAGCAGATACTGGCTACCGAGAAGGATGAGGATATGCGTGAAATGGCTAAAGCTGAACTGGATGAAATGGAACCTAAAGTTCCGTTACTTGAAGAGGAAGTAAAGGTATTGCTGATTCCGAAAGATCCGGGAGATGAGAAAAACGCCATCATTGAAATTCGTGGAGGAACCGGAGGAGATGAAGCCAGTATTTTTGCGGGAGATTTGTACCGTATGTACAGCCGCTACTGCGAGAAACGCGGATGGAAAGTAACCGTAGTTGATTTTACCGAAGGTACAGCCGGAGGATACAAAGAGATTGTGATGGAGGTAGAAGGAGAAGATATCTATGGTATCATGAAATATGAAAGTGGTGTACACCGTGTGCAACGTGTGCCTGATACCGAAACACAGGGACGTGTGCATACATCAGCAGCAACCGTAGTTGTGCTGCCCGAAGCAGAAGAGGTGGATGTGTATCTGAATCCTGCTGATATTGACTTGCAAACATCCCGTTCAGGAGGTGCAGGAGGACAAAACGTGAACAAGGTAGAAACCAAGGTACAGCTTACACACAGACCAAGTGGTATTGTAGTGGTGTGCCAGATTGAGCGTTCGCAACTGGGCAACCGCGAGCGAGCCATGCAAATGTTGCGTTCAAAACTCTATGAAATTGAGTTGCAGAAATACAACGAAAAGGTAGCAAGCTCACGCAAAACAATGGTATCAACAGGTGACCGCTCGGCTAAGATTCGTACCTACAATTACCCGCAGGGGCGTGTTACCGATCACCGTATCGGGTTTACGGTATACAATCTTCCACAGGTGATGGATGGCGATATTCAGGACTTTATTGATAACCTGCAGGTGGCCGAGAATGCTGAAAAGCTGAAAGAAGGCGGATTGCTTTAATGGTATTTATTGAGTGCTTGCATACGCAATGCTTGCAACGCTTAACTTGCTTCCTGTAGCTGATAAGATGACTTGTCCGCATGCTTCAATGGTGGCTCCGGTGGTGATTACATCATCAATAAGCAGAACGTGTTTGTTTTCAAATAAAGTTGAATCGCTCAATACGAATACTTCTTCTACATTTTGCCATCTGTCAAACCTTGATTTTCGCGTTTGCGTTTCAGTTGCTTTGGCTCGCTGAATACCAATGCTGATATCGGGAATGCCGAGTCCTTCGGCTATGCCTTGTGAAATAAGCTGGCTTTGGTTGTACCCGCGTTTACGTTGTTTGCCTGGGTGTAACGGAATGGCAACAACTGCATCAGGAATGATACCGGCTTCTCGTAAAATAGAACCATACATCTTACCCATAAAAATAGCGAGTTCAGTATTGCCTTTGTATTTGATGGCATGCAAAATATGTTGGGTGGCTCCTCCTTTTTTAAAATACAAAAAGGCATAAGCCCGGTTGACGGGTAAGCGGCCCCAGAAAGATTTTTCGAGGATATTTTCAGGATGGATATGAAAACGTGTTTGAGGCAAATCAAGTAAACATGCCGAACAAAGGTGTTGTTCATTTTGCATCAACGGGGCATTGCATGAGATGCACACCCTCGGAAAAAGGAGCTGAATAAGGTATTGAATCATAGGTCAGATTGGCTCTCACCAAATTATAGAAATAGTGTGCAAATGCAAAGTCAAATATGTAAGTTTGAGTATACCAACCATCAAGCGATATGAAACAAGTTTTTTATGATGCTGAAATTATTCATATCATTAACGAGTCCGAAGCGGTCAAACGTTTTTTCTTTAAGGTCCCGCATCTGGATGTATTTCAGTTCAAGCCGGGCCAGTTTGTAATGATTGACCTTCCAATTGAATCCAAGATTTCATACCGCAGTTATTCGATTGCTTCTGCTCCAAGTAACGATAATGTTTTTGAACTGATTATTGTGTTGAATCCTACGGGCTTGGGGACTCCTTTTATGTGGAATCATTATGAGGTGGGCATGAAAGTTCCGGTAGCAGGACCAATTGGTAAATTCACGTTGCCCGAAAAAATTGACCATGACCTATGTTTGATTGCAACCGGTACAGGCATCGCGCCTTTGCGCAGCATGTTACACCATATAGTCAACAGTAATATCGAACATCAGAATATTTACATGCTATTCGGTAATCGTTACCAGAAAGATATTTTGTACAGACAGGAGATGGAGTTGTTTGATGCGCAACATGAAAAATTCCGTTTTATTCCGGTACTCTCACGAGAAGATGCCTCAACATGGAATGGACGTACAGGTTATGTGCACGCTGTTTACGAAGAAATTTTTGCCGACCACAGACCTGCATCTTTTTATCTTTGTGGTTGGAAAAATATGATATTGGAGGCCCGCGACCGGCTTACGGGAATGGGTTACGGCAAAGGAAACATCAAATTTGAATTATATGATTAGACAAATAAGTTTACTAATGAGTCTGTTGGTTTTATTATCATACAGTGTAAGTGCCCAACAAAAAAAATACGACTCAGTAGGCAAGTTCAAGAACGGAAGAGCCATTGTTCAAAAGGGAAAATATTTTGGTGTAATTGATACAGCCGGCAACGAGATTGTTCCGGTAAAGTATGAGTATTTGGGAAAAGTGATAGGTGGAATTGCCGAAGTTCAGATAGGCAAATTACATGGGCTTATTGATGAGAACGGAAATGAGATCGTTCCGGTGAAATATACTGAAATTGGTCCGTTTGAAGATGGTATTGCTATAGTTGAGATTGGAGATTTATATGGCATTATTAATAAAGAAGGGAAAGAATTGACCCCTGTTAAATATGATTCCATCAGTGAGTGGAGGAAGGGTGTAGCCGAAGTTTCGGTGAAAGGTAAATACGGACTAATAAACCGTGAAGGCCAGGAGCTGATAGCTCCGCATTAAATAAAATCCCCGGATGGTAAGCCATCCGGGGATTTTTAGCATTAGTGTGTTTCAGCCAGCTTATTTCAAGCCGAATGCTTTTTTCACTTTGTCTGTGTAATCCAGTTTTTCCCAGGTAAACAGTTCTACTTTTTTAGTGAGTTTTTTGCCGTCAGGAGAAGTGAATATTTTGGTAACGGTTTCGTTTTTACGCCCCATGTGCCCGTAGGCAGCGGTTTCGCTATAGATAGGATTACGCAACTTCAAACGGGTTTCGATACCGTAAGGTGTCATATCGAAAATTTTCTCGATTTTCTTAGCGATCTCACCATCCGTCATTTTAACTTTAGCAGTACCATTGGTATTGATGTAAATACCCATTGGCTCTTTTACACCAATGGCATAAGATACCTGAACAAGCACTTCTGAACACAATCCGGCAGCAACCATGTTTTTAGCAATATGACGTGTTGCATAAGCCGCACTTCTATCTACCTTACTTGGATCTTTTCCTGAGAATGCTCCTCCTCCGTGTGCGCCTTTTCCTCCGTAAGTATCAACGATGATTTTACGTCCGGTTAATCCTGTATCACCATGCGGACCACCGATTACGAATTTACCGGTTGGGTTGATATGGTAGTTAATGTCTTTGTTAAACAGCTTAGCGTATTTTTTGTACTTGGTTTTTACGCGTGGAATCAAAATATCAATGATGTCTTTTTTGATTTTAGCCAGCATCTTAGGTTCAGTATCAAAATCATCGTGTTGTGTTGATACTACGATTGAATCAATACGAACAGGCTGGTTTTTATCATTGTACTCAAGTGTCACCTGGCTTTTTGCATCCGGGCGTAAGTATTTGATAGCTTTGTTTTCTCTGCGCAAAGCTGCAAGTTCCAGCAAAATACCATGAGCCAGATCCAATGCCAATGGCATATAATTGTCGGTTTCTGCGGTTGCATAACCAAACATCATTCCCTGATCACCTGCACCCTGATCTTGTTTTTTCTTACGGTCAACACCCTGATTGATATCAGCACTTTGTTCGTGAATAGCCGAAAGCACACCACAAGAGTTTGCTTCAAACATATACTCCGATTTGGTGTAACCAATTTTTTTGATCACATCACGTGCAATGGTTTGCACATCAAGGTAAGCTTTTGATTTTACCTCTCCGGCCAATACTACCTGTCCTGTTGTTACAAGGGTTTCGCAAGCTACTTTCGACTCAGGGTCGAACGCTAAAAAGTTATCAATAAGAGCATCCGAAATCTGATCGGCTACTTTGTCTGGGTGTCCTTCGCTTACGGACTCTGATGTGAACAAATACGACATGAGATAATATATTGTTTAGATAAAAGGTTTATTTTAAAGCAGGGCAAAAATACACTTTTACAGGAAGTTGCAAAGTCTTTAAAAATTTATCTTAAAACACATGGCGAAGCCTGATATGACGCTTATTTTTGAGGCATTATGCAGGATTTAGAGCCCCATTTCAGGTGGAGGGACTTATACCGGTCGGAAGACGATCATTTGTCGCCCTTTTTTGAGCGCGAATACAGTGAGTTTGAATACACCAATCAGGTGTACAATTATCTGCTGCACCCGCAGTGGGACAATTTTGGCTCTCCTACCCTGTATATCAAAATTTTATTTGCGGATTACAGCGATGGGTATGCCATCATTGAGATGATTGGTGAATGGAACGATGCAGTGACCAATGATATCATGTTTCTCAAACGGGATGTGATAGAAGTGCTGGTTGAAAACGGTATCAATAAATTTATGCTCATTGGCGAAAACGTGCTGAACTTCCATGCCAGCGATGACAGCTACTATGAAGAGTGGTTTCAGGATGTGGAAGACGGATGGATTGTAGCCCTCAATTTTCAGGAACATGTACTGCAGGAGTTCCGCGACAGCAATATCGACTACTACCTCAATTTTGGCGGAGAGCTGGACCAGATGAACTGGCGCAGGTTAAGCCCCATGCAGTTGTTTACAAGCGTACAGCATATTATGCAGCGCAGGTTGGGTTGACTTGTGTAATGAGTTGGTGTAAAAGTATTTAAAGCCAATCTCAAAAGCTTCCTTCACAAAATCATCGAATCCTGTTCATCATTCAAATCAATAGTTGCATCTTTGTTGTTAACCTGTTGTTTAATCAGGATACATGGCAAAGAAGTTATCATCCGCATCGCAGGCAGGGCCTGCTGATGAAGAATACATAGAAGTGCTGGGCGCAAGAGAGCACAACCTCAAAAATATTGATGTGCGCATTCCCCGCAACAAGCTTGTTACCATTACGGGTTTAAGCGGTAGCGGTAAATCGTCATTGGCATTTGATACCATTTTTGCCGAAGGACAACGCAGGTATATGGAGAGCTTTTCGGCTTATGCCCGCCAGTTTATCGGTAATATGGAAAGGCCGGACGTTGATAAAATCAATGGCTTGTCTCCGGTAATTTCCATCGAACAAAAAACCGTTAACAAAAACCCGCGCTCAACCGTTGGCACCATCACCGAAATTTATGACTTCATGCGTTTGTTGTATGCGCGCGTAGCCGATGCTTACAGCTACGTGAGCGGAGCAAGGATGGTGAAGATGACGGAAGAACAAATTGTGGGTTCCATCATTCAGCAATTTGAAAACAAAAGGATAAGTATCCTAGCCCCTCTCATCAAAGGACGTAAAGGACATTACCGCGAATTGTTTGAACAAATACGCAAGCAAGGATATACCAAGGTGCGGTTGGATGGTGTGGTAACGGATATCACTCCCAAGATGCAGGCCGACCGATACAAAATTCACGATATTGAAGTATTGATTGACCGCATTGATGCCAAAAAAGATGCCCGGTTCCGCATCAGCGAAAGTGTGAAGAGCGCTTTAAAAACAGGTAAAGGAACATTGGTATTGATTGAAGGAGATGGCAAGAGTGAAAAAGCCTATCACTTCAGTAAATATTTGATGGACCCCGAGAGTGGCATCAGCTATGATGAGCCTCAACCGAATACATTTTCGTTTAACTCGCCTTATGGTGCTTGCCCCAGGTGCGATGGACTGGGCGTGGTGAGCTTGCTGGATGAAAAAACCATTATCCCTGATAGCAAATTGAGTATTAATAAAGGCGCAATTACTCCTCTGGGCGAACCCCGCGACAACTGGACGTTTATTCAATTGCGGGAGCTTGCCAAAAAATACAAATTCAGTTTTGCCGACCCGATTGATAAAATAAAACCTGAGGTATTGCAGGTTATTTTGCATGGAAGCGATGAACCGTTTGTGGTTCCGTATCAATACAACAGCGGGTATACGCAAAACTATACCACCACGTGGGAAGGAATTATTCCTTTTATTACCCGCCATTATCACGAAAAAAGTTCAGATTCTGTTGCGCGTTGGGCCGAGGAGTTTATGACTCTTGATGCCTGTCCGGAGTGTAAAGGCGCACGTCTTAAACAGGAAGCCTTGCATTACAAGATTGGCGATAAAAATATTGCTGACTTAGCAGCACTTGAAATTACGGCTTTGGGCAAATGGTTTGAAGATGAAGTTGACAAAGTGTTGAATCCTAAACAAACCATCATCGCTACCGAAATTTTAAAAGAAATCCGCAGCCGCATTCGTTTTTTGATTGGTGTTGGGATTGATTACCTCACATTGAATTCTCCGGCCCGAACCCTGAGTGGTGGCGAAGCTCAACGCATCCGGCTGGCCACACAAATCGGATCGCAGTTGGTGGGTGTATTGTATATTTTGGATGAGCCGAGTATCGGATTGCACCAGCGCGATAATAACCGGTTAATCTCTTCGCTCAAAGAATTACGCGATGTTGGTAACAGTGTGATTGTGGTGGAGCACGATAAGGATATGATGGCCGAGAGTGATTTTATTCTCGACATCGGATATGGTGCGGGAATCCATGGCGGACATATTGCCGCACAAGGTACGCTGGCCGATATTCTCAAGTCGGATTCGAACACGGCTCAATACCTCAATGGTAAAAAGGAAATTTCGATTCCGGCCACACGCAGAAAAGGAAACGGCAAACAGTTGGTATTAAAAGGAGCCACCGGAAACAACCTCAAAAATGTGTCGGTGCAAATTCCTCTTGGAACCTTTACTTGTGTTACGGGCGTAAGTGGTAGTGGTAAATCAACTCTCATCAACGAAACCCTGTACCCGATTTTGCGTCAGCATTTTTACAGCTCGCATCAAAAACCGCTGGCATACAAAAAAATTGAAGGACTGGAGCATATTGATAAAGTAATTGACATTGACCAAAGTCCGATAGGCCGCACCCCGCGCAGCAATCCGGCTACGTATGTTGAAGTGTTCAGCGATATCCGCAACTTGTATTCTACGTTGCCCGAAGCTAAAATCAGAGGGTATAAACCCGGGCGATTTTCGTTTAACGTAAAGGGTGGCAGGTGCGAAACCTGCCAGGGTGCAGGTATGCGAACCATTGAGATGAATTTCTTACCCGATGTATATGTTAAGTGTGAAACGTGTAACGGCAAACGCTACAACCGCGAAACGTTGGAAGTACGGTACAAGGGAAAATCCATCAACGATGTATTGAACATGAGCATTGAAGATGCGGTGAAGTTCTTTGAATTCACTCCGCAAATTCTTCGAAAAATTGAAGCCCTGAATGATGTTGGCTTGGGTTATATCACCCTCGGGCAACAAAGCACTACCCTAAGCGGAGGCGAAGCGCAACGTGTGAAGCTGGCTACCGAGTTAAGCAAACGTGATACAGGAAATACGTTTTATATTTTAGATGAACCTACCACAGGATTGCATTTTGAAGATGTAAAAGTATTGCTGGATGTATTGCAAAAATTAGTAGACAAGGGCAATACTGTTTTAGTGATTGAGCACAATCTGGATATGGTGAAAGTGGCCGATTATATTATTGATATGGGACCTGAAGGTGGAAAATACGGAGGCGATGTATTGTGTGCAGGAACACCGGAAGATATTTGCAAAGAGAAAAAGAGCCATACAGGAACCTTTTTGAAAAAGGAACTGAAGCTTTAAGAAACTGTTAAAATTTATCAATCATCATTCAGAAGCAACGCCACCCACAAACCAATGCAAGTTGCTTCACAACCAACTCTTGATTCGCATAACTCATACCCTTTTTACAAAAAAGCTGTCTGAAAATTGCTTTCCGGACAGCTTTTTTGCAGGTGTTTTATTTTTTTAAGGTTCTTAAGTAATTAACAACCAGCCAGCGGTCTTCATCACTGGTAATTTTTTTCTTGAATGCGGGCATATCATCTCTCCCTTCAGTAATTTTATAGAAAAGTTCACCATCGGTTTGTGATTGGAATTTAGCAGAAGAAAAATCGCCTAAATCTCCTTTTAGTTCCGGTGCTTTAGAGCCATCTCCCAATCCTTTTTTTCCATGACAGGAGGCGCATTGTTTTGCATATAATGCTTTCCCTTCATTAGCCCCTTCTTTATCTTTTGGGTCGGTTGGATTTTTCATGGTTTTGTACTTGGCAGGAACCTCCCATTTTGTCTGATAAGTAAATGAACACAACATGAATGTTGATAACCCAACAACTGCAAATAATTTAAGATTTCTCATAGATAATTAATTTTAGGATTTAAAAATTTTATAAAGATTGAAAAGTAAAAATACTAAGACTGACCATATTCCTACTAATATTACATTAGGGACGATCAACAAAAATATTGGTGTTTTTGTAGGCGGAGACCACATCGTTCTTTCATTGAAAGTTGATTTGTCGACAATCGGCACTCCAAAGTTTGCGTGTACATTAGCAATCACGGTTCCATAATTATCGCTTTGATCAACTGAAACCTGAAAGTTTAGTTTTCCGTCTATTCCTGTTAGTCCTTCGTCAATCGGCACGAGAATGGTTCCGTCTTCATCTGTTGTGTAGCTTTCTTCTTCACCAATGGGTAAATTGCCAAATAAACGTTTTAAACCCACTTTAACAGATTCTTCGGCAATGGGTTCATTGTTTGAAGAAACCAGTCTGGCTTTTAGAGTATTTACACTGTCAATTTTTTCTATTGAAGCCTCAATTGATACATCCGTTACAGTAACATTTTCCTCTGTATCTTCAAATATCTTGTCGTTTTCTAATTTAACGGTGTAAGATGATGATGAAGTCATGGCCTGGGAAGGGATAATAAACTGACCTTTTCCATCCCGGTTTGTCTTTGCCAGACCTAATTTGACATCTGCCGCAACACCGGTCACATCGGTTTTATATACGGTAAAAATTAAATCTGCACCGGGTTCAAATGCGTCTTTTCCCTTGAATCTTGCAGTAATATCCAAATATGAATTTTCATTCATAATTTTCATATACTGTATAGAAAGGCTCAGGCTTTTTTTGTCTTCCTGCCCAAAAGCATTATTTCCCCAAAAGACAAACGATACAATAAAAAGGAAAAGTAGCGATTTAGAATATTTAAAAGCTGGTAGTATCATAATGTTTCAGTGTTATGTTGCCCTAAAAGTTCTTTTTCTTCTGCGGTTTCATGTGGCAAATGCGGCTCTGATAATCCTTTTTCTTCCGCTGTTTCGTGGATAGGAATTATTGGCAAATAGCGGAACAGGAGAGTCATGATCAACAGTGCCGAAGCCAATGTTCCAAATGTAATAGTCCACTCTAAAGCCGAAGGAAAATAGCCGTGCCATGATTCAGGTACACCCTGCATAGGAAGGAATGGGTGAAGTAAAGTTGGAGTTACAATGATGTAACGTTTCCACCAGGCTCCTACAACAACGATTATACCCATGATAAAAAGAGGTTTGGGTTTTCTTCCCTGAGGGGAGATTAAAACAATCACGGGAAGCACTAAACCACCAATAATGGCAGTCCAGAAAAGCAGTGCGTAATCTCCCAAAAATAAGCTATGTAAATGTTCCGCTTCTTCTTTAGGCATTTTATACGCAGGCACTAAATATTCGTTTACGTTAAAATACAGGTAGATTAAACAAAGCATAACGAGTAATTTTCCCATATAGTCAAAATGCTTTTCAGTAATGTATGCTTCCAAACAATATGCTTTTCTTAAAACGTACATAAGTATTACAACAGCACCGGATCCTGCAACGAAGGCACCTGAAATAAAGTAAGGGCCGAAATTGGCACTGTCCCATCCGGGTCTGAATGTAGTTGCAAAAAGCCAGGCTGTAACAGTATGAATTCCGAAGGCAACAGGAATAATCATTACCGATAAAATTTGGATTGATTTATTGTAGATCCTGTGCTGTTCTTTACTTCCTGTCCAATTCAAAGAAAAGATACCATACCATTTACTCCATTTGGGTTGTTTCGCAAAGTGTTTTTTGAGAATTGCAAAGTCGGGCAGCAAAGGATAGAACAGTAACATAATACTAATCACCAGATATGTGGATATAACAAGCACATCCCAAATAATAGGAGATTGTAATCTGCCGTGTAAAAATATATTGTAAATCCTCTCCGGGCGCCCCATGTCAATGATGATGGTTAAACCCGCCATGATGATTGCTGCAACGGCAATTACTTCGGCAATTCTTGTTAACGGTGTACTCCATGTTGCTCCTGATAGTCGTAATACTGCGGTGACCAAAGACCCAACCAAACTTACCGCGACAAAAAAAACAAAGTTTGAAATATAAACACCCCATAATGCGTAATCACGCATATTGGTAATACCTAAACCCTTATCTAATTGTTGGTAATAAGCGATTAGGGCGCAAACTATAATTGTAACTAAAAAACCTACCCAAATCTGACCGCGTTTTCCAAACTTTCTTGGAGCAAGGTCATGTACTAGTTTATCATATTCTTTCATAGTTAGTCTTTTTTATGAACGGATTCATATCCATTGAAGTTTTTAAGTCCTTCTTCAAAGTCCACCAGCCTGTCAACAGGAGGCAGGTAATACACGCTTGGCTCAGTACCAAACCCTTCCATTAAGCGGTTGCCAGCTCTGTCTTTCAGGAGTTTACTCAATTTAAACGTTTCACCGCTTCCGTTGGTTACAGCGTCTTCATACATATCTCCAAAAGCAAAAACATCGTTTGGACAAGCTTTTACACAAAAAGGAAGTTCTCCTTTTACTATTTCATGAGGACAAAAATCACATTTGTCAACAGTTCCTTTAACACTCGGCTTTCCGCAATAGTCAGGGGTGTATTCTTTTTGCTCCGGGATTATTTCTTGTTCCGGCTCATTCCAATTGAATACCCTTACAGAATATGGACAGGCAGCCATGCAAAAACGGCAACCGATACAACGTTCGTTGTCAATTAAAACGATTCCGTCCTGTCGTTTAAAAGTTGCATCAACCGGGCACACTTTAACACATGGAGGCTGGTCGCAATGCTGGCATTGGGTAGGCATGAAATAAGGAGCCGTATTTTCGGATTCCTGCATTTTGTATACCTTCAGCCATGCATTTTCTCCGGTGATATAATGCCCTTTGTTACATGCATTCTGGCATTTTAGGGCATTTTTGCACTTAGCCAAATCGACTACCATCACAAATTTTTTACCGGGAAACCCGACTCTTGAATCGTAACCCTTAGGTTTCAAAGAAACTTCTTCTACTTCTGAAGCAGGAACATGAATAAGATGTCCGTCTGTTGACATCAATTCTACAGTTTCTGAGGATTCTTCTGCATTTAATGCTTTTGCTACTACCGTTCCGGCTGTAGCGAGCAGCCCTAGTTTAATACCTAACTCAACAAACTTACGTCTTGATTTTTGAACATTGTCTTCCATAATCATTTACTTTTTTTTAACCACTCTAAGAGTGATTTGTTGGAAATATTTTTTTCAACGATTTTTGATTTGGCCAAGACACTCTTCTTTACGCGCACAGTTGTTCCGTCCGGTTTAAGCAAGGTTTGGTATTCATCGGAGTCGTCAAAGACATCGGCAGCAGGTTTGGAAAGACTTAATAACGGGAGCATCAAACTGCCACCCAGAAGAGGTAAAAACCCCCTTCTGCTGATTTGATTTTTTTTATTCTGATTTGATTCTTCCATATTATTTAGTATTGTGTTTTTGGGTTGCTAAATCATGTGTTTTTACAAAAAAATTTTACAGATGCCATAACCGGGTAATGTTGAATCCTATCATGAATTCTCCGTTAAAGAAATCATTTTGATTGTACATATAATTTTGTTGAGGGATAATGCCTTTGTAATTGGTGATGAATAATTGAAACGCATGTGATCCCGTTGAAAATTCAGCTCCAATACTTACACCTGGCTTTGGAGTGTTTTTCTCAAAAGTGGTTAGCGGGTGGCTGTAATCAACAAGTACCGATACAGAAGGACTTACTTTAACACGTCCACCAACTGCAACCGCAAACATGTCATTTTTCATGGTGCTTTCTACAATATTATAATGCGAAATACTTGGTGCTACCTGAAATGAGAAGGTACTGTTGAAACGGCGCGAAATAATCAGTTGATTAAAATATGACCAGCGGTCAGTTGCTTTGTTAAAATCTGTTACGGTAGTTGCATTATAGGCGGCATTACCATAATAGGTAACGTTGACAGGTATTTTATTGTCTTTTGTTTGTCTTAAAAGAGCTCCTTTAAGCGCGAAATCCTGCAACCTGTTATCTTTGGTTGTACCAAAACTGACACTAATCCTGTCTGTAATTGAGTAACCCAGTCCGAAGCGGATATTAGCCGGTGCCCAAAGACCAATCAGATTATTTTCTCCGGTTACCAAACCAAAACGGTGCTGTATCATCATTTCCAAAGTTCCTTTTGGGTTTACAATGCTTGTAGGGTTTTCGATGATCATTGCGCTTTCAAATGCTGCCCGCTGAAGTTTGACTTCTTTTTTTGCAGGAGCTTCAGCATTTGGGATAGTGTCGTTTTCTTGGGCGAAAAGCGAGAAAGGCAGAGCAAGAAGGGTTATCAATAGCGATTTATTTAGTTTCATAATATTCAATTCGGGTTAGTTGTTAAGTTTAGTTGTTAAGTGCACCGTCATTAATCCATTTTTCTACCAGATTAATTTGATCTTGGGGTAGTTTAGGTAAAGATTCGGGCATAGCCCCACTTGCTAAAACCTGATATAATGAGCTGCCTGCAGCATCACCGGGTTTGACATAATTTGTAAGTGCATTATAAGACTTTGCGGGAGTTAAGTCCGGATCGACATCACCGCTATGGCATCCGGCATCAACACAGCTTTTATTGAATATAGGCTGAATGTCATTCTTGAATGAAACTACCGTAGGTAATGGTGCTGGTACTACCTCCTCAAATGTCTCATAGGTACATGAGCTTGACAACAAACTGGCAGATACTACTGCCATGATAAGGAATGTTTTTTTCATTGTTTTTGGAGCGATTAATTAAGTGGTTCTGATTGCTTTTTTTTAACAAATCTTAGGGGTATTATTTTGTCTTAGAATGTAAAATAGCGGTTTATACAGGAGAAAAACATCGTTTTAGAATTTGTTTTTATCGCTATTGATCTAGTAATATTATCAGTTCGGTGTTTTTGTTAAAAGTTGCATAATCCAATGCCGATCTGTTATCGTTGTCTTTATGTTTTGTATCAACACCCGCCTTTAGCAGTATTTTTACTATTTCATTTTTATTGAAAAGTGAGGCGTAAATCAAAGGATTTTTTCCTGTAGCATCGCCAAGATTTACATCGGCTTTATGCGATATTAAACTTTCTACAATCCGGGCATCTCCCGACATCACTGCTGCCATAAGTGCTGTTCCGTCTCCGGAAACATAATTGATATTGGAAACTTTCTCCGTTAAAAATAAAGCGACATCCGTGTTTCCGTGATAACAGGCTAAAATTAAAGGCGAATAGTGATCTTCATTCAGTGAATCAATCAGTGCAGGTTGTTTTTTGCAGATGGATTCCATCTCGATCAAAGTACCTCTCCGGGCTACTTCAAAGATGTCTTTATCTTGGGCATTTGCCATTAAAGCGAACAATAAGATGCAGCTTAAAATAATTTCCTTTATCATGATCGAGGGGTTTGGATTGGGGTTTAAAAAGGCTGTTTAAAATCAGGTATGGGGTTAAAAAAGGACTCCCAGCTCAGGAAGTTGGAAGTCCTTTCCCATGAATAAATCAATGTGTAATTAAATTTTAGCGGCTGTTATTCCAAAATAACTTTTTTAACCACTTTGTTTTTACCATTCGAAATTTCCATGAAATATATTCCTTTGGTGCAGTCTGACAAGTTGATTGAAACATTTTCATTGCCTGCACTTCTGTTAATCTCTTTAATCTCTTGTAATAATCTTGCATTGATATCAAAAACCCTTACTGTAGAAATTGAAGAATTATCGTTCAGGATATTTACGATTCCTGTTGTCGGGTTCGGATATATACTGATGTTATTCAAATTCACAGTTGTAAAATCTTCAACTCCACTTACGGGTCCTCCTCCGAAAGTCAGGATTTTAGTGCCTCTGGTTACATTGTTATGTCTTGTAGTAACACCAATAGTATTAAAACCGCTTAATGACCAGTAACCGTTGTCATAATTATCAGGGTTAACCGGAGTGGCTGTAGAACTGTAATCTCTTCCGGATGCCCAGATGATATTAAGGTTAGTCAAAGTATCAAAGTCAAATGCAAAGTCCTCGGCAGAGTTAGTGTTCAAAGCTCTGGTAGCAACAACTGTTCTTATTGTTCCGGCTGCCGGAGGTGTTGCTGTTGGTGTGATACCATCGTCTGAAATCACTGTCCAGTCGTTTACTGCGTCCTTAACGGTTGCAGTCCTGCCGGTAAAACCATTACAGTCTAAAACAACAGGTCCGGCTGGAGCAATATAAGGTGACGGAGCATCCGCGGTTCCTCTAAGCTGATCGCAGGCTCCGGCTTGTGTAAAGGCAACAGCATCCGTAATTGGTGCTGAAGTGCTACCCATGGTAGTTCCTCCAAAACCAATGTAAAACATTCTGTCGGCAGGACCGCTGGCTGTCATATAAACCAAACCCATGGTTTTATCCATATCCAGTTTAAAAGTTATCGGTGTTTGAGCTGTATCAGGAGTAACTGTTACCAAACCAGTAGTTCTTACTTCTGTTTCTGTAAAAGCCAGGCTTTTAGTGCCTCTGGTTACATTGTTATGTCTTGTAGTAACACCAATAGTGTTAAAACCGCTTAATGACCAGTAACCGTTGTCATAATTATCAGGGTTAACCGGAGTGGCTGTAGAACTGTAATCTCTTCCGGATGCCCAGATGATATTAAGGTTAGTCAAAGTATCAAAGTCAAATGCAAAGTCCTCGGCAGAGTTAGTGTTCAAAGCTCTGGTAGCAACAACTGTTCTTATTGTTCCGGCTGCCGGAGGTGTTGCTGTTGGTGTGATACCATCGTCTGAAATCACTGTCCAGTCGTTTACTGCGTCCTTAACGGTTGCAGTCCTGCCGGTAAAACCATTACAGTCTAAAACAACAGGTCCGGCTGGAGCAATATAAGGTGACGGAGCATCCGCGGTTCCTCTAAGCTGATCGCAGGCTCCGGCTTGTGTAAAGGCAACAGCATCCGTAATTGGTGCTGAAGTGCTACCCATGGTAGTTCCTCCAAAACCAATGTAAAACATTCTGTCGGCAGGACCGGTAACTGTCATTGTTACTTTCTGCGAGTACTTGTTCAAGTCCAGCTTAAGAGTTATCGGTGTTTGAGCTGTATCAGGAGTAACGGTAACCACCCCCGTAGTTTTGATTTGTGCCTGAGATACTCCAAATGTTCCCAATGCAAGCAATAGAGCTGCGTAAGTTGTTTTCATTTTGATTAGGTATTAGATGTTAAAAATTTATCGGTATGTTGTAAAAGTGTGTTGAGAGAAGTTTCGGTTAGGTTTAAATTGACTTTACGTAAGATTGTGGTTTTCCCCGGCATGACTGTTGCCATAAGCGCAGATACTTCAGGGAATACGTAATTAAGGTTTGAAGATTTTTCTATCACAAATAATGTGACATCCACATTGCCTTTGCAGCATGCCAAAATTAAAGGGAACAGCTTGGCACCGTTTACCGGGTTCATTAATTCAGGATTGCTTTTGCAGATAGACTTTTTTTGTGTCAAAGTGCCTTTCCTTCGTGCTATGTCAAATACATCCTTGTCTTGCGCATAAATGCTTAAAGTGAAGAAGATGCTAAATCCCAAAATAATTTTATTTGACATAAAAACTACTTTTAAAGTTTCTTTTTAACACGGAATTACATGAGCAAATGTAAGTGAATTGAAATCTGCATGAGATGATTTTTATCGCGTTATCTTAGTATAGAATCAGTCTTAATTAAAATGCTTTGCTTCTCATTATATACTTCACACTGTTCATTTAATTAATAAGTCAAACAACAAATTCCAGCCTGAGGTTGAAGAAATACATCAACATTAATACGGAAGTATTAAGAGAGGCAAATGCAATTATATACGGCAGAATAACATATCAACTTATGGAGTATTGGCAAGCTCCGGTAAAAGATCCTTCAGGTGAAAAAACAATGAAAGACTTTGCTATGGCAACAAAGCAAGATTCATGAAATAGTTTTTACCGAGATGTCAACTTGCCCTCGCGCACCCCTGCCACTAACAGGAGTTGACAACATCCCGATAATCATTTAGTTTTTTCCCACTCACTGAAAAATGTAGAATGGGAAAGTAGAACGTTAGCAAACCGAGCTATTGAAGAATACGTTTTAGAACTCAAGCAATCCCGCAATGGCGGGAGTAAAGACATTTTTGTCGGCAGTCGGAGTTTAATTATACACTTAATAAAATTTAATTGATGAATATCAACTTTGTGTTCACCCTGTTATAGCAGGAAATGGTTTGCCATTATTTGAAAACATAAACGACAGGTCTATTTTAAACTCATAAAGACAAAATATTTAGTTCTGGAGCAGTAACCAGCCGACAAAAATATTATAATCAACACCGAACTTTTGGAAAACGTGCAACTCAAATCCAATCAGGCATTGACAGAAATCCTGATTAGTAATTTGTTGCTTAATGCTGTCCGATATTCAGAAAATGGAAGTGTTATTACTGTAAAACACACCGAAAACGAACTGATTATTTCCAACAACGGAAGTCACAAACTTGATAAAGCCACATTATTTGAGCGCTTCAAAAAAATGTCGACCGAAAGCAAAGGAAGCGGTTTAGGGTTGGCAATTGTAAAAGAAATCTGCAATAACAACGGTTGGCAGATTGAGTATGAATTTGAAAATAATCAACATCATTTCGGCCTGAAATTCTAACTTCAAATTCTCTTCAAAATTGGTTTTGAGCGTTGCACCGTTCTTTGACGCAGGAACAGTAAGGGACCGTTGGCAAAACCTGAATTTTAAAAACATCAGAACATCTTATGGTGCCGGACTGAGAATAGCCTGGAATCAATCCTCTATTTTATCGTTTGACTATGGAATGTCGAAAGAAGATAAGTTGGTCTTCTTTGGAATCGGTCAGGCATTTTAGACTTAAAAACCGGGCTAAGATTTACAATACTTACGGGACGAACAAGTGCTGATAATGACAGGAAAAGGAACTGTTTATATTTTGAAAGAACAAGAATAACCCGAACACTGCCCGGCTGCTGACAACAGTTTTACATCAGGCGGGCTGACGTGGCAAATTGAACATTTGTACTTTTTATTAACTTTGGTGTACTACCCAACGGAATATTTTAATATACCCAGAATATGACAACACCAAAAAAAACCAGAATAGAATCCATTGACCTGTTAAAAGGATTGGTGATGGTGATCATGGCTCTCGATCATGTAAGAGATTATTTTCATTACGACTCTTTTATGTTTGACCCCGGCAATCCCATGCAAAGCACGCTGCCCATTTTTTTCACGCGGTGGATTACGCATTTTTGTGCCCCTGCTTTCAGCTTTTTAGCGGGCGTATCGGCCTTTATGGTAGGCAAGCGTAAAACACCTAAAGAGTTATCGAGCTGGTTGATCAAACGAGGCCTTTGGTTGGTGATTGTAGAGTTCACTCTGGTTGGGTTTGCCTGGTATTTTGATGTTCACTTCACAACTTTAGGCTTGCTTGTGATCTGGTCGTTGGGAATCAGCATGCTCCTGCTGGCGGCTATCATTCACTTGCCCCGAAACCTTATTTTGATCGTGTGTCTGCTGCTTATAGGTGGCCATAATCTTTTAGATACTATACACTTTCCGGGAAATGTGCTTTGGTCTATCCTCCACGAATCGGCTGTTTATCCTATCTTGGGAGATCGGGTATTGGTGGTGCATTACCCAATCATTCCATGGATTGCCGTAATGGCTTTGGGTTATTATATGGGGTCTTACTACGACAAGTCATTTGACAGCGCCAAGCGCAAACAACTCTTTAACAGAATAGGATTGATTGCCATTGTTCTGTTTGTGGTGTTGCGATTCACAAACCTGTACGGTGACTCCAGACCTTTTACCCATTATGATACTTTGTCTCAGGATATCATTTCGTTTTTAAACCCCAGCAAGTATCCCCCTTCATTTTTGTATGTCCTCATGACCCTGGGTGCCACCTTTTTATTTCTGGCAAATGCCGAAACACTGAAAGGAAAAGTCGTAGACTTCTTTTGCACCTTCGGCCGGGTTCCTTTTTTCTACTATATCCTTCACATATACTTCATTCACATATTGGCCATGATTGTGGCCCAAGCTACAGGTTGGGGCTGGCAAAAATTTCTCCTATCCTCATGGGTAGGCATAGAACCGAGCTTAAAAGGGTTTGGATTTGGTTTGGTGGGCGTTTACTCCGTTTGGATTGCAATCATACTGATGCTGTATCCGCTGTGCAAACGGTTTGATGCCTATAAACAAAGTCATAAAGAAAAATGGTGGCTGAGTTATCTATAAATGATTATCGGATATTGTCAAGTGAAAGTATTCTGTAATGTTGTTTCCCGCAGATTTCGCAGATAATGCAGGTGTTTTTCTGCGTTTATCTGCGAAATCTGCGGGAACGATTTGTTAGCTGACAGACAGCTTCCCGATAGATTCTACTTATTTAGAATCAACTTTTTAGTAACCACATCCGATCCTGATGTCAGGGTTACAAAATAGGCTCCGCGTTGTAAGTGTGATAAATCGGCTTCAATGCTTTCGGCAGTGAGTCCTTTAAATTCATACTCATATACTTTTTTGCCCAACAAATCCGCAATTTCTACTTTACCATCCTGACGGTATGGAAGCGCGATATTGATGTTTACCTGTCCGTCACTCGGGTTTGGATAGATGCCCAATGTGGTTCGGTCTGTGAACACATAATCTTCGATTCCCGAAACCAAACCAACTGTAAACTGCTGATATATCTTTCCGCCAAAATCAGGGTTAAACGTTTTGATAACCCCTGCCGGAGTAACATTTCTGAATTGCAATGATCCTGTTCCCTGACTTGTATTGGCCCAAAATGACAACCCGTTTTCACCGGCATCCGTCATTTCAAACACATAACAGCCACTCGCTAAGGTTACGGTATCTCTGTAAAAAGTATTTGCACTCAAACCGCTTCGCGAATGAATAACGGTACCTGCTGCATTTTTGAGCGTGTATTGGTTTTCACCCGGAGCAAGATTGGTTTTGAATACGATAATAAACCGAGACGGCATTGAGTGAGGATAGGTAAAGGCCGCAGACATGGTATTATTGGCCGCATACTGATCGGTTCCTTCATTGGGTTTGCTAAGGGTAACGGTAAACTGACTGGCCGTACCCGACCAGTTAAAACTTCCCAATGTGATTTCGGTGGTTTGCATAAACGGTAAACTGCCTGTCCATTTATACACCGATGGAGTGGCTCCATTTAAACCATACGTGATGGTCAACGATGTTAGGGTTGTTGAGCCTGTATTTTTAATGCGAATCACCGGGCTTGAGCAAACCGGATTGTAGCGTTTCCACATGTGGTTTGTACTTGGCGACAATATATCTTCAACAGCCGCATCTAGAGTAAAATTAGGCACTCCGTAATACACCACCTGATCAGCAATATCATAAGAGTTCCAAGGTCCTCCGCTCGTGTATGCTTCTACATCATGATCCAATACCACCGAGCTGCCCGGTGTAACATACGGAGTCAACTCAAAATCATAGGTTCTTACTTCGGCACCCGGACACCAGTTTGCACGGTCGTATACCCAGGTTCCTCCTTGCGGGTAAAGCGGGTTTAAATCACAATCATCTCTCCACACCAGTTTTGTATACCGTTGCGTTCCATTCACTTTGTAATAATGTGATTTGGCACAGAACTCTGCGCAATTTTCGGGAGCATCCATTCCATGTCCGGTAACGCGTGATTTCCAGCGTGTGTTTTTTGCATTGGCCGGAATCGTCAAAGTCACAGGTTGTAAATGGTTTTCAATCGGGTCACTCGCTACTCCGTATTTAAAGCTACCGTTCCATAAATTTTGAATGCCTAACACATCTCGCGGAGGCGTTCCTTTAATCATTAAAAATTTCACATCCAGCAATTCGCGCCAATCACCGGCACTCAGGTGTACGCTATCAGCTAATAACGTTCTGTAGTCGCTGAGGTCAAAGGTCCAGGTCCAGCCATTGTCGAGGCTCAATCCATTGCCATAAGGCGTGATGTATTTTGCCAGTTCATATCTGATAACCTGAGGGAATTTTTTATAGTAGTTGTAATACACCAAATGCAGCGTACCATCCGGTGTTACCAATGTTGAATCGGTGGCTATGCCCTGAGCATTGTAAACATAATTGTTATAATAAATTGGCCATACCGTAAGGGTATCTGTTGCTATACCGGGATGATTGACGGAATCGTTATATGCAACGATTTGCAACGGTGTCTTCATAACCGAATCCACCACAATGAAACTATCCTTTTGCGAGGTAAACACACCCTGCTCAAATATGATATTCGGGCGAAGACCTGTTTGTGAAAAATCAGAAACCAAATCAGTTGATTTTTTCAATGGATTGTTAACCCCATTTACAAATGTTGCCGGAGCATGGCTCACCGGAGCATCATCCATTGCCGTTTGATAATTACCATCATTGAACCTGTAATACAATACCAGATTATTATAATCAGGATGTGAGGCATCAATCTGTTTGTTCTTGCATGCCTGAATGGCTGCCGCATTCAACTCTGTATTGAAAACGGCAAATTCATCCATTTGACCTTCGTATGTTGTATTGGCACTCCACAGTCCGGCTCCAATTCTGAATTTTTGAATATTATTCATTCGCTTGGTTTTACCGGTTGCACTCAGCCATAAGGTTCCGTTAAAGTATATTTTCATCGAACCGGTTGCCACATTTTTGGTAAATGCCCAATGGTTCCATTGACCTTCGGTTTGTGCTGTGGTAGCCAGCTTACTTATTCTTTCATAATTGCCCCTAAAACCTGCATCCCAGTAAACCGTATTATCCGACCACGGTGTATGCGAACTTAAAATTCTGTTCCCAAATGAATCAACTGCTTCAAAAGTATTCGCCTGCATTGGTTGGTATTCAGGCGTTCCATAAGCCCAAAATGCAACCGTAACAGCCGAGTCGATAGCAGCCAGTTCATTGTTTAAAGGAACCTCAATCTGACCCGTCAAATGGAAAGAAGCAGAACGATCACTGCCCGAATAAATCAATCCCGAAGGAAACGAACTTTCTGTTGAAGCGACCATATTATCAACTCCCGGTTCTGTATTGTCGTATGTTATTTCAATCAATATATTGGATGTTCCATTCCAGTTGAAAGGAGTGGTGAGTTGTAAGCTGTTCCAGCCTGTATTGCCAAATTGAGTATTCTGCGCATACACCGTTGTAAACCCTGTGGTGTTGAGGGTAGCCTGCGTCAATGAATCCAAGGTTGTTGTCTTCATCCGAATCGTTAAGTTCCGCAATGAGCTGCCTAACGATTGCACATAAAACTGCAATCCTGTGATAGCCCCCGCACTTAAACCGGCTCCCGACATCTCTCCTGCTTTCCATAAATATTGGCAACGGGCAACAGGATTAGCGGCTCCAAAAGGAATACTACTGATTGTTGCCCCGGTTCCAATGGTATCGGTATGCAAAGACGTAGTATCAGTATGCACCACACGGTATTGCCAGGTTGGCTGATATGAGTACGAGGGCGTATTCATAAACGAGGTTGAACCGGGCGTCAACCCGTTCACGGTATAAGCAGGTTGGTGTATGAGGCTTGAATCTATAACCCCTGTATGATTATACAGATAAAAGGGGGTTGAGACATCCCATTCACCACATGCCGGACTTTGAGAAGGGTCGCATTTAAGGGTGTATTGCATCACTATTTTCTCAAACCTCAGGGTATCTGATGGAAAAACAAACCATGCGTCTTGTGGTGAGCCGAAGCTAAATGTTTGAACAGTAATGGTGTCCCTGACTTGTGCTGTTGTTTTGAGGATGATACCTGAACAAAGAACAAACAAGAGGAGGAGATTTTTTTTCATGGAATAACGATTTGGGATGAAGGATGCGGGCGGTTGGCCCCGTAATTTGGGAGCAATAATAACGATTGTATATCTTTTTGTATATTACATCTGCATGTAGTTTTTTTATACGCTTATGATAGTGACCAGAATTACGTTAGGACTGTTGATTATTTCCATGGGCGCGGCATCCTGCGGTCGGGAAACACCGCCTGCCGGACGAACAGATTTGGACTCAACAACAGACGCTATCAGCGACTCGATTGAGTACAGCTTTAATGCAGAGAATGAATTTCTGGGATTGGGAACACCTCAATTTGGCGACCTCGACAGCATGATTGCCCGGAGAAGAATACGTGCGCTGGTTCCTTATACTAATCTTTATTACACCATCAATCTCACCAAACGAAGCGGTGTTGCATTTGAGGTTCTAAACCTTTTTGAAACCTCGCTGAACAAACAATTGCGGTTGAAGTACCATCCTGTAAAAATTATCTTTATACCTGTAAACCGCAGTCAGATTATCCCGCTTTTGCGGGCCGGGTATGCTGATGTTGCTTATGCCGGCATGACGATAACCGAAGAGCGGCAAACGTTGGTCGACTTTTCAACTCCTTCGATTACGGGACTCAAAGAAATTATAGTGGGGGGACCTTCATCACCCAAACTGAATACCCTGGCCGACCTATCCGGAAAGGAAATTTACCTGCGCGAGGGCAGCAGCTATGAATCGGCAGCTATCAAATTGAGTGATTCACTTAAAAGGGCAGGATTACCTCCCATCACCATCAAAACGCTGGACCCTTACCTCGAATCGGAAGATATTCTGGAGATGCTGAACTCCGGTGTCATTCCATTCTCGGCTCAGGTTGAAGATGTGGCCCGCTTGTGGTCTACAGTAATGCATGGTTTGGTTTTGTATGATAAGATTCCTTTAGCCTCCAATGTTTCTTATGGCTGGGTGTTCCGAAAAAACTCGCCTAAACTAAAAGCAGCGGCAGACCAATTCGTGGAAAAAAATGCCAAAGGCACATTGGTAGGAAACAGCCTGTACAATAAATATGTCAAAAATGCGAAGCGTATTCCGGCTATTTACAGCGACAAAACATACTCGCAGGTAAAGGCTCTTAAAGCTCCTTTTATAAAATATGCCGAACGGTATCAGTTAGACTGGTTGCTGCTGGTGGCGCAGGGGTATCAGGAGTCGGGCTTAAACCAAAAGCTGGTGAGCAATAAGGGTGCTGTCGGCATTATGCAGGTGTTACCATCCACGGCAGCCGGACATCCTTTTTACATTCGCAATATTCGTAAAGTAGATAATAATGTACATGCCGGAGTGAAGTATATGCGGTATTTAATTGATAACTATTTCAGCGATCCCGAAATTGACCAGCTTAACCGGCACTTGCTGGCTCTGGCAGCCTACAATGCGGGTCCTGGCCGGGTATCGCAATTGCGCAAAATGGCCAAAGAAAAAGGCCTGAACCCCAACCTGTGGTTTGACAATGTAGAAATCATGGCTGCACGGGAAGTTGGTCAGGAAACCGTTCAATATGTGAGCAATATTTATAAGTTTTATGCCTCCTACCGGGCTTTGAGCTATTATGCGGATCAACGAGGCAAAAAAATAAATCCTTAAAGGAATTCATAATATTTAACCTGCCCTCGCTCACCCCTGCCCCTGAAAGGGGACCAACCGCTCACTTTCTAAAAGACTTGTACGCAGAGCTATCTTTTAGGGTTGGGGGGTGACGATATCCCGCCAGATTTAAAATATTGTTTTCAGTCACATATTTTGTATATCTTAGTTTAGCAATTGCAACCGGGTATCATTCAAACAAATAGAAACTTAAACTCAACAATATGAAAAAGAACATATCTGAATTTATTGGAACATTTTGGCTTGTATTAGGTGGCTGCGGCAGTGCAATGCTGGCAGCAGGTTTCCCAAATGTAGGGATTGGATTACTAGGTGTATCACTCGCATTTGGACTCACTGTCCTCACCATTGCGTATTCGTTAGGGCATATTTCGGGTGCTCATTTAAACCCGGCTGTTACCATTGGTTTATGGGCAGGCGGAAGAATCAGCTCCGGTGAAATTTTACCCTACATCATCTCACAGGTGGCCGGTGCAATAACCGCAGCAAGTGTTTTATACCTTATCGTTACCGGTAATGGAAGTGCCATTGGAAATTTTGCAGCCAACGGATACGGAGAACACTCGCCCGGTAATTACAGCATGTTTGCTGCTATGCTCACCGAATTTGTAATGACCTTTATGTTTTTGCTAATTATTTTAGGGGCCACCGATGAGAAAGCACCCAAGGGATTTGCAGGTATCGCCATCGGACTTGCCTTAACACTCATTCACCTGATTAGTATTCCGGTAACCAATACATCAGTGAATCCTGCACGAAGCATCAGTCAGGCGCTGTTTGTGGGCGACTGGGCTTTAGCCCAGCTTTGGTTGTTTATCCTTATCCCCATTGCCGGAGCGGCTTTGGCCGGATGGGTATACAAGTATTTGAGGTCGGAATAAAACAAGAAAGCACCGTTAGTTTTAACGGTGCTTTTTTAATACACCGGAGGATTGTAACCCGACTGATTGATTGGTGCAATTCGTTCGAGAATCGTATCCTTCAACTCCTGAATATTGGTTTTATTCTCAGCCGATATAAAAATAACGGGAGCATTTTCTTTGGCAATCCACGTGTTTTTCAGGCGTTCGATATAAGGCATCTCTTCCTGTATATCATCATCGCTGATATGCTGCACCAGCGGCTCTTTAAGCATATCAATTTTGTTGAATACCAAAATAACAGGTTTGTCGTGTGCCCTGATTTCGGTGAGTGTACGGTTCACCACATCTATCTGTTCTTCAAAATTGGGATGCGAAACATCTACCACATGCAACAGCACATCCGCTTCGCGGATTTCATCAAGTGTGCTTTTAAAACATTCAATCAACTGATGCGGTAATTTGCGGATAAACCCAACCGTATCGGTCAGCAAAAAAGGAGTGTGACCAATCACCACCTTGCGCACGGTACTATCAAGGGTAGCAAACAATTTATCTTCGGCCAGCACCTCACTTTTGCTTAACAAATTGAGCAGGGTGCTTTTACCTACGTTGGTATAACCAACCAGAGCCACACGGGCTTTATCGTCACGGTTTTTTCTGCGGGTGATGCTTTGTTTATCAATTTCGGCCAAACGCAGTTTAAGCTTCGAAATATTGTCGCGCAAAATCCTGCGGTCGGTTTCAATCTCGGTTTCACCCGGACCTTTCATCCCGATTCCCCCTTTTTGTTTGCTCAAGTGGGTCCACATTCGGGTAAGGCGCGGTAATAAATATTGCGACTGGGCCAGCTCAACCTGATATTTAGCCTGAGCTGTACGGGCGCGCGTGGCAAAAATATCGAGGATGAGATTGCTGCGGTCAAGTATCTTTACTTTAAGACTTTGTTCCAGATTGCGGAGTTGTGAAGGAGAAAGTTCATCATCAAAAATTACAATATCAATTTCCTGAGCTTTTACAAATTCTCCGATTTCTTCCAGTTTACCCGAACCTAAATAATATTTTCGATCGGGATGAGGCAGGCGCTGCGTAAAACGTTTCACCACACGGGCTCCGGCTGTCAGGGTTAAAAAGGCCAGTTCTTCGAGGTATTCCTCTGATTGTTCCTGCTTTTGGTTGGGAGTGATGAGTCCAATCAAAATGGCCTTTTCCTGTTTTTTTCGAGTGTCAAATCCTGTTTGTCTTACCATTCGCGCGTTCGAGGTTGGCACCTTGTGTATCAACCGTTTTGTTGTATCCTGTAATCTGAATTAATTTGTAGTGCAAAGTAATGTTAAAACCATCAACCCTCATATTATTCTTTTCACTTTTGTACTGCTCATTGGGGGTGGCACAAACGGTTGAATGGAGCAATCAGCAAAAGCTTAAAAGCAAAACCAGCTATACCCGTATTATTGGAGAAAATGCTGCGGGCTTGTTTGTGCTGCGGGGCAAGTCGGGTGAACTGAACCGCGATGTTGTGATTGAAAAGTATAAAAACAACCTTGCTCTGGATTTGAGTCGTGAGATTGATCAACCCACTAATTCATACATCGAAAAGGTTTTGATACAGGATGACGGACTGCTTTGGGTGGCCACCAAGCGCAATGACTCTGTTCCGAAAATTGATGTATACGCATGGAAAATGAATACGCTGTTGGCCCCAAGCGGTGCCAATAAATCGCTGGCGCAGATTGAAAGTGCACAGTTCAAAAGCAATAATTCAATCTATTTCCAGTCATCCGTCAACAAATCGCATTTTGCACTGATATATTTTACAGATGGTGCCGACCGCAACAGTTGTGTACTCAACCTGCACGGTTACAACCAATCCCTCAATCAGGATTACGTTCGTACATTTCCTATTCCATATTCTACTTCAGATATTATGGTTACGGCATTTGAGTGCGACAATGAGGGCAACGCCTATTTACTGGTGGATTATCCAAAGGCCAGCGACCGCAAGAAAAAAGACAGACAGTTGCGCGAGTATTACCTGTATGCTTACTACAAGCAATTGGATAAAACACTGGAATATGAAATTCACCAGGACTCCACTTATATCAACGATATTGGTTTGACGATTAATAACGGCAATCAAACAGTGCATGTTGCGGGATTTTATTCACTGGCCAACGACCGCGCCACAGAAGGAACGTTTATGTTTTCAATTGATGCAACGTCAACCTTGCTTAAAAACAAATCGTATGAACCGCTGAACAAAAGTTTTACGACCAAAGTCATCAGCACTATGCTCAATGAAACAGGCAGTCGCCTTACTGATTTGTACCTGCGAAAGCTTATTCCGCGCAGCGATGGCGGCATAACGATTATTGCCGAGAAGTATTATGAAACTCGTCAAACATACACGTATTATCAAAATGGATTTCCGCAAACAGCCTCACGTATAGCCTATAATTATGATGAAATCGTGGTATTGTCCAAATCGGCCAACGGAAAAACGCAGTTTAATGAGCTGGTGAAAAAGAATCAATCAACGATGAATGATGCCGGATATTACTCGTCATTTGTTTTGCTGAACACACCCGATAAACTATCCTTTGTGTACAGTTCAGATGTAAGTCAGGATGGCGACATTATGATTAGCAGCATTAACCCGCTCGGGCAAATTGAAACCAAAATCTTGATTAAGTCGATGAGTTATTATGTGCAGCTGATGCCTGCCGAGTCGAAACAAATCAATTCCAACAGCATTATTATTTCTACGCTTAAAGACAGGCGTTTTACTTTGATGAAGCTTACCCTTTAACAACTACTGATTTGCTAAATATATTCCGCCAAAATACCGCCCTTGCCGCACTGATGCTTGTATTGATTGCTCTGTTGCTTAAAATTCCGGTATTTATGTCATTACACCCCTACGAGTTTATTCAAACCGCACCATTGGCCAATACCTTTTTTGTGTGGTTAAAAAGCCTCCCGAATTATATACTGTGGGGTTACATCATTGCAGCTGTACTGCTGATTGTGCAGGCTATTTTCCTCAACTATACTGTAGTGCAGCATAGCATTTTGTATAAGGATACCTTTTTACCCGGAGTGTTTTTCATCATCTTAAACAGTCTGTATCCTGAGCAGGCAGAGCTTACTCCGCAGCTTATTTCCAACACCTTCATCATCCTCATGTTTCAGCGTTTGTGTTTTTTGTATGAATCGAAAAATCCATTGTTGATTGTACTGGATGCCGGTATGTACCTTGGTGTAGCATTGTTGTTTAACTATGATGTAGCGGTGTTTTTACCTTATATCCTGATGAGTGTGATTATTTTCACTTCGTTTAATATCCGTTACTTAGCCCTTTCTCTGATTGGCATTAGCATACCGCTGTATTTTGCCGCTGTTGCTTTTTATCTTACCGGTGATTTGCAAACCGTTTGGCTCTTTATTCAGCAAAGCCTTGAACGTACCTTACTCGAGTCACAATTTGGCGGGTATGATATGCTGGCCCCGGCAATTATTTTGTTGCCTGTTATGCTTTTATCAACCCTTAAACTTCAGTCCAATTTTTTCAGAAATAAGGTAAAAACACGCAGGATTTTACAAAGCATAGCGTTACTCTTTTTCTTTGGCGCCTTAGGATTGGTCATTGAGAATACCAACTTTGTATATGCTTTATTTTACCTGAGCATACCGATGAGTATTGTGGTCGGATATTATTTCATCAACAACAAGCGCATGCTGCTCAAAGAAATATTGTTTTTTGCCTTGATGGGAATGTGCGTGTATTACAATATTCGTTAAAATGATTATAATAACGTGGCTTAACCACAGCGAACAACGATTTACGCTGCGTTCTTTCGCTGCGGTTAAAATATTGCTGACGACAGACAGATAGTCTTTTTCGTTAAATACCGAGTACCGTTTTAAGTTTTCCGTAACCTGTGCGGCTAAGCGGAATGCGTTTTCCGCTTTTGAGTAATACTTCATCAGCCGAATCAATTTTGGTAATTTCGGCCACCTGAATAATGAAGGAGCGATGTACCCTTACAAATAATTTCGGGTCGAGTGTATTTTCAAAATGCTGCATGGTTTTCTTTTTCAGAAAATATCCATCTCTGGTATGAATCTTCACATAATCATCGTAGGCTTCAAAGTACAATACTTCCTGAGTCGGAATGATGCGAATACTCGAACCTGTTTTTACCACCACTCGGTGTTGTTCTTCCTGCTGGGTTTGAATCTCTTCCAACAATGCTTGGGTTTGTTGTACGGTTGCTTTCTGACGGTTCCATTTTTCCATGGCCTTATCAAAACGGTCTTTGCTGAAAGGCTTCAACAGGTAATCAACGGCATGGGCCTCAAAAGCACGCATGGCAAACTCATCAAAGGCTGTGGTGAAAATCACGGCCGGTGGCTCATCAATCAGTTCCAGCATTTCAAACCCGTTTATTTTAGGCATCTGAACATCCAAAAAAATAACATCGGGCTGGTGTTGCGCAATGGCCTTCATACCTTCAAATCCATCTCCACATTCCTGCACAATTTCCATATCAGGGTATGACTGCAAATATTCGGCAACAATAGAGCGTGCCAAGGGTTCATCGTCAATGATAATTACTTTCATGATGCTTGCGGTATATAAATGGTGGTGATAAATTGATTGTTCAGGGTTTGTGTTTTCAGCAAATCGGTACGTCCGTACAACAAATGTAATCTGCGTTGCACGGATGACAATCCGAATCCTGTGCCGGTTCGGGGCTGGGCTGTTTCAGCATCATAGGGGTTGGTCACTGTAATCAACAATTCTTTTTCCGAGCAGCGGGTATGAATCTGAATAACAACTTCACCCGTGGTATCGTACAATCCAAATTTAATGGCGTTTTCAACAATAGGTTGCAGCAGCAGGTATGGAATCGTTGCCTGTGCGCAATCACCCTCCATATCGATGGCCGTAACCAACCTGTGCCCGAAACGCACTTTTTCAATTTCAAGGTACAATCCGAGGTGTTGCAGTTCATCTGTTAACGATATCAACTGTTGCTCATCTTTGCGAAGGGTGCCGCGTAAAAAATCCGAAAGCTGCTGAATCATCATACGAGCCTGCTCGGGTTTTGAACCCGCCAGCGCGCTGATTGAATTAAGACTGTTGAATAAAAAATGTGGTTGCAATTGCTGGCGCAGCTGAATAAGCTCGGTTTCTCGGGCTATTCTTTCGGCATCATCTTTTCGTGCTTCTTTCTCCCGCTCATCTACCATGTAAAAAAGAAGTGTGGTTCCTGCCATTGAGATGGAAATCATAATCAGGCCAAAAACATAACGTACCGGCCACGCCTGTTCAATAAATGTATTGTAGGCAGGATCAATCTGAATCAGAATCCAACCATGCAAAGCTGTGATAAACCAGGCATGCAGGAATGCCCAGATGCGAATATACAGGAGGTTTCCTCGGGTAGGTCGGTAAAACCGGATTGTGTTGTAAATGCCCATTGAAGTGGATACGAGCAAGACAATATGCACTGTGGCATCAATCAGCGCCATTGAAGTACCTATACCATAATAATGGATAATATACCACTCAATGCCCAGCCAAACTGCCCACCAGACAACAAAAAACAGGAGGGCCTTTTTAAAAGCAAAATCCTTCAGCATTATTGAGCCGCTGTTTGTACAAACGATTCTTCAATCTCATTGTGGAGCAATTGTCCACGGTGCTTCACATACCCGATATATGAGTCGGCCGGGTCGTGTTCATCAATACGAGAACAGATCTCCATGCCGTCTTTAAATTCACTGATTAAACGCAACTCTACCACATCCACAAATTCCCAACGCACTTCACCCGATTGTTCGTTGGTAAACGTGTTTTCCTCCCTGATGCCAATCATACGTGATTTGATGAGGGCTTCGAGTTTGTCTTTGGCTTCGATGAGCCTGAGCTGTTCGTCAAACTGTGTGATAACAGCCTGGCTGGATTGGTGAATACCAAAAACGAGCTTTGCGATAAACCAGTTATTCATAGGATTGGTGTTTAATAGCTTTTAATTTCGATACCGCCTAAAACGGATGTTCCTTTTAATACCAGCACTTTGCCGGTAGCGGCTCCGGTATGCATCGGACGTTTGTCTTCAATACCTCCCAAAACAGCCATCATATCGGGATGAACTTCCCAATGAGCGGGTATCAGCAATTTGGTTCCACCCAGCACTTGCGTTACTTCCAATGTCACACGGCCTTCAATATCAGCCTGCATCAGGTTGATTTCGGCTCCGCCCATTACACAGGTAATTTCTCCGCCTTTAAAATTTTTAGAAAGTATATTTTTTTTGACGCCCCCAAAAACTGCTACGGTATCAATAGTATCTCCGTCTTCAGTGCCTGTTTCAGCCGACATCTCTTCAAACTTCGGATCATCCTGCAATTGGTGGCATCTGCGTCTTTTGGATTTAATAATCATCATAAGACCAATCATAATGATTACAACAGGCCAGATAAATGTAGAGATATTGATGTCGGGATTCATCTGGTCGTATAGAAAAATACTTCCCACACCCACCAATACCACCCACGAAGGATTGCAAAACAAATGACGGGCTCCGCTGTATAAACCAATAAGGATAACCACCACCGGCCAGGTAAATAACCAATGCGGAAACTCCACTCCCAACTGGCGGGCCAGTAACGTTGCACCCACTAAAACCAGCAGAATTCCGGCCATTATTTTACCGGCCGGGGTATGCCGGTATTGTTTCCAGTTTCCGTTACAGTACTCATCTCTGTTTTTGTGACCCATACTATCTATTGCTTAATGCACAACAAACGTAGTATTTATTACAGAAAGCACCCAAGGGGATTAGGCTTGTGCAGGGGATTGACAGGCGAGTGGCGGGTATCTGTCGGTAAATTGCCAGCACCTAAAGGTGCTGGCGATTCATAATCAGTTCTATTTTACCTGTGCATCCACACTCCAGAACATAAAGCTCCACAAATCGGCTGCATCTTCAATCAGTTTGGCCGTTGGTTTTCCGGCTCCGTGTCCCGCCTTGCTGTCAATGCGAATCAATACCGGGTTGCCACCTTGTTTTTGTTTGGCTTGCAGCTCGGCAGCAAACTTAAAGCTGTGAGCCGGAACCACACGGTCATCATGGTCGGCTGTCATTATTAAGGTTGCCGGATAATTTACGCCCGCTTTTACATTGTGCAGCGGAGAGTATTTAATGAGGTAATCAAAGTCCTCTTTGTTATCGCTGCTGCCGTACTCAACAGCCCATCCCCAGCCAATGGTAAATTTGTGGTAACGCAACATATCCAGTACACCTACTTGCGGTAAAGCTACTTTAAACAACTCCGGGCGTTGGGTCATGCAAGCACCCACCAGCAAACCGCCATTGCTGCCACCCATGATTCCCAGCTTTGAAGATGAAGTGTATTTTTCGTGAATCAGGTATTCGGCTGCCGCGATGAAATCGTCAAATACGTTTTGCTTTTTACCCAGCATACCCGCCTTGTGCCAGTCTTCGCCATACTCTCCGCCACCACGCAAACTTGCAATAACATATACTCCACCCTGTTCCAAAAACATAATGCGCGAAGCACTGAATGATGGGGTAAGTGAAATATTAAACCCTCCGTAACCATACAACATGGTTGGGTTGCTTCCATCCAGCTTAATTCCTTTTTTGTGCATGATAAACATCGGCACTTTGGTTCCGTCTTTGGATGTATAAAACACCTGCTTGGTTTCAAACTCATCTGCATTAAATTTCACTTCCGTTTTGCGGAACAATTCCGATTTTCCTGTTGCTAAATCATAGCGGTAAATATCGCCCGGATTGGTAAAGGACGAGAAGGTATAGAATGTTTCAGTGTCTTCCTTTTTGCCGCTGATGCCGGATGCTGTTCCAATTCCGGGTAATTTGATTTCTTCTTTGTTGCTTCCGTCTGCATGTAAACGGAACAAACGCGTGCTGGCATCTTTAAGATAAGAGGCAAACAATTTTCCGTTCCAGTGCGAAACCCCTTCGAGCAAATCATAACTTTCGGGAATGATGGTTTTCCAGTTGCTTTCGGCAGCATTGTTCGGATCCACTTCAATGAGCTTGTATTTGGCGGCACCATTGTCGGTAGTTGCTAAAATTTTGTCGCCAATATTATCAACAATACTATAGTTGTTTGCAAATCCTTTGAACAGCGTTTTAAACTCCGTTTCGTTTTTACTCAGGTCTTTAATCAGGATTTCGTTTCCGCTGGTTCCTTCACTGATATTGATGAACATAAAACGTTCGTCTTCGGTGATTCCGGCATGGAAATAACGTAATGGATGAGTTTTATCTTCATACACCAGCACGTCCTTGCTTTGGGCTGTTCCGATAGTATGGTAATACATTTTCATGTATTCGTTTTGGTTGCTGAAAGCTTTACCTTTTACAGGCTCATCATAACGGCTGTAATAAAATCCGTTTCCTTTCCAGGTAGCTCCGCTGAATTTTACCCATTCAATTTTGTCGGATAGTTTTTGTTTGGTTGCCACATCCATCACAAAAATTTCGTTCCAGTCGCTGCCGCTTTGGGCTACACCCACGGCACATAATTTATGGTCTTTGCTAAAGGTCAAACTGGCCAATGATGCCGTTCCATCTGCACTTAACGTATTCGGATCCAAAAACACTTCCGGTGTTCCGCTCAATCCTTTTTGGCGGTACAATACACTTTGGTTTTGAAGACCTTCGTTTTTGAAAAAATAATACCATTCGCCTTCTTTAAACGGACTTGAATATTTTGGATAGTCCCAGATCTCGGTCAAACGTTTTTTGATGCGCTCGCGGAATGGAATCTGAGCAAGGTATTTTTGTGTGACTGTATTTTCTTGTTTTACCCAAGCCTTAACATCAGTTGCGGTATCGTTTTCCAACCAGCGGTATGGGTCGGCAACCGTAGTTCCGAAATAAACATCTGTTACGTCTGTTCGTTTAGCCTGGGGATATTGCATAGAAGAAGATTTTTGTGCTTGAGCCTGAAAACCGACAAGAAGAGCGGTTGCCTGAATGATCAATGCTTTTTTCATAAATAATAGCGTTAAAAAGAAATCAAATATAGGCACCTGCACAAAAGGAATCGAACCTACATGTAGGTATTTTGATTATCAGTGAGATGGCGCGTATTATTGGCATCTTTTAGTATAAACAACCCATTTTGGTACGCAAGCTTATACAAGCACAAGTTGGTGTGCGTAAAATTTTCCATGCTTGCCAGCGGTTTATTCAGCATCAAACACAATAAACTCTTCATAGCGCGACCGTGCATACAGATCAAAACCTCTTTTTCGTGGGTGTTTGATAAGATATGATGCAGAACCGGTTGTTGTCGTTTTTGCATCTCAACCGGGTTTTCTCCGTTGTTTATTTTCGCTTCATAGTCGCCAGCATTCCAACGATGGATTAAATTCCAATAGGCTTCTTTTTGTTCGGGTGTTTGTTGTTTGCCTTCAAAATCGCCCCAGCTTATTTCATTCAGTCCTGCCAGTGCTTCATGTTTAATACCCTTCTCAATAAATCCCGCCACACTTTGTTGCGACCGCTTTAATGCCGATGTATACACGGCTTCAAACGGATGGTCTTTGTATGCATCAAAAAAACGTGCCGCCTGTTGCTTGCCGGTTTCATTGAGTTCCATATCCACTCCGCTTCCCTGCACAATATTGAGCCGGTTGTACTCTGTTTCTCCGTGACGGATGATATAGAAATTTTTGATTGTCATAAAAAGCCCTTTTTCATTGGTTTATCCTACTAACCTGCAATTAACATTTTTCACTTAACATTTGGCAAAACATTTTGTATGTTAGACACTCTGAAAAACTTAGCAAAAAGAAAACATGAATCACATACAATCGCCCTCTTGCTTGTGCTTACCGAATAATATATTGCTTTAAATGCCATTTGATAATACGGTTGCTCATATTTTATTAATTGATGACCATGAATCGGATTATCATTCGGTACAGGATTTGTTTGCTCTTTTTTCAGTTAAATATGCTCTTACACGACTTCCCGCTAATCAGGAAACGATTGAACACCTCAGCGATCCGGCAACTACATATCAATGTATTTTGTTAAAGGATCGGCTTGATTCAGGTAATAGTCTGCATTTTTTGAAAGAATGTAAAAAGCGTGAAGTGCTTACACCCATAACCATTCTCACCACACATAATAATGATGTACGCAGGGCATTGGTGCTGATTAAAAACGGGGCATTTGATTATGTTCCACCGGCTGACTTAACAGTGCATAAGCTTTCCGCTTTGATTGTTCGTTCGAGTCGTTTTTATCAAACAGAAATTGAAAAACAAAACGCACTTAAAGACAGCAAAGCAATTGCTTTAAAATTAATGGGCCTGATCAATAGCAGCAGCTATAGTATTTTTGCCATTGATAAAGACTTTAACTACATCGCGTTTAACCAGGCACATTTTGAAGCGGTTAAAAACACCGGAGGCATTGAGATTAAAGTTGGGGCGAATGTTTTTGAAACATTACCGGATCTTTCATCCAAAGTAAAAGATGATTATATCCTTCCCTTTTCGGGTCAGCGAACGCAGGGTATTCATAAATCACTTAGCGGAAGTTTATACGAAACAACCTACAACCCTTTGTTTGACGAACAAGGGAATGTTACCGGAGTGGCTGTTTTTACGATGGATGCTACACACAGGTTTGTGGCTCAAAATGAACTCCTTCAGGCCAAGCAGGCTGCCGAGCTGGCAGCAAAGGCTAAATCGGACTTTCTCTCCAATATGAGCCATGAAATCCGTACACCCCTTAATGCCATTATCGGCATGTCGGGGTTAATGTTGGAAAAAGAGATGTCGCCTGATAATTTAGCATCCCTTTATTCCATCAAATATTCTGCTGATAACCTGCTGGTGATTCTTAATGACATCCTGGATTTCAGTAAAATTGAAGCGGGCAAAATTACGTTCGAGCATGTTGATTTTTACCTTCACAACATGCTTCAGGAATTACAAAAAACATTTGCCCATAAAGCACAAGAAAAAAATATTTCATTGGATCTCGAAATTCAACCGGATGTTCCCAATATGCTTAAAGGCGACCCCTATCGGCTGAATCAAATCCTGTTTAACCTTGTTGGTAATGCTATTAAGTTTACGCATAAAGGTTTTGTGAAAATTATTGTGAGCGCGTATTTTCAACCGAATCAATCTGTTGAAATCTTATTAGAGGTAACGGATTCAGGCATTGGAATCCCGAATGATAAGATTCATAGCATATTCGATAGTTTTTCTCAGGCATACACTGATACCACCCGTAAATTTGGTGGTACCGGATTGGGGCTGGCTATCACCAAAAATCTTACCGAGCTGCAAAATGGAACCATATCTATTACCAGCAAAGTCAATCAGGGATCTACTTTTTCAGTAAAAATTCCTTATGAATTGAGTGACAACCAGATCCATAAAACCAAAGAAAAGACAACTAAGCCGGGAAAAGATCTGGATCAGACCCGGGTGTTATTGGTTGAAGACAATCCCCTGAATCAATTGGTCGTAAAAAAATACCTGACCCACTGGAATGCCAGTGTCACTATTGCCAATAATGGCAAGGAGGCGATAGACCTTATGACGAAACAATCATTTGATGTGGTATTGATGGACCTGCAAATGCCGGAGATGAGCGGGTATGATGCAACAGCTTTTATACGGTCAGAATCGACAACCGTACTCAATCCAATGATTCCAATAATTGCCTTAACAGCCGATGCGTTTGCCGAAACCAAACGCAAGGTTTTAGAAACAGGCATGAATGATTTTGTAACCAAACCTTTTGATCAGGATGAGTTGTACCTGAAAATTGTGAAACAATTGATGTAAAGGAAAAACGTATGTTTGCATCCCATGAGCATTTTTATTGGAGATATCAATCTCGAAAAGATTAACAACCGCAACAAAAACACCTTGTGTGAGTGGATTGGGATGGAGGTAACAG
The DNA here is from genome assembly GCA_964392775.1 of uncultured Bifidobacteriaceae bacterium. Taxonomy (GTDB): domain Bacteria; phylum Bacteroidota; class Bacteroidia; order UKL13-3; family UKL13-3; genus UKL13-3. Next base: position 163,134 of record CAYMRD010000003.1, read on the forward strand.
AGTATGGCGAAGATTACCTGAAGGCCCGCATGCCTGTTGACCATCGCACGGTTCAACCTCTTCGTATTGTAAATGGTGGCGCCTATTGTGTACTGGCCGAAAGCTTGGGAAGCACTGCTGCCAATATGTGCCTCGACCGCGACCAATATGTTGCTGTTGGATTAGACATTAACGCCAATCATATTCGCTCGGCACACGAGGGTGATGGAGGTTCATTTGTATATGGAGTAGCCAAGCCCATCCATTTGGGTCGCACCACACAAATCTGGGAAATACGTATTACCGATGAGCAGGATAAACTCTGCTGCATCAGCCGCCTCACCATGGCAGTTATAGAACGCAACAAAGATGGACGCAACTTCAATCCGCCAAAAATTTAACCAAGCCGCAGCCAACGGATACAGCTTTGCCGCTGTACGTTTGCCGGGCACTTCAAGCATTCATTTTTTATATAGCAAACAACAACCTGTACTGCAACCGGTGAAGATGCTTACCGAAGGACCTGCACAGTTTGTATGTTCGCCTTATGGAGCCGGTAATCTGGCTTATTTGCTACAAGCTGATAGGTATTACGAAAACGACAAACTTGTTTCGGGAGAAGCACTTGAGCCGGTAGAAACTGTACATACATTTGCCTTGCCTGCAACGCTCACCAACTTTGAGGCCGACCAGACTTTCTACAAAAGTTATGTGCAACAAGGTATAACGGCCATTGGCAAACATAAGTTTGACAAGATGGTGGCCGCGCGAAGCGCGGCCATAGCTTTACCCGGAAACTTTGACCCGGCAGACTTTTTTACCCGGCTCACCGAAACCTATCCCGATGCCTGCGTATACTTTTTTCACCTGCCTCAATCGGGCAGTTGGTGCGGGGCCACACCCGAAAAATTGCTCACCGTACAAAAAGGACTGCTCGAAACAGTAGCACTGGCCGGCACACTTCCGGCAGGTTCGGATGCTACCTGGACCGACAAAGAATACGATGAACAAAACATGACGGAGTTTTTCATCGAAGATACTTTTGCCAATCTCAAATTATCGGGCATTCGCAAAACAGAAGTGGAAACCATTGAAGCCGGTTCGCTTAAACATTTACGCTCCACCATCAGTTGGAAACCTAAACCCGAAGTCTTACTGCAAAAATTTCACAAGCTGCTGGCTGCAATCAATCCAACCCCGGCCGTATGCGGCTTGCCGCAGTTTGAAGCATCTTTGTTTATCTCCCAAAACGAACAACTGGAGCGCAGGTTTTACAGTGGCTTTATTGGTTTAATGAAACCAAAGGAAACCCATTTGTATGTAAACTTACGTTGCATGGAATTAGGCAAAGACAAGGCGTTGTTGTATGCAGGAGCCGGTATTACCGAAGACTCGAACCCTGAAGCCGAATGGAATGAAACCCAAAGGAAGATGGATGTGCTGGGGTTATTAGTGAAGGGTTGATTGGTTCTTCAATATTCGAGATTCTTCCTTGCTCACTGTTTAAGATGGTTTAGGATTTGTTGGGGATGGTTAAACCCAGCGAACATCTCGCCTTCCTCGTGGTCTTTGTAGTTAAATTCAATAGGTTATGTATTAATGTAATGTTGTTGGTAGTCACTTCGAGTAGGCTGCAAGCCGTATCGAGAAGTGTTTGGTCTCGATACGCAATGCTCTACAAATCCTCAGCAATTGCTACTCGACCGGACTGATTGCTAAAAAACAACACTTTACTAATACATAACAATTCAATATTACTTCGCCCGTATTGAACATGGCTTCGACTCCGCTCAGCCAACAGTTCTTTCCAATCTTATTTTCGAATTTTGAATTTCATTATTCGAATTTATTTTTTCCTCTTTGCCTGTTTTCCTTTTTGCATACTGCCTACTTCCCCATTGCTTACTCTCCCAATTGCCTACCCTCTTCCTTGCCTACTTTTTCCTTTTTCCTCCCGTCAATCACCATTACAATTTCGCCTTTTACAGGTTTGGCTTCAAAATGGGCAATGAGTTCATCAACGGTTCCATTCACGGTTTCTTCAAACATCTTCGTCAGCTCACGTGAAACCGATGCCTGCCTCTCTCCCCCAAAAAATTCTTTCAGTTGGTTTAAACATTTAAGCAACCGGTGTGGCGATTCGTAAATGATAATGGTTCGTTCTTCCTCGGCCAGTTTTTTAAGCATGGTTTGCCTGCCTTTTTTCTCCGGTAAAAATCCTTCAAAACAAAAGCTGTCGCTGGGCAATCCACTCTTTACCAATGCCGGAACAAATGCCGTAGCACCCGGCAAACATTCGATTGCAATATCGTTTCGCAAACACTCCCGCACCAGCAAAAATCCGGGATCGCTGATGGCAGGCGTACCCGCATCACTCACCAAAGCCAGGTTTTTGCCATTGGCCAGCATGGTTATAAACCGCTGCAATTCCCTGTGTTCATTGTGCATGTGATAAGGAATCAACGTTTTGTCTATCTCATAATGTTTGAGCAGCTTGATACTTTGGCGGGTATCCTCAGCCAAAATTGCATCAACTTCTTTGAGTACACGCAAGGCCCTGAGGGTAATATCCTCAAGGTTTCCAATGGGGGTGGGAACCAAATATAGTTTGCCTGACATGCCTGCGAATGTATGGAAAGTCCACAGCTTTTCATTGTTGCCAGGCCCAGGGCAAAGATCGCCTCCGGGTTACATAACCTGCTGAATACTTTATACTCACCGTAAAACCATATTAACACAATCAACATAATTAACATTCCCCCATTTGTTTTACAGTTTAAATTTTTAATTTGCACCCTCTAAAACAAGACTTATTATGAATTTTCCTGAAACACTGGTGTACACCAAAGATCACGAATGGGTTCGCGTAGAAGGCGATACAGCTTTTGTAGGTATTACTGATTTTGCTCAACACGAGTTGGGTGATATCGTTTACGTTGACATCAATACTGTTGGCAAAACAGTTGCCCAGCACGATGTATTCGGAACGGTTGAGGCGGTTAAAACCGTGTCGGACCTGTTTATGCCCGTAAGTGGTGAGGTATTGGAAGTGAACAGCCAGTTGGATGGTGCTCCCGAATTGGTAAACAGCGATCCATACGGTAACGGATGGATGGTAAAAGTAAAAATGACCAATCCTTCGGAAGCAGGTACACTGATGAATGCTGCCGATTACAAAACCCTGATTAACGCTTAATATCTAACTTAATTTAATACGAAAGAGGAGCTGCCCACAGTTCCTCTTTTTTATTTATATCAGGATATTGTCATATCCTCCGCTCACCCAACCCTAAAGGGAATTCCGCGCACAAGTCTTTTAGAAAGTGTGCGGTTGGTCCTCGTCAGGGGCAGGGGTGCGCGATGGGAAGTTGACACCTTCCCGATAGTCAGTTTTATTTAATCCGTATGCACAAACTTATTTTAGCTCTTTGTTTTTTTATTGGCCTTTCCGTTCATGCCCAACAAATTTTCCCTGACCTGCATTGCGAAACGCTGGCAGATAAACCCCTTATTATTCCTGCTGATGTAAAAGGAAAACAAACTGTGGTATGTTTGGCGATGTCGCCCAAAGCCGAAAAAATGTTACGCAACTGGAACAATCCGCTTTACAATTCACTCGTTGGACCCGGCATGGGCGGATTAATGGGCGGACGAATGTATGATGTAAACCTGTGTTTTGTGGGTATGCTCAAGGGCATTGCCAAACTGGGACTGAATGAGGCTAAAAAACAATCGAAGAAGGAAATATCGCCCAAACAATACAGCTATTTTATGGTGAGTGATGATGATGTGAAAGCACTTATGAAAGAGCTGAACATTACCGATGTAAAAGAGCCGCACTTTTTCATTCTGGATGCAGACGGGCATATCAGCTACCACACGCAAGGCGAATACAGTGATGCAAAACTGAATACCCTGACAGAGAAATTATTGCAATAAACAAACCCTGAATCAGCCTTTCGGCAGATTAGCCCTGCCGTATTATCGGTATCCGGTTTTTACATGGTGTTCTTACGGTGCATGTCCTCTGGCTGATTTCTAAAAATTCTTTCACACCAACGTTATAATAAATGTAAATGTCCTATACATACAAAAAAGCCGCTAAGAATTAATTTCTTAGCGGCTTTATCTATAATCTCAATTGTATTAGGCTTCTCCCTCCTGTTTTGTGCGGTAGTCCCGGATCATCGTCTGTCCCCCTTGGTTTTACTA